>NZ_JABBXF010000007.1 GCF_013030945.1 Streptomyces morookaense | reverse complement strand
CGCGAGTTCGAGTCTCGTCGTCCGCTCTGAAGTTGAAGGCCCCGGTCACGTCGACCGGGGCCTTCGTCGTCTCCGCCTTCAGGCCTCGGGGAACCGCAACCGGAAGCGTGCTCCCCCGCCCTCGGCCCGTTCCGCCGTGAGGTCCGCCCCGTGGGCGCGGGCGATCTGGCGGGCCATGGCCAGGCCCAGGCCCGAGCCGGGCAGGGCGCGGGCCTGGCGGGAGCGGTAGAAGCGGTCGAAGACGTACGGGAGATCCTCGGCGGAGATGCCCGGGCCGTGGTCGCGCACGGTCAGGTCGACGGCTCCGGCCGTCCGCGCCAGCCGCACCTCGACCATGGCGCCGGCCGGGCTGAACTTGGCCGCGTTGTCGAGCAGGTTGGACAGCAGCCGGGCCAGCCGGGCCGGGACGCCGGGGACGGTGACCTCGGTCACGTCGACGGTGAAGACCGTGTGCGGCCAGTGGCCGCGGGCCTGGGCCACGCAGCTCTCGACGAGGGAATCGAGGCGGACCTGCTCCACCAGCTGCTGCGGCTCCTCGTCGCGGGCCAGCTCGATCAGGTCGTTGACCATGCCCGTCACCTCGCGCATCTGGCGTCCCAGGGACTCGGCGGCGCGGTCGCGCTGGGCGGCGGAGAGACGGTCGGCGCGGGCCAGGAGTTCGGCGTTGGTGCGCAGTGCGGTGAGCGGGGTGCGCAGCTCGTGGGAGGCGTCGGCGACGAGGCGGCGCTGGGCGGCCACCGCCTCCTCCAGCTCGCCGAGCATGGTGTTGAAGCTCGTCGCGAGGCGGGTGATCTCGTCCTCGCGGCGCGCCTCGTACGGGCGCAGCTCGATGCGGTGGGCGGGGTCCCGGGTGGCGGCGATCCGCTCGGCGGTGGCCGTGAGGCGGGTGACGGGGCGCAGGGACGTCCGGGACGTGGCGTAGCCGAGGCCCGCCGCGAGCAGGACGCCGGCGCCGCCGACCGCGCCGAGCAGCAGGCCCGCCTGCCGGACGCCCTGGTCGACGGTGTCGGAGCGGATGGCCACCTGCAGGGCGAGGTGCCCCGGGAACTGCTGCGTATACATGCGCAGGGCGCGGCCGTCGAGGCTGACGTTGCTGTAGTACGGGCCCAGGGTGCCGGCCGCGACGCGGCGGGTGGCGCCGGTGACGGGCAGGACCAGGCCGCTCTGGCCGGGGGCCGTGGTGTCGGCCGGCACGAGCTGGGCGCAGGCGGGGGCGGCCAGCCAGGAGCACTCGCCGTAGAGCGCGCCGGGGCCGCTGCCGCGGTTCTGCTGGGTGATGAGGGTGGCCTGCTGCTTGAGCTGGAGGTCCAGCTGGCGGCCGAGCTCGTAGCGGATGACGACGTACGCGGCGGCCAGCACGCCGAGCGCGACCAGGGCGACGGCCGCGGAGGTGACCAGGGCCAGACGGCCGCGGAGCCGGAGGCGGATGCGCTTCACCGGTCGCCCGGCTCGCTGAGGCGGTAGCCGATGCCGTGCACCGTGTGGATCAGGCGGGGGGCGCCGCCCGTCTCCAGCTTGCGGCGCAGATAACCGATGTAGACCGCGAGGGAGTTGGACTCCGGGCCGAAGTCCGTGCCCCACACCCGCTCCTGGATCACCTCGCGGGGCAGCACCTGTCCCGGGTGCCGCAGGAAGACCTCCAGCAGGGCGAACTCGGTGCGGGTGAAGTCGAGTTCGGTGCCGCCGCGCACACCGGTGCGGGTGACGGGGTCGACGCGGAGGTCCGCGAAGGCGAGGTCGGTGCCCTCGGCTTCGGGGGGTGCCGCCGGGGCCGCGCGGCGGAGGAGGGCGCGGAGGCGGGCCAGGAGCTCGTCCAGGGCGAAGGGTTTGACGAGGTAGTCGTCGGCTCCCGCGTCCAGGCCCGCGACGCGGTCGGCGACGGCGTCGCGGGCCGTGAGGACGAGCACGGGGGTGCGGTCGCCGAGGGAACGGAGGCGGCGGCAGACGGCGAGCCCGTCGAGGACGGGCATGGCGAGGTCGAGGACGATCGCTGCCGGAGCCCTTTCGGCGATGGCCGAAAGGGCCTCCAGGCCGTCTGCCGCGGAGCGGACCGCGTAGCCCTCGACGGTGAGGCCGTCGACGACCGCTGCGCGGACGTCGGGGTCGTCGTCCACGACCAGGACGACTGGCATCTGGGGCATGCCGTTCAGTTTCGCAGGCCGAATCTGAGAGCGCTCTTATC
>NZ_JABBXF010000069.1 GCF_013030945.1 Streptomyces morookaense | reverse complement strand
GGGGCGCGGGGAACGCCGCGCGGCGGCGCCGCCCCCGCAGTGGGGTGCCCCGTAGGGGCGCGGGGAACTGCGCGACCAGCACCCCACCGGCCCGCAGCCGAAGCAGCACGCCCAAAGTCCGGGGCGAAGCCCCGGGAACGCCGTCTGCTGGCCCGTCGTGGCCGACCGCGCAGTTCACCGCGCCCCTGACGGGGCCTCGCCGGCGAGGCCCCGGTGTCGCATTCGGCGCGCCTGATGCACGCTGGAACTGTCACGCAGGAGGTGGACGCCATGCAGACGATCGTTGGATGGCACGTCGATCTGGAATTCGAAGAGGTCGACAAGAAGACGCGCGCGGCGTGCATGCTCAGGCTCCCCGACGGGACCGAGATGCGGGCGCGCGGCCACGCCACACGGCATCCGGACGACCCGGAGCAGTTGCGGGTCGGCGAGGAGGTCGCCGCGGCGCGGGCCCTGAACGCGCTCTCCCGCGAGCTCATGCAGAAGGCCGGCCACGACATCGAGGAGGTCACCCACGTGCAGGCCCACCCGACGATGTGAGCCGGGACGTCCGGCGCACCGCGGGCGGCCGTGAGGCCCGTCCGCGCAGGTCCCGCTCGTGCCGTGCCCCGGGTGCGGGCGGCGGTGGGCGGCGGTAGCGTGCCTCCTGGCCCCAGAGATCCGCAACGGACGCCAGGAGCACGATCATGCTCAAGGGATTCAAGAACTTCGTGATGCGCGGTGACATCGTCACCGTCGCCGTGGGACTGATCATTGCGCTGGCTCTCAGCACCCTGATCAAGGCGTTCACCGACTTCGTGATCAACCCGATCATCGCGAGCCTGCAGGGCGGCCGTTCGCTGGGGCTGGGCTGGCAGCTCGGGCACCGTGGGAACAAGGCGACGTACCTCGACCTGGGGTCGTTCATCTCGGCCCTGATCTACTTCCTCATCTTCATGGCCGTCGTCTACTTCTGCATCGTCATGCCCTACAAGCATGTGCAGGCCCGCCGCGGTGTCGTCGTCTTCCGGGATCCGGGCCCGCTCAAGACGTGCCCGGCCTGCCTGTCCGAGGACCTGCCCGCGGCCGCGGCCAGGTGCCGCCACTGCTGCGCCGAGCAGCCCCCGGCGGCCGCCGCACCGCGCCCGTCCTGAGCGCGGTGCAGCGGCGGGCCGGCTGTTCCGCGACTTCCGTCGATCCAGGACGCGACTTTCGGTGAACGCCACGGGCGGGCCCGGCTGCCTATGGTGCGGGGGTGGATGCGACATCGTGGGCCCGTGACCTGTGGGGGCGGGTGACCGATCCGGCGGACTGGCCCCGCAGGCGGCTTGTGTGGGAGTGCCTGCTGGCCTTCGGGCTCGCCCTGATCGGGGGCTGGGGCGAACTGGCGGGCGGGCACGGCCTGTTGCGGTCCGCGGGGGCCGCCCTGGCCGTGGCGGTGCTCTCCCTGGTGCGGCGCGCCCTGCCCATGACCACGCTCGTCGCCGTGTCCGCCCTGTCGGGCGGCACGGATGCCGCGGGGCTGCTTCTGCCGCTGGCCGGCTGGTCCGCCGGGCGCAGGATCGACGGTGTGCTGAAGGCGCTGGGCGTCTTCAGCGCCTCCCTCGTGCTGTTCGTATGGCTGTCCTTGTGGAGCCAGGACCGGACAGCGCCCCTGTGGCTCGTGCTGGGCGCCCTCTTCTTCCTGGTCTTCGCCGTGGTCCCGGGCCTGGCCAGCCGCTACTGGACGCAGCGGCGCACCCTGCTGCAGACGCTGCAGGAGCGCAACGCCCAGCTGCTGCGCGAGCGCCGGATGGTCGCCGGGCAGGCGCGGATGCGCGAGCGGCAGCGCATCGCCCAGGACATGCACGACAGCCTCGGCCATCAACTGGCCCTGATCGCCGTGCAGACGGGCGCTCTGGAGGTGGACCGCGAGTTGACGGACCGTCAGCGCGAGGCGGTGGCGGTGCTGCGCCAGGCCTCGGTCGCCGCGATGCACGAGCTGCGCGAAGTGGTGGGCATCCTCAAGGACGGCACGCTCGGCGAGGAGTCCGGGGCGGAGCCGCCGGCCCGGGTGGTGGCGGGCATCGGCGGGCTGGTCGATTCGGCGGCCGCGGCCGGGATGCGGGTGACGCTGGAGCGCGCGGGGGAGGCGCGGCCGCTGGCCCCGGCCGTGGACCACGCGGCCTACCGCATCGTGCAGGAGGGGCTCACCAATGCGTACAAGCACGCCCCGGGTGCCCCCATCGCCGTCGCCGTGCGCTTCGAGCCGGATTCACTGGTCGTCGAGGTGGCCAACGGCCCCGCCGGGCCGGACGTGCCGGTCCGGTCCGAGGAGGCGGTCAGCGGCGGGCAGGGGTTGACGGGGCTGCGGGAGCGGGCCCGGCTGGTCGGCGGCATCATCTTCGCGGGGCCGGTCGGGGGCGGGTTCCGGCTGGCGGGGCTGCTGCCCTACGGCTCGGGGGAGGCGCGGGCGACCTTCGTCGATGCGGAGGACGACCTTCGGGAGCAGCCGACGTGGGGGACTCCCGGCGAAGGTGGTCCGGTCATCGACCGACTGGATCCCCGCGAGGAGTTCAAGGACATCATGAGTACGCGGAAGAGCAACGGCTGCCTCGTCGGCTGCGGAATCGCCCTGCTGATCCTGCTGGGGCTGGCGGCGCTGGCCTTCCTGGCGCTGGGGAAGACGGTGGACGAGACGAACAAGGGGCTGCTCGACCGCAGCGTCTACGACTCGGTGAAGGTGGGCGAGCCCGAGCAGCAGGTGCGGGACAGGCTGCCG
Source organism: Streptomyces morookaense (assembly GCF_013030945.1). Classification (GTDB taxonomy): domain Bacteria; phylum Actinomycetota; class Actinomycetes; order Streptomycetales; family Streptomycetaceae; genus Streptomyces; species Streptomyces morookaensis. The sequence goes on along the minus strand of NZ_JABBXF010000069.1, from coordinate 52,161 downwards.
TCGGGGAAGTCCTTCCTCACCGCCGATCTCAAGGACAAGGGCCCTGCGAAGCCGGCCGGTGCGAGCTGTCTGTCCCTGGTGTCGTCGGAGGGTTCGAAGGGATCCACGGACACGGTTTTCCGCTTTTGCTTCAAGGACGGGAAACTGATCGAGAAGCGCGAGTTCGACGTCCAGAATTAGTTGAAGATTCTCTTAGCGGGAGACCAGGTGATCCGCGTCCTCATTGCCGACGACGAGCCTCTCATCCGGGCGGGCATCCGGATGATTCTCACCTCGGCCGACGACATCGAGGTCGTGGCGGAGGCCGCCGACGGGCGGGCGGCCGTGGAGCTGGCCCGCTCGCACCGGGTCGACGTCGTCCTGCTCGACATCCGGATGCCGGTCATGGACGGGCTGACCGCGCTCGCCGAGCTGGGCCGTGCGGCTCCCGGGGCGCGCGCCCTGGTGCTGACCACGTTCGGCGAGCGGGAGAACGTGCTGCGGGCACTGCGGCAGGGCGGTGCGGGCTTCCTGCTGAAGGACTCCGCGCCGGGCGAGCTGATCGGGGCGGTGCGGGCCGCCGCCGCGGGGGATGCGTATCTGTCCCCCGCGGCCACCCGGCATGTGGCGGACTCCCTGGTGGCCGGCCCGGCCGAGGCCCGTGGCGAGGAGGCGCGGCGCCGGGTGGGGGTGCTCGGCGAGCGGGAGCGCGAGGTGCTGGCCCTGCTGGGCGAGGGCCTGTCGAACGCCGACGCCGGCCGCCGCCTCCACATGAGCGAGGCCACGGTGAAGACGTATGTGAGCCGGATTCTCGCCAAGCTCGAGTGCGAGAACCGCGTCCAGGCCGCACTGCTGGCTCGCGATGCCGGGCTCGGTATCTGAGCAACACCTGACCGACCCGTCAGCATGCCAGGAAGAACTAAGGGTTCCGGCCGTATTTGCCGCACGTTTACCGGCCACTTTGCGCTTTCTGCCTTCGATCCTTCATCATTATGACCGGGCGTCACCTCTGACGCCTGCTCAACGTGAGGGCGCGGGGGCCACCTCACACACACCGCAGGCGGCGACCACCCATATCGCCATGCCGCGGCCCCTGCCCCTTTTCCACACCCCTAGGCAAAGGCATGCCCGTCCACCAACTCCCGGACCTCATACGGTTCGCCCGCCAGCATTCCCCGTACTACGCCGCCCTCTATGCGCCCCTGCCGCCCGGCGTGGAGCGCCTGACCGACCTCCCCGTCATCGACCAGGGAGAGTTCTGGCAGGCCAACACCCTCGAGAACAACCGCGTGCTCACCGAACCGCTGGGAGAGGCGGTCGTCTTCAAGACCGGCGGCACCAGCGGGGCACCCAAGTTCTCCTGCTACACCCGTGACGAATGGCAGGAGTTCGTCACCGCCTTCGGCCATGGCATGACCGAGGCCGGACTGCGCCCCGGCCACCGGGTCGCCGACCTCTTCTATGCCGGCGAGCTCTACGCCAGCTTCCTGTTCATCCTCGACTCGCTCGCGCACGCCCCGGTCGCCAACGTCCGGCTGCCCATCGGCGGAGCCGCACCGCTGGAGTCGACGGTCACCACCCTGCAGGACTTCACCGCCCAGGTGGTGGCGGGCACCCCGACCACCCTGTGCCGGCTCGCCGACCATCTCGTCACCGCCGGGACGCAGTTGCCCGCCGTGGAGCTCGTCCTCTTCGGCGGCGAGGCCCTCTTCGACGACCAGCGCCGCCTGCTGGCCGCCGCCTTCCCCAACGCCCAGGCCCGCTCGCTCGGTTACGCCAGCGTGGACGCCGGGCTGCTCGGCTGCCCCGTCCCCGGCCCCGACGCCCGGGTGCACCGCGCCTTCACCCCGCACTCCGTCGTCGAGATCCTCGACGAGACCACCGGGGAGCCGGTCACCGAGCCCGGACGGCCCGGACGCGTCGTCGTCACCAGCCTGTTCCGCCGGCTCATGCCCATCATCCGCTACCCCGCGGGCGACCGCGCCGAGTGGACCGACGTCGAGGCCGGCCACTTCCGCATCCTCGGCCGCGCCGACGAGGGCGTGCGCGTCGGCCCCGTCTCCCTGTACTCGCAGGACGCCCAGGACGCCGTCGGCCAGGCCGACACCGACGGCCGCATCACCGGCATGCAGCTGGTCGTGCGCCGCTGGGACGGCCGCGACGGACTCGTGCTGCGCCTCGCCACCGCCCCCGGCGACGACGACCCGGCCGAACTGGCCGTCCTCGCCAAGGCCGTGATGACCGGGCTGGAGGACGCCCGGCCGCTGTACCCCGACAGCGTGGGCAAGGGCTTCGTGCACCCCTTGGCCGTCGAGTGGGTCCACCACCGCGACCTGGTGGTCAACACCCGCTCCGGCAAGCTCGTGCGCGTCGTGGACGAGAGGCCGACCGCATGACCGCCGAGACCACCGGCACGGGCCGCCGACGGCCGCTCGTGCTGCGCAACCGCGCCTTCGGGGCCGTCTGGCTGGGCCAGGTCCTGACCCAGGCCGCCGTCCGCATGTTCCAGGTCGGCGTCTCCTGGTGGCTCGTCGCCTATGCCGTCTCCGGCGGACGCGGCCTCGCCTCCGGCCTGTTCATGGCCGTCAGCACCCTGCCCGCCGTGGCCCTCGCCCCCGTCGTCGCCCGGGCGATCGCCCGCTGCGCGCACCGCTCGGTGCTGCGCACCGCGGCCGCCGGAGCCGGAACGGCCGCTGCGGCCCTGGCCGTCTGGGCCGGCACCGCCGGCCTGCCGCTCGCGGCCGCCTACGCGGCGACCCTGGCCCTGTCCACCTGCCAGGCGTTCTTCGACCCCTGCCTGACGACCTCGGTGCCCGAACTCGTCGACGACGAGGACATCGAGGCCGCCACCGGATTCGAGCTGTCCACCCAGTCGCTGGCCAGCCTCGGCGGCGCGCTGCTCGGCGCCCTCATCGTCGACCGGGCCGGGATCGCGGGCCTGGCCGTCGGCTGCACCGCCGCCTACGCGACCGCAGCCCTGCTCGTCGGCACCGCCCGCTTCCGCCCCCTCGCGGCGGACGGCGAGGCCGGCGAAGAGGCCGGGGGACAGCGCACGTTGCGCAGCATCCTGTCCGGCCTGCCGTACGTGCGGAAGATCCTGGTCTGCTTCACCGCGGCCAACCTCTTCACCACCGCGGTCTTCGTCGTCATCCCGCTCTACACCAAGTCCGTGCTCCACAACGGCGGCAGCACCGTCGCCCTGCTGGAGGCCTCGCTCGGCACGGGCACGCTGATCGGTTCCTTCACCGGTGTCCGGGTGCCGGGCAGGCCCACCGTCGTCGGCGCCTCCTGCCTCGGGCTGATGGCCGCCGCGCTCGCCCTGCCCGGTCTCGTCGCCTCGCAACTCGCCTTCGCGGGCGGCCTGGTGGTGGCCGGCTGGTGCGTGGGAGTCATCGGGGTGCGCTTCGTGGCCCTGTTCCAGCGGCTCGTGCCCGCCGCGGACAAGCCGGGCTTCTTCGCCGTCATGCAGGCCGTGCTCGGCGCGACCTTCCCCGTCGCCTCCCTGCTCTTCGGACTCCTCGGCGACGCGCTCTCGGCACGCACCCTGTGCCTGGTCCAGGCGGCCGGCATCCTGCCCGTCGCCTGCATGCTGGCCCTGCTCGGCGACCCCGCCCCGGCCGCGTCCGACGAGCCCGCGGAGTCCACGGAGGACACCGCCCCGGCGCTCGCCGGCACCGGGGGAGGCGGGCGATGACCGCCGCGATCAGCCGCGCGGGCTGCGCCGACATCGCCGACCTGCGCCAGCTCTACTACGCCGTCTACGGGCCCCACTACCCCACGGCACTGGGCACCGACCCCGCCGAGATGACCCGGCTCATCGGGGACCCGCACACCCTCTGGCTCGTCGCCCGCTGCACGGTGACCGGCGCCCTCGTCGGCTCCGCCGCCATCCACAGCGAGCCCGGCAGCCGCATCGGCCGCCTCGAAGGGCTCGCCGTGCACCCCGACCACCGGGCGGGCGGCCTCGCCGGCGCACTCACCGAGGCGCTCTGCGCGCAGATGCTCGACCAGGGCCGGCTGGACTCGGTGTACGCCACCGTCCGCACCGTCATCGCGGGACCCCAGCGCGTCGTCACGCGCAACGGCTTCCGGCCCATGGGCATCCTGCCCAACGCCGTGGACCTCGACTCCCGCGAAAGCCTGGCACTCTACGCGCGTTACTCGCAGGGTGTGCTGGACCGGCGCATCCCCGTCCCCGAAGTGCCCGCCCCGCTCACCCCGCTGCTGCGCAACGTCGAGCGCAGCCTGGGCGTCAGCTACGCGGACACCCGGGCCACCGCCCCCGTCCCCGCGCCGCCCCGGCCCGCGGCGGCGCGGCTGGAGATGATCGAGGCGCCCGCCTTCGTACGCCGCCGCTTCCGCGAGCGCTTCCCCGACAGCGCCCAGTGGTTCTACCCGCTGCACACGCCCAACGTGCTGCTGATGCCCGACGACGGCGGCTTCGAGGTCTACGCCTACCTCAACCGCACCGGACGGTACTGCGCCCTCGTGGCAGCCCACCCCGAACCGGCCGCCGCGGCCGCCTGGCTGGAGCCGCTCACACAGACCCTCACCCGCGCCGGCGCCGGCTACGTCGAGGCACTCGTGCCGCTCGACCACCACCGCGCGATCTCCGCGTTCCTGCACCAGGGCTTCATCCCCAGCGCCCTCTACCCGGCCATGCGCCCGGAGGGCGACGGATTCCACGACTACGTGGTGATGTCCCGCACCGCCGAACAGATCGACTTCCGCGGCGTGGTCGTCGACGCACCGCTCCAGCCCTACCTGGACTCCTACCTGTCGGCCTGGGCGTCGACCTACCTGCCCACACTCGAGGTTGCCCCGTGAACCCCCATCTCGCCCCGATCGGCGTCCCCGACCCCGACCTGCTGCCGCACGTGCAGCAGCTGTGCGACCTGACCGACCCCTACGCCTGCGGCCCCGCCGAGGACGAACTGTTCGCCGCCGCCATGGCCGAGACCAACGCCTGGCACCGCGAACGGTCGGCGTTCTTCAGCGCGTTGTACGAGCGTATGGAAGACGACGGTGCACCGTTCCGTGCACCTCTCGTGCACGCGAACTTCTTCAAGCGCCACGAGGTGCTCTCCATCCCGCGCGACGAGGTCGACCTGCACCTGACCTCCTCCGGCACCACCGGCCAGAAGTCGCAGATGTTCTTCGACCGGTGGACCATCCGCTCCGCCCAGCGCATGGTCGCCCGCATCTTCGAGCACAACGGCTGGATCACCCCCGAGCAGGAGGTCAACTACCTGCTCTACAGCTACGAGCCCGCCCGCGACCTGAAGCTCGGCACCTCCTTCACCGACAACTACCTGTGCGACTTCGCACCGGCCCGGAACGTCGAACACGCCCTGCGCCACACCGGCAACGGCCACGAGTTCGACCCCTTCGGCTGCATCGCCGCCCTGCAGCGCTACGCCCAGGACGACGCACCCGTGCGCATCCTCGGCTTCCCCGCGTTCCTCTTCTTCACCCTGGAGCGCATGCGCGCCCTGGGCATGCCGCCCCTGACCCTGCCCGAGGGCTCCCTGGTGATCCTCGGCGGCGGCTGGAAGGGCCACACCGACCGCCAGATCGGCAAGGACGAGCTCTACGCCCGCGTCACCGAACAACTGGGCATCCCCTCCGAGCGGATCCGCGACACCTTCGGCTCCGTCGAACACTGCATCCCCTACATCGAGTGCGACCACCACCGGCTGCACGCCCCCGTGTGGTCACGGGTGTTCATCCGCTCCACCCGCACCCTCGAACCGCTGCCGTACGGCGAGACCGGCTATCTGCACCTCGTCTCGCCGTACATCACCTCCGTACCGGCGCAGAGCGTCCTGATGGGGGACCTCGCCTCCCTGCACCCCGGCGAGGAGTGCGGCTGCGCCCTGGACACGCCGTGGTTCACCATCCACGGCCGCGCCGGAGTGAGCCGCAACCGCAGCTGCGCGGTGGCCGCCGCCGAACTGATGAAGGGCATGTCGTGACCGTCCAGAACCCGCAACACCACTACTGGCAGGGCGCGTTCGTCGACGACGCCGAGGCCGGCCGCCGCCTCGCCGACCTGCCCGCCGCCGTCGAGGCCGCGCTCGCCACGCCGCTGGAGACCGAGACGCTCCTGGCCGCCTGCGACACCCTGGGCGCCGCCCTGCGCGACCCGGCGCACCCCGTGCACGCCCGCCTCGCCGCGCATCTGCCCGAGGGCGAGGACGCGACCGTCCTCGCCGAACTCGGCGCGTTCTTCAGCCGGGAGGAGCTCACCCGCAAGCTGCGCCGCGAACTCGGCGGCACCGCCCCGCAGCGGCTGGGCCGCCCCGACGCCAAGGAGACCGTCTACGAGGCCTGGGCCCCGGTCGGCCTCGTCGCGCACATCGCCCCGGGCAACGCCGTCACCGTCGCGCCCCTCAGCGTCGTCGAAGGACTGCTCGCCGGGAACGTCAACGTCCTCAAGACGAGCAGCGCCGACACCCTCCTCGCCCAGCACCTGCTGGCCGAACTCGCCGCACTGGACCCCACGGGGGCCATTGCCGAGCGCGTGATCGTGCTGCGCTTCCCCTCCTCCCGCCAGGAATGGCTGGGCCTGATGTGCGCGCCCGCCGACGCCGTCGCGGTGTGGGGCGGCGAGGCCGCCGTCGAGGGCGTGGCCGCCCATGTGCCGCCCGGCTGCCGCCTGGTGGAGTGGGGCCACAAGATCTCCTTCGCCTACCTGACGCGCGACGCCGCACAGGACGCGACCGTGCTGGACGCGCTCGCCTCGGACGTCTGCCTGCACGAACAGCAGGCCTGCTCCAGCCCGCAGGTCGTCTACCTCGACACCGAGGACCACGACGAGGTCTTCGCCTTCGCCGAGCGCTTCGCCGCCGTCCTCGCCGGCATGCCCCCGGCCGTGCGGCAGGACGAGCTCGGACCCGCCGAGGAGGCCGAGCTCACCACCACCGAGCTGATGGCCCGCCTGGAGGAACACCTGGGCCTGACCCGGGTGTTCGCCGCCCCCGACGGCTCCTGCCGCGTCCTGGCCGACACCCGGGCCGCGCTCACCGCCTCCCCGCTGCACCGCAGCGTGTGGGTCAAGCCGCTGCCCCGCAAGCAGTTGATCGCCACCCTGCGCCCGATGCGCCGCTACCTGCAGACCGCGGGCATCGCGGGCAGCACCGCGGACGTCGCGGAGCTCTCGCGCACCGCCCTGGCCGCGGGCGTCACCCGCGTCACCCCGGTCGGCGCCATGCTGGCGAGCTACCCCGGCGAACCGCACGACGGCGTCTACGCCCTCCAGCGCTACAGCCGCCGCGTCGCCGTCCAGGCCGACGCGCGCTTCACCACCACCGCCTGCCTCGACGACCTCGCCCGTACCGCGGAATTCCCGCCGCCGTCCGGCCCGTTGCTCGACAAGGCGGCCGTGCAGGAGCTCAACCGCGGTGTCGACGCGCGCGACGCGGAGCTGTACTTCCGCAGCGGCGGCAGCACAGGCACCCCCGCCCTGTCGCTCTTCAGCTACGACGACTACGACACCCAGATGCACGCCGCCGCCCGCGGCCTGCTCGCCGCCGGGTACGACCCGAAGCACGACCGCACCGCCAACCTCTTCTACTGCGGCGGCATGTACGGCGGCTTCATCAGCTTCTTCTCCATCCTGGAACGCCTGGGCGGCGTCCAGATGCCGATGGCCGCGGGCCCCGACCACCGGGCCACGGCCGAGATGCTGGTGGAGTACGAGGTCGACACCCTCTTCGGCATGCCCTCCTACCTGTGGCAGCTGCTCCACGAACAGGCGGACCTGCTGCGCGGGTACGGCGGCATCCGCAAGATCTTCTACGGTGGCGAGCACTTCACCGAGGAGCAACGGCGCACGCTGGCCGAGACGTTCGGCATCGAGTGCATCCGCTCCATCACCTACGGCAGCACCGACCTGGGCCCGCTGGGCTACCAGTGCACGGAGAGCAGCGGCAGCGTCCACCACCTGCACGCCGACCTGCACACGCTGGAGATCCTCCACCCCGAGGAGGACCGCCCGGTGGAGCCGGGGGAGACGGGCCGCCTGGTCTTCACCACCCGCGCCCGCCGCGGCCAGAACCTGGACCGCTACGTCATCGGCGACCTGGGCCGAGCCCTGCCCGGCCCCTGCCCCTGCGGCAGCCGGTCCCCGCGCTTCGAACTGCTGGGCCGGCTCGGCGACGTGATGCGGGTGGCGACGTACTTCCTCAACCACCGCCGCTTCACGGCCATCGCGGAGCAGGACTGCCGCTACCGCGGCGAGCTGCAGATCGTCCTCTCCAACGACGGCACCCGCGAACGCCTGACCGTCCGTGTGGAGCCCACGGGCGGTGCGGAACCGGCCGCGGTGCGCGCCGCCCTGCTGGCCGGCTACGCCGAGCTGCGCACGGCGGTGGAGGAACGGCTGCTCGACCTCGTCGTCGAGGCCGTGGACGGCGCGGACTTCGCCCGCACGGCGACGAGCGGCAAGCTGCGGGCGGTGGTGGACGAGCGCCGCTAGGCCACCCGCCGGGCCAGTATCTGCCCCGGCCACGCATCGACCATGAAACGGTCGGTGGGGGTGAACCCGTTGCGCTCGTAGAACGCGACCAGTTCACCCCCGCCGCCCGCCCAGCAGTCCACCCGCAGCAGCTCCACACCGGCCCGCCGGGTCTCCTCGGCGGCGTGGTCCAGCAGCGCGGCCCCGATGCCGCGTCCGGCATGCCGCCGGTCGGATACCAGCAGCCGCACGTACCGCTCGGGTTCCCCGGCGGGCGCGATCGGCATCTGCGGACTGGGCCCGGAATCCAGCACCAGGGCCCCGACGGTTCGTCCGTTCAACTCCGCGATGTACGGCACGTTCTCGGTGGTGTACCGCTCGACCCGCTCCACCCCGCCGGGCTTCTGCGAATACGGGGTGGTGCCCCACTGCTCGGTGTTGCCGCGCGCGTTCATCCAGGCCACGGCGGCGTCGAGCATGTCCAGGATGGCCGGTGCATCGGCGAGGCCGCCGGGTCTGATCCGTATGTCGTTCATGGCGGAAGCCTAGACACGACCGCGCCCCGTGCCCCGAAGGGGCGCGAGGCTGTCACATATGCGGCTCCGCCGCGTGGGCGCGACCAGCCAAGAACGTCCCGCAGCAGAAACTCACGGCCCAGCCGGCGGCACCGGCGCCGCCGGGAGCGAGACGACCATCGTCAGGCCGCCGCCCGGGGTGTCCTCAGGGCTCAAGGTTCCGCCCATCGCCTCCGTCAGCCCCCGGGACAACGCGAGCCCCAGCCCGAGACCCGTCGTGTTGTCCGTGTCGCCCAGGCGCTGGAACGGTGCGAACGCCCGCTCCCGGTCCTGCTGCCGTATGCCGGGTCCCCGGTCGATGACGCGCAGTTCGACCCGTGAGGCGAGGACGCTCGCCGCGACGGTGACGGGGCGGCCGGCGGGGGAGTGCCGGGCGGCGTTGGCCACCAGGTTGGCGATCACCCGTTCCAGCAGGGGCGGATCGGCCAGCACGGCGGGCGCGTCCGCCACGTCCTGCACGACGACGGGGTCGGCCGGGGCCTCGGGCAGGCTGTCCAGCGCCAGGGGGAGTATCTCGGCGAGCGCGGTGGGCTGCAGGTGCAGGGTCAGGGCGCCGGCCTGGATGCGGCTCATGTCCAGCAGGTTGTCGACCAGCCGGTTGAGCTTGGCCAGCGACTCCTCGGCGGTGGCCAGGAGTTCCTCGCGGTCCTCCTCCGAGAAGCTGACGTCACGGCTGCGCAGGGAGCTGATGGCGGCCCAGCCGCCGGCCAGCGGAGTGCGCAGGTCGTGGCTGACGGCGGCGAGCAGGGCGGTGCGCATGCGGTCGGCGGCCTTGACCGGTTCGATCTCGGCGGCCGCCTCGGCGAGCCGGGCCCGTTCCACGGCGGCCGTCAGGTGGGCGGCGAAGGCGGTGAGGACGCGGTGCTCGGTGGCGGGCAACGGGCGGCCGCGCAGGACGAGTTCGCTGTCGGCTCCTATGGGGACGGCGATCCCGTCCCCGTTCCCCCGGGACGTCGCGGGCCGCACCGCCTCCGACTCGCGGTGGCGCGGGCGCAGTTCGACGGACGCCATGCCGAACGTCTCACGGGTGCGCTCCAGCAGCACGGGGACGTCCAGTTCGCCGCGGAGGATGCCGCCGGCGAGCGAGGAGAGGGTCTCGGCCTCGGCCGTGGCGCTCGCCGCCCTGCGGCTCAGCCGCTGTGAACCGTCCACGACGGTCGCCACGATGACGGCGACGAGTGCGAAGACGACGAGCGCGAGGATGTTGTTGGCCTCGTAGACGGTGAAGCGGCCGATGGGCGGGATGAAGGTGTAGTTGAGCAGCAGGGATGCCGTGACCGAGGCCAGCAGCGCGGAGACGACGCCGCCGATGCAGGCCACGCCGACGACGGCCAGCAGGAACAGCAGTGTCTCGCTGGTGAGGTTGAGGTCGAGCGGCCCGGCGACGCCGCGCAGCAGCAGGGTCAGCAGGACGGGCAGGACGAATCCGGCCACCGGGCCCGCGATGCGGCGGGTGCGGGAGAGGCCGCTGCCGGGGACGGGCAACGCGCGTCCCCGGCCGGCCCGTTCGTGGGTGACCATATGGACGTCGATGTCGCCCGAGCCCTCGACCACGGAGTCGCCGACGCCCTGCGGGGTGAGCCAGCGCAGCAGCCGGCCGCGGCGGCTGACGCCGACGACGAGCTGGGTGGCGTTCTCGGCCCGGGCGAAGGCGAGCAGTGCCGCGGGCACGTGGTCGCCGACGACGGTGTGGTAGCTGCCGCCCAGGGTCTCGACGAGCTGGCGCTGCCGGGCCAGGGCCGCCGGCGAGGCGCCGGCGAGCCCGTCGCTGCGGGCGACGTGGACGGCCAGCAGGTCACCGCCCGCGGAACGGGCCGCGATGCGCGCCGCACGCCGGATGAGCGTCTCGCCCTCGGGGCCGCCGGTGAGGGCGACCACGACGCGCTCGCGGGTCTCCCACACGCCGCCGATGCCGTGTTCGGCACGGTAGCGCTGCAGCGTCTCGTCGACGCGCTCGGCGAGCCACAGCAGCGCCAACTCCCGCAGCGCGGTGAGATTGCCGACGCGGAAGTAGTGCGAGAGGGCCGCGTCGATCTTCTCCGGCGCATAGATGTTGCCGTGCGCCATGCGGCGGCGCAGCGCCTCGGGCGGCATGTCGACGAGCTCGATCTGATGGGCGCGGCGCACGACGTCGTCGGGGACGGTCTCGCGCTGCGGCACGCCGGTGATCTTCTCGACGACGTCGTTGAGCGACTCCAGGTGCTGGATGTTCACGGTGGTGACGACGTCGATCCCGGCGGCGAGCAGTTCCTCGACGTCCTGCCAGCGCTTGGTGTTGCGCACGCCGGGCGCGTTGGTGTGCGGCAGCTCGTCGATCAGGACGACGTCCGGGCGGCGCGCGAGGACCGCGTCGAGGTCGAGTTCGGTGACCTCCATGCCCCGGTAGCTGCGCCGCTGCCGGGGCACGACCTCAAGCCGCTCCAGCATCTTCTCGGTGTGCGGCCGCCGATGGCACTCGGCGAAACCCACCACGACATCGGTGCCGCGCTCGGCACGGCGCCGCCCCTCGTCCAGCATCCGGTACGTCTTGCCGACCCCGGGCGCGGCGCCGAGATAGACCTTGAGTCTGCCGGGAGGCCTGCGCCGTTCCCCGGGAGGCGCGCTGACCTGCGCCATGAGGTGCTCCTTCCTGGAATGGTCCACACCTCATCGTCGGGCCGGGCGGCATCGATCGCGGTACTGGACAGCGACGTTGACGCATTCCTGACCCGTGATAATTCGCACGTGACAACCCTGACCGCCACCGTGCTCCTCGTCGGATTCGCCACCCTCGTCGCCACGGGGGCCCGCCACTGGCGGATCCCCGCCCCCTCGTTGCTGGTGGTGGGCGGGGTGCTGATGGGACTGCTGCCCTGGATACCCGACGTCCGGGTCTCCCCAGATGTGATCAGTGTCGCGGTGCTCCCGCCGCTGCTGTACGCCTCGGCGGAGGAGATTCCCTGGCGCGAACTGCGCAGGGTGTGGCGGCCGGTGACCGTCCTGGCCTTCGGCCTGGTGCTGGTCAGTGCGGCGGCGGTCGGGGCGGTGGCCGCGGCGATCACCCCGTTGCCGGGCACGATGGCGTTCGTCCTGGGCGCGATCCTGGCCAGTACGGACCCGGTGGCGGTGACCGCGCTGGGCCGGCGGTTGTCGCTGCCGCCGCGCATCCAGGTGCTGGTGCAGGCGGAGAGCCTGTTCAACGACGCGACGTCGCTGGTGCTGTTCAAGGTGGCGGTCACCACCGCGGTGGCCGCGAGTGCGGTCTCGCTTCCGGCCGCGGGCGGCCAGTTCCTGGTCCTGGGCGGCGGGGGTGCACTGGTGGGCGCGGCGGTCGCGGGGGCGGCGGCGCTGATCCGGCGGCGTACGGAGGACCCGGTGCTGGAGACGGTCATCGCGCTTGTCACGCCCTACGCCGGCTACGTCCTGGCCGAGGACCTGCACGCCTCGGGCGTCACCTCGGTCGTGATCGCCGGCGTGCTGCTCGGCAGCACGGGCCACACCCTCACCAGCGGGTCCGTCCGGCTGCAGGTCCAGGCCGTCTACGGCACGGTGGTCTTCCTCCTGGAAAGTGTCGTCTTCGCGCTGATCGGGCTGCAACTCCCCACGCTCGTACGGGCCCTCGGCCTGAGCCGGCACGACTGGCTGCCCGGGGTGCTGGCCGTGGCCGGCACGGTGATCGCGGTGCGGCTGCTGGGGGTGCTGCCGCTGTCGGTGGTGATGCAGCGCCGGCGCGGCGACGGCCCGGTGTCCTGGCGGGTCCCCGCGGTGGTGTCGTGGGCGGGGACGCGCGGGGTGATGCCGCTGGCCGCGGCGCTGTCGGTGCCGCTGGCGACGGACGCGGGGGAGGCGCTGCCGCACCGGTCGCTGATCCTGGTGCTCACCACGGGAGTCGTGGCGTTCACGCTCGTCCTGCAGGGCTTCACACTGGCCCCGGTGGTGCGGTGGTCGGGCATCGCCCTGGAGCCGGAGCACACGGCCCGCGAGGAGGCCCGGGCCCGGGCGGCGCTCGCGGAGGCGGGGCTGGGATGCCTGGAGGAGATGGAACAGCTGGAGGCGGCACCGGCCATCGTCATCGACCAGCTGCGGCGGGGACTGCTGGCACGGCTGGACCAGGCGGACGCGGACCAGGGAGAGGCGGCGTCCGCCGTATCGGCCGCGGACTACCGGGAGTTGCGCCGTACGGTGATCGCGGCGGAGTCCGCGGAGCTGGCACGGCTGTATGCCGACAACCACATAGGGGACATGACGCGGCGACGCCTGCAGCGGGCGCTGGACCTGGAGGAGGCGGGCCTCGGAGAGTAAGGCGGCGAGTAAAACGGAAGGAACACTTCCGGTGCGCCGAGCGCTCTACAAGGTGAAGGAACACACAACTGTGGGGGAAATGATGTCCGCCAAGTCAGTGAACCGAACCGTCAAACGCATCGCCATCGCCCTCGCCGCCCTGCTCACGCTGTCCGCCCCGGCCACCGCGTTCGCGGCGGACGCCCCGTCGCCGCCCGTCCGCGCGGGCAGCAGCGACTCGGCCCAGGACCGCGTGGCGGCCTTCTACAGCGCCTACATAGACGCCCGCTCCGGCGAACCCGACACCTCGCTCGCCAACGCCCTGCGCGAGCACTACCTCACCAAGGAGTTCCGCGTCCGCCTGGAGTCCTGGGAGCACAGCCACCACGTGGACGGGATCCTGCGGGCGCAGAACACGCCGCGCGCCTGGCAGGTCACCTACGACAACAGCGGTGCGGGGCACACGTGGACGCGGGTGCGGCTCACCTGGGGCGACGACCAGCACCCGACGTACACGTACCTGTCGGTGCAGTCGGACTTGAGCACCAAGCTCATATCCGACATCAAGCAGGAGGATTCGGGCAAGAGTTGAGCCGACCGCGGCCCCTATGCTGGCCGCGTGACGGAGACACACACCTACGACGTGACGATCGAATGGACCGGCAACCTCGGTCCGGGCACGGCGGGTTACCGGTCCTTCAGCCGCGCCCATGAGGTGCTGGCCGAGGGGAAGTCACCCATCGCCGCCTCCTCGGATCCGGCCTTCCGCGGCGACCCGGCCCGCTGGAACCCCGAGGAACTGCTGGTGGCCTCGGTCGCCCAGTGCCATATGCTCTGGTACCTCCACCTGTGCGCCGTCGGCGGGGTGACCGTCGTCGACTACGAGGACCGGGCCCACGGCGTCATGACCATGGACGCGAGCGGCGGGGGAGGCCGGATCACCGAGGTCGTCCTCCGGCCCGAAGTGACCGTCGCCGAGGCGTCGATGACGGACAAGGCCCGCGCACTGCACGGCGATGTGCACGCGGTCTGCTTCATCGCCCGCTCGGTGAACTTCCCCATCCGGCACGAGCCGGTCGTCCGCGTCCAGTGACGAAGGCCCGATCCGCGTCCTCGGACGCTAGACGTTGACCCCGAAGTCCTGGGCGATGCCGGCCAGCCCGGACGCGTAACCCTGCCCGATCGCCCGGAACTTCCACTCGCCGCCGTGCCGGTACACCTCGCCGAAGACCATCGCGGTCTCGGTGGAGGCGTCCTCCGTCAGGTCGTAACGGGCGATCTCCCGCCCGTCGGCCTGGTTGACCACGCGGATGAACGCGTTGCGCACCTGCCCGAAGCTCTGCCCGCGCTGCTCGGCGTCGTAGATGGACACCGGGAAGACGATCCGCGCCGCCTGTGCGGGGACGGCGGCCAGGTCGACCTGGATCTGCTCGTCGTCGCCGTCACCGCCGCCCGTGAGGTTGTCACCGGAGTGCCGGACCGAACCCTCGGGGCTGCTGAGGTTGTTGAAGAAGACGAAGTGCTGGTCGGAGAGGACCCTGCCGGACACGTCGCAGAGCAGGGCGGAGGCGTCGAGGTCGTAGTCCGCTCCCGTGGTGGTGCGGACGTCCCAGCCCAGACCGACGGTCACCGCGGTCAGGCCCGGGGCCTCCTTGCTCAGCGAGACGTTGCCGCCCTTGGACAGGGTCACGGCCATGGGGTCCTCCGTGCATGATGCAGTGGGTGTGCTGTCGACAGGCAGGACGCACGGGCGGGCCCCAGGGTTCCCCGCTTGCGCAATACATGAAGTGTTGACCGGGCGGTCAGTCCCCGTCGGCGGGCGACGCCTTGCCGAACGCATCGATGAACGCCGTGCAGAAAGCCTTCAGGTCGTCCGGTTTACGGCTGGTGACCAGCGTGTTGGGGCCGCCCGTGCAGAGCATGACCTGCTGGTCGACCCACGTTCCGCCCGCATTGCGCACGTCGGTCTGCAGACTGGGCCACGAGGTGAGGGTGCGGCCCCGCACCACGTCGGCCTCGATCAGCGTCCACGGGGCATGGCAGATGGCGGCGACCGGCTTTCCGGCGTCGAAGAACCCCTTCACGAATTCCACGGCCTTCCGGTCCATGCGCAGCGCATCGGGATTCGCGACGCCGCCGGGAAGGACCAGCCCGTCGAAATCCTCGATACGGGCCTCGTCCAGCGTCAGGTCCACAGGAAAGGTGTCGGCGCGGTCCAGGTGGTTGAAGGCCTGGATCCGGCCGCTGCGGGTGGAGACGAGCCGGGGTTTGTCGCCGTGGTCGAGAGCGGCCTGCCAGGGTTCGGTGAGTTCGACCTGCTCGACACCGTCCGGTGCCGCGAGAAATGCGATCTGCATGGTGCCGTCCTTCGCCGTCTTTCGCCGTCCTTCGCGTCTTCCGCTGTCGGGCTACGGGTGACCGTTCGTGCGGCGCGGAAACACCCCGTCCCGGGAATGGGCGTGCGGAATCCCCCGGACGGCCGCGCGAGCGCTCACCTGCGCCGCCCGTAGCGGTACAGCGCCCAGCAGGGCAGCCCGAACCAGCACAGCACCAGCCAGCCGATGAGCCCGCCCACCAGCCAGGGAACGGCGCTGTTGTGCAGGGCGACGCGCAGGATCAGCAGCAGGACCGAGACGACCGTCGCCAGCAGCAGGACGACACCGGCCAGCGTGAGCCGGGAGGCCCAGGTGACGGTCTGCGGCTTGAGCCGCCGCCCGCTGACGATCCGGTGGAACGAAACCGGCCCGACCAGCGCCCCCGTGGTGGCAGCGCCGAGCGCCACGGTGACCACGTAGATGAGCCGGTCGGCGTCGTCCAGCGAGGCGAAGCGCGGGGTGAAGGCCACCGTCAGCAGGAAGCCGAAGAGGATCTGCACCCCGGTCTGCGCGACCCGCACCTCCTGGAGCAGCTCGCCCCAGCGCCGGTCCGCGCGCTCCTCGGGCGATTCGCGGCGCCCGACGCGATGCTCCTCGCCGGGTGGGGGAGGCCCGCCGTCCGCTGCCATGCCGTCACTGTGCGGCAGTTTCGGGACGGTCGCGACTCCGGGGAGGCGGAGTGGTGGGTGTGGGAAGGCGAACCTGACCTGACGGGATGCCGGGGCCATCCGCGAGCATGGACGGCGAACGGGAGTTGACGTGCGTGATGTGCGCGACGTTGACGTGCCCTCGACACGAAGGAGCCGGAGATGGAGACACCCCGGGCGCCACGGCGCCGCACCCTGCTGCGCATGATCGGCGCCGGCGGCGCCGTGGCGGCGACCGGCGCCATGGCGACGGCCTGCGGCGGCAAGAAGAAGAGTGCGGCGGCGGGCGAGACGGGCCGGGCTCCGGCCTCCGGCGACGACACCATCATGATCATCCGGCATGCGGAGAAGCCCAAGGAGAGCGGCAAGAAGCCGCCTTTCGGCATCACCGAGGACGGCGAGCAGAGCGTGCACGCGCTCACCGTCCGCGGCTGGCAGCGCGCGGGGGCGCTGACCGGCCTCTTCGCGCCGGACGGCGGCACACCGCTGCGCCAGGGCCTGGTGCGGCCGACCGCCGTCTACGCCGCCTCGCCGCACAACGGCGGGGGAGGCCTGCGGCCCAGCGAGACGGTCACGCCGCTGGCGGCGAAGCTCAAGCTGAAGCCCAACGTCGACCACCGCACGGACGACGAGGCGGCGCTGGCCGAGGAACTCGTCGGGCTGCACGGTGCCACCCTGGTGGCCTGGGAGCACCACCGGATCTCCGCCATCGTCAAGGGCCTGGGCACGGTACGGCCCGAGCCGCCGAAGGCCTGGCCGGACGACCGCTTCGACCTGGTCTGGGTCTTCACCCGCAAGGGCGGCGGGGACTGGTCCTTCACCCAGGTGCCCCAACTGCTCCTGGACGGAGACAGCCCGCACCCCGCCTGACCGAAAACCGGTTATCCGGCCCCGTAAAGGGAATATCCCTGCCGAGTAGAAAGGGGGCGGATATGGCCGTACTTGTCGTCGTCCTGCTGCTCGCCCTGATTCTGGGCGGTGCGGGATTTGCACTGCACGTGCTGTGGTGGCTCGCCATGGCCGTGCTGATCGTGTGGCTGCTGGGATTCCTTTTCCGCAGCGTGGGTTCCGGCGGGAAAAGGGGTCGGTGGTATCGCTGGTGACGCCATGAATTCCGATGGCGGGCCCGGCCGGATGGACGCCGCCCGTATTGCGTGTCGCATTCCGTCCCGCAATACGTGTCGCACTACGTGTCGCATTCCGGCCGGGCGTCCCGGCAGCCTCAGCCGGCCGCTTCCTCGTGGCGGTCGCCGGCCCACACGGTGTGGAACGAGCCCTCGCGGTCGGTGCGCCGGTAGGTGTGCGCCCCGAAGAAGTCACGCTGCCCCTGCGTCAGGGCGGCCGGCAGCCGCTCCGCCCGCAGCGCGTCGTAGTAGGCGAGGGCGGCAGAGAAGCCCGGCGTCGGCACGCCGTGGCGCACCGCGGTCGCGACGACCGCACGCCAGGCGTCCTGCGCCCGGCCGACCTCGTCCGCGAACTCCTTGTCCGCCAGCAGCGTGGGCAGCGCGGGGTCGGCGGCGAACGCGGTACGGATGCGGTCGAGGAAGGCGGCGCGGATGATGCACCCGCCCCGCCAGATGGCGGCTGTCGACCCGAGGTCGATGTCCCAGCCGTACTCGGCGCTCGCAGCGCTGATCATGTTCCAGCCCTGCGCGTAGGACACCACCTTCGAGGCGTAGAGCGCCTCCTCCACCTGCGCCGCGAACGCCTCCGCCGCGTCGGCGGACAATGGCTCGGCGCCGGGACCGGGCAGGGAGCGCGCGGCACGCCGCAGGTCGGTGTGCCCGGAGACGGACCGGGCGAAAACAGCCTCGGCGATACCGGAAACCGGAACCCCGAGGTCCAGCGCGGTCTGCACGGTCCACCGCCCGGTGCCCTTCTGCTCGGCCTCGTCGGCCACCACGTCGACGAACGGCTTCCCGGTGGCCGCATCGGTATGGGCGAGCACCTCGGCGGTGATCTCGATCAGGTAGGAGTCCAGCCGCCCGGTGTTCCAGCCACGGAAGATCTCGGCGATCCGGTCCGGCTCGTAACCGGCGACGGTGCGCAGCAGGTTGTAGGCCTCGGCGATGAGTTGCATATCGGCGTATTCGATGCCGTTGTGCACCATTTTGACGAAGTGCCCGGCGGCGTCGGGGCCGATGTGGGTGCAACAGGGGGTGCCGTCGGGGGCCTTGGCGGCGATGGACTCGAGGAGCGGTCCGAGCGACTTGTAGGATTCCGCCGACCCGCCGGGCATGATGCTGGGCCCGTTGAGGGCGCCTTCCTCGCCGCCGGAGATGCCGGTGCCGACGAAGTGGATGCCGAGTTCTCGGAGTTTCTTCTCGCGGCGGCGGGTGTCGAGGAAGTGGGCGTTGCCGCCGTCGATGATCATGTCCCCTTCGTCGAGGAGGGGCGCGAATTCGTCGATGACGGCGTCGGTGGGGTCGCCGGCCTTGACCATGATGATGAGGCGGCGGGGCTTTTGGAGTGCGGCGACGAATTCTTCGGGGGTCTCGGCTGGGACGAAGGTGCCTTCGTGGCCGTGTTCGTCAATGAGGGCCGTGGTGCGGGCCGTTGTGCGGTTGTGGACGGCGACGGTGTGGCCGTGGCGCGCGAAGTTGCGGGCGAGGTTGCTGCCCATGACGGCGAGTCCGGTGACGCCGATCTGGGCGGTGGCGGTGGTGACGGGTGTGCCGGGCATGTGGGTCGTGCTCCTGTCGCTCTGGTGTGGTGGCTAGGGATGACGATTTACATGTAGCAGCAATTATTGAAACTTTGAGCACCTTCCTCCGGGTGCCGGAGGGTGGTGTGATCATCGTTGCACGGGGAGCCGGACGGTGCCCGGGTGTTGGTGTGGGTCTGTCACCTTCCTCGTCCGGGTGAGCCTGTGCCTCCTCGGGTCCGATTGTGCGACTCGAATAAAAGTGGCGGAGAGTGATTGACGCTGTGGGGGGCGGGCGGTAGCCGTCGGCCCTGTCCACGGAAGTGGTGCACAGGTTCCCGCTGGTGCTGGGCGATTGCTGCGGCATGAGCCCGGGCCCAAGCGCGATGTCCGTCAGGAACCGCCCGTTGCCGATCCGGGTGCTTACACCTCGATGTGCGAGCCCATGATGACCGTGCGGTCGTGGGGGAGGCCGAAGTACTCGGCGGCGTCGGCCGTGATGTAGGAGGTGGCGATGAACAGCCGCTTGCGCCAAGGGGCCATTGTCGGTGCTTTTCCGCGCCGGAGGTCGATTTTCGACAGGAAGTAGGAGGCCTGGTCGATCTGCAGTTGTCCCTCCGTCCGGGACGGGGCGAGATTCGCCAGCGCGCCGGGTACGTCCGGCGTCTCCATGTAGCCGAACCGGGCGGTGACGTGGATGATCCCGTCGTCGGCGTAGCCGAGGTCGTCGACGACGATCCGCTGGTCGGCCGGGACGCGGGGCACGGGCTCGGTCTCGATGGACAGGATCACGACGTGGTCGTGCCGTACGTGGTTGTGCTCGACGTTGGCCCGCATGGCCAAGGGCGCGGTCTGCTTGCCCCGGTTGAGGAAGACGGCGGTGCCGGGGACCCGGAGCGTCGACGTCCTCCCACTGCGCAGGTCGTCGATGAACCCGCTCAGCGAGCCTTCGTGCCGCCCCCGCTCCGCGGTGACGAGTTCGCGGCCGCGCTGCCAGGTCGTCATGACCGTGAACGCGGTGAGTCCGATCAGCAGCGGCAGCCACGCGCCGTGAACGAGTTTGGTGAGGTTGGCCGCCACGAACAGCAGGTCCACGAGGAGCAGCACGGTCGCGCCGATGGCGATCAGCCACCCGGGCGTGCCCCATTTCGCACGGGCGATGCAGAAGAACAGCAGGGTGGTGATGGTGATGGTGCCGGTGACCGCCATGCCGAACGCGAAGGCCAGGGCCGTGGAGCTGCGGAAGGCGAAGACCAGGGTGATGACCGAGACCATCAGCAGCCAGTTGATCCAGGGTACGTAGATCTGGCCCATGGTGGACTCGGAGGTGTACGCGATCCGCAGCCTCGGCAGGTAGCCGAGCTGGGCGGCCTGCGAGGCGACCGAGTACGCGCCGGTGATCACCGCCTGGGATGCGATCACCGTCGCCGCCGTGGCCAGCAGGACCAGGGGCAGCCGTCCCCACTCGGGCACGAGGAGGAAGAAGGGGCTGCTGACGTTGTGCGGACCGGTGAGGATCAGCGCGCCTTGGCCGAAGTAGCTCAGGAGGCACGCCGGGAAGACGAGGAGCAGCCAGGCGCGGGTGATCGACCGGCGGCCGAAGTGCCCCATGTCGGCGTAGAGCGCCTCGGCGCCGGTGACCGCGAGCACGACCGCGGCCAGGGCGAAGAATGCGGTGCCGAAGTGGCCGGCCAGGAAGCCCAGGGCGTAGGTCGGCGACAGAGCCCTGAGGATCTGCGGGTGGTCGGCGATGCCGACGGCGCCGCACGCGCCGATGGCCACGAACCAGGCGATCATCACAGGCCCGAACACCCGGCCCACCGTTGCCGTGCCCCTGCGCTGCACCAGGAACAGCACCACGATGATCACGGCGGTGGCCGGCACGACAGCGCCTTCCAGTGACGGCTCGACGACCTTGAGCCCTTCCATCGCGGAGAGCACCGAGATCGCCGGGGTGATCATGCTGTCGCCGAGGAACAGCGATGCGCCGAAGATGCCCAGCGCGGCCAGTACGGCAGTGGTCCGTCGGCTCCGCTGTGAACCCAGCCGCCGCAGGAGGGTGATCAGCGCCATGATGCCGCCCTCGCCGTCGTTGTCGGCACGCATCGCCAGCAGCACATAGGTGCACTGGACGATGAGCACCACCGACCAGAAGACGAGGGACACCACCCCGTACACGTTCTGCTCGGTGACCGGGACGGGGTGCGGATCGCTCGGGTTGAACACCGTCTGCAGGGTGTAGATGGGGCTGGTCCCGATATCGCCGAACACCACGCCGAGAGCACCGATCACCAGCGCGAGGCGCGCTGTGTCGTGCACGCCCGGGTGGTGAGCCTCCGTCAGCGGCGGGGCAGAGCCGTCGTCGGGCGAATTCCCGCGCCGCCGATCGGCCATGGCAGTCCTCCTCTGCATGGCGCTGTCGTGTCGCCGACCTGGTGCATTGCCGCGGACGATACCGACCTCACAGCACAACAACCGGCAGGTGCACACCGTCATGCCTCGGATGGCGTCTGCCGATGGGCGGGTGCCCGGCCACCACGGCTGCCGGGGCAGGGCCGTGGTGGAATGGATCGCCGGGCCGGCCGCTCGGGGAAGACGGACGTACCGCCCCCTGGAGCGAGCAGGGGCACGTGACCGATAACGTCGGCAGTGAGAACCGGCCCCGGACGACGATGCCGAACACGCCCGACCAGGACCGGCCGGCGACCCGCGCGTGGCATGCATTGAAACGGTGTTACGGAGCGCTGTGCCAGCCCGCCTGCGTCTGCTGCGCTTGGCCGTCGGTCAACCGTTGCCCCGGCGGGCCAGGAGGGGGCCTGGCTCAGCAGAATCCCTCGCTTCTGTCGTGCGCATGCCTTCGCTACCATCCGGTAGGTCGATCAACCATGCTCCGTGAGAGGACAGATGATGGACGGTCACAATCGTCTGCCGCAGGAGCAGGACGAAGCCGCCCCGCACCCCCATGCCGGGGTCGGCCGCCGCAGGTTCCTCGGCTATCTCCTGGCGGCGCCGACTCTCGCCGTCGCCGTTCAGCTGGGCGAAGCGGCGGCCGGCACCGCGCCGGCGCACGCCGCGCCGGCCTCGCTCCCCGAGCTGACCAGGTTGTTCGACTTCAACGACATGCTCACGGATGCGGCGCTGCCGACGTCCGGCCTCATCACCATCCAGGTACACGCCGACGGCACGGCCTCGTTCGCCCTGCCGCGTGCCGAGGTGGGTCAGGGGATCACCACATCCACCGCGATGCTGATCGCCGAGGAACTGGATCTGCCACTGGAGAAGATCCGCGTCACCCTCGCCGACGCGCGCCCCGAACTGCTCTTCAACCAGCTCACCGGCGGCTCCAACGCCACCATCTCCACCTACACTCCGGTCCGTGTCGCCGCCGCGATCGCCAGACAGCGCCTCTTGGAGGTCGCGGCCGAAGTGCTGGACGCCGAGATATCCACGCTGACCGTCAGGGCCGGTGTGGTCACCGCCCCCAACGGCCGGAGCGCGGCATACGGTTCGCTCGCGGAGAAGGCCGCGAGCCTGAAGACCGTACGGGTCGCCACGGACCTCAAACCCCGCTCCGCCTTCTCGGTCATCGGCACCCCGCGCAACCGGGTCGATGCGCTGGCGAGCGTGACCGGCCGCAAGCAGTTCGCCATGGACCTGCAGGTGCCGGGCGCATTCCCGGCCATGGTGTGCCGGCCGCCCACGGTCAACGGCACCGTGCGGTCCGTACAGAACGTCGACGCGGTACGGGCGATGCCAGGCGTCACCGATGTCGCGGTCATCTCCACGGGCGTGGCGGTACGTGCACGGACCTTCGGCCAGTGCATCGACGCGGTACGCGCGCTCAAGGTGGCCTGGGGACCCGGGACGGCGGAAGGGGAATCCGACGAAACGGTTCTGCGCGAGCTGAAGGCGGCGGAAGTCCCCCTGGCGGTACCGCCGTTGCATGTGCTGGCCAAGACTGTCGAGGCCACCTTCACCTTCCATTTCGCCAGCAACAGCGCGTTGGAGCCCAACTGCGCCGTGGCCGATGTACGGCAGGACCGGGCCGAGATCTGGGCATCCCTGAAGTCACCGATCGTCGCCAAGGAGAAGATCGCGGCGAAGCTGGGGCTGCTGCCGAGTGCGGTCACGGTGCATGTCACGGAGGGCGGCGGCTCGTTCGGCCGCAAGCTGTTCTTCGACGCCGCCCTCGAAGCCGCCGAGATCTCCCGGGCGATGGGCAAGCCGGTCAAGCTCATGTGGCACCGAACCGACGAGTTCCGCCAGGGGCGTACGCACCCGATGGCCACCTCTCGCATACGGGCCACGCATGCGCTGGGCAAGGTGCTCACCTATGAACAGCGGCACACCTCCGTGTCCACCGACTTCGGCCACGGCCTCGGGGAGATCATCACCGCGTCGGCCGCCAGGCTGCCGGTCGGCGATCTCGCCTTCTCCGAGACCATTTTCACGCTCACCCAGCAGACGCCCTACGACCTCGGCCTCCACACCCATTTCCTCAACGAGGTGGACAAGGGCTTCAACACCGGCAGCATGCGTGGCATCTACTCGCCCAATGTCCGGTGCGCGCAGGAACTCGTTCTCGACCGGCTCGCGGACGAGATGGGCAAGGACCGCCTCGGCCTTCGCCGGCAGCTCATCAAGGACGACCGGGCCAGGGCCGTCCTGGACAAGGTCGCGGAACTGGGCGGCTGGGGTCGGGAGTTGCCGAGCGGCATGGCGCAGGGCATCGCCGTACACCCCGAGTACCACGGAGTCGTCGCCGTACTCGCCGAGATCGACTGCCGCCCGCAGACCACCGGGCGGCATGTTCCCGACGCCTGCACCGGACCGCGCGTCACCAGGGTCGTCTGCGCCGTCGACGTCGGCCTCGCCATCAATCCGAAGGGCCTTGAGGCCCAGATGATGGGCGGCATCATGGACGGCATCGCCATCACCCTCACCTCGGGTCTGCACCTCAAGGACGGTGCGTTCCTGGAGGGCAGCTGGGACAACTACTTCTACACCCGTCAGTGGAACACCCCACCCGAGCTGGACATCGTGGTCATGCCCCCGAGCAGTGAAAAGCCCGGCGGTGCGGGGGAGTTGGCGGTCGGTGCCGCCGCTGCCGCGGTCGCCTGCGCCTACGGCGCGGCCACCGGCACCATGCCGACGACGTTTCCCGTCAACCACTCCGGCCCGCTCGGCTTCGAGCCGCTGCCGACCGTCCCTCCGATCCCGCAATCGCCGACCGACGGCCTGGACCGCGCCTACTAGAAACGAGCGACCGTGCCCGAACACACCTTCATCCTCAATGGCAAGCCCGTCACGGTGGACGTCGAGGACGATGTGCGGCTGCTGTGGGTGCTGCGCGACGTCCTGGGTGTCACCGGGCCGAAGTACGGTTGCGGACTCGGCGTCTGCCAGGCGTGCACCAGCCACATCAACGGCAAGGCGTTCAACCCCTGTTCCGTGCCGGTCAAGAGCATCCGGCCGGACGACGAGATCACCACCATCGAGGGGCTGCCCGCCACCGTCGGCAAGGACCTGCACCCCATGCAGGAGGCATGGCTGGAGCACGACGTCGCCCAATGCGGCTACTGCCAGCCCGGCCAGATCATGGCCGCGGTCGCCAAGGTCAAACAGGCCCGCGCCACCGGGCGTGAGATCACCGAGGCCGACCTGGACGAGATCCGCAACGTCTGCCGCTGCGGCACCTACCACCGCATCCGCGAGGCCATCATGGCGGGGGCACAGCACTTCTAGCCCGGCGAAGGCAGAACCGCCCGCGGCCGGTCCCATGGCCGGATGCCGCCGGCCGCGATCGGTTTACGGCCAAGGCGCGGGCGGATCGAGGAAGTCGCCGAGGCTCGGGGCAGCTGAGGTTCAGCCGGGAGGCTTCCGAGTGGGTGATGTCTCGCCTGGTGTCGGATCCTCCGCAGTGGTTCGGGCGTCCAGCTGCTGCTGGCGGGCGACCTGTTCCGGCGGCAGTGACGTGGTCGGTCGGGGCCAGGGCGAGCGGTGCCCGGGAGCGGTGCGGGAACGCTGCCCGAGCAGCAGACCCGCTGCACGGAGGCACTCTCCGGTGCGAAATACTCTCCCGATGACCTCACGCACGTCCCCGACCAACCGGCCGGTCACCATACGGAGGGCCGTCGCGCGGGATGCCAAACGGCTCACGCGGCTCGTGCGTGGCTCAGGCGCCTACGAGGGCAAGTACGCAGCCGCAGTCGCAGGCTACCGAGTCGGCCCTGATTACATCGAGGCCCACCGCACCTTCGTAGCCGTCGGCGCCGACGAGCACGCAGACCGGGTCCTCGGGTTCTACTCGCTCGTCCTCGCTCCACCGGAGCTCGACCTGTTGTTCGTCGCCGACGAAGCACAAGGACGGGGCATCGGACGACTGCTCGTCGCGCACATGCAGTCCGAGGCCCGTGCCGCCGGGCTCGACCGCGTCAAGGTCGTGTCGCATCGTCCCGCCGAGGACTTCTACCGCCGCGCCGGTGCAGTGCGGACCGGGACCGCACTCGCGAACCCGCCCGCCGTGCCGTGGGACCGGCCCGAATTCGAGTTCCACATTCCTTCGGAATGACGCGGTGTGCCGGTTCGCAGGGCACCGGGTTCGCCCGCATGGCGCGCTCCGTGTGTGCCGTCGTCTCTGCCGTCGTCTCTGCCCTGGTGGGCGACCGCCTGCGTCGGCGGCATCTCCCACAGCGGTGTACGTCGTCGCCCCCCTGGCGGTCAGGGTTGCACCTTGTGGGACTGCTCCTCCTGAAAGCAGCACTCCGAGTGGGTCAATATCTGTGCTTGCGAAGTGAGACTTTGACGGACCGGGTGGTGAGAGTTTTTGTCGCACTGAGTGGAGTGGAATTACGTAATGTGCGCGGGACGTTCCGGCGTGCTACTGTCGATCTCGGTTGCAGTTGTGGTTCCCAAAACTTCAAGTGCCCCACCGGTTCTGTCGGTTGGAGGCACTTCTGTATTTCCGGTCATTTCCGGACGGGGTAATCATTGCGGCGACACGGCGTTCGCGCAGTGCGGATCCCGATGTACTGCCCCGAAGGAGATATGACATGGCTGCTGGCACCGTGAAGTGGTTCAACGCGGAAAAGGGCTTCGGCTTCATCGAGCAGGACGGTGGCGGTGCCGACGTGTTCGCCCACTACTCGAACATTGCCGCGCAGGGCTTCCGTGAGCTCCTCGAAGGCCAGAAGGTGACCTTCGACATCGCGCAGGGCCAGAAGGGCCCGACGGCCGAGAACATCGTTCCGGCCTGACGCTGACGCGCATTTTGCAGCTGGGGCCCGCATCCTTCGGGGTGCGGGCCCCAGCTGCACGCATCTCCCGCAGTGATTCAACTGCGGGCGACTCGGGGAATTGGCGGTATCGTCACGCACGGATTTTGCTACCGATCCATGCCTGTAATTCTCGACGCCGCTCATTGCTGCGGGAATTCCTTGATCTGCGCCACATCGAGGAAGGTTCCGCACGAACCGCACACGCACGAACGACCGCTCCCGTCACGGCAGTGCCGACGCCGGAAAGGGCAGCAGCCGCATGGGCTCACAGGCATCGCGCCGTTCCGGCGGCCCCGCCCGTTCCGGCGGTTACGGCTGCCGGCCAGCCGCAGTGCAAGGTGAGTTCGTGCCTTCGGCCTCGCCCTGCTCGCCCGTACCGCTGGGCAGCGTGCTGAACCCTGCCAGCCGCTGGGGCTGATCCTCGTACCGACGCGTGAGCCGGCGCGGCAGGTGACCGACCGCTCGCACCGTACGCCCGTTCCGTGCCCTGCGCGTGCCTGCTCAACCCCCTGTGCCCGCCCCTCCACCCGCCAACCCCGCAGGGCCACAGTGCTTGCGCGAGCGCGGGAGGGACCCGGGACGAGGAGGCAGATCCTCGCCAAGGCGCTGAGGCGGCAGCAGGAGCGTCGCCCCGCGGATCGCCGCACCCGCGTGCACGCTTCCACGAGCTGCCCGATCATCCCGGGATCGTCGAGGGCGGCGCCGACCCTCGTGCCCGCGCGGCGGTGGGTCACTGTGGGCGCCGGACTGGGCCTCGGAGCTGCTCGAACCGCCCCTGGACCGGTCGAGGCGGATTACCTTGTCTTCGAGCATGCGGAAATCTATGCCAGCCGGAGTAGAAATTTGGTGGCGGCGTGGTTATGGTTTCTCTTGTAGCCGAGATCGGGCGATGCTCGGCAGAAGTGAACTGCCGGGTAGCAGTACAGCAGTTGCAGTTCGCAGGACGGTTCGGTGGTGGAGTTCCGAAGCCAGAGCGGTTGCAGGGCGGTGACGGGACTGACGACCGGACCGGGTGGCCCGCAGTGATCAGGGGCCGCCATGAGCAGTGCCGCAGTGGCAGTACCCGTAAGTGCAAGTTCGCAGTACCCAGCAGTCCGACGGTTTTCGTCGGCGAGTAGTTGATCAAGAGGGAAGGACGGAGGAGCCGAGCGCCATCAGGATCGCCCGGGTGGAGTCCAGGACCCGGGTACCGCAGGACATCGATAGTGAGGTGGTCTCCGGTCGAGCAACCGCGATCCCCGCGCCCCCGACAGCGTCTCGGTCGGGTCCGCGGAAACAGAGGGCCGGTCCAGTGTCAGGGCCGGCAGATGGTGTAGTAGTTCCTTCGGGGCCCTGGTGCCAGACGGCGCCAGGGCCCCTCGACGCGTTCCACAGAGAGGTGCAATGACAGCAGATGACACGTTCGGCCGTCTCGACGACGACGATTACCCCGCCTACACCATGGGCCGGGCGGCCGAGATGGTCGGTACCACCCCCGCCTTCCTCCGCGCCCTCGGCGAAGCCCGCCTGATCACCCCCCTGCGCTCCGAAGGCGGCCACCGCCGCTACTCCCGCTACCAGCTGCGCATCGCCGCCCGCGCCCGGGAACTCGTCGATCGGGGCACCCCCATCGAGGCCGCCTGCCGGATCGTCATCCTCGAAGACCAGCTCGAGGAGGCCCAGCGCATCAACGCCGAATATCGCCGCGCCGCCGAATCGGCGAACCCGACGGCAGCAGAATGAGATGAGCATGCCCGTCAGCGCCGGCGGGCATCGCACGCACGGTCTCGGTGTGCGGAGTGATCTTTTCCTATGGTGACGCGGCGTGTGGGCGTGTAACGTCTGTGTCAGCTGTCGTGGTTCGGAATTCCCTCTTGCCCACGCCTCCGGTGTGGGCGTTTTGCTGTGCTGTGCCGCAGGGACCAGGGCGATCACCTCTGTCTGCCACGTGGGGTGGGAGGCGTTCATCGACTGGAAGGCATGACCATGGCTACGGGAACTGTGAAGTGGTTCAACGCGGAGAAGGGCTTCGGCTTCATCGCCCAGGACGGCGGCGGCCCGGATGTCTTCGCGCACTACTCCGCGATCAACTCCACGGGCTTTCGTGAGCTCCAGGAGGGCCAGGCCGTGACGTTCGACGTCACCCAGGGTCAGAAGGGCCCGCAGGCCGAGAACATCAACCTGGCCTGACCTCGCGGACCTGCCCGAGGGATCGCGTACGCCGCGTCCGGTGGTCGCCGCCCGTGCGGGCCCTGCCGCCCACCTGGACGAAGTCGCCTGATCTCGTGCCGGGCCGGCTCAAGATCAGGGGCCGCGCAGCCATTGCTGCGCGGCCCCTGGTGGTCGACGGGCACGCGAGCCGCATGTCCTGCGCGGCTACCGTGCAGCTGAACTGCGGGTTTCCGATGACTCATTGCAACGGGAACCGTGGTGCCGGGCTGTGGCTCAGGCGTCGACGATGACGGGGATGATGAGGGGCTTGCGGCGGTGGGTGCGGAACGCCCAGTTCGCCACGGCGCGGGCGACGAGTTGTTCGAGTTGGCGCGCGTCCCCGACGCCCTCCTGGGCCGCGGTGGCCAGGGTCTTCTCGATGACGGGGATGACCGGCTCGAAGGTGGCATCGTCGTGGACGAAGCCGCGGGCCAGGAAGTCGGGAGCCTCGGCGAGGGCGCCGGTGTCCGCGTCGACGATCGCCACTACCGTGACCACGCCTTCGGCGGCGAGGGTGAGGCGGTCCTTGAGGGACGCTTCGGTGGCGCCGCCGACTTCCATGCCGTCCACGTAGACGTTGCCGGCGGGGACCTTGCCGGTGATGGATGCGCGTCCGTCGACCAGGTCGACGACGACGCCGTCCTCGGCGAGGACGACCCGGTCGGGGGCGACACCGGTACGGATGGCGAGGTCGGCGTTGGCCCGCAGGTGGCGCCATTCGCCGTGCACGGGCATGACGTTGCGGGGTTTGACGATGTTGTAGCAGTAGACGAGTTCGCCGGCGCTGGCGTGCCCGGAGACGTGCACCTTGGCGTTGCCCTTGTGGACCACGTGGGCGCCCCACCGGGTGAGTCCGTTGATCACCCGGTAGATGGCGTTCTCGTTGCCGGGGATGAGGGAGCTGGCGAGCAGGACGGTGTCGCCCTTGCCGATGCGGATCATGTGGTCGCGGTTGGCCATCCGTGACAGCGCGGCCATCGGTTCGCCCTGGGAGCCGGTGCACACCA
This sequence comes from Streptomyces morookaense, assembly GCF_013030945.1. Classification (GTDB taxonomy): domain Bacteria; phylum Actinomycetota; class Actinomycetes; order Streptomycetales; family Streptomycetaceae; genus Streptomyces; species Streptomyces morookaensis. The sequence continues at coordinate 22,749 of NZ_JABBXF010000069.1, read as the reverse complement.
GAGTGATCTGGTGGTCCGGGAGCTTCTCCAGCTCCTTCGTGCTCACGACCAGACCGGAGGGGACCTTCAGATAGCCCAGGTCACGGGCGATGCCCATGTTGCGGACCATCGACCGGCCGACGAAGGCGACCTTGCGGCCGTGCTGGTGGGCGGCGTCCAGGACCTGCTGGATGCGGTGCACGTGGCTGGCGAAGCTGGAGACGATGACCCGGCGCGGCGCGGTGCGCATCACCTGCTCGATCGCCGGGTTCAGCTCTCGCTCGGAGGTGGTGAAACCGGGTACTTCGGCGTTGGTGGAGTCGGTGAGGAACAGGTCCACGCCCTCCTCGCCGAGGCGGGCGAAGGCACGCAGATCGGTGATGCGGTCGTCGAGAGGGAACTGGTCCATCTTGAAGTCGCCGGTGTGCAGCACCATCCCGGCCCGGGTGCGGAGAGCGACCGCGAGGCTGTCGGGGATGGAGTGGTTCACCGCCACGAACTCGCAGTCGAAGGGCCCGAAGCCACGCCGGTCGCCCTCCCGCACCCGCACCGGGCGCGGCCGGATTCCGTGTTCCTTGAGCTTGGCCTCCAGGAACGCCAGCGTCAGCTTGGAGCCGACCACGGGAATGTCGGACCGCTCGCGCAGCAGGTACGGCACGCCGCCGATGTGGTCCTCGTGGCCGTGGGTGAGGACCACGGCCACGATGTCGTCCAGCCGGTCCCGGATCGAGGTGAAGTCCGGCAGGATCACGTCCACGCCGGGCTGGGTCTCCTCGGGGAACAGCACGCCGCAGTCGACGATGAGCAGCTTGCCCGCGTGCTCGAAGACGGTCATGTTGCGGCCGATCTCACCCAGGCCGCCCAGGGCGATGACCCGCAGCCCTCCTTCGGGAAGGGGTGGGGCGGCTTTCAGCTCGGGGTGCGGATGACTCATACCCTGACGGTACCCGGCGCTCAGGTCGGCGCCCGTCTCATCTGTCCGCTGCCCCGGCCCCAAGCCAGGAGGACAACCGCAGCCGCAGCGACCGCAGCAGCCGCGGCGTGTGTCGGGGTGGCGTCGCGCGTCGGGGGTGACCGACGTGCTGGGCCTCGAACGGCAGTTTGCGATCGTCGGAAGGCGGTGCAAGCATTTTTCCAGGGGGCGCAACGGCCGGGCCGAGCCTTGAATGCCGGCGCCATGGGAGGGGGCGCGCCCTTCGCGCTGCGACACTCCGACAGACGTCACCCGTGAAGCGGTATCGCAGCGAATAAGACCGGACCTGCTCAGCCGGGGTTCCGGGCTGACGGGTGGAACACCCGCGGTCGGCTCACCTGGCAGACGGCCTGAACCCCGCCACAGCCGCATGACCGTGTCGGTGGTCGCCGCCGTGGAGCGGTCGGCAGAGCGGAAGGAGTCTGCCCATGCGGATCGTCGTGGACTTGAATCGCTGCCAGGGATACGCACAGTGCGTGTATCTGGCGCACGAGGTCTTCAGGTTGAACGGTCAGGAGGCGCTCACCTATGAGCCGAACCCTGATGACCAGCGGCGCCTGCAGGTCGAGCGAGCCGCTGCGGCGTGCCCGGTGCAGGCGATCGTGATCGACCGCCTGAACGGCGAGGAGCGGGGCCAGACATCATGACCTTGCGGGCAACGGTCGCGGAGCTGGTGCGCGAGTTCCGGGCCAGCGGCCGGATCGTCATCGTGGGTGCTTCTCTGGCCGGGCTGCGGGCCGCGGAGACTCTGCGCGAGGAGGGCTTCACCGGTTCTCTGACCATCGTCGGGGACGAGCCGTACGAGCCGTACGACCGTCCGCCGCTGTCCAAGCAGGTGCTCAAGGGCTGGGTGCCGGCCGACCACACCAAGTTGCCCCGCATGCGGGAAGTGGATGCCGACTGGCGACTCGGGGTGGCTGCCGTCGGGCTGGATCGGGCCGCCAAGCAGGTGCGCCTGGCCGACGGTGAGCAGGTCCCGTACGACCGGTTGCTGATCGCCACGGGCACCCGCGCGCGGCAGTGGCCCAACCAGGCCGAGGCCGCCCTGCAGGGGGTCCACACGATCCGCTCGCGCGATGATGCCGCGCAGTTGCAAAAGGAGCTGGCCGAGCCGCCGTCGCGGGTGTTGGTCATCGGCGCCGGGTTCATCGGCTCGGAAGTGTCCTCCGTCTGCCGGGAACTGGACATCCCGGTGACCGTCGTCGAGCGGGGTTCGGCGCCGCTGGTCGGCGCGCTCGGCGGGGTGATCGGGGAGATCGCCGCGCAGCTGCAGCGCGATCACGGCGTGGACCTGCGCTGCGGGCTGGGCGTGTCGTCGCTGGAGGGCGACTCCGGCGGGCACGTGCGGCGTGCTCGGCTTTCGGACGGTTCGACCGTCGACGCCGATGTGGTGGTGACTTCGCTGGGGTCGATCCGCAACGTGGAATGGCTGGAGGGCTCCGGATTGGCGGCCGGTTTCTGGGGCGTCGGATGCGACGCCGGCGGACGGGCCTTCGACATCAACGGCGTGGTAACCGACAGCATCTTCGTGGCAGGGGATGTGGCACGTGCGCCGCATGTGCTCTACGAGTATCAGTTCCTGGCGATGGAGCACTGGGACAACGCGGTGCTCGGCGCGGAGGCCGCGGCCCACAACATGGTGAACCTCGAACCCCACTACCGCCCGCATCTGCTGCTGCCCGGCTTCTGGTCCGGTCAGTTCGGCGTGAACATCAAGTCCGTCGGCGTGCCGCCTTTCGGCGACGAGATCGTCTTCACCCAGGGATCCGTCGAGGAACACCGCTTCGCCGCCGCCTACGGTCACCGGGGCCGCATCGTCGCGGCCGTCACCTTCGATCACGGCAAGTGGCTGGAGTACTACGGGAAGTTGATCGAGCAGTCCGGTCCGTTCCCGCCTCCGCCGCCGGGCTGGGACCAGCCGCCCGACATGAAGCCGATGCCGGCCGAGTTCCCGGACCCGAGGGTCCCGACGGCGATCCCCGACGTCGTCCTGACCGGACACGCCCCGAGCGAGCGTACGGCCGAGTTCCGGCCGCGACATCGCTGACCCGACCGCCGACCGGGCGGATGGGCGGACAGCACCGACAGGAAGAAGGAGGGGAGCCTCGTGGTCGAGGAAACCCCCTGGCAGCAGGCCCTGCGCTACGCCAACCGCGCCAACCCGTACCCGTTCTACGAGGAACTGCGCAAGACACCGGTGGCGCGGCAACCGGACGGCACCTATGTCGTCAGCACCTACCGGGAGATCGTCGCGCTGCTCCACGACCCCCGGGTCAGTTCGGACCCGAGGAAGTGTCCGGTCCCGGTCGCGGCCCGTACGGAGGACTCGGGGGAACCGGCGGCCGAGCCGATCAGAGAGGCGCTGACCGAGCCGAACATCATCACCTGCGATCCACCCGAGCACGACCGGGACCGCCGGACGATGATGCCGCACTTCGTCGGCCCGCCCCAGGCGCCTCACCTGATCTCCGACTTGGAACCCGACATCCGCCGCCTCGTGGACGGCCTCCTGGACGACATGAGGGGCAAGACCCGGATCGACGCCGTCGACGACTTCGCCTACCCCCTGCCGGTGACGGTGATCTGCAAGGTCCTGGGCGTGCCGCTGGAGGACGAGCCACGCTTCCACCACTGGATCGAAACGGCCCTGGACGCCCTGGACTTCGGGCCCGAAGCCGCCTCCGAGGAGATCCGGAGCCGACTGGCCGGGGCCCGGCAGGCCGTGCAGGACTTCGGACAGTTCGCAGCCGAGCTGCTCGACCGGTACGCCGACCAGCCCGGCCCGGGCATGCTCTCCGCCTTGGTCAACGAGGACGGCCCGGAAGGACGGATGTCCAAGGGCGTCCTCGCGAGCAACGCCCTGCTCCTGATCTTCGCGGGACACGAAACCACGGTCAACCTGATCGCCCACAGCGTCCTCACCCTGCTGCGCCACCCCGACGCGCTGGAACAGCTGCGCCGCCGGCCGGAGTTGATCGTGTCCGCGGTGGAGGAACTGTTGCGCTTCGAGTCGTCGGTGCAGTTCTGGCACACCCGCTCCGCCCTGGAAGACATCGACATCGCCGGCACCACCATCCCCAAGGGAGCACCGATCTTCCTGGTGTACGGCTCGGCGAACCGCGATCCGGAACGGTTCACCGACCCCGATGAACTCGATCTCGAGCGCCGCGACAACCAGCACCTCGGCTTCAGCCAGGGCATCCACTTCTGCTTCGGCGCCCCGCTCGCGCGGCTGGAAGTCCAGGTCGCGGTCGGCGAGTTCGTCCGCCGGGTGGAGAACCCCCGGCTCGTCGAGGACCCGCCGCCGTACCGGCACAACCAGATCTTCCGCGGACCGCGGCACGTCCTGGTCGACATCGACGGTGTCCGCGACTGAGCGTGTGTGGGCGACGGGTCGCAATGCGGGCGTTTCAACTGGTCGGATGGCAGCAGTCGCCGGAGCTGCGCGAGGTGCCGGTTCCCGAGCCCGGACCGGGGCAGGTGCTGGTGAAGGTCGCGGGTGCCGGTGCGTGCCACTCCGACCTGCACATCATGGAGGCACCCGGGCCACCACCCGGGCTCGTCACCGAACTGCCCTCCACCCTCGGGGCGCCGCGGTGTCGGCCGCGTCGGCACCAACCTCGCCACGACCGGACACCACGTCACCCTCGGCCTCCGTAACCCGGAGAAGGAGACCGCAACACCCGCCGAAGGCACGGGCCCCCGCATCTCCTTCGCCGACCAGCGCACCACCGCCCGCACCGCGGACATCGTGACGTAGGTCGGTGAGGCGGTCCAGGGCGCTGTCGCCGGGTGTCGCGTTGATCACCGGGGCCGGCTGGGAAGTTGCCTGCGACTTCGCTCGCGCGGCGTTGTGTCGCGGCGTTCACCGTGCCAGAACGGCGCGTGCGGCGTCGTCCGCGGTCAGGTCGGCGTTGAGCGCGGCGGCTGCCGTGACACCGGATGCCGCGGACTGCATGACGCCTGCGGTCACATCGAGCACGTTGCCGGCGACCCACACGCCGGGGACACCGGTGAAGCCGCTCAGGTCGGCCTCGGCCTGACGGCCGATGCCGAGCGGGTGCTCGACTGCCTTGACGCCCAGGGGGTCGAGCAGTTCGTGCCGGAACTCGAACCGCGGGCCGATGACAATGACCTCGCGTGGTCGGACCTCGCCCGAGGCGAGCCGGATGCCGACGACGCGGTCGTCGTCGACCTCGACCGCAGCCACCTCGCCCGGCACGACCGTGACGCCGCGGGCCGCGAGCCGGGCCTGTTCCTCTTCGGTGGGCTCGGGCGCGGTGTGCTGGAACAGCACCACGTCCTCGCTCCACTGGCGCCACATCAGTGCCTGCGCCGCCGCGCCGGGTCCGGTGCCGAGGACGGCGAGGGCGCGGTCGCGGTACTCCCAGCCGAAGCAGTAGGGGCAGTGGACGACGTCGCGTCCCCACCGGTCGTGCAGGCCGGGGATGCGCGGATACCGGTCCACCAGTCCTGTGGTCACGAGCGCCCTCCGCGCCAGGTGGCTGGTGCCTTCCCCGGTGGTGAGGCGAAAGCGGCCGTCGTCGAGCCGCGCGATGGTCTCGACGGTGCCCTCGATGACCCGCCCGCCGTAGCCGCGCACCTCCTGCCGCCCCAGCCTGAGCAGTTCCAGCGGAGGTGTGCCGTCGCGGGTCAGGTAACCGTGCGAGTGAGCGGCCGGCGCGTTGCGCGGGTGGCCCGCGTCGATGACGAGGACCGAGCGACGCGCGCGGCCGAGGGTCAGAGCGGCCCCGAGGCCGGCCAGTCCGCCGCCCACCACGACGACATCGACGCACTCTGCGGCGTTGCCCGGTCCGGGTGCGGCTTCGGCTTCTGCTGGTGTAGTCATGTGCCCACTGTGCGGCGGCCCGGCAGAGAGCGGAATAAACTTTGCGGAAAGCGCAAGCTTGCTCCATGACCCATGAGCTGAGTGCCGTCCTCGACGCGGTCGGGCCACGGCTGCGCGCCATCCGCAAGCAGCGCGGATCCACGCTGGAGCAGCTCGCGGAGCTGACGGGCATGTCCGTCAGCACGCTGTCCCGTATCGAATCGGGCCGGCGGCGTCCGACGCTGGACGTCCTGCTCCCTCTCGCGCAGGCGTACCGGATGCCGCTCGACGAACTGGTCGGTGCTCCGGCAACGGGTGATCCCCGCATCCGCCCGCAACCGGTGAACCGTGACGGTGTGGTGTGGGTGCCCCTCTCCCGTGGCACGGACGGTCTCAACGTGTTCAAACAGGTCCTGCCAGTGCCCGCGCAGACCCCCGAGCGGCTCGACCAGCAGGTGCACGAGGGCTACGAGTGGCTCTATGTCATCGCCGGCAAGCTGCGGCTCGCTCTGGGGGACAAGGATTTCCTCCTGAGTGCCGGTGAGGCCGCCGAGTTCGACACCCGGGTGCCGCACGCCATCGCGAACGCCGGCCACCGGCCCCTCGAACTGCTCATCATCTTCGGCCGGCAAGGCGAGCGGATGCATCTGCGCGCTCGCACGAAGTGACCCGGCCCCAGACCAGCCGCGTCCCGCCACGTACGCCCTCGCGCCGGAACTCGGTTTCGTCCACAAGCCGGCGCTAGGCGCGTTTGCCTTTCTCGCAAGTTCCTTTGCCCATGCTGCCCGGATCCCAGCACGGTAGGTCCACCCGAACCGCACCGACGAGAGAACCGACAAGAAAGCGGGCACCGCACCATGACACTCGGTCAGGACATCACGGGCATCAACGGCGAGCAGTTCACGCAGGACTGGAAGGCATGGCGGACTGGATGGGAGCAGTGGCTCATCGCACCGCACGGCTGGCTGTCGGCGCGATCGCTGCACTGGCTGGATGACACCCCCCGCCGCTACCCCGGACTTCCGGGCCTGTGGTCCCAGGACCACGACGAGGTCGTCATCGACCCGGAAGAGACGACGATGGCATTCGACGGCGACAGCTTCACCACCATGAGGCGGCTCGCGCCGGCCGGCGCTCGCGACGACCAGCGGGTGGCGGCAGGCGAGTTGGAGATCGGCATCACCTACCGAGGGACCTACATGATCGTGGTTTACGACCCGGACGCGTCGACGCGACTGAACTTCCGCGGCGTCCCCGTCTTCGAGCCGAACCCCGAGTGGGTACTCACCGGCCACTACGAACCGTACAAGTCGTCCGGCCAGATCGAACTCGATTCCGTCGATCCGGGACTGAGCCGGCACACATACGACTCCCCCGGACTTGTACACGTCCAGCACGATCGACACACGTACACCCTGCAGATGCTGCGCTCCCACGGGAGGCTCAACACCGTGTTCGCCGACGACACCAGTGGCGTCACCACCTACAGCGCGGGCCGCTCGCTGGAGATCGGCGAGGTGGGCAAGGACGGACAGGTGCACCTGGACTTCAACCGGGCGGTGAACCTGCCGTGCGCGTTCAGCGACAACTTCCCGATCTGCCCCGTCCCACCACCGGGCAACCGACTGCCCTTCGCCATCAAGGCAGGAGAACGGACGCCACGGGAGAAGACCGGCTGACCGCCGCAGTCGCCTGACGGCAGCCCGCCAGTTCTCCAGTTCTCCGGTTCAGGCGTTGGGACATGCGGAACTGCCGGGAACCGACAGCCCGAGGAGGCCCGGCACAGGGTGGGGTCGGGCCTGGGCCGGCCGGTCAGTGCTGCGGGTGGGCGTTGCCCGTCGGCGGCAACTGCGGTGCGGGCAGCCGGTCCTGGCCGACGAGGCGGTGACCGCGCTCGGCCGATTCGCGGACGGCGTCGAAGCCGTAGTCGCGCATCTCGTCCTCGTAGGCCCGCAGGGCGTCGGTGAGCGGTCGACCGGCGGCGGCCTCGACGAGGCGGGCCGTGAGAACGCGGGCGTCGCGCAGCGCGGTGTTCGCGCCCACACCGATGGCGGGGCTCATGACGTGGATGGCGTCGCCGAGGAGCGTGACCGCGTTCGTTTCCCATGCGGTGACGGGCACGCTGGTGCGGACCGAAATCGGGAAGATCGAGGCCGGGTCCTGGCGGGAGACGATCTCCGCCGGCCCGGGGTGCCAGCCCTCCATCAGCGACAGGGTCATCGCCCGGAGCTCGGCGCCGCTCATGGCGAACAACTTCTCGTCACTACAGGTCAGTTGCTTCCGGCGCATGCCGAAGACGCAGGCCAGGTAGTCGCTGTCGTCGCTGAGCTCGATCCCGGGAGCCAGCCTCGCGGTCACCTCGTGCTGCGGCTCGCGGTACTGCACCGGCGCGAGCCCGAGGAAGCGCCGCTGCGGGCCGATGACGGTGGTCCACAGGCCCGACAGGTCGGAGGGAAGCTCCTGGGCCGCATCGCCGACGAGCGGGACCTTGCCGTACAGCAGCCGCAGCCCCGCGTCGACGACCTGGGCCTCGGGCAGACGCTGCCTTCGGGTTGCAGAGTTGACCCCGTCGGCACCGATCAGCACGTCCCCGGTGGCGCTCGTCCCGTCCGCGAAGTGCGCGGTCACCGTGCCCGATTGATCGGTCTCATAACGGGTCAACGCGGAGCCGTAGTGCACGGACTTCTCCAGCCCGGCCAGCAGGATCTGGCGCAGGGTCCTGCGGTTGGCTGCCAGGTTCCCGCCGCCCGGCAGGTCCTCCACCACCGGCAGTTCCTGCGCGTGCAGCAGGCAGAGCCGGTGGTCGAAGGAGTCCATCCGCGCGCCGGGTGTTCCGGCGGTGGCGGCGAACACCTCGAACGCCTGCGGCGTCAGCAGCGCCTTGAGCGCGGTGATGCCGTCCGGATCGATGCGGATGCGATAGCCCTGGTTGCGGAAGTCGGGGCCGGGGTCCTTCTCGTGGACGGCGACGCTGATGCCCGCCCGCTGGAGTCCTTGTGCGAGAGCAAGGCCGCCCAGGCCGCCCCCGGCGATGATGGCATGCAGATCCGACACAGTTGTGTCCCTTCTCGATCATGTGACGAAAAGGGGCGCACCGGATGTGCCTCAATGGGCACCGTACGAGCGAGTGATCGCCATCCGGACTACCTACCGGACCGTGACTTTCGTACGTCCGTCAATGACCGTAACAGACAACCGGGCCTCGTCGACCCCCGAACCGAGGCGACACCTGCACACACGCTGCGCGGAACGGCCGGGACCCGTGGAGGCCGCCGGCAGGTGCTGATCGTCACCTGTTTGAACTGCTTCCTTCCGTCCGGGAAACCCCGCCACTTCCGTCCCAACTGCCCAGGGCACAGCGGGTAGGCTGGCGCGCTGTCGCGGTCAGAGCCGTCACGAGGAGATTTCGATGGCATCCTCAACTCCCCCTCCCGGCCCTGAAGATGACCGGGAAAAAGACCCTGGATGGGCCGAGCCGATCGCGATCGTCGGCATCGGCTGCCGATTCCCCGGTGGGATCGCGGATCCGCGGAGCTTCTGGGAGTTGGTCGTCTCCGGAGTGGACGCCATCGCCGACATTCCAGCCGACCGGTGGAACGCCGATGCCTACTTCGATGCCGATCCCGTCGTTCCGGGACGGATGTTCATCCGGCAAGGCGGGTTCCTTCGTTCGGGCTTGGAGGAGTTCGACGCGGGCTTCTTCGGGATGCCACCACGCGAGGCCGCCGCGTTGGACCCGCAGCAGAGGGTGCTGCTGGAGGTGACCTGGGAAGCCTTCGAGGACGCCGGCATTCCGCCGGGTTCGACCGCCGGCCGCGGCGTGGGCGCGTACGTGGGCGGATTCACCTTCGACGCGGCAGGTCTGGCGATGGCCGACCAGAACCGGCACCTGCTCGGCGTGGCCACCCCGACCGGGGTGAGCATGACCATGCTCGCGGCGAGGCTGTCGTACACATTCGACTGGCACGGGCCGTGCTTCACGCTCGACACCGCGTGTTCCTCGTCGCTGGTCGCGGTCCACCAGGCATGCTCCGCCCTGGACCGTGGCGAGTGCGAACTGGCGGTGGCCGGCGGCGTGAACATGATGTTCCTCCCGGTCACCACGATGGCGATGGCGAAGGGACAGTTCCTGTCCCCGGACGCCCGCTGCAGGTCCTTCGACCACCGCGCGAACGGGTATGTGCGCAGCGAAGGCGCGGGAATGATCGTGCTCAAGCCGCTCTCCGCGGCCCGGCGCGACGGCGACCGTGTTCACGCGGTGGTGCGTGGCTCGGCGGTGAACCACGACGGCCGTACCCCCGGCGTGCCGGTGCCCAGCGCAGAAGCCCAACGGGGGCTGATCCGGCAGGTGTTCCGGACGACCGGTGTCGAGCCGGGATCGGTGGGCTACTACGAGGCCCACGGAACGGGCACCGCCGTGGGAGACCCGATCGAGGCGGCTGCGATCGGCGACGCACTCGTCGGGTCGGAGCGCACGCACTGGATGGGGTCGGTGAAGTCGAACTTCGGTCACACCGAGGCGGCGGCCGGGGTGGCGGGGGTGATCAAGGCGAGTCTGTGCCTGGAACATGGTCTCATCCCGCCCAATGTGCACTTCGAAAAGCCCAACCCCCGTATCCCGTTCGACCGTTTGCCATTGTGCGTGCCGACGGAGACGGTCCCGTTTCCGGCGTACGGAGGCCCGCGGCGGGCGGGGGTCAACTCGTTCGGCGTCGGCGGTACGAACGCACACGCCCTCCTCGAAGAGGCCCCGGCCGTGACGTCCGTCGGACCCGACAGAGAGGACGACGGAGAGCCGCTGCTTCTCCCGCTGTCGGCGCGCAGCGAAGGGGCTTTGCGTGCCCTGGCCGACGCCTATGCGACCCTCCTCGAACAGCCGGACGCGCCGACGTTGCGGCGCGTCGCCGGTGCCGCCGCACGACGCCGCGACCACCATTCCCTGCGGACCTTCGTCGTTGCTGCCGACCCCGGGGAAGCGGCCGGGCACCTGCGGCAGCTCGACATCGCCGCGCAACGGACGGAACGACCGGCGGTCGCGTTCGTCTACTCGGGAATGGGCCCGCAATGGTGGGGAATGGGCCGGGAACTGCTGCTGGAAGAACCGCGCTTCGCCCAGATCGTTGCCGAGTGCGACGCGGTGCTCGAAAGGTTCGGCCTCTCGATCGGCGACGAACTGCTCCGCGCCGAGACCGACTCCCGGTTGAACAGGACCCTTTACGCACAGGTCGCCAACTTCGTGGTGCAGACCGGGCTGACGGCGTTGTGGCGCGACTGGGGAATCGAGCCCGACATGGTCGTGGGCCACAGCGTGGGCGAGGTGGCCGCGGCTCACGCGGCCGGGGTGTACACGCTGGAGGACGCGCTGACGGTGAGCTTCCACCGGGCACGCCTGCAAGCGACGCTCGCCGGACGCGGCAGCATGATCGCGGTCGGCCTGCCCGTCGACGAAGTCACCCCCCATCTGGCCGAGGGCGTGGCGGTGGCCGCGATCAACAGCACGACGGCGACAACGCTGGCCGGTGATCACGAGGCCGTCGATGCCGTGGCCGAACGGTTGAGGGCGGCGGGCGCCGCCGTCACGCCGCTGCGGGTCGAAGTGGCCTATCACAGCCCGCAGATGGACGAGATCCGCGCACCGCTGCTGGCGGCCCTGGCCGGTATCCGGCCGGACCGGGCCCGGGTGCCGCTGTACTCGACGGTGACCGGCGACCGGGTCGACGGCTCCGAACTCGACAGTGCGTACTGGTGGCGCAATGTCCGGCAGCCGGTGCGTTTCGCCGACGCGTTCCGACACCTGCTCGGCCGGGCGCCCGGGGCGGTGCTCGAAGTCGGACCGCATCCGGTCCTGGCCGCAGCGGTGGACGAGGCCCTGATCGACAGCCGCACCGACGCGGTACGGCTGGCCTCACTGCGCCGGGACCGGCCGCAGCGTCGGCATCTGCTGGAAACGCTCGGCTCCCTCTACACGGCCGGCGCCACACCGAACTGGGAAGCGGTGCACCCCGGCCCGCCGGATCACCTCGACCTCCCGCTCTACCCGTGGCAGCGCGACCGCCACTGGACCGAGTCGCCGGCCTCCCGGCAAGCACGCCTGGACCACGGCGGCCTGTCCCTCGGCGGCCGGACCGTCGCCTCGGCCGACCCGGCCCAGGACGTCGAACTGGGCACGGCCGAGTTCCCGTACCTCGAGGACCACCGGATCGGCGACGACGTGATCTTCCCGGGCGCAGGGTACGTCGAGGCCGCGCTCGCGATGTTCCCCGACGACGAGCCCTGCTTCCTGGAAGACATCGTCTTCCACCGGCCCCTGGTACTCCCGCCGTCCTCGGTGACCACCCTGCGCGTCGGCTACGACCCGACGCGCAGGCGAATGAGTTTGCACAGTCGCGCCCACGCGGACGACCCCGACTGGACACTGCACACCGAACTGCGCCGGTCGTACCTCGCCGGACCGTTGCTGCCGCCGCCGCGCACGGACACCCTTGCCGAGCACGTCCGTTCGCTGCCGGTACTCGACCACGACGAGGTGTACGCACGGCTCGGCGTCGGCGACCTGCACTACGGGCCGGCGTTCCGCGCCGTCGACCGGATGTGGCTCCGGGAGGAGACCGGAGAGGTCTTCGCCGAGATCGGCCTCGGCACCGTGGACCCGGCGGGCCACCGCCTGCACCCGGTGTTCCTGGACGCTGCTCTCCAGGCGGTGTTCGCCGGGGCCCTCGTCCTCGGGGGCACCGCAGCGGCCGGTACCTACGTACCGGCCCGCATCGCCGAACTCCGCTACTACCGCGCGCCGGGCCGACGGCTGTGGGTCCATGGACGCGACCGGCACAGCACGGTCCCGGGCCGGTTCGAATGCGACCTCACCCTCGTCACCGACGACGGCGAGGTGGTCGCGGAGGTGACCGGCCTGCGCGCCCAGCGGCCGGCCGACGACAGCGCCGTGACCACCGCACCCGGGCAGCGCCTCCACTACGAACACACCTGGCGCCCCGAGCCCCTCGACAACGCCGGTGATGCCGAGGGAACTTGGATCCTCGTGGGTTCCTCGGCCACCCATGCCGGGCTGGCGCGGCGGATCACCGCGGCGGGCGGCACGGTCGTACACACCGACCTGAGCGAGGACGACTGGCCGGAACAAGTCAAGGGCTGCCGCGGCGTCGTCCATGTCGCGAGCCGGACGGACGACGCGCCCGTGTGCTCGCCCGTCGCCGAGCCGCTGCGGCTGGTGCAGGCGATGCCGGTCGGCGACGTACCGCTGTTCCTCATCACCGCGGGCACGCAGAGTGTCTCCCCCGAGGATCCGACCACCGACCCGTTCGCGGCCGCGCTGTGGGGGTTCGGGCGGGTCGTCAACGCCGAACGGCCGGAGTTGCGTTGCCGCCTCATCGACATCGACGCGGGCTCCGAGGAGGCGCTGTTGGCCGAGCTCCTCCACGACGGGCTCGACGAGGTGGCGCTGCGTGGCGGCACACGGTACGTCCGGCGGCTGGAACCGGCCGGGGACCTGTCACCGCTGCACCAGGTGACCACCCGTACCGATCTCACGCCGGTCCGCCTCGGTGTGCTGCGCACCACCGCCGACAACCTCCGGTTCGCCGCGACCGCCCGGCGGGAGCCCGGCCCGGCAGAGGTCGAGATCGAAGTCGCCTGCGTCGGCGTCAACTTCAAGGACGTGCTGAAGGTGACCGGGCTGCTCGCGCCCCGGGCGATGGAGGGCAGCCACTCGCGGGAGACACTCGGCCTGGAGTGCTCGGGCACTGTCGTCCGGGTCGGCGAGGACGTGACCGAACTGCGGCCCGGCGACGAGGTGTTCGCGCACAGCAAGGCGCTGTTCGCCTCGCATGTGACGCTCGACGCGGTGCGGGTGGTGCGCAAGCCCGCCGGGCTGTCCCCGGCACAGGCCGCCTCGTTGCTCCCGGTGGTCACGGCGTACCTCTCGCTGGTACGGCTGGCCCGGGTACGCCCGGGCGACCGGGTCCTGGTCCACTCGGCCGCCGGGGGCGTCGGGCTGGCCGCGGTCCGCATCGCCGGGCGGCTCGGCGCCGAGGTGTTCGCCACCGCAGGCAGCCGGACCCGACGGGAGTTCCTGCACGGCCAGGGCGTGGCCCACGTGGCCGACTCCCGGTCCACGACGTTCGCCGACGACGTGCTCCGCTGGACCGGCGGCGAGGGCGTCGACGTCATCCTCAACTCGCTGCCCGGGGAGATGATCCACCACAATCTCCGGGTGCTCCGCACGTTCGGGCGCTTCGTCGAACTCGGCAAACCCACCGTCGACCCCGGGCCCGCGCAACGGGCCATGACACACCACGCGTTCGACTACGACCAGCTGATGGCGCTGCGGCCGGATGACGTCCGCACGGCCATGCAGGAGGTGGCCGCCCTCTTCGAGGAGGGCGCCCTCGCCCCGCTGCCGGTCACCGAGATGCCCGCCGACCAGGTCGACAAGGCGATGCTGGCCATGGGCGGGCCGGACCACCTCGGCAAGATCGTGGTCCGCATGGCCGGTGAACCGGTCACCGTTCCCGCGTCCTCACTCGCCGGATCACCGGTCCGGCCCGACGCCACCTACGTGCTCACCGGCGGCCTGGGCGGCCTGGGGCGCACGGTCGCCCGCCGGTTCGCCGACCGGGGAGCCCGTCATCTGGTCCTGACCGGCCGCAGCGGTGCAGCGACGGCCGAGGCCGAGCGGGCGGTGGCCGAACTGACCGCCCGGGGAGTCGACGTCCGGGTCGAGAAGGCCGACGTGGCCGACCGGGCCCAGGTGGCCGCCCTGCTCGCCCGGATCCGTACCACGATGCCGCCGATCCGGGGCATCGTCCACGCCGCGGCCGACTTCGACGACACCGTGCTCGCGGACACCGACGCGGCGCGCCTGGTGGACGCCACCCGGCCGAAGGCGGACGGCGCCTGGAACCTGCACCTGGAGACCCGGCCGGACAGCCTCGACTTCTTCCTGCTCTTCTCGTCGGTAGGGGCACAGCTGGGCTCCGTCGCCCTGGGTGCCTACGCGACCGCCAACGAATTCCTCAACGCCCTGGCCCGCCACCGGAGCGCCCAGGGCCTGCCCGCCACCAGCATCGGCTGGGGCATGATCGACGACGTGGGCGTCGCGGTCAGCGGCAATGGCGAGGTCGGATCCTTCCTCCGCCGCAACGGGCACGGCGGCCTGTCACCCGAGCGGTTCCTGACCGAACTGGAAACGCTGCTGCGGACCCGCCCCGTCGAGGCATCGGTGGCCGACATCGACTGGTCACGATGGGCCCGGGCCAACCCGCAACTCGCCTCCCTCCCACGGGTCCGCCCGGTCGTACCGGCCGGCACGACGACCGACGGCGACGGGCCGGGCGCGGCACAACTGGCCATCCTCGGCCCGGAGGAACGCGCCACGCTGCTGCCGACGCTGCTCGCGCCCATCCTGCAACAGACCACCGGCCTGACCGACCACCAGCTCGGCAACGACCAGCCGGTCGACATCGACTCACTGACCGCCGTCGGGCTGCGCGTCCTGCTGCACAAGGAACTCGGCGTCTCGGTGCCCGCGGTCAAACTGCAGCGCAACCTCACCATGGCCGGGCTGGCCAGGCTGCTCTCGGACGAACTCGACCGGACGCCGGTGGACGCCCTCCAGGATCTCGCCGTCCACGAGTTCACGTCGGCGGACGGCCTGACCGTCTACGGCCACCTCGGCCTGCCGCCGGGACCGGGGCCGCACCCGGCTGTCGTGGTGTGCACCGCGGGCCCGGGCGGAGCCTTGAACGCGGACGGTGACCCCGTACAGGTCGGCGAACACCCACCGCTGCGGGCCGCGGGCTTCGCGGTCCTCACCGTCGACCACCGCGGTGCCCCTGGGCACGGCCCGGACTTCGACGCCCGTGCCGAGATGGGCGGCCGGGACATCGACGACGTCCTCGCAGCCGCCGACCACCTCGCGGGCCTCCCCGGGATCGACGGCGCCCGGGTGAGCCTGCTGGGCACCAGCCGCGGTGCGTACACCGCCCTCACCGCGCTCGGGCGCGCACCGGACCGCTGGCACCGGGCGGTTCTGCTCATGGGCCTGTACGACCCGGCACTGCTCGTGACGGCCGAACGGGAACAGCCCGGCTCCTTCGTGCCCTCGCGGCTCGGCGTGGGACCGGACCAACTGGCGTCCCATTTCGCTGCTCCGGAACGCCGGCCGCTGACCTCGCTCGGCGACGTCACCGCCCCCATGCTGATCGTGCACGGCGAGGCCGACCCGCTCATCCCCGTCGAGCACGCCCGCGACCTGGCCGCCGAGGCGGGGCGCCTGGGCCGGTCCGCGAGGCTGGTCACCGTGCCCGGCCTCGCGCACGACAGCCGGTACGACGGCGAGGAGTGGGGCTCGCTCTGGCCTCGGATCGCCGAGTTCCTCGCCGAGGGCTGAGGGGTCGCTGTGGTCCGGCTTCAGACGGCGCCCACCACGACATGCGCGCCCGCCATGGCACTGTCAAATGCCCTGCATTCCGCGGATATTGATGCCCTCGCGAAGTGCCCGCACCGCACAGTGCACGTGCGGAGGAGCCGCGCCTGTGCAGCGCTGACATGCCGGCGGGCTGCGACGGGCTCGGGGGCACGTCCCGGTCACACAGCGGCAGCCTGGAAGTAGTGCCCCTCTTCCAGGTCGTCGAGGAGCCCCGGGTGCGTCGGCTGCCACCCCAGCAGTTCGCGGGTGAGCGTGCTCGATGCCGGGCAGTCCAGCGTGAGGAAGTCGCCCAGCCAGCCGAAGTGTTCGCCTGCCTGCTCAGGGGCGACGGAGACCACGGGCAGGCCGAGGTGGCGTCCGATCACCTCGGCGACGATGCGGAGCGGTACACCCTCGTCGGCGGCCGCGTGCAGTGTCGAGCCCGCGGGGGCCTTCTCCAGCGCGAGCCGGAACAGGCGGGCGGCATCGAGCCGATGCACCGCGGGCCAGCGGGCGTTCCCCTCGCCGACGCTGCCGGAGACGCCTTTCTCCCGGGCGATGCCGACCAGTGTGGCCATGAAGCCGTGGTCGCCCGCGCCGTGCACGGTCGGCGCCAGACGCAGGACCGAGCTGCGGATGCCGCGGGAGGCGAGCGAGAGCGCCAGCTCCGCGGTGGCGTGCCGGCCCTCCGGTCCCGCTCCGGGTTGTGTGGTGTCGTTCGGGCCGATGTCGTGTCCGTCCTGCTCGGTGCTCACGCGTCCCCGCACGAGCCCGGCCAGGCCGGAGGCGAGGACGAAGGGCCGGTCGGACCCGGCGAGCACGTCGCCGAACGCCTCGACGGCGCGCCTGTCCGCCTGGACGGCGCCCCCGAAGTCGCCGGAGAAGGCGAGGTCGTGCTTGAACGCGAGATGGATCACTCCGTCCGACGCGGCGGCCGCCTTCCGCAGTCCGTCGAGGTCGTCGAGGGTGCCGTGGTGCACCTCGGCCCCGGCGGCAGTGAGGGCCGCGGCGGCGGCGTCCGAGCGTGCAAGCCCGACGACCTGATGCCCCGCGCCGATGAGCTCGGGGACGACGGCGGAGCCGATCCAGCCGGAAGCGCCAGTGACGAATACACGCATGAGAAGACCTCCTGGTGAGGCCCCCGCCGGTGCGGCAGGTCCGCGGCAACGGCAGGGGAATGTCAGTCACTGACATCGACGGTAGCACTCAATGTCAGCGACTGTCATTGGATAGGATCCGGACATGGGTCGATGGCAGCCAGACGCACGCGGCCGGCTCGAACGGGCCGCCATGGAGCTCTACACCGAGCGAGGGTTCGAGCGGACCACTGCGGACGAGATCGCCAAGCGGGCGGGCCTGACAGAGCGGACGTTCTTCCGGCACTATGCCGACAAGCGCGAGGTCTTGTTCGGAGGGGCGGGCGCGCTGCAGGCGCTCTTCGCGGACACCCTGGCCGATGTTCCCGCTTCCACAGCGCCGATGGACGCAGTGGGTACGACCCTGGAGATTGTCGCTGCCGGCTTCCGAGGGCGCCACGCGTTCGCACGACAGCGCCAGGCCGTCATCACCGCCAACGCGGAGCTGCGGGAGCGCGAGCTCGTCAAGCTCGCGTCCCTGTCCGCAACTATGGCCGACGCACTGCGCCGACGCGGTGTCAAGGAACCTGCCGCGAGCCTGGCCGCCGAGGCGGGCATCGCCGTCTTCAAGGTCGCATTCGAACGCTGGACCGCCTCGACCGGCCGCCGGAGCCTGTCGGCCTTCGTCCGGGAGGCGCTCGACGAGCTCAAAGCCATGACGGCGGGCACATGACCCGTCGTTCCCGAGCCACCACACTGTAGGGGCGCAGGCGGCGGGAACACCGGTCACCCCGAGGGCCGGGGCGGGCCCGGCCTGTCGGCGATCGGGCGTTGCCCGCAGGTGGAACTGTTCGGCGTCGACACTTCGCAGGGACATGCTCGCGATCGTCCGCGCTCTCTGTGCCGTGGTCGGTCGGCGTGGCGCGATGCGCAGGATGCCGGTGATGGTGCCCTCGTACACCACGCCGCCGGGTGCGATGGTGCCGACTTGCCGGAGGGTGTCGTGGGAGGGCGTCGGCTCCCAGGGGGAGGGAGCGGGTGACGGCTCCGGTGCGGGGGCGATCTGGGCGTAGGGGAGCCGGTCCCGGGCGGAGGTGCGCCGGTGCACGGCTCGGCCGGTTCGCGCGGCATGGTGTGGATGCGGTGGTCGGAGAGGGAGAGCCGTGCGCACCAGCCCGGCTGGGCTGGTGCGCTGTCGGCCGTCTCACCAGCGGTCGATGCCCATGGTCCGTGCCGCGTCGTGGATGGCTACGTAGTGGTAGGGCGTCATGCCCGACCGTTTGATCGGAGCGTTCTTGTCCTTGGCCCGGAATTCGTCGCGCGAGCAGGCCAGCAGGCTGGTGCCGTAGCCGACGGGGACGTCGCCGGTGCCGTGGACGGGGTGGGACTTGGCGGCGGTCTCGCTGCCGGCCCTGGCCAGGATGCTGCGGGCCTGGTTGTAGGCGGCGGCCTTGATCCTGGTCGGGTTCGCCGCTGTGCGGGCGGCCATGGCCTGGTCTGCAGCGGCGTCCGCTGCGGCAGAGCGCCCCCGGCACAGTGCGTTCACCGCCTGCTCGTTCTTTGCGCTGGTGGCACTGGCGGACGGGGCGATCACGGCGAGGGCTGCGACCACTACCGCGGCGGCCACTCCGGTGCGCAGGGCTGACTTCATGGCTGCACGTCCTTTTCTGGTCGATGAGAGTGGTGTGCGAGCTCCTGATGATGGTGCGCTCACACGCCCGGTCGCGATGACGGGCATGAGCACAACTCATCAACAGCAGAGGCCAGTTGATGCCAGTTGCTGCCGTCGAAGCTACACCTGACGTCATCGACTGTCATCACGTAGAATTCCTCCCATGGGCCGATGGAAGCCGAATGCGCCTGGGCGGCTGGCAACGGCCGCGTTGGAGCTCTACAGCGAGCGCGGGTTCGAGCAGACCACCGTGGCGGAGATCGCCAAACGGGCCGGACTCACGGAGCGGACCTTCTTCCGTCACTACGCCGACAAGCGCGAAGTGCTGTTCGCAGGAGCCCCCGCGATGCGGGAGCTCTTCGTACAGGCGGTCAGCGACGCCCCGCGGTCCGCGGCGCCGGTCGATCTGCTGGTGGCGGGGTTCGACGCGGTTTCCGAGATGTTCGCCGACCGCCGAGAGGCCGCGCGGCAGCGGCAGAGCGTGATCACGGCGAACGCGCATCTCCAGGAGCGCGAGCTGATCAAGCTCGCCAAGCTGTCGGCCGCGCTCGCCGAAGCCCTGCGCCGACGCGGCGTCGCGGAGCCGACCGCGACCCTGACCGCCGAGGCGGGCGTCGTCGTCTTCAAGGTCGGCTTCGCACGCTGGATCGCGCCGGGCGAGGAGCGGGAGATGGCGCAGTTGCTGCGGGAGACACTGGGCGAGCTCAAGGCCCTGTGGCCGCGAGCGGCCAGTGAGCGGATGTGAGGCGAGCGGGCTGAGCCGCACCCGGGGACGAGTGAGCCCCGGCGGTCGGCAGTGACCAGATGCTTGCGCAGCCGGGGCAGCCGTCACGGGGTGGCCCGGCTCGGCGAGTTGGGCAACACTCGCGTCCGCGCAGGCTCGCCGTACTCGTCGATTGCGTCGGTGCCGGGGTAGATCTCCACGGCGGCGGGAACGTAGCGGCCGACGAAGCCCATGTGCATGTCCCGGGTGCGGCCCTCGTGCGGTGGGAGGCGTGCATGACACGACGTTGCGGTGCTCCACCTGGACGCCCTTGGGCCGGCCGGTGGACCCGGACGTGTAGATGACGTGGGCACGATCCAGGCGATCCGCTCCTCGGGATAGCCGGGGTCCGCGGGAACGTAGGCTGCACCGGCCGTCCCGCCCCGGCTCCCGGGGCCCCCGTCCCCGCTGTGGATCCGGCGGCCGCACCGCTCACGCCCGAGGCGTTGTGGGCAACCGTGGGCGACAACGCACCGGCCGACACCATGTGGGTGACCGAGGCAGGAAGCAACGAAAACGCGATCTTCAACTGCATCCGGCCACGCGGCCGGTTCTCGCTACGGGGTGGACGCGCACACCGCCCACGACACCGATGAGCTGGCGAGCCTGCTCCGTTCCGGAACCGCCGACCGTGAGCGCCCCACACTCATCACCATCCGCACCACCAAGGTCAGCGTCTGGCCAGTGCCATACCTCGCCGGCCCGGCCGGGCCGGCTTCGGTCCGCCGGGTTGCCCGCGCGACCGGCTCGTCGAGGTGTTCGTGGATTCCAGTGTGGACGTCCTCGCCACCCCATACGGAGGTGTAGAAGCCTTCGACGTCAGCGGAGTTGTAGTAGGCCCGGGCCGCATCCGCTGCATGCGAGGCTTTCGCCTTCGCCCATGACGGAATTCTCGTCATGGCTCAGAGAGAACAAACCTTCCGGGATGGGCGTGTGGGCAGAAGCGGTCGAGTCCGGCGAACGGGCCGCCTGGGCCCGCGCGTACGGGGGTCCAGGCGGCCGGTGGGTTTTCAGGGGCTGACCGCATTCCAGCGTTCGGCCGGGATGTCCTGGCACTTGTAGAGGTTGACGACGCCGTGGTCGGCGTCGGGGGCGAGCAGGCACAGGTGGTTGGCTTCGTTGCGATAGCGGATGGATCCGTCCGGGTATGCCTCGGCGAGCCAGCGCTGGCCGGCTCCGGCGACGCCGCGGGCGTCGTCGCACGTGTAGAGCAGGGCGCTTGTCCGGGTGGTGGCGTGGACGTCCTGGCTGCCCAGGCACTGGTTGGTGCCGCTGAGGCTCTGGATGCGGACCAGGTTGTCGCCTTGGCTGATCCGCTGGATGTTCCAGCCGAAGTCCTGCTTCTCATAGAACAGCCAGTAGATCCACCACGAGCGGGGCGGTGTGGGCTGGGTGTAGACGAAGGTCCCCGGAACGTTGCCGGCCCGCCGCAGCCGGCCACCGAGCCAGGAGGATTCCAGGCGGATGTTGTCGCCGGTGGTCTGCCAGTTCGCAGGGACGGATGCGGCGTTGTCCCACCACAGCTGGCCGGCGTCCTGGGTGCACGGCGCGGCGGCCACCGTGGCGCCGGTGGGCGTCAGGCAGAGTCCGGGGTTGGCCACGTTGCGCCAGCGCTGCGGTCCGCCGTTGTCGTCGTTCCAGGCCGGCGGGTCATCGAGGTGGGCGATGGTCCACTGCGCACGCGGGTCGTCGCACTTGCCGGCGACGACCGGAGTGGTCGCGGCCCGGCGGACGCTGGACGCGATCGCGATGCAGTCTCCGGTATCGATGTTCTGTAGGTAGTGGGTGAGCGCGCCGGTGGTGAACATGCCGAAGGTCTGGTTGCCGTTGTAGCGGGCCTCCCCGACGGTGATCGTGCGGTTCGGGTTCTCCTGCAGCAGCCTGCCGGTCGGGGCGGCCAGCACGCTGTGGTAGACGTGGGACGGGCGCGGTGCCTGGACCGGTGGCGGGGTGCGGGCGAACTCCACCGGCACGTGGTCCGAGCCGCCGCCCCGGGGAACGGTCGCGTTGAACCCGCCCGGCACGCCGCGCGTGATCGCGTAGTCCAGCTCGCTGGGCTCGTCGCCGCCGATGTACGTCACCTGCCCCGTGCGCAGCAGCGTCTCGTCCGCGCGCAGGTGGAGCGACAGGTTGCGGGCGTCGGCGTCGGAGCGGTGGAGGATGTTCACGTTGAAGTCGCCGACCAGCACCCAGCTCCGGCCGCGTTGGTCCGGCGTGGCCATGAAGTCGCGGACCTGGGTGAGCAGTTGCTGCACGTCTCCGCCGCGGGCGTGGGTGTTCCAGTACCAGGTGCTGCCGAACCGCAGGCCGAGTAGGGGGCGTGCCCGGTAGCGGTTGTTGGGGGCGTTGGGGTCCGGGTTGTAGGCCGGGTTCTCCAGCACGCGGACCTGAGCGGCCGGGGTGTCGGTGACGAACGCCAGGTTCATCTGGCCGCCGTCCCAGGTGTCCTGGTCCGTCCCCGTGACCCGGCGCGGGTCGGTCTGCAGGTAGTACACGTAGCGGTTGCTGCCGTTGGGGCCGCCCGCCCAGGTTACCCGCTGGACGGAACTGGGCTGGGGGCTGCGGTTGGGAGTGAGCCGGATCTGCTGGAACTCGTTGCGGTTGTTGTCGTGCGCCGGCAGCGGCGGCCCGGCGCCGGCTTCCTGCAGTGCCACCAGCGGGTTGGTCGCGGCCAGCCGCGTGACCTCCGAGGTCCAGCGTGAGCCGTTGTCGGAGCCGTGCATGTTGTACGTGGCGAACGGCGAGGATCCGTCGCCGTTCACGGCGCGCGCCGTGCCGGTGGCCGTGACGATCCCCGCGCAGGCCAGCAGAAATGCCGTCATCAGGGACGCGAGCGGGCGTAATCGCCGGGCTCTGCCCGGCGGGTGGGCGTCGGCGCCGGTGCGCCGGAGAATCCGGTGAGCGTGCATCAACGTTCCCTTCTGTCGGGACACTTGAGAGCACTGAGCCCGGTGGCCGGCCGGGAGCCGGCCAGCGGGACCGGCGTCCAGCCTGGCAGTGGCGAACAGGTTTGTCACGACCTTGTTCGCAACGAA
>NZ_JABBXF010000068.1 GCF_013030945.1 Streptomyces morookaense | reverse complement strand
GGTGAACCTATGCGGTCACGGCACTAGGCAGGTCTCGACGGGCGGGGCGTCCGTGACCGTCAGGTAGAAGAGGTCGGGACGGGAGTACGAACCCGCCACGCTGACGGGGACGAGCGCGACGGCCCGGCCCGAGGCGATGAGTTCGAACTTCTCCTCCAGCGAGTACGCCCGCGGCACCCTGCCGTCAAGCATCGGCTCACCGTCGAGATCGACCTCCGGACGGTGAGCCGTGAACGCCCGGATCGCGTCCGCCACGTGCAGGCCGGGCGAGAAGCCGGCGACGAGCCGCTCTTCGCCCCGCCCCGCCTCGTGCACGCGCCTGAGCGCCCCGTCCACCACCGT
Source organism: Streptomyces morookaense (assembly GCF_013030945.1). Lineage (GTDB taxonomy): Bacteria > Actinomycetota > Actinomycetes > Streptomycetales > Streptomycetaceae > Streptomyces > Streptomyces morookaensis. The sequence goes on along the minus strand of NZ_JABBXF010000068.1, from coordinate 2,450 downwards.
GGTGATCCGTGACGCCACGTCATACAGCTGCTTCTCTGCGGCGGTCAGCTCGACACTGCGCGTGGACCGCGTGAACAGCGGGCAGCCCAGCTCTTGTTCGAAGGCGCAGATCTGTCGGCTGAGGACCGGCTGTGCGATGAACAGCGCCTGCGCCGCCCGGCCGAAGTGCCGAACACCGCGACGAAGTAGCGGAGTTTCCGCAGGTCCAGATCCATACCGTCACGGTATCAATGCGCTCAACTGCCAGGCGCAGCCGCCTCGGTGCGGTGAATGTGGGCGGCGATCAAGGAGGTGAGCCCGGGCCACGCCTCGCGGGGGAGGCTGTGGCCGAGACCGTCGACGACGACCAGTTCGGCACCGGGTACGGCAGCCGCCGTGGCCCGTCCGCCGCTGACGTCGCACATGCGGTCGGCGCTGCCGTGGACGACCAGCGTGGGGACGTCCAGCGACCGCAGCCGCTCCGTGCGGTCCCCGGTGGCCAGGGTGGCGACGGCCTGGCGGCCCATGGCCAGGGGATCGTGGCCCCGGTCGTAGGCGAGGGCCGCCCGCTCGGCCACTGCGTCCTCGTCGAAGGCGAATCCGGGGGACCCGATCGCCCGGATGGCCCTCACCTGCCAGTCGATATAGCCCTGGCGGTCCTCCGGCGCCGCCCCCAGCTCCCCCAGCGCGGCGAAGTCCGGTCGGCCCACGTCCGGGTTCCCGGTGGAGGACATCATCGACGTCAGCGACCGGACCCGGCCGGGATGTTCGATCGCGACCATCTGCGCGACCATTCCTCCCAGGGACAAGCCGACGAAGTGCGCACTGCCGATCCCCAGGACGTCGAGCAGGCCGACGGTGTCGGCGGCCATGTCCGACAGCGTGTAGGAAGCCGACGAGAAGTCGCCCGCCATCGCCGCCCGGACGTCGGGCACCGGTGCGTCATGGAAATGCGTCGACCGCCCGGCGTCGCGATTGTCGAACCGGGTCACCTGCAGCCCGCGGCCTGCCAGTTCGGTGCAGAAGCCGTCCGGCCAGTTGATCATCTGGGCCCCGCCGCCCATCACCAGCAGCACCGGCGGTGCCTCCGGGTCGCCGAAACTCTCGTAGGCCATCTCGATCCCCGACGGGCCGACACCGAAGGCCTTCTTCTCGCCCACCGCCACACCATCTCCCCACCGGGCCACGCCCCCGACAAGAGGCGCGGACGGCACCTCCCCGGCACAGTACCCATCGGGTCAATGCGCATCACCTCCGCGACGAGGCGGGACACTCGGGACGACGGGCAACGACGACGAGAGGAGCTCCGCCCATGACCACGACGAGCGCGAAGCTGCTGACCGACGGCTTCGGCCGGGTCCAGGAGGGGGTGCACGGAGTGCTGGACGGGCTCGCCCCCGAGGATCTGACCTGGCGCGGCGAGGACGGCGAGGCCAACTCCATCGGCTGGCTCGTCTGGCACCTGACACGGGTGCAGGACTGCCAGATCGCCGACGCCGCAGGGCTGGAGGAGGTGTGGCACGCGCAGGGCTGGCAGAAGGACTTCGCCCTGCCCTACCCCGCCGACGCCAACGGATACGGCGCCTCCAGCACCGAAGTGGGCGCCTTCTCCGCCCCGGCCGGCAAACTCACCGGCTATCACGACGCCGTGCACGAGCAGACCGTCGGCTACCTCAGGACCCTGCACGAGAAGGACTACGGCCGCATCGTCGACGACGCCTGGGACCCGCCCGTCACCCTCGGCGTCCGCCTGGTCAGCATCCTGGACGACGACCTCCAGCACGTCGGCCAGGCCGCCTTCGTCCGGGGCGCGCTGATGCGCCGCTGATGCGCGGGCCCGGACTCAGCCGTCCCCGGCGGCGAACGGGCCCCCGGGGGCGAAGACCAGCCCCGCGAAACGCTCGCCGATACGGCGGTGACCGGCGGCGTCCGGGTGGAGCGCGTCGGGCAGCGGCAGCTCGGCGGCGTCCGCCTCGCCGTACAGCGAACGGCCGTCGAGGTGGTACAGGTTCGGGTCGCCGGCCGCCCGCTGCGCCGTGATCCGGGCCAGTTCGTCCCGGACGGCACGGAGCGTCAGCTTCCCCCCGGCGGACTCCGCCGGGTCGCCGAGGGCACGGAACCGCACCGTCCCGCCGTCGAAGTCCGGCAGGAGGGGCCCCGGGGTGTCCTCCTGGACGGGACACAGGACGGGGGAGACGACCAGCAGAGGCGTGGTGGGGTGCCCCTCGCGCACCGTGTCCAGGAATCCGTGCACCGCAGGTGTGAAGGCACGCAGGCGCATCAGGTCGGCGTTGACCACGTTGATGCCGATCTTCACGCTGATCAGGTCCGCGGGCGTGTCCCGCACGACCCGCGCCACGAACGGGTCGAGCAGGGCGTTCCCGCTCAGACCCAGGTTGACCAGCTCCACCCCGCCCAGGGCGGCGGCCAGCGCCGGCCAGGTCGTCGTCGGACTCCCCGCCGTGGTGCCC
>NZ_JABBXF010000067.1 GCF_013030945.1 Streptomyces morookaense | reverse complement strand
CGGCCAGCGCCGGCCAGGTCGTCGTCGGACTCCCCGCCGTGGTGCCCTGGCTGATCGAACTGCCGTGGTGCAGCCACACCCGGCGGCCGCGGTCCGGCACCGCCTCGACCGGGGCATCGGTGCGCAGCGCGATCAGCTCGACCGCCTCCGTCGGCGGCAGCCAGATCGCGATGTCCTTCTCCTCCGGCGCCAGCCCGGCGAAGCGGACGGTGACGGGCGGGCCGGGGTGGAGGTGCTCGGACTGCGTGACCAGGTCGACGGTGAGGACGTTGCCGCCGGACACACTGGTCGCGCCCGCCGGACGGCCGTCGACGCACAGGTCGTACAGGCCTTCCGGAGAGGGCGGCACGCCCTTGAACACCGTCTTCGTGGGCAGCACGTCCAGATCGACTGCCGTGGCCCGGGTGCGGAAGACCAGCCGTACGCCGGACGCCTGGGCCTCCGCCCTGCACAAGTACGGGTCCGGGAACTGCTTCCGGACCCAGGCGGGCAGCCGGTGCGGCACGATGCCGTGCGCGGTCCGCTCCACGTCCAGGGCACCGCGCAGGAGTCGGGGGTCGACGGGGACGGTGATCCAGTCGGGCACGTCGGCGTCCTTGATGGGGTGGGGTCATCGTGCGGGGGACAACGGGCACCGCCACCCTATCCGCGGGAGCGCTCAGGCTCCTTTCGCAGCTCGCCACTCCGGGGCGAGCACCGACCAGATCTCCAGGTCGTGCCGCTTGCCCCGGTAGAGGAAGTTCTCCCGCAGCACGCCGTCCCTCGTCATGCCGAGCCGCCGGGCCACGGCGATGCTGGCCGCGTTCTCCGAGGCGGCCCACCACTCCACGCGGTGGATGCCCCGCTCCTCGACGGCCCAGTCGATGATCACCCGCGCGGCCCGGGTCACCAGCCCCCTGCCCGCTGCCGACGGCTCCAGCCAGCAGCCCGCCTCGGCGACGCCCTGCACGGTGTCGAACCTCCGGAAGAGGACCGCACCGACCAGCTTGCCGTCCGTCCGGATGCCGTACAGGCGCCCGGCGTCGGCCGCGGTCCTGTCCGCGTACTTCCGGAGGTACGCCCGGCTCGACTCCATGTCCGTGACGAGATCGGGCAGTTCGACGAACTGCCCGATGAACTCCCGTCCCCGGTCGATGTGATCCAGGAACTCCGCGGCCTGCCACGGCTCCAGCGGGCCCAGCTCCGCGCCGTCGTCACCCAGGGATATCGTGTACATGCTCACCTTTCCACTGCCGGACCGAACCGCCGTACACAGTACGGAGGGACCTAGTATCGCCTCATATAGCCTGAGCCGAGGAACGCCGCGGTCCGGTACGCGGCCATGGAGCAGGGGGATGCCGGCATGGCCGGGGGGATCGAGCAATTCGCCGAGCAGCTGCGCGCGCTGAAGGACCGTTCGGGGCTCAGCTACGGGGCCCTGGCGAAACGCCTGCACATGAGCACGTCGACCGTTCACCGCTACTGCAACGGCGGTGCCGTGCCCGCCGAGTACGCTCCCGTCGAGCGCTTCGCCCGGCTCTGCCGGGCCACCCCGCAGGAGCTGGTGGAGCTGCACCGCCGCTGGATCCTGGCGGACGACGCGCGGCGCTCGAAGGGGCAGGGCGAAGCGGGGGCGAAGACGCCGGAGCCGGCGGTGGCAGAGCCGGTGGAGCCGATGGCGGAGCCGATGCCGGTTTCGGCCGGGACGGAGCCGGCGGCCGAGTCGGCGCCCGAGCCGCAGCCCCGGTCCGAGCCGCAGCCCCGGTCCGAGCCGCAGCCCCGGTCCGAGCCGGAGTCCGGGTCCGAGCCGGAGTCCGGGGCCGCGCCCCGGCCCCTGCCCCGGCCCTTGTCCGGCGAACCGGCCCCCGCGGCCGCCGGCCGCCGTTCGCGCCGCGTGCGCCTGGGTGTCGTCGTCGCAGCAGCAGCCGTCGGCATAGCCGTGCCCACGGCGCTCGTGGCCTGGGCGGCCACCGCGCCGACGAGCACGTACCACGACGACACGCACGCGCACCGCGCCCGGTCGAATGTCTCCGGCGCACCCCTCGCATCGTCCGGAGCCCCGGGCAGCACCGGGCCGGACCGGGGTGACGCCACACCACCGGACGGCCTCCCACCGGCCGGAGGGACCGGCAAGGCGGAGGGCGGCGGGAAGAAGACCGACGGCAACAGCGATACGCCAGAGCAGGGCATCTCCGGCGACAAGGACCAGAGCGGCGGGAGCGGGAGCGACACCGGTGAGCCGCTGACCGCGGACGTCCAGCCCTACGCCCTCGCCGACCGCTGCGACACCATGTACGTCTCCGGACGGACGCCCGCCGAGGTGCCCGAACCGCCGTACGACGGGGATGCGCGTGCCTGGGTCACCGGGCTGCGGGCCGTGACCGGCGGACGCATGCACATCACCGTCGACGTGCAGGGCAGGAACGGCCAGGCCGTCGTGCTGCGGGCCCTGCACGTACGCGTCGTCAAGAGCACGGCGCCGCTGGCCTGGTCGGGGTATTCGATGGGCGACGGCTGCGGCGGCGGTCTCACCCCGGCCTTCTTCGACATCGACCTCGACCGCGACCGGCCCGCCCCCCGCGCCACGGCGGGGCTACAGGGCGACATCAAGATCCCCGCCACCGACTTCCCGTACAAGGTCTCCTCGACGGACCCCCAGCCACTGGACATCGTCGCCCGCACGACCGGCCACGATGTGACCTGGTACCTGGAGCTGGAGTGGAGCAGCGGCGGCCGGTCCGGAACCCTGAAGATCGACGACCACGGGCAGCCGTTCCGCACGACGGCCGTCAAGGACCGGCCGCAGTACACCTGGAGGGCCGACCAGAAGAAGTGGGAGCCGCTGTCGGACTACGCGCGCAGATAGAGGCGGTCTATCCCTTGGGCACCGGCCGGTAGACGCAGACCTGCGCGCCCGTACCGGCGGTGACCGAGGAGACCAGCTCCAGGGTGCGCAGCACACCGTCGTCGGCGAAGATCCGCTTCCCGCCGCCGAGGAGCACCGGCGTGATGATGAGCCGCAGTTCGTCGACCAGGCCCTCGCCCAGGAGGGTGCGGACAAGCGTGGGGCTGCCCATGACCTGCAGGTCGCCGCCGTCGGCGGCGCGCAGCTCGCGGATGCGGGCGAGGGCCTGGCCGCCGGGGATGCGCGTGGTGTTGTTCCACGTCAGCTCCTCGTCGCCCAGGGTGCCGGTCACCACGTACTTCGGGATCTCGTTCATCCGGTCGGCGAAGGGGTCGCCGGCCCGCTCCGGCCACGCCGCGGCCATCGTCTGCCACGTGCGGCGCCCGAACAGCAGCGCCTCGGTCCTGGCCATGGCGTCGTCGATGGCGCCACCCATCACCTCCGGGTCGAAGAACGGGTGCGACCAGCCACCGTGGGCGAAGCCGCCGTCGGTGTCCTCCTCCGCTCCGCCGGGTGCCTGTACGACGCCGTCCAGGCTCACGAACTCACTGACCACGATGCGCACGGGACTTCACTCCTCGTATCCGGGGGTCCGGGGCCGGGCGGCACGTGTTCGCGCCGCCGGGACGATCGTCGCACCGACCACTGACAAAGCCGGGAAACCGTGCCCCACTGTTCAAGAACCGGATCTCCGCTCTAGGCTGGCGCGTGCAGCTGGTTCGCCCTGCTCGCCAGGCAGGCGCGTCGCAAGAGGGAACCCGGTGGGAATCCGGGACTGCCCCGCAGCGGTGAGCGGGAACGACCGCCGTCATACGCACTGGGCCCTACAACGGCCTGGGAAGCGACGGCCATTAGGTGTCTGCCCCCGGCAGACGTGCCCGCGAGTCCGAAGACCTGCCCGTTGCCCGCGCGCGACCGTTCGCGCGCGGAGATCCCGGTGACCTCGAGGGCGGGTCGGCGAACATATCGGACGGGCACCCCACTGTCGTGGTGCGGCCCGTCCGTCCCCCTTCGCGTTCTCGCCGTGTAACGGGATCCAGGAAGACGCTCGCGAAGGAGAGTTCCGTGACCAGCAAGTCCGCAGCCGCGGCAGCACGGGCCACCGTGTACGGCTACCCCCGCCAAGGCCGCAACCGCGCACTGAAGAAGGCGATCGAGGGCTACTGGCAGGGCCTTGTCACCGCCGACGCCCTCCGGGAGACCACTGCCGGGCTGCGCCGCACCACCTGGCAGCAGCTCGCCGAGGCCGGCCTGCACGAGGTGCCGACCGGCGACTTCTCGTACTACGACCACGTCCTGGACACCAGCGTCATGGTCGGTGCGATCCCCGCCCGGCACCGTGCGGCCGTCGAAGCCGACGCCCTGGACGGCTACTTCGCCATGGCCCGCGGCACCCAGGACGTGGCGCCGCTGGAGATGACCAAGTGGTTCGACACCAACTACCACTATCTCGTCCCGGAATTGGGACCCGGCACCGTCTTCGCCGCCGACTCCGCCAAGCAGGTCGCCGAGTTGAAGGAAGCCCTCGCCCTCGGACTGGACGCGCGCCCCGTCCTGGTCGGCCCCGTCACCTACCTGCTGCTGGCCAAGCCCGCGCCCGGCGTCGCGCCGGGTTTCGAACCGCTCACGCTCCTCGACCGGCTGCTGCCCGTCTACGCCGAAGTGCTGGCGGACCTCAGGGCCGCCGGCGCCACGTGGGTGCAGCTCGACGAGCCCGCCCTGGTCCAGGACCGCACCCCGGCCGAGCTGAACGCCGCCGCCCGCGCCTACCGCGAACTGGGCGTCCTGGCCGACCGGCCGAAGCTGCTGGTCGCCTCCTACTTCGACCGTCTCGGCGAGGCCCTGCCGGTCCTGGCCAAGGCCCCGGTCGAAGGCCTCGCCCTCGACTTCACCCGGTCCGCCGCCGCCAACCTCGACGACCTCGCCGCCGTCGGCGGCCTGCCCGGCAAGCGCCTGGTCGCCGGCGTGGTCGACGGCCGCAACGTGTGGATCGACGACCTGGAGAAGTCGCTGGCCACCCTCGGCACCCTCCTCGGCCTCGCCGACCGCGTCGACGTCGCGGCCTCCTGCTCCCTGCTGCATGTCCCGCTCGACGTCACGGCCGAGCGGGACATCGACCCGCAGATCGTCCGCTGGCTCGCCTTCGCCCGCCAGAAGACGGGCGAGATCGTCACGCTGGCCCGCGCGCTGGAGCGCGGCACCGACGCCGTCGCCGCCGAACTCGCCGCCAACCGCGCCGACCTGGCCTCCCGGGCGGCCTCCGCCATCACCCGCGACCCGGCGGTCCGCGCCCGCAGCGCCGCCGTCACCGAGGCCGACACGCACCGCTCACAGCCCTACGAGCTGCGCGCCGCGGCCCAACGCGACCGGCTCCGGCTGCCGTTGCTGCCGACCACCACCATCGGCTCCTTCCCGCAGACCGCCGAGCTGCGCACCGCCCGCTCCGGCCTGCGCGCCGGACGCCTCGGCACGGCGGCCTACGAGGAGCGCATCGAGGCCGAGATCCGCGAGGTCGTCGCCTTCCAGGAGAAGGCCGGCATCGACGTGCTCGTCCACGGCGAGCCCGAACGCAACGACATGGTCCAGTACTTCGCCGAACAGCTCACCGGCTATCTGGCCACCCGGCACGGCTGGGTCCAGTCCTACGGCACCCGCTACGTCCGCCCGCCGATCCTCGCCGGCGACATCTCCCGCCCCGAGCCGATGACCGTCCGGTGGACCCGCTACGCCCAGTCCCTCACCGACCGGCCGGTCAAGGGCATGCTCACCGGGCCCGTCACCATGCTCGCCTGGTCCTTCGTCCGCGACGACCAGCCGCTCGCCGAGACCGCCCGGCAGGTCGCCCTCGCCCTGCGCGACGAGGTCAACGACCTGGAAACGGCGGGCACTTCGGTGATCCAGGTCGACGAGCCGGCCCTGCGCGAGACGCTCCCGCTGCGCGCCGCCGACCGCGCGGCGTACCTGGACTGGGCCACCGAGGCCTTCCGCCTCGCCACCAGCGGTACCCGGCCGGACACCCAGATCCACACCCACATGTGCTACGCCGAGTTCGGCGACATCCTCACGGCCATCGACGACCTCGACGCCGACGTCATCAGTCTGGAGGCCGCCCGCTCCCACATGCAGGTCGCCGGCGAGCTGGCCGCGGCCGGGTACCCGCGCGAAGTCGGCCCGGGCGTCTACGACATCCACTCGCCCCGCGTCCCCGGCACCGCCGAGGCGGCGGACCTGCTGCGTAAGGGACTGGCCGCGATCCCTGGCGAGCGCCTGTGGGTCAACCCCGACTGCGGCCTGAAGACCCGTGACTGGAGCGAGGTGCGCGCCTCTCTGGAGAGTCTGGTGGCGGCGGCACATGAGGTACGGAAGGAGCTGGACGGCACGGCCTCCTGAGCCGGCAGGGCCCGGGCCTGCACTGCGGTGCCGACCCGGGCCGACGGCCGAACCGGTGCCTACCGGATCCCGTGCACGGCCTGGGGGTCGGTGGGCGCGAGAGCGGCACCGGCCTTCAGCGAAGCGGGAGTCGGGGACACGTAGACCGGCGCGGGGTCGGGCTCGGGGGCGCAGGTCTTGGCGACGAAGCCCTTGCCTGCGGGAAGGCTGCCGTCCCGCAGGTAGGCGGTGAAGGTGTCGTCGAGGCAGGCGTTGCCGTGGAAGAGGATCTCGTGGAAGCTGCCGCCGTTCTGGACGACGAGCTTGGATCCGGGCAGTGCCTTGTGCATGGCGACGGCGCCCGGGTAGGGGGTGGCGGCGTCCTCGGTGGCCTGGAAGAGCAGGACGGGCGGCAGGCCCTTGCCGGTGATCTTCAGCCGGCCGGCCCGGTCGCCCTGGTAGGGCCAGAACATGCAGGCGGCGTTGTACCACATGTTGTTGTACGTGTAGAAGGGGGCGACGGCGTCGACGTTCGCCTGGTCCTTCTTCCAGAACTCCCAGTCCCGGGGCCAGTTGTTCTCGGTGCACTGGACCGCGTTGTACGCGGGGAACGTTCCGTCGTCGGCGCCGGGGGCCGCGTAGCTGTTGTAGGCGATCGTCAGCGGGCGGGTGTCGTGCCGGGTGAGGTAGGCCGACAGCACGGTCGCCATCCGGGGCCAGCGCAGGAAGTTGTAGCCGCCGCCGTAGAAGGTGTCCTCGAACTCCGCGGGCCCGATGCGGCCGGGGGCCGGGGCGGCGTCCGCCGGGGCGGTGCGCAGGGCGTCCTCGACCTGGTCGTACTTCCGCTTCACCGTGGCGGCGTCGGTGCCCAGGTGGTAGACGGAGTCGGCCCTGGCGGTCCACGCCGCGAAGGCGTCGAACCGGCGCTGGTGCTCCTTGTCCTGCAGGATGTTGTGGTCGTACCAGCTGATGGTGGGGCCGACGATGCTGTCCAGCACCATGCGGCGCACGTGCGAGGGGAAGAGCTGTCCGTACGTCGAGCCGAGCGAGGTCCCCCACGAGCCGCCATAAAAGTTGATCTTCCGGGCGCCGAGGGCCCGCCGGATGCTGTCCATGTCGCGGGCGTTGTCGACGGTGGTCATGTGCGGAAGGAACCAGCTCCACTTCGCGGCGCAGTCGGCGGCGTACTTGGCCGACTTCTCCAGCCACGCCTGTGAAGTGCCCTTGTCCACCCGGTAGTCGGGCCGCTCGGCGTCGAAGTAGTGGGCGTCACAGGTGACGTGCGGTTCGCTGGCGTTGGTGCCGCGGGGGTCGAAGCCGATCCAGTCGTAGGCCGAGGCGACGTCCTGGGGGAGCTTGCCGGAGATGTAGGCGGGCATCCACAGGCCGGAGTCGCCGGGGCCGCCGGGGTTGAGCAGGATCGGCCCCTGCTGTCTGCTCCTGGGGGCGGTGGCGGGGAGCCGGTTCACCTTGATCTTGATGGTGGTGCCGTCCGGATGCGCGTAGTCCAGGGGCACGTCGAGCAGGGCGCACTGCAGCGCGGGAGTGGTGGCGTCGTGGCAGGAGCTCCATGTGAGCTTTCCCTGGCCGGTGTTCCCGGGCGTGGGCAGCGAGGCGGCGGCGGGCGTGACGCCCGCGAGGACTCCGCCGAGTGCGGCGGCGGACGCTATCAGGGCTCTCAGTGTTCTCACGGAGAGAAGGATGTGACATGTGCAATGTCACACACCTCTCTGCGGAGGAGGGTTTTACTCAAATGTGACCAGGGTCGCGGGAGTTGAACGGACGGGGCCGGTTCCCGGGAATCGGCCCCGCGCCGCCTTGCCGCATCAGGCCTCGGCCGCGCCCGTCATCGAGGCGAGTACCGAGCGCAGATCCTCGCCCGGCCGCGGGCGCAGTGCATCCGCCAGCCGGTCGGCGCGGTAGCGCCAGTGGTGGTCGAGGTCCGGGTGCACCTCTTCCCCGAACAGGACGCGGCTGTTGCTGCCGAGCAGCTCCACCAGTTGAGCCGCCAGCTCCGGCCAGGCGACATGCCCGCTCACGGCGTTGGCCACGCCGTGCACCGGATCGTCGAGGCAGGCGGTCACGGCCCGCGCCAGTGCGGCGGCGTGCACCCAGGGCGCGCCGTACCAGTCGTGGCCGTGCGTGCCGGGCCCCGGCAGGACGATCGGCCGGCCGTTCGCGGCGGCCTGGTACAGGATTCCCGTCGCCCCCCAGCGCAGCTGGTCGCGCAGCCGGGCGTGCGGACCCCAGACGAGGGGCGACCGCACGGCGCTCGCACCGCCCCGGCCGTCGCTTCCGGCTGCCCCCAACAGGAGCCGCTCGCAGTCGAGTTTGGCCCGGCCGTACGGGCTCAGCGGCTCCCCGGACGCCGCCCCCTCGGCCACCTGCGCCTCCGCGGGATGCCCGTACGCGTCCACGCTGCTGACGAAGACGAACGGCCCGCGGCACCACGCCCCGGTCATGGCCTCCATCGCCGCCACGTCCACCTCCGGACGCGTGAAGGTGCAGGCCGCGTGGATCACCGCGTCCGCACTCGCCACGGCGGCGCGCAGACCGGCCAGATCGCTCAGGTCGCCCTCGACGACGTCCACGCCGTCACCGGCCACCAGGTGTGCCGACTCCGGTCGGGCGAGCGCCAGGACCGGCCGCCCCCGGGCGGCCAGTTCGCGCAGGACGAAGGACCCGACACCGCCCGTGCCGCCGGTCACCAGGACGGTACCGGCGGCGCGGGTGCGGCGCGGGCGCACCGACGACCGGGCCGCCGCCTGCTCCGTCGCGCGGGTCTCCAGCAGGGCCGCGACGGCGCGCGGGGTGCGGGCCTGCAAGATGTCCAGGCCGTTGAGCGGCAGCCCGAGGGCGGCACGCAGCTGCTCCGCCAGCTGCACGGCGGTCAGCGACTGGCCGCCCAGGGCGAAGAAGTCGTCGTCCGGGCCCGGTGCGTGACCCAGGACGGCGGTGAAGGCTTCCGTCACCGCGGCGGCGCGGGGCCCGTTCGGGGGCGGTGCCGCCGCGGTTCCCGGCAGTGGGGCGGCGTCGGCGGTGCCCTGGGGCGTGAAGGCGTCGGCGTCCGGGCCCGGGACGGCGGCGAACGGTTCCGTCACCGCGGCCGCCGGTGCTCCCGGCAGTCGGGCCGCGTCCACGGTGCCCCGGGGTGTGCGGGGCATCGCGTCCAGCAGGACGACGGCCGCGGGGACCGACTCCGGCGCCAGCCTCGCCCGCAGGCCGGCACGCAGCCGGGCGGGCGACGGGCCGTCGGTCCGCCGCAGCACGGCGTAGGCCAGCAGCGGCTGCACGGCGGGATACGGCACAACGGCCTCGGCCACCTCGGGATGGGCGCGCAGCAGGGCCTCGGCCGGGTGGACGTCGCCGTCCTGCTGTGCGAGCCGGCCGGGCAGCCGGGACAGCCGGATTCCGGGGTCGGCCGCGACGGCATCCAGCAACGCGGCGAAGGACCGGCCCAGCTCCTGACCGGCCGTCCCGCCCAGCACGGACCGGCGATGGCGGACGAGCGCCTCCGGACGGCCGGTGTCCACCACCCCGAAGGACAGGTCGAACTTGGCATCCGCCAGGCCGACTTCGACGGCCTCGGCCCGGAGGCCCGGCAGCCGCAGGGCGGTCGGCTCGCGCAGCACGTCCGACGTCACCCGCACCAGCGCCGTGCCGTCGGTGTCCCGGGCCCCGGCGCCGAGCCGCTCCAGGATCAGGTCGAACGGGACGTCGCGATGCCGCTGGGCGTCGAGCAGCGCCTCCCGCACCCGTTCGACCAGCACCGCGAACGCGGGGTCGCCGGACAGGTCCACCCGCACCGGCAGGGTGTTGACGCACAGGCCCACCAGGCCGCGCATGGCCCGGCCTTCGCGGTGCGTGCCGGCGCAGCCGATCACCAGATCCGTCTCGCCGGTCAGCCGGTGCAGGGCGGCGAACGCGGCGGCGAGCGTCACGGTGAACAGCGTGGCGCGGTGCTGTGTGCCGAGGGCGCGCAGGGCGGGCAGCACATGGTCGTCCAGGGGCGTGGTGTGCGTGGCGGCGCGCCGGGAGTCCGCGTCGGCGGACCGGGGCAGCCGGAGCGGCGCGGCCCCGGACAGTCGGCGGGCCCGGTGGTCGAGGCCCTCGGCGAGACCGTCGGTCTGCGCGCACTCCCTGCGGGCGAAGTCCGCGTACTGCGGTGGTTGCGGCTCCCGGTACGGGATGCCGTCCCTGGCGGCGGAGTAGAGACCGGCCAGTTCCTCCGCGACGGTGTCCAAGGAGGGCCCGTCGACGGAGATGTGATGGAACGTCAGCAGGACGGTGTGGTCCTGCGGACCGTGCCGCAGCACCAGGGCGCGCGGGACGGTGCCCGCAGCGAGGTCGAACGGGCGCCCGGCCTCCGCGTCCAGCAGCTCGCGGCCGTCGCCGTCCGCGTCGACCAGCCGGACCGCGACCGGGGCCGGTGCGGGAAGCGGCTCCTGGTACGGCTCGCCGTCGCGCCGGTCGTAGCGGGTGCGCAGAATTTCGTGGCGGCGCACCAGGTCGGTCAGCGCCGTGCCCAGGGCGTCCATGTCGAGCGGCCCGCGCAGCCGGGTGGCGAACGGCACGTTGTACTGCGCGCCGCCTCCCGGCCCGAGCTGTTCGGTCAGCCACAGTCGGCGCTGGGCCCGGGACAGCGGGGCGGGGCCGTCGGCACAAGGCCCCGAAGTTGTTGGGCTGTTGGGCGTGCGGGCGGCGGCGCGGGCGCGGCGCAGCAGTTCCTCCTGCAGGGCTGCCGTGGTGTCAGTGTGCATCGGTGTCCTCCGGCGCAGGGCCCAGGTCGCTGTGGGCGGCCAGCAGCGCGCGTTCGACCAGCGCGGCGTGTGCGGCCACCGTGGGGGCGGTGAAGAACTCGGCGAGGGACAGCTCGACGCCGAGGTCCTCGCGCAGGTCGTCCGTGACGGCGAGCGCGAGGAGGGAGTGGCCGCCGAGGGCCAGGAAATCGGCGTCGGGCCCCGGGACCTCGCAGCCCAGGGAACGGCTCCAGATGTCGGCCACCGCCTGCTGGAGCGGGGTCATCACTACCGGTGCGGCAGGGGTGCCGGCCGTCGTGCGTCCGGCGAGCGCACGACGGTCCACCTTGCCCGAGGTGGTGAGCGGCAGCCGCTCGACGACGGTCAGTTCGTCCGGCACGAGATGTGCGGGCAGCAGCCCGGCGAGCCGCTCGCGCAGGACCCCGGACCGGGGCACGGCGCCGGGCGCGGCGACCACGAAGGCGGCCAGCCGAGCGTCGTCGGGGGACGGGCGGCGCACCGTCACCGCGGCCTCCTCCACCTCCGGCAGGCCGCGCAGCACGTGCTCGACCTCGCCGGGCTCGATCCGGAAACCGCGCACCTTCACCTGGTCGTCCGTGCGCCCGTGGAACTCCAGCACCCCGTCCGGGCGCGCCGACACCACGTCGCCGGTGCGGTAGAGGCGCCCGAGGGAGGGGTGGTCGACGAACCGCTCGGCGGTCAGGGCCGGTTGGCCCGTGTAGCCGACGGCCAGCCGGCTGCCGCCGATCCACAGCTCGCCGCGCTCGCCGTCCGCGACGGTCCGCCCGTCCGCGTCCAGGACGTGGGCCGTCGCGCCGGCCACGGGCCGGCCGATCGGCACCGGACCGTCGCAGTCCGCGTCGGTGACCCGGTGGGCGGTGGCGAAGGTCGTCGCCTCCGTCGGCCCGTAGCCGTTGACCAGCTCCAGCCACGGGAACTCCCGCAGCACTGCCCGGGCATGATGGGATGCCAGCGCCTCACCGCCCACCACCACGGTGCGCAGGAGCGAGAAGACCCGGGAGCGGCGCGCGGCGAGCTGGTGGAAGAGCGCCGTGGTGAAGAAGCCGACGGTGACGCCGTGCTGCTCCACCTGGCGGGCCAGGTCCTCCAGCGAGGGTTGCGCGACGGTGCACACCATCACGGCGGCACCGTTGGCGAGTGCCGCCCACACCTCGAACGTGGAGGCGTCGAACGTGGCGGGGGAGTGCAGCAGCGTCCGGTCGCGCGGCGTGATCGTGACGTAGGCCGGATCGGTGACCAGCTCCGCGACGGCGCCATGCGTGAGGGCCACGCCCTTGGGGTGCCCGGTGGACCCGGAGGTGAACAGGACGAACGCCGTCGCCTCCGGACCCGGGCCGGCGGCGGACGCGCGGGTCACATCGGGCAGCGGCTCGTCGGGCAGCGGCTCCTCGGGCAGGGCCAGACACGGCCCCAGCCCGTCCGCGGCGTCGAGCAGCTTGCCGTCGCCCACGGTCGACACGGCACCCGAGCCCAGCAGTACGGCCTCGGTGCGGGCGCGCGGATGCGCCGGGTCGAGCGGTACGCACGCCGCACCCGCCCGCCACAGCGCGAGCTGCGCGACGACGGTCCGCGCCGAACGCGGCATCAGCAGCGCGACACAATCGCCGGACCGTACACCGCGGCCGGTCAGGTGGGCGGCCAACGCCCGCGCAGCCCGATCGAGTTGAGCGTAGGTGAGCGCCTGGTCGCCGTCGGCCACGGCCAGGGCGTCCGGGGTCCGCGCAGCGTGATACGCCACGAGGGCGGGCAGATCGGTCACAGGGGAGTCCTTGGAAGAATCATCACTGATGAACTGCAATGCGAGAGAGGTCATTTGACGCACCCGCGGCGCTTGTCGAGCACCGCCGCCACCGCCCGCAGGTCGGGCTGGCGCAGCACCTCCGGTGCGCGCAGGCGCACGCCGGTCTCCTGCTCGACGGCGGCCAGCAGCCGGGCCAGGACGAGGGACGTGCCCCCGGCGTCGGTGAGGTTGTCGCCGAGCGTGATGTCGGAACGGCCCAGCAGATCGCGGACCGTGCGCAGGATCAGCCGCTCGTTCCCGGACCCGCCCTCGTCCGCGACCGTCGCGGGCGCTTCGGCGGGGGCCTCTTCCCGCTTGAGCAGCACGGCCCGGTCCACCTTGCCGTTGGCGTCCAGCGGGAAGGCGTCCACGATCCGCACGGCCGAGGGAACCGCCTGCTCGGGCAGCCACGCCCGCACCGCGGCCAGGAGCCGGTCCGCGGCGGGTGCCGCGCCGGCGGCAGGGAGGACGTGGGCCACCAGCCGCGCCCGCCCGTCCGCCGAACGGGGAGCGGTGACGACCGCGCTGCGCACGGCGGGGTCCTGCTCGAACGCGGCCTCCACCTCGGCGGGTTCGATGCGCAGGCCGCTGATCTTCACCTGGTCGTCGAGACGGCCGAGGAACTCCAGTCGGCCGTCGGCGAGCATCCGCACCCGGTCGCCGGTGCGGTAGAGGCGCCCGAGGCCGGGGTGGTCGGTGAACCGCCGAGCGGTCAGCTCCGGGTCCAGGTAGCCGAGGGCCAGTCCCGTGCCGCCGATGTGCAGCTCGCCCTGTTCGCCGCGGGGCAGGACACGGCCGGTCTCGTCGGTGACGACGACGGTGGCCCCCGGCACGGGCCGCCCGATCGGCGGGGCCGCATCGCTGCTCACGTCGTCGTCGGAGGCCCGCATGGCGTGGGCGGTGCTGATGACGGTGGCCTCGGCCGGACCGTAGGCGTTGTGCACGGTCGCGGTGACGTCGGGTCCCGGGCGGCGGCGCATCCGGTCGCCGCCGACGAACATGTGACGCAGCTTCATGTCCGTCGGCCAGGGGCGGTCGAGGAGCGGTTCGACCATCGGTGTGGCCGTGACGGCCACCGTGACACCGGCCTCGCGCCACCAGTCGGTGAGCAGGGCGGGGTCCCAGCGCACGGAGTCCGGCGCGGGCACCAGGGCCGCCCCGGAGGTCAGCCCGGCCCACAGCTCCAGCACGTGCGGGTCGAACGCGACACCGATCAGCAGGGACTGCCGGTCGCCGGGGGCCAGCGCGGTCTCGTGGCGGAACCAGTCCAGCAGCGCCGCCAGTGCGGGCTCCGCGACGGCGACCGCCTTGGGCCTGCCGGTGGATCCCGAAGTCAGTACGGAATACAGCGCGTCGGGCGGTGCGGGACGTGCCCCCGGCGCCGGCGGCGCGAAGGCCGCGACGGCGGTGGCCGGCGCGTTCACGCCCTCGCGCGGGAGCGGCAGGGCGAGCTGCTCGGCCGTGCGATGACGCTCCGGCAGGACGTCCGGGTCGCCGATCAGGCAGCCGACGCCGATGTCCTCGGTCACGGTCCCGAGGCGGCGCTCTCCGGGGCGGGGGCCCAGCGGCAGGTAGACCGCGCCGATCCGGGCGAGGGCGACGGCGGCCACCACCAGTGCGGCCGACCGGTCCAGACACACGCCGACGAGGTCGCCGGGCCGCACGCGCGCGCCCAGCACCCGCGCGGTCTCGTCGGCCGCCTCCGACAGCTGCCGGTAGCTCCAGCAGTGCGGCCCGTCGACGACCGCGGGGGCCTCGGGCGAGCGCCGCACCCACTCCTCGAAGAGGGACAGCACGCCTGACGTGACGGCGGTGCGTGGGAGGGGGGTGCCGTGGGCCACGCTCGGGACGAGGCCCTGCTGATCGGTCGTCAGGTCGGTCATCAGGACTCCTTCGATGCGGTCGTGGCGGCCAGCGCGCGGGCCTGGTCGGCCAGCACGGGATGACGGAAGAGGGTGCGCAGCGGCGGCCGGCCGCCCAGGCGCGGCTCGAGCCAGGCCGCCAGCTGCGCGGCGAGCAGCGAGTGCCCGCCGACGTGGAAGAAGTGCGAGGCCTCGTCGAAGCGGCCGTGTCCGAGCACCTCGCGCCAGCCCTCGGCGAGCAGGGCCACCGCGGGATCGGCGACAGGGGTGCTCTCCGCCGCCGCCGGGGCCGTCCGCTCCAGGCCCGCGGCCATGCGTACCAGCGCCGCCCGGTCGGGCTTGCCGCCGGCCAGGGCGGGCATCTCCGCCAGCTGCACCCAGCGGCCGGGCACCAGGGCGCCGGGCAGCCGGCTGCTCAGCTCGGCGTGCAACGCCTGCTCGTCCCAGGGCCGTCCGCCGTCCGTGCCGCCGTCGACGAAGCCGACCAGCCGGGGACCGCCCGGCGTGTCCTGGTCGAGGACGACGGCGCAGGACCGGCCGCCGAGCACCGCGGACGCCGCGGCCTCCACCTCCTCCAGCTCGATGCGGTGGCCGCGCAGCTTGATCTGGTTGTCGCGGCGGCCCAGGAAGCGCAGCAGCCCGTCCCGGCCGCGGTAGCCCAAGTCGCCGGTGAGATAGACCCGCTCGCCGCCGAGCGCGTCGATGCGGACGAAGCGGGCCGCGGTGGCCTCGGGGTTGCCGGCGTAGCCCTCGGCCAACCCGGCCCCGGCAATGGCCAGTTCGCCGACGGCGCCGTCCGGCAGCGGCCGCAGGTGTGCGTCCAGGACGTGGACGCGCTCGCCGGGCAGCTCGGTGCCGAGCGGGATCTCCGTGCCGTCCGCGAGGGCGTCCCGGGTGATCTCGTGCACCGTGGTGGTGACGGCCGCCTCCGTCACGCCATAGGCGTTGAGCACCGTGGCGTCGATGTCCGCGAGGAAGCCGCGCAAGGCGTCCGCCGGGATGCGTTCGCCGCCGAGCACCAGCAGCCGCGGCGTCCAGGTCCGCTCGCGCAGCGGTGCTTGCAGCTCCTGCCGGGTGGCGAGGAAGTAGCTGGTGGGCAGGTTGGCAACCGAGACCTGCGCGGAGGCCAGCAGCCCGGCCAGTTCGGCGCCGGTGGGCACCTCCCACTCCGGCACGACCAGGCAGGCGCCCGCGTACAGCGACGGCAGCACCTCTTCGAGTGCCACGTCGAAGGACGGCTGGGCGAAGAGCAGCACCCGGTCGTCGGCCGTCAGCCCGAACCGTTCGGCCGTGCCGGTCAGATGGTTCTCCAGGGCCGTCCGGCCGACTGCGACCGGCTTGGGTATGCCGGTCGACCCGGAGGTGTGGACGACGTACGCACCCGGGACCGCGGCGCCCGGCCGGGCCGGTGGCAGCGTGGGGGCGTCGACCGTGGCCGCGGGCAGGTGCGGGGGAACGGACGCGGCCGCTGCCGCGGAGGTGAGCACCAGCGCCGGGTCCAGCCGGTCGAGCAGCAGCTCCAGCCGCGCGGGCGGGTCGGACGGGGACAGCGGGCAGTACACGGCGCCGGTCCGGAGACAGGCCAGCAACGTCACCACCGTGTCCACGCCGCGGGGCAGCACCGCCGCGACCGGCCGGCCCGCCTGCACCCCGGCCGCCAGCATCCGCTCGGCGAGGGAGGAGACCCGTTCGTTCAACGCGCCGTAGCCGATGCGGTGTTCGCCGACGAGCAGCGCGGGCCGGGCCGGGTCGTGGGCGGCGACGGGGTCGAGCGGATCGCGGTCCGCGGCGGCGGACTGCGCGGGTGCGACGGGCAGGGCCGGCGCCGGCGGCGGGGCCAGGTCGGCGAGAGCGGTGGCGGGGGCGTCCAGGTAGGCCCGCAGCAGGTCCAGGAACCGTGCGGCGAGCAGCTCGGCGACGTCCGCCCCGAACAGGTCGGCGTCGTAGTCCCAGACCAGCAGCATGCCCGGGACCCCGTACCGGGGGCCGACCCCGCGGCGGTCGTCCGGGATGAGCACCACGTCGAGGTCGAAGCGGGTGGTGCCGGTGTTGAACCCCTCGAACAGGGAGATGTCCAGGCCCGGCACCTCCATGTCGGGCAGCACGGCGTCGTGTGCGCTGAACATCACGCCGAACAGCGGGTTGTCGGCCCCCGACGTGTGCAGGGCGAGTGCGCGGGTCAGCTCCTGCACCGGTATCTCCTGGTGCGGCAGGGCGCGGATGAGCGTGTCGGTCACCTCGTCCATCGCGTCCTCGGCCGGGGCCCCGGGATCCAGCCGCAGCCGCAGCGGAACGGTGTTGACGAACATGCCGACGGCGTCCTCGAAGCCGCGCGGCCGGTTGCCGACCGCGGTGCCGACCACCAGGTCCGCGCGGCCGCTGTGGCGTCGCAGCAGTTCGGCGAAGAGCCCCAGCAGTGCGGCGAACGGCGTCAGCCCGCGCTCCCGGGCGTGGGCGCGCAGCCGTTCGGCGAGGTCCGCGCCGATGGACTGGCGCAGCTGCGCGCCCCGGTGCCGGCGCTGTGCACCGGGCCGGGTCAGACCGGGCAGCGGCATGTCGTACGAGGCGTCGCGCAGTTCCCCGGTCCAGTACTGCAGGCTCGCCCGCCGCTCGTCGGCCCGCACGCCGTCGGCCTGGGCGCGCACGTGGTCGGCATAGGAGGAGGCGGGTGCGGGGGCGAACGTCTCGCCGCGGACGTGGGCGCGGTAGGCGCCGAAGACGTCGCCCAGCAGGATCGCGAACGAGTGCCCGTCGTGGATCAGATGGTGTTCCACGTGCACGAGCCGGTGCTGCCGCTCGGACAGCCGGACCAGGGTCCAGCGCAGCAGCGGCGCCTGGAAGGTGTCGAGCGGGGCTTCGGCCTCGGCGCGCAGCAGCGTCTCGAACGCGGCCTCCGGGTCCGCTTCCCCGGACAGGTCCACGGTGCGCAGACGGGGCGCGCAGTCGTCGGCGACGCGCTGCGCGGGCAACGCCCCCTCGGCAGGCACGAGTTCGAGCCGCAGGCCGGGGTGGCGGCCGAGCACGGTGCGGAGTCCGTGGCGCAGGGCCTCGGTGTCGAGGGTGCCCCACAGGTCGAGTGCGGCGGTGAAGTTGTAGGCGCGGCTGCCCGGTTGCACTTGTTCGTGCAGCCAGACGATCTCCTGCGAGGAGGAGAGGGGGAGCATGGGCGATCCCTGGGGTTGTCGGGTCGGGGTTCCGGGCGCGGGGTGCGGCACGGTGGCGCACCGCCCGGTGGTGGTGCCGGCGGGGGCAGCGGATCGCGCTGCCGGCCGGCGGAGGTGGCCGGGTCAGGCCGGGACGGGGGAGCTCAGCGCTCCCCGGAAGGCGGCGAACGCCTCCTCGGCGGTGCGGTCGTCGAGAACCGCACGGTCCCACGCCATGCGGAGGCGGAGCTCGGGCCCCTGGGTGACCGAGAACGCGAAAGGGGCCGGTATCCGGCGCCCGTCGACGTGCACCTCGCGCCCCTCCACCCCGCCCAGGCACAGCGGGGGGCGGCGCCGGACGTCGTCCACGGTCAGCATCCCGTCGAGGCGGCCGGACCAGGGCGCCCCGGCCGACCGGGCGGCGTGCACCACTTCGTCGAACGGGGTGTCGGCGCGGTCGAGATCGTCCCACCAGGCCTCGGCCGTCGCGTCGGGCGTCACCTCGGACGTCGCCTCTGGCGGGAACGGGACCGCGCCGGTCGCGGCCGGGAACACCACGGTGTTGAGGAAGCAGCCGAGCACGGGCGGCGCGCCCGCCGGGCGCCCGCCCCACGGGTAGCCGAGGGGGGAGACGGCCCCGGCCCCGAACAGGGCCCCGGCCGCGGCACGGCAGGCGTCGAGGAGCGAGGGGAACGGGGCCCCGCCGTCGGGGCAGGGGAGGAGCGCCTCGGCCGCCCCGGTCGGCAGCGCGCCCGCGGCGACGGCCCCGGGCCGGGGGAGCGGGGCCGATTCGCCCGCGGCGCGCAGGCGTTCACCCCAGTAGGCCAGCGCATCGGGCGCCGCTGCCCGGTGTTCGGCATCGAGCTGGAGCAGCACCGTCTCTCGGTAGGCGGCAAGTTCCGCGGTTGCGGCGGAGGTCGGCACATCCGCGGGGCCGCGGCCGTCGCGGTAGGCGGTGCCCAGCTCCTCGACGATGCGGGCGAGTGACTGGCCGTCACAGACGGCGTGGTCGAGTACCACCGCGAGCACCTCCTCCCCGGCGGCCGGGCCGCCCTGCGCCAAGTAGAGCCGCATGGGCGGGCCTTCGGCCGCCCATGCGGCCAGTGCCCGGCGCAGTACCGTGTGCACGTCTTCGCCGGGGCCGCAGCCGAGGAGCTCCAGCGGCACGTCCGGCGCGGCCGGGCGGAGGACGGGGGTGCCGCGGACGACGCCGGGGCGGGCGCGTAACGCGGGGTGGAGGGCGGCGAGGTGGCATGCGGCCGCACGGAGCCGTGCCGTGTCGACGGTGCCGCGGGGGAAGGCGAAGAACATCGGGACCACGTCCGGACGGCCCGCGGCGTCGAGGGAGCGCGCCAGGACGAAACGGCGCTGGGCACCGGTGAGCGGAAGCAGGTCCGTCGGCTGGTCGCCTGTGCCGAGGCGTCGGTAACGGGCCAGATACTGGCTCGTGATGCTGGGGGACACGGGGTCTTCTCTCGTGATCGTGAAGCGTGATCGTGAAGCACGGGCAAGGCGGCTGTGTCAGCCGGTGGCGACGGTCTCGCCACGGTCCTCGTGCACGGTCGAGGGCAGGTCGCGCATCCGGCGCAGCGGCGACAGCAGCAGGGGCAGGGGCACGAGGAGGAATCCCGCCGCGCACAGCCACAGGGCGGCACGGGCTCCGTACGCCCCTGCGATGGCGCCGCCGGTCAGGGCGCCGAGCGGCAGGGTGCCCCACATCAGGAAGCGCAGCGTGGCGTTCATGCGGCCGAGCAGCCGTGGCGGGCACAGCGCCTGACGGAAGCTCACCTGGGCGACGTTGTAGACGACCGAGCCGAAGAAGACGACGCCCGAGGCGAGCGCGAACAGCGCGGTGGTGCCCTTCCCCGACAGCGGCCACAGCAGTGCGAACGGTCCGGTGACCAGTGCCGACAGCCAGATGAGGCGGGCCTGCCCGAACCGGCCGGCCAGTCTGCCCGCGCACAGCGCACCGGCGAGGCCGCCCACGGCGGAGACCGACAACATCAGCCCGAGCGCGGCCGGTTCGAGACCGGCGACCCGCACCAGGAAGACGGTCTGCGTGGCCATCAGCACCGCGGTGAAGAAGTTGCCCAGGGCGGTCGTGACGGCGATGACCCGCAGCAGCGGCTGGCCGAGCACGAAGCGCAGGCCCTCCGCGATGTCTGCGCGCAGCGACGCACCGGGTGCCGGCTGCGGCGTGCTCTCGGGGCGGCGGATGCCCAGGAGGAACAGCGCGGAGACGGCGTAGCCGAGGGCGTTCGCCGCGATGGCCAGGTGGGCACCGACGAGCTGCACCAGCCCGCCGCCGATCCCGGGCCCGGCCACCTGGGACGTCGAACGCACCGCTTCCAGCGCCCCGTTGCCCGCGACCAGCCGATCCCGGGGCAGCAGCTGCGGCAGGTAGCTCTGGTGGGCCACGTCGAAGAAGACGGTCGCCACGCCGGTGACCAGTGCGACGGCGTACAGCTGGGCCATGGTCAGCACACCGGCGGCACCCGCCAGGGGAACACTGGCCATGGCCAGGGCTCGGACGGTGTCGGCGCGGACGAGCAGCGGCAGTTTGCGCATGCGGTCGATCCACGCCCCCGCCGGCAGCCCGACGAGGAGGAACGCGGCGGTCTCGGCGGCGGTGAGCAGCCCGACCTGGAAGGCGGGCGCGTCGAGTTCGAGGACGGCCACGAGCGGCAGCGCGACCAGGGTGACCTGGGCACCCGCCTGGCCGGCAGCGGCACCCGCGAGCAGGAACCGGAACTCGCGCATGCGGAACAGGCCGCCTGCGGCGACCCGGGGTAAGGGGGACATGGACGAGACCCTGATCGGGGCCCGATCAGGAGTCAAAACACAAAGAACACTTTGAGTCGTTTCTTCCTCTCATTTGCACCTTGAACGCTAAATCTTTCACATGGGGCGGGTTGGGTGCGGATGAACGGAAGATGCTGCGCCACGCCACGGGAAGGCTTCCGGTCGGGGGTGGCGGCCTCGGTGGGCGGCGATGTTCCGGCGCACCCCATGGGTGGGCGTTTGTCCGAAAACCGTCAGCTGACACCCTCTGCGCCGGATCTGCCCGGCCGGCATGTTGACGCGCCGGCCATGTCCGAAATATTCGCGTAACAGTTCCCGGCTAGCGTCCGCGCCGAGGAGGGCGTACGCATGCACCACAGCACCCGCACCGGCACCGGTACCAGAGCCACTGGTATACGGATCCGCCCGGCGGCATCCGCGGACCTGACCGAGCTCACGGACATCTACAACCACTACGTGACCCACACCCCGGTCACCTTCGACATCGAACCCGTCGCAGCCGAGCAGCGCCGCGCCTGGCTGGAAGCCCACCCCGGCACCGGCCGCCACAGGCTGCTCGTCGCCGAGGAGGCGGGCCGCGTGCTCGGATACGTCTCCAGCAGCCCCCTGCGCCCCAAACAGGCCTACGAGACGTCGGTGGAGACCAGCATCTACCTGGCCCCCGGGCACACCGGCCGCGGCCTCGGCGGCAAGCTCTACAGCGCACTCTTCGAGGCCCTGGCGGGCGAGGACGTCCATCGCGCCTACGCCGGCATCACCCAGCCCAACGAAGCCTCCGTCAAGCTGCACGAACGCTTCGGATTCCGCCCGGCCGGCGTCCACCACCAGGTCGGCCGCAAATTCGGCACGTTCTGGGACGTCGCCTGGTTCGAGAAACCGCTCGGCTGACGCGGCTTCCGGTGGCGCGGCTTACGGGTGAACAAGCGAGCTTCCGGGTGTCACCGTCCGGAACCCGAGGAAGAGACCCGGGGACGTGGAGACGGATTGCTGGGACGGTTGCGGAGGAGAGCACTGTGGACATGCCGGCGGTGACGGTCTGCCAGGTCGGGGAATGCGCGTACAACCAGGAAGGCGCCTGCCACGCCCTGGCCATCACCGTCGGCGATGCCACGCACGCCGTCTGCGACACCTACTTCAGCTACCCGGGGAGGGGCGGCGACGCCGCGTCCACCGGCCGCGTCGGCGCCTGCAAGGTCGTCGGCTGCCGGCACAACGTCGATCTCGAATGCCAGGCCCCCGGCATCACGGTGGGCTCGGTGTGGGCCACGGCCGACTGCCTGACATACACCGCGCGGTGACGCCGGCCTGCGCTTTCCCGGGGTGAGCCGGGAAAAACTCGGACGACAGCCGGCAGTCCGGCTGTTAGTTTTCCGCCTCATGGAACCACTCGGCGAAAACGCCATACGCGCCTCCTTCATCAACTGCTCGAAGGGCGAAGCACGCAGGATCAACCTCCCGCGGGAACTCTCCGAACTCCCCTGGGGCGACCTCGACTTCCTGGGCTGGCGCGACCCGGGAGCCCCCGACCGCGGATACCTGGTGACGCAGCGCGGCGAGCAGACCGTGGGCATCACGCTGCGGGTGCCGCAGGGCGGCCCGCGCAGTTTCACCAAGACGACCATGTGCTCGTTCTGCCTGACCGGCCACCCCGGCTCGGGCGTCTCCCTCCTGGCCGCCCGCAAAGTCGGCGCCTCCGGCCGTGACGGCAATACGGTCGGCGCCTATATGTGCGCGGATCTGGCCTGCCCGCTGTATGTGCGAGGAAAGAAGCAGTCGGCGCTGGTGCACCGCTACAAGGAGTCCCTGTCGGTCGAGGAACGGCTTGCCCGTATGCAGGGCAACCTCGACGAATTCCTGGACAAGATCCTGCAGGGCTGACCGCAGGCCGCGACCGCGGGGCTCAGCCTTCCCTGCCGATCAGCTCGCAGGCGCGGCCCACGGCGGCCAGCGCCTCGGCCGCCCGGCCGGGATCGGCGGCGACGACGTCCAGCGCGGTGTCCGCGAACTTGATCACATGCTCGTCGCCGTGCGCCGCCGCCCGCTCGAACGCCTCCTCGGGGGTGGGCGGCGCGGCGGTGGAGGAGGCGAGCGGCGAGGCGGGTGCGTACGCGGCCGTGACCACAGCACTCGCCTGCCACGCCGCCGCACAGCTGGCCACCCACAGATCGCGGGGGAGCGCGGGCAGCGTGCGCAGGACGGCGCCGGGCGCGGTGGCGGCGTGCACGAGCATGACCGGATTGCCGTGGGCGTGGTCCGCGTACCGGCAGGTCGCCTCCCGCACCAGCTCCGCCAGCAGGTCCCGGGCGTCGTCGGGACCGGACGGCGCCCGCAGGGCGCCCGCCGCCGCGGGCCAGCCCGGCGTGGCGGAGAGCCGGCCGACCCGGTCCAGGATCCCGCCCTCCTGGCGGGGCAGGGGCGGCACGCCCGCCAGCGCCTCGGCGGCAGGGACGGTGCCGGAGGGGACGGCGGGCGGGTCCAACGGCAGGTGCCGGGCCGCCCAGTAGCCGAGCGCGTGCCCCAGCTCGACGGTGCGCGATGCCCCGGCCCCGTCCGTGAGGAGGGTCCGCACGGCGTGACCGACGCGGATCGCAGGGTGCGTGGCACCTGCCAGAATGCCGGGCAGCAGCCGGGGCCACCATGTCGCCAGCACATCCTGCCAGGGGCGCTCGCCCAGCTGATCCGTGAAGTAGGCGATCCAGTCGGCGAGATGCCGCGGATCGCCCAGTGCTTCACGCCAATTCACCTCGCCGATCGAGAGGTTGGTGCGCGGCGGCATGTCCTCGAGCTTGTGCCGGTAGCCGTCGATCCAGCCGTGGACGTCCGGCGCATGCCCGTGCCGGGCGAGTGCCTCGACGGCCATGGGGGCGTGATTGGAGAGCCACCCGAGATGCTCGGGTCCGGTGCGGTGAAGCCGGTCCAGGGCCTCGTCGAGTGTGCCGTCCGCTGGTGCAGTCGCCTCTGATTCCCTTGATTCCGTCATGGGGGCACGCTAGGCGCGCAAGCCCGGTCCGGGTAACGGTCGTTGGACGTACATCGTGCGACCGGGACCAGGTCCGGCACGAGTGCTGGTCCCCGGAGGGTCGCCTCGGGCGGCGCAACGGGAGAGGCTGTTGCGGGGGGTGGGGTCAGCTCTCGACCGGGTACCGGCTGGTGATCGCGAGGCGGTTGAATGCGTTCATCAGGATGGCCAGCCAGACGATGCCCGAGATCTGGCCTTCGGTGAGTACGGCCGCGGCGGCGCTGTAGTCCTTGTCGCTGACGTGTCCGTCCGACACGCGTGTGACGGCCTCGGTGAGGCGGAGGGCGGCGCGTTCGGTCTCGGAGAAGTAGCCGGTCTCTTCCCATCCGGGCAGTACGGCGATCCGGTCGGGGTTCTCGCCCATCTGGAGGGCATCGCGGGTGTGCATGCGCAAGCAGAACGCGCAGCCGTTGATCTGGGAGGCGCGGATCTTCAACAGCTCGACCAGAAGCGGGTCGAGGCCCACTGCGGCAGCGGCCTCCTGCACCTCCGACGACAGGGCGGTGAGGGCCTTGTAGGCGGCCGGGTGCTGCTTGGCGATGTTGACGCGCTGGGGGTCGTTCATTGTTCCTTCGATTCGTCGCTCGTTTGCTGTCTCATCAGGGAGACGAAATAGCCCCGGCGGGTGTGACAGCTCAGACGTGCACGAGTTTGTCGGGATTGACGACCCGGCGGTACGCGGTGATCAGACCGTCTGTGATCTGGACCGTGTCCACGGAGTGGACCCGGCCTTCTCGGTGGAACACCAGGGCGAGCTCGCCGCCGACCTCGGCGAAGTCGATACGGTCCGGATGCCACCGGCGCCCCACGCGCACCATGACCTCGGCGATGCGCTCACCGCCGTGGATGAGCTTGCGCGCCGCGGACACATTGCCGCCACCATCGGTGACGAAGACCGCGTCCGGGTGCAGGAGCCCGACCAGGCCGGCCAGGTCCCCGGCCTCGTACGCGGCGCGGAAAACCTCGAGGACACGTTCGCGCTCCGCCTTCGACGCCTGCGGCACGGACTGCTTCGCCTTGGCCACCCGCCGTCTCGCCCGCGAAGCGAGCTGCCGGGCGCCCGGCACGGAGACGTCCAGCACTTCGGCGATCTTGCCGAACTCAAGGCCGAAGACATCGTGCAGGACGAAAGCCACCCGTTCCGGCGGGCTCAGCTCCTCCATGATCAGCAGCATCGCCGAGCTGACGGACTCATCGACGAGTACCGGCTGCGACGCGTCCGGACCCGTCAGCAGCGGCTCCGGCAGCCACGGCCCGACATAGCTCTCCCGACGGACACGGGCACTCCTGAGAATGTCGTACGACCGCCGCGCGGCCACCGTCACCAGCCAAGCCCGCAGGTCACCGATGTCCCGCAGATCCGCTCCGGCGGCCCGCAACCATACATCCTGGGTCACGTCCTCGGCATCGGCCACACTCCCCAGCAGCCGGTACGCCGCACCGAAGACCGCGGGCCGGTGCCTCTCCCATCCGGCTCCGAGCAAGTCCTCCTGCTCGGACCACATGGACCCGTGCCCGTCACCCATACAGATCGCAACCTCCTCCAGCTCGCCGATCCAGCGTAACCATCCGAACCCGAACCATCTCCGCGCCACCGACGGGCACGGTCCCGCACCCGTGCGGTCATCCCGCAGAACGGTGCAGCAACCGGCTCGAGCAGCGGCGCGGCCCGGCTGCACGACCGGACGCCGAGCAACAGACAGCCCCTGGGCCTGTTCCTGTTTTCACGCTGTCGGGTCCCAGAGTCCCGCGGCCTCGCCGCGGGCCAGATGCTCGGCGTAGACGTCGACCTTCCAGGTGATGACGGAACGGCACTCCTCCAGCGCCGTGATCTGCGCATCGACGCGCCGGCGGTGGGCGTCCAGGAGTTGCAGACGCTCCGCCTCGTTGCCCGGCCCCTGTCGCACCAGCTCGGCGAACCGTTTGAGTTCGGCCAGCGGCATACCGGATTCCCGCAGCTTGACGCAGATCAGCAGCCATTCGACATCGCATGCGGCGTAGCGCCGCCGCCCGCCCGTACTGCGCCGGACCGGTCCGACCAGCAGGCCTTCGCGCTCGTAGAAGCGCAGTGCGTGCACACTGAGCCCGGTCCGCGCGGCGACCTCGCCGATGCTCAGAGGTTCCTCACGGGTCTCGGAGCGCGTCTCGGCACGTGTCTCGGAAGTGATCATGCGGCCCAGCCTACGACTTGATCTAGACCTCACTCCAGATCGTAGCGTCAGCGGCATGACCACCACTCAACAGCAGCCGCTCGGCTCCCCGTTCTCCGCCGCGAGCACCGCCGCGGACGTCATGGCCGGCATCGACCTCTCCGGCAAGACCGCCGTCGTGACCGGGGGATACTCCGGACTCGGCCTGGAAACCACCCGCAGCCTGGCAGCCGCCGGGGCCCACGTCGTCGTCCCGGCACGTCGGCCCGACGTCGCCCGCACCGCGCTCGAGGACGTGGAAGGCTGCGAGATCGTCCCCATGGATCTGACCGACCTCGGCAGCGTGCGCGCCGCGGCCGCGCAGATCGGCGACTCCCTCGGCCGGCTCGATCTCCTGATGGCCGTCGCGGGCGTCATGGCCACCCCGGAGCGGCGCGTCGGACCCGGCTGGGAAGGCCAGTTGGCCGCCTGCCACCTCGGGCACTTCACCCTCGCCTGCGAGCTCTACCCGCTCCTGGCCGCCGCCGACGGCGCGCGCGTCGTCGTCAACAGCTCCGCCGGACACACCCTGACCGACATCCGCTGGCACGACCCGCACTTCCGCACCGGCTACGACAAGTGGCTGGCCTACGGCCAGGCCAAGACCGCCAACGCCCTGTTCGCCGTGCATCTCGACACCCTCGGGCGCGACGACGGTGTTCGTGCCTTCGCCCTCCACCCCGGCAAGATCATCACCGGTCTGCAGCGGGAGATGACGCTCCAGGAGCAGATCGAGCGCGGATGGGTGGACGAGCACGGCAAGGTGATCGGAGACGGGTTCAAAACACCTGCGCAGGGCGCCGCCACCGGTCTGTGGGCAGCCACGTCCCCGCTCCTCGACGGCCGTGGCGGGCTCTACCTCGAGGACTGCGAGGTGGCGCGCGTTGCCGGCCCCGGCCGTCCCATGGACGACGGCGGCGTCCGCGCGTACGCCATCGACCCCGGCGCGGCCGCACGGCTCTGGGACCTGTCCGTCGCGGCGACCGGCGCCATGCCCGTTCCCGGGCGGCGGGAACTGTCCTGACCTCCCGAGGAGTTGTTCGCACATGCGCAGACGCTACGGCACGCCGTAGCCACGGACAGAATGGGGAAAACGGTGAAACTGTTGCTGCTCGGAGGCACCGACTTCGCAGGCCGCGCGGTGGCGGAGACCGCGCGGGACCGGGGCTGGGACGTGACCGTCTTCCACCGGGGCCGACACCCCGCGCCGCCCGGCGTGCACGTCCTCAACGGCGACCGCACCGCACCGGACGGGCTCGCACCGCTGGCCACCGGCACATGGGACGCGGTCGTCGACACCTGGACGGCCGCCCCGCGTGTCGTACGCGATGCGGCCCGGCTGCTGTCCGGCCGTGTCGGCCGCCACGTCTACATCTCCACCCGCTCGGTGCACACCTGGCCCATGCCGGCGGGTCTGGACGAGGACGGCCCGGTGGTGGACGGCGACCCGGACGCCGAGTCGGTCGACTACGGGACCGACAAGCGCGGCGCGGAACTCGCCGTGCTCCGCGAGTTCGGTGACGAGCACAGCCTCCAGGTCCGCGCAGGCCTGATCCTGGGCCCCTGGGAGAACATAGGCCGCCTGCCGTGGTGGCTGTCCAGGATCGCCCGCGGCGGCCGCGTCCTGGCGCCGGGCCCACGGTCGACCCCGCTGCAGTACATCGACGTCCGCGACATGGCCGCATGGATCCTCGGCGCCGTGGAAGCGGAACTCCACGGCCCGTTCAACCTCGTGAGCCCGCCGGGGCACACCACGATCGGCGAACTGCTGGACGCCTGCGTCCGGGTGACCGGCTCGGACGCGGAACTGGTGTGGACCGGCCCCGAGGTGATCGAGAAGGCCGGTCTCTCCGGCTGGACCGACCTGCCCATCTGGTGCGCGCCGGGCAGCGAGGGCCACACGGCCATGCACTGCGCGGACGTCTCCCGGGCCCTGGCGACGGGCCTGCGCTGCCGCCCGGCCACGGACACGGTGAAAGACACGTGGGCGTGGCAGCAGACGGTGCCCTCCGGGGGCGTGGGGCGTCCGGGCATCGGCCTCACGGAGGAGGCGGAGGCGAGGGCGCTGGCGCTGTGCTGAAACGGTCAGGCGGTGTGGGGTGCGAGGAGTTCGTCCCAGTCGTGCTGCAGAGTGCGGTACTCGTCCTCGCACTGCCTGGCCCGTTCTCCTACCGGCGCCGGCGCCGCGGAACCGTGCAGGTAGCAGCGGTAGTTGGCGGCACGCACCGCATCCGGAGCGTGCCCGTCCTCGTCCTCGGTCTCGTCCTCGTCCGAGGAGTCGGTGTCCTCCCGCGCCTCCCACGCATAGTTGTCGGCGGCGGCGAGCAGCCCCGCCCGGCCCTCGGCACCTTGCGGGATCATCCGGTAGGCCGCGAACCGGTCGGCGGCGTCCTCCTCCGACCCGTCGATGTCCAACTCCAGTGTGTCGACGAGCGCGTGGGCGGCCTCGTGGTAGAGCGACTCGGTGACGACGCCTGCTGTGCGCGCGTCGGGGTCGGAAGCGCCTGCCTCTTGGAAGGCGGAGCGCACGCGGCCGACGTACTCGTAGCACAGGACGATCCGGCGGGTGTCCGGGTCGTACTCGGGGTAGTCGTCGTCGCCCGTGCAGCTACGGTTGACGATCCGGATCCGCTCGGGCAACCGCAGGGCGCCGTTGAGGTCCGCGGCCACTCTTTCCGGCAGCGCGCGCGTCCGCAGAAACCCCCGCTCGTCCGCCGCGCTGCCGCCGGGTGCGGGGGCCTTGTACGAGACGGACACGCCGCCTTCAGGCTCGGCGGATGCACCACCGCAGCCCGTGGCGAGGAGCGCGCAGAGGGCTGTGACGGCGAGAACGCGGGCGCGGGGATGCATGGGGAAATTTTTGCCCGACGGCATTCCTCCCGCAAAATCCGCTCCGGCGCGTCATACGGTGCCGGCGCTGTCCAGGAACCGGAACAGCACGGCGGCCTCTGCGCGAAGCTCGGTGGCCCGATCGGCGTGCACGGCAGCCGTCAATTCCGCTGCAGCGTCCAGCCGTTCCTCGGCCTCGGCCCGCACGATTTCCGCGACACGGCCCTCGCTCAGTTCACACCGCACCGCCTCGGTGGCCCCGGCGCCGATCGGCGAGTGTTCCAAGGCCGAACCACGCAGCTCCGATTCGGCCACGGGCACCGCCTCGGCATTGTCCAGCGCGGCAAGGGCCGAACGCAGAACCCTCACGGTGACCTTGTCACGGGCGCGCATGGCTTCCGGCAGCGCTTGACGCATACGAACACGTAAAGACATGTTGTCGATCGTAAGGTGGTGGGTCCCGGATCGACAACGGAATACCCTGCGCGCCCCTGGCATCTGCTTCGGGGCGGGCGTCTTCGCGGCCCTCAGTCGAGACAGAACTCGTTGCCCTCGATGTCCTGCATCACGATGCACGACTCGTTTTCCTCGTCGGCGGGCAGCAGTTGCACGCGTACCGCGCCGAGCGCGACCAGTCGTGTGCATTCGGCCTCGAGTGCGGCGAGGCGCTCTTTCCCCACGAGCCCGGTGCCGACCCGCACATCAAGATGCACCCGATTCTTGACGACCTTGCCCTCGGGAACGCGCTGGAAGAAAAGTCGCGGGCCCACACCCGAGGGGTCGATGCAGGCGAACGCCGCACCCTGTCGCTCGGGCGGGAGCGAGCGATCGTAATCGTCCCAGGCAGCAAACCCTTCGGGCGGTGGCGGTACGACGTACCCCAACACCTCGCACCAGAAACGAGCGACGCGTTCAGGTTCTGCACAGTCGAAGGTGACTTGGACCCGCTTGATCGATGCCATCGGATCACCATAGTGGCGTGTGCTGTTCGCCGTCGATTGTCGCCTGCCGCATCGGCGGCAGCTCGGACGTACCGGAGCAGCCGCCGGCCGGCGTCGCCGCATCGGCGACCCGGCCGGCCGCTGTCGCGCGGAGAAGGCCTGGGCCTTCCGTCAGGGTGCTATGGACGAGGTCCAGCGGTACCCCGGTTGGCCCCGGTGACCGGTACGCGGTGCTTCATCGCACGCCGGGGCCCGTGTAAGCGCCGATGTTCGGCGTGTGCGGAGGTATCGGGTTGCCGAAGTAGTCTCGCCCACCGTTGTCCGCCACGGATGTCCCGGCGTCGAGGGCGGGTGACCCCGCTCGCAGGCGCAAACCGCCGGCAGCCTCGGGTGAGGTCGCGGTGCCGGGCGCCAGCAGCCGGGGATCAGCGGTCACCGCGTGGGAGTCACCGGTGGGCGGGGACTGCACGCCGTAGTAGAGGTTGTGGTCGTAGTGTCCGCGCGTGTCGTTGATGGCCGATCCGGCCGCGCGGCCCACGAACACATTGTCCGTGAAGCGCAGTACGGGGTCACCCGACTGCGAGATCACGTTCTCCGCGTCCGGGGTGTAGAAGGTGTTCCCGTACACGTGCGTCCCGTCGACGGGACCGCAGAACAAATTGATCACGGAGATCCGGTCGCCCCAGGGGAAGGTGCCCGAACCCTTGTCGTCCTGGCTGATGTTGTACCGGAACACATTGCCCTTGGAGGTGGCTCCCGGGTCGTTGCACTCGGCCAACGCCCCGCCGCTGTTGCCGTGGCTGAAGTTGTACTCGAAGACCGTGCCGACATTTGCGGTCTCGAAAAAGAAGGCCTGGGCCGGCAGGGAACCCGGCACGCTCGACACATCGTTGAAGCGGAACACTGTGCCGTCCGAGTTGTACGCGAAGAGCCCCGCGCTGTACTGGGTCGTGCGCATCGAGTAGTCCCGCACGACATTGCGTTCCACCCGGGCGTTCTTGGCGTTGTAGATGCCGATGCCATCGCCCCCGATATCGGTCAGGCGATTGTCGAGCACCCTCACCCGGGTCATCGGGACATAGCCGGCCCCCCGCCCGTCGGGGTACTCCGCACGGCGTTCCCAGTCGGAGGACGTGCCAATGGCCTGGCGGTCGACCCTGGTGAGGGCGTTGTGCTGGACCACGACGTCATCGAATCCCGTCGGCTGCCGTGTCCCGGCCGCCTTGAAGACGATGCCTCCGCTGGGGTCCTTCTGGTGCGGGTTCTGGCACTCGCATCCGTTCACATCGTGCACGTCGACGTTCTCCACCACATAGTGGCTGCCGGTGCCGAAGTCCGTGAGCACCACGTAGATCCCGAACCGGAGGTCCTGCGGCCCGGGCGGCCCACCATGATTGGAAAGATCCAGGTCGCGGAGTTCCCAGCCCTGGACGTCGCGCAACAGCACCGCCGCCTGCGCGCCGGAAGCAGCGATTTCGGGCTTCGCCCCGGTTCCGTACGCACCGACCGTGATCGGCCGCCCCGGCGCGCCCGAGCCCTTCGGCGCGAGGGTGCCACCGCACTGGGTACCGCGGCGCAGCACAAGGCGGTCCCCGGGCCGGAAGGTGACCGAACTGGCCTTGTCGAGGGTCTTCCAGGCGTGTCCGGGGTCCTTGCCCGAGCTCCCGTCATCGCCGTGCGCGCAGTCCAGGTAGTAGGAGTTCGGGGGCGAATCGGCGCCGGCCTGCTGCACCGCACCGGCACAGCCCAGCGCCAGGACGGCTGCCGCCGTCAGGGCCCCTTTCCGTAAATGTGCTCCGATCATCTCTCCCCGCCTTTGCCTCGGTTCATCGAGTGGCCGCCGGGCGGGTGCAAGGCTTTGCTCCACGGCACACGCCCGGGGTCGTCGGCATGGTGAACGGCATGGCTGGAGGAGATCTCGAGCCGTACTCGCGGCGGACGGCCCCATCACTGCGGCCCTGACCGAGGGAGCTCCTGACTCTGCGGCGGCAGAAGCGGCGGCACGGCGTGACAACCGGGTTTCACCGCGTGGGCCGGGTCGAGGGCGTTGCGGACGATGCGCAGGGTGATGTCGTCGTAGACGGCGTTCACGTGGTCGGTGAAGTCGAGCGAGCACACGTCCTGTGTCACGACGTTGGTGACACCGGGCGCGGCCGGGAGCCGGGCCTCGGACGTGGAGATCAATCCGTCGGTGCGGGAGATGATGGTGGTGTACTCCACGGCGGGCCGGGTGTAGCCGCCTTCCGCGGTCTCGCGCATGAAGGACGAGCCGGCGGTGAAGTCCACGCACGCCGCGCAGTCCAGTCGCACGACGTTCGGCATCCCGGGGATCCTGGCGACCAGAGGGAGCAGGCCGTACAGGTGCACGCCCCGGCTGGCGGGCTCGATGCCGACCATGCGGCCCACCTTGGTCTCGCCGCCCAGACGGTTGATGTAGTAGAGGGGGAGCAGCCCTCCCTGGGAGTGGCCGACCAGGTCCACTCGCGAGGCGCCGGTCGTCGCGAGCACCTTGTCGACGAAGGCGGAGAGTTGGAGGCCCGAGGTGCGCATCGGCCCGAGCTGCTGGAAGGGGCTGCCGTCCGTGCCGCCGTAGTCGAAACCGAAGACGCAGTAACCGTCCTTGTGCAGTTGCGGTGCAAGCCGTGACCAGTTCGCGTACGAGTTCTCCAGCGTGCCGTTCACCAGCACGACCGGCCTCGGGCGGGTCTTGCCGGGGCGGCAGCCGGGCTCGTTGACACCGGCCGGAACCGCCTGGGGATGAGCCACCGAATACAAGAAGGCCGTCGTCCAGTTGTTCTGTACGGGACCCGTCTCGGGCGATGCGGATGCCGATGCGGATGCCGATGCCGCTGTCGTCGAGGTGAAGGCCAGCATCGCGGCCGTCGCCATGATCAGGGCCGACGGGACGAACCTGTGTGGCCTGCGCCACTTCCCTCTGGGACGCATGAGAGTGACTTAACACAAGTGGCCGCAGTGCAGGTCTACTTGTAGGAGAGCAACGTCTTGTGAGTGATGCCGCAGCGCCTGGACGGGGGCTACGAAACCGTACTATCCGAAACCGTGAAATCCGAACCCGTTCCGTCGGAGCAGCGGTCCGCGCTGCTCGCGCTGCAGCGTGCGACGCATGCCACGCTTCAGCTGATCGCCGCCGAGCTCGTCGATCTCGATCTGACCGCCTCCGAGATCAACGCCCTCGCCAACCTCGCCGACGGGCGCGGCCGTACCGTCTCCGAGCTCGGTGCCGCCGTCGGCACCCGGCCCACCACCCTGACCGGCGTGCTGGACCGTCTGGAGCGGCGCGGCCACATCACCCGCGGCACCCGTGCCGGGGACCGGCGCTCCGTGCTGATCGAGTTGACGCCCGACGGCCGGCTGGCCGCCGACACCGTCCAGCAGACCCTGGCCGACCTGGAGCACCGCGCCCTGGGCAGGCTCTCCGCCGCCGAAGTGGCCGGTTTCCACGCCGTCCTCCAGGCCCTGACCAAGGCGTCCGTATGAGCACATCCCCACCCGGCCCCGCCGGCCCGTCCCCTTGGCAGCCCGCCCGGTCCCAGGGGTTCCCCTCATGCGCGTCCTGATCATCGAGGACGACCCCGAGCTGGGCCCCGTCCTCACCACCGGCCTGCGGGACGCCGGCTTCGCCGCGGACCTCGCCCCCACCCTCGCCGACGCCGACCTCAAACTCGCCGTCAACACCTACGACTGCGTGGTCGCCGACCGCATGGTGCCCGACGGCGACGCCCTCGCGCTCCTCGGCGCCCTGCGCGCCCGCGGCTCCACGCTGCCCGTCCTGCTGCTCACGGCCCTGGACTCGATCGACGACCGGGTCGCGGGCTTCGAGCACGGTGCCGACGACTACCTCGTCAAACCCTTTGCCTTCGCCGAACTGGCCGCCCGCGTACGGACCTTGTGCCGACGAGGCCAGCCCAGCCGCCCGCCGCTGCTGCGGACCTCGGACCTGGAACTCGACCTCCCGCGGCGCCGAGTACGCCGGGCCGGAACGCTGCTGAGCCTCACCGCCAAGGAGTTCGCCGTCCTGGAGGTGCTGATGCTGCGCGTCGGCGAAGTGGTGACCCGCACCGAGCTGATCGAGCGCTGCTGGGACGAGTCGAGCGAGCCGATGTCCAACGTCGTGGACGTCCTCATCGGCCAGCTGCGCCGCCGCCTCGGCGAGCCCCGGCTGATCGAGACCGTACGCGGCGCCGGTTACCGCCTCGCGGCCCCGGAGGCGGACGGCTGATGCCATCGAGGCCACCGAGACCACCAAGACCATCGCGACCCCGAATACCGCTGATACCGCCGATGCCACTGATACCGCGCAAGGCGTCCCGCGCCGCGACACAACTGCACCGCAGCCGCTGGGTGACCACGCTGCTGTTCGCCGCGACCACCGCCCTGTGCCTGGTGGCCCTCGCGACGTTCGCCGTCCGGCTCGACGCCGACTCCCGCAACGCCGCCCTGGACCACGAGGCCGGTGTCCGCGCGATCGGCCTGTCCCGCGCGGTCTGGTCCGAAGCCGGAACCGTACACCTCGAACCGCTGCGCGAGGACGAACTCACCGAAGGCGTCGAGTCGGTCACCATTCTCCGCCGGGGCACAGGAGGGGCCCCCGACGCCCGCGTCGCAGCCGGGGACAGGGCGGCCTTGCCCGACCGGGCCGACCTCGGCAGGATCTGGCAGCGGCTGC
Organism: Streptomyces morookaense; assembly: GCF_013030945.1. Lineage (GTDB taxonomy): Bacteria > Actinomycetota > Actinomycetes > Streptomycetales > Streptomycetaceae > Streptomyces > Streptomyces morookaensis. The sequence goes on along the minus strand of NZ_JABBXF010000067.1, from coordinate 32,730 downwards.
TGACGGACCAGGAAACCGTCATCCGTTTCACCGCACAGGCCGACGACGGCCGGCGTCTGCGCTGGGCGGTCTCCCCGGTCTGGGACCAACGCATCGACGCCGCCGTCCTCGTCGGCCTGGACCCCGCCCGGCAGGAGCACGCCCACCACGCGCTCGTCCAACGACTCGCGCTCGGCTGCGCCGCCCTGGTCGCCGTCGCGGCGACGGCCGGGCACCTGCTGTCCCGGCGCGCGATGCGGCCCGCCCTGCAAGGGCTGGACCGGCAGGAGCAGTTCCTCGCCGAGGCCGCCCACGAACTGCGGACCCCGCTGGCCACACTGCGCCTGGTGGTGGAGCAGGGCACCACGGCCCCGGACCGCGCACCGGCCGCGCTGGGCACGGCACTCGGCCTCGTCGACCGGCTGAGCCGGCTCGTGACGGGGCTGCTGGCCCGGGCACGGGTGGAGGCCGGCATCCAGGAGGCCGAGCTCACACCGCTGCGGCTGGACCAGGTCGTCGAGCTGACCGTCGACGAACTGCCCGACCGCACAGGAGTCACCGTCCACACCGAACCGGCGGTCGTACGCGGCGACCCGGAGCTGCTGGCCCAGGCCGTGCGCAACCTCGTCGAGAACGCTCTGCGGCACGGCGGCACGGAGCCCCGCGTCGAGGTGACCGTCGCCCGAGGCCTGGTCGCCGTCCGCGACCACGGCCCGGGCGTGCCGCTCCAGGACCGGGACAAGGTCTTCCACCGCGGCGTCAGCGGCGACGGCGGCGGATCCGGTACGGGTACGGGCCTGGCCATCGTCCGCTGGGTCGCACAGCTGCACGGCGGCACCGCCCGCCTCTCGGACGCCCCCGGCGGCGGCCTGCTCGCCGAACTGCGGCTGCCGCCGCACGAGGAGAAGCGCGCCGGATGACCACGGTCGTCCTCCCGCCTCATCTTCATCTCATGAAGCGTTCGCCAAGGTGAGCGCATGACTGCACGCTCCCGTCCCCGTTCACGCCCCCGCCCGCGCACGGTCGTCCTCGCCGTGGCCGCCGCCGTCGCAGCAGGCGCCGTGACGTACGCACTGCCCGCCCGCGGCTCGGCGCCCGCGGCGGACGGGCCGCCCGCGGTCGTCCGCGTCGACCAGGCCGGCTACGCCGTGGACGAGGCCAAACAGGCCTTCGTCATGGGTCCCGAACAGGACCTGGACGGTGCCGGGTTCAAGCTCGTCGACGCACACGGCCGCACCGTCCGCACCGGCCCCCTCGGCCCGCGGACCGGGCGCTGGAACCGCACCTACACCAGCGTGCGCACCGTGGACCTCTCGGCCGTCGACACCCCCGGCACCTACCGCATCGAGCTGACCGGCACGGCATCCGGAAGCTCGCCCGCCTTCACGATCGCCGCCGCCCGCGACCTGATGACCCCGCTGGTCCAGGACAACGTCCGGTTCTTCCGGGCGCAGCGCGACGGCGCCGACGTGCCCGCGGACATCCTCTCCCGCAAGCCGTCCCACCTGGCCGACCGCCGGGCCACGGTCCACGCCGCCCCGCACTACGACCGGTCGGGCAAGAAGCTCCTCGACGAACGGCTCACCCCCGTCGGTGGCCAAGTCGACGTCTCGGGAGGCTTCTTCGACGCCGGGGACTTCCTGAAGTTCACCCACACCACCTCCTACTCCGTCGCCGAACTCCTCCTGGCCCGGCGTTCGATGCCCGGGGCGGCGGGGCTGTCCGCCGAGACCCGGCACGGGCTGGCCTGGCTGGACAGGATGTGGGACGGCAGCACGGGCACGCTCTACGCGCAGGTCGGCATCGGGGCCGGGAACGACACCGTCCGTACCGACCACGACGTCTGGCGCCTGCCCGAGGCCGACGACGCGCTCGACGTCCCGCCCGGCCACCCGGACCGCACCATCAAGGACCGCCCCGTCTTCCGCGCCGCCGAGCCCGGCGCCCCCATCAGCCCCAACCTCGCCGGAAGAATGGCAGCCGTCTTCGCCCTCGCCGCACAGCAGACGGCGCACGACGACCCCGGCGCCGCCAGAACCTGGCTGGCGAAGGCCGCAGCCGTCTACGAGCACGCCGACACCGCGCCCTCCGGCACCCTGGTCACCGTGTTCCCGCACGCCTTCTACCCCGAGGAAGTCTGGCAGGACGACATGGAGTTCGGCGCCACCGAACTCGCCCTGGCGGCACAGGCCCTCGGCGACGACCGCGCCGACGCGTGGCGCCGGCAGGCCGCCGGCTGGGCCAAGGCCTACCTGGACTCCGACGACAAGGGCACCCTGGGCGTCGCGGACGTCAGCGCCCTGGCCCACACCGACCTGCTCACCGCCCTCAACGGCTCCGGCACACCCGGCATTTCCCCCGACGCACTGCGCGCGGACCTGCGCCGCCAGCTCGACGAGGGCATGGCACGCGCGGCGAAGGACCCCTTCACGGCGGGCGCGGTCTACAGCGAGGCCGACGCCGTGCCCCACACCTTCGGGCTCGTCGCCACCGCCAGGCTCTATGCGAAGGCCACCGGCGACCACCGCTACGACGCCTTCGCGGCCCGGCAGCGCGGCTGGGCACTGGGGGCCAACCCCTGGGGAACGTCCTTCATGGTGGGTGCGGGCGAGACCTTCCCGCACTGTCCCTCGCACCAGGTCGCGAACCTCGCGGGAAGCCTCGACGGCACGGGTGCCATCCTGCGCGGGGCCGTGGTCAACGGCCCCAACTCCGCGAAGGACCTGGACGATCCGGACAGCCTGAACACCTTCCCCACGATGAGGAAGTGCGTGGCGAACCCTCCGGGCGGCGCCTCCTGGCGTGACTTCGACGGCAGGGGCGCCGGCTACCGCGACCGGATGGACGCCTGGCAGACGGCCGAACCCGCGCTGGATTTCACGTCGGTGGCCCTGCTGGCCTTCGCCCTGACCGCGAGCTGAACCGGCGGGGGCAGGCCCGGTGCGCTCACGCGGTGGCGACGCGCAGCGCAACTCCCGCGAGCACCAGGCCCATGACGGTGCGCTGGGTGCGCAGCCAGGCCGGGCGTTCCTGCAGGAAACCGGCGATGGTTCCGGCGGTGAGGGCGATCAGCCCGTTGACGGTGACGGCGATCGCGATCTGGACCAGCCCCAGTTCCAGGCTCTGCGCCGGCACGGAACCCCGTCCCGGGTCGACGAACTGCGGGAGTATCGAGACGTACAGGACCGCGATCTTGGGGTTGAGGAGGTTGGTGACCAGCCCCATGGTGAACAGCTTGCGGGGCGGGTCGGGCGGCAGTGGCTGCGGGGCGAAGACGGACGTGCCGCCCGGCTTGAGGGCGCACCACGCCAGCCAGGCCAGGTACGCGGCCCCGGCCAGTTTGAGGGTGGTGTAGAGGGCGGGCACGACGGTGATGAGCGTGGCGAGACCGGCAGTTGCGGCCAGCAGGTAGCAGAGGAACCCGGTGGCGACGCCGAGAAGCGATATCAGACCTGCCCGTCGCCCCTGGGTCACCGATCTCGACACGAGGTAGAACATGTTGGGTCCGGGGGACAGCACCATCCCGAACGCCACGAGTGCGATGCCCGTCAGTGCCTGCGTGCTGATCATGCCAAGCAGCATCGGCTGCTCCGGTCGTTCAGCACCAGCGCGCGATTCTTCAACGTGGGATGAAGCAACGCTGAAAGCAGAGCCCGGGTCCGGGCCGGCCGTGCTTCACGGACTGACGGCGAGCACGATGTAGGCCCCGAGGAGCGAGAGATGTACGCCGCCCTGCAGCGGCGTGGCCCGGCCCGGGATCACGGTCAGGGTGCCGACGACGACCGTGAGGGTCAGCAGGACCATGTGCGTTGCGCCCAGTCCGAGGAGGAGCGGGCCGTCGAGCCAGACCGAGGCCACGGCGACGGCCGGAATGGTCAGTCCGATGCTCGCCATGGCCGAGCCCAGCGCCAGGTTGAGGCTGGTCTGTACGCGGTCGCCGCGTGCGGCCCGGACGGCGGCGATCGACTCGGGCAGCAGGACCATCAGCGCGATGACGACGCCGACGATCGAGGCGGGCAGCCCCGCCGCCGACACCGCCGACTCGATCGTGGGCGAGACGACCTTGGCCAGGCCGACCACGGCGACCAGTGCGACGAAGAGCAGGCCCAGACTCCCGAGGGCGGCCCGTGCCGAGGGCGGTTCGGCATGGTCGTCGGTGTCGATGACCTCGCCCTCGGTGGTCACCGGCAGGAAGTAGTCGCGGTGCCGCACGGTCTGCGTCGCCACGAACAGCCCGTACACGACCAGCGCGGCCAGCGCGGCGAAGACGAGCTGGGGAGGGGAGAAGCGCGGCCCCGGGGTGGTGGTGGTGAACGTCGGCAGGACCAGGCTCAGACCCGCCAGCGTCGCCACCGCCCCGAAGGCGGCTCCCGTGCCCTCGGGGTTGAAGACGGCGACGCGCCGGCGCAGCGAGCCCACCAGCAGGCACAGTCCGACGATGCCGTTGCAGGTGATCATCACGGCGGCGAAGACGGTGTCACGGGCCAGGGTGCTGCTCTTGTCGCCGCCGTCGGCCATGAGTGTCACGATCAGGGCGACCTCGATGACGGTCACCGCGAGCGCCAGGACGAGGGACCCGAACGGTTCGCCGACCCGGTGTGCGATCACTTCGGCGTGGTGCACGGCGGACAGCACGGCTCCCGCCAGCCCGCACCCCACCAGCACCACCAGCCCCGCCGACAACGACTGCCCCCAGGTCAATGCCAGGTCGACGGCCGCCACCACCGGCACGTAGACCGGCCACTGCATGACAAATGAGCGGAACTGAGCATTCATGCAGCAAGCGTCGCATATCGCCCTTGCGAAGGGCCGCTCCTCCGGGCAGCCGCCTGCCCGGAGGGCGACCCGGTCCGGGCGGCTCAGCTCAGCACGAGGCCCACTGGGTCACATTGACGGTGGCGGAGTAGAGCTGGGCTCGAAGGTGCCGGTCGTGAACAGGGTGCGGCCGCCGGAGCTGAAGGTGAGCTTGCCGTCGGCGTAGAGGCGGAGCCGGCCGCCGGTCTGGTGGCAGTCACCGACCTTCAGATCGGGCCAGGTCCACCACTTGTGGGCGGTCGCGGCGGTGGCTCCGGGCCGGGTTTCGCGGGCGACGCCGGAACCGGACGGCCAGGGCCTGGGCACCCGTGAGCGCGTCCCATGAGCCGCCGGTGCCGACGAGTTCGCCCCATTGCCCGCTGCATGATCCGCTCGCGTGGAGGAAGGCGGTGTCGGTGGTGTCGTCGGAGAACTTCACCGCGCCCCCGGTGAGCGGGATGCACGTGTCGCTCGGCGGCTCCTGGCCCTGGACGGTCTCCCGCGATGGAGCCGGGGCGGCACTGGCGGCACTGCTTCGTCAACTGGCCCGGCCGGGACGGCCGCATGACTCCGCGAACGCCCCCTACAGGGTCGACGGCAGCACCACACCACCGCCTGCACGCGCCGGCACAGCTGAACATCAGGCAGCCGCAGCCCGCTCCGCGCGGTACTCGATGTGCAGGCCCGCGGACACGCGTCCGCGCGTGCGGCGCCGCTGCCAGGGGCCCGAGCTCAATTCGACGCAGAAGTGGTGGTTTTCGTCGTCGCGCAGCAAGGCGGTCTCCTCGGCCACGAGGGCGTGGAGCGTGGCCGCCGTCGCGCGGAAGGCCGTGGTGCTGCCGATGACGAAGAGTGTGTCGGCGGCCCGGTCGAAGAGGAGATGGTCGCGGCGCGTGGCGTCCGTCCCGTGAAAGGGGCAGCGACGCGCGGGCCCGTCCTTGAAAACGGATTCCGGGAGTTTCACCGTGTGCGGCTGTCCGGTGCCGAGCCGGGCTCGTACGGCCTTCCAGCGGGATACCGGGAACTGCAAGCGGTGGTGCACCAGGACGAGGTCCAGCGGTGCTGCCTCCTGGGTCACGCCCTGCGGGGCGGGGTTCCCCCGCATCGGTACATACACCAGCGACCGCGGTGAGCGGGCTGCGAGGCCCCATGCGGCGACGAGTTGTCGTGACGCCTCGCGGTCGGCATACATCTCGGCCGACCAGCGGTCGTGCAAGTAGCCGCCGCGCGCGGGCCGGTCGGGGCGGAGGACGCGGTACTCCTCCGCGCCGAGCCGTACGCGGTGGATCCTCATGCTGTGCTTCACGGGACAGGACCGTACGTCACGATCCGTTGTAAAGCACACCAAATACGGGGTGACCGGCTTGCCGGAACAGCCCTCCCCCGAGACTGGCCGGCACGCGAGGCACGACGCGCGGTGCGCACGGCCAGGGCGGCGGCCCAAGGCGGCGGCTGACGGACGCTGCATCAGCCGAGGCCGCCCCGATCCCGGGCGGCCTCGGCCGGTTCGGAACGGCGGGCGTCAGCCGATCGTGTAGCTGTACGGGATCGCCGCCAGCACCGAACCGGTCGTGCCGATCTGGTTGTTGGCGGTGGTCACCGCCCCCGGCGCGGTCACCAGGTACAGCACGCCGTGCACGGTGCTGCCCTTGTCGCCGTGCGGGGTGATGGTGACCTGGAGCGAGCCGGTGGCGCCCGGCTGGACGGTGACCGGGGCGAGGGCCGGGGCCGAGGTGGTCACCGCGGCCGCGAACGGGTCGTTGGTGCTGGAGGTCAGCGACGGGTCGAACGCCAGGGTGTGGGCGTCGGCGGTGATGGTCGACGTGCCGGCGGGAGCGCCTGCGGCCGGGAACGGGCCGATCTGCTGCACGTAGGTGCTCCAGAAGCCCGGGACCACCGGCTGCCGTGCGCTGCCGAAGTCCTTGGCGACCGAGACGGCGGAACCGTCCTGCGCCTCCTTCAGATCACCGAAGACGTCCGGCGAACCGGCGGTGCCGCTCAATTCCAGCTGCGCGGGCGTCGAAGAGGCCGCGACCGCGGTCAGCCGGTCGGTGCCCGGCGGCACCAGGAAGCCCGGGGTGACCGAGCTCGGGTGCAGCGGCAGCGCGACGGTGGCCGACGTGCCCTGCGGCACCAGCGGGACGTCCACCATCTTGTCGGTGAGACGGCCGTCGGCGTGGATCATCTGGGTGGCCGCGGTGTTGTTGGCGTACGTCACCTGGAGCGTGACGGGCTTGTCGGCCGCCAGCCTGGTGGCGGCGCTGTGGGGCAGGCCGGTGACGGTCGCCCGGTCCTGGTCGAGCCCGACGGTGCCGTGGAACGGCTGGGCCTGCTCGGCGCCGCTGACCGGGTTGAGGACGTTCAGCACGAACCGCCAGCGCCCGGGCACCGGATGGATCGCGGTGGCCGACACGCCCTTCGTGGTGCCCGTGGGGGCACCGGAGGCGTTGAACAGCGCATTGCTCTCGATGTCGATCGGCGTGCCGTCGGGGCTGATCAGCGCGCCCTGCACCAGCACGTTCGGGTCGCTGAGCGTCACACCGGCGCGGATGTCCCGGTGGCCGCCGGTCACGTCGAAGGCGTAGGTGAAGGACTGCGCGGGCGAGACGTCACGGGCGTTGCCGCCGGTGATCGTGCCGGTGAAGCTGCCGCCCGTGCCGGAGAGCGGGACCAGGCTGCGCAGGATCACCGGCACGCTGGTGGTGCGGCCGTTCGACCCGGCCACGGTGACCGACTCGGCGCTGTCGCCACCGGTCTCGGGGGTGGTGAGGTGCACGCGCAGCGTGGCGCTGTGCCCGGGCGCCACCTTGGTCACCTTCGGGCTGACGGGACCGTCCGGTACCGCGCGCTCGGTGGCGGTGTCCAGCAGCACCGGGCCGGTGAAGCCGTTGGTGCCCTCGGGGGTGTAGAGGACCGCCGTCCACTCGCCCGCGACCGGGTGCGGTACGTCCACGATGCCGAAGTTGGCCGAGACCGGGCCGCCTTGCGGGCGGGTGTTGGTCTCCAGCCTGCCCGACGGGTCCAGCAGCGTCATCCGGACCACCGGGGTCACGGTGCCGGCCCCGGACTTCTGCGGCTTGCCCTGCCAGGCGATCGACGCGGCGAGCCGGTCGGCGCCCTGCGGAACGGTGAACTTCACCTCGTGGTGCACCCAGGGCGAACCGTTGGTCGCATAGGCGAACTTCGGGTCGGTGGAGGAGTTCAGCGGCACGGTCTGCCGGGAGTTCGCCAGCGGCGCGAACGTACGGGTGGCACCGGTCACCGTCTGGGTGGTGCGGCCGGTGTTGACCACGGTGACCTCGGCGGTGTGGCCGGAGCCCGGCGTGCCGGTGATGTCCAGCTGGCCGGTGGTGACGGCGAGGGTGTTGCTCTGCCCGGCACCCGAGGAGCTGTGGTAGCCGCGGGCGGCCTCCACCGCGGCGCGGACGTTCAGCAGACCGGCACCCTGCTCCTGGGCCGGCAGGCCGAGGTCCTGGGCGGTACCGGTGAGGAACTTCTTGACCAGCGCGGGAGCGGGTGATTCGCCGTGGTGGCCGTCCCGGTACGCCTGGATCACCAGGGCCGCCGCCCCGGCGGTCAGCGGGGCCGACTGGCTGGTGCCGCCGAACGGCTGGACGGAGCTGCCGGTGCCGTTGTAGTTGGTGCACTCGGTGAACACACTGAGCTTGGGCGAGCACAGCGCCCAGTCCGCCTCACCGGGCGCGACCAGGTCCACGGTGCGGCCGGCCTGGGTGAAGCCTCCGGAGGACAGCGCGGAGATCCGGTTGTTCGCCCAGGTGCCGTTCGAGAACTGCGAGGCCGCGTAACCGGTTTGCAGATAGCTCTGGTTGTCCGTCGACGCGCCCGTGGCGATCACCTGCGGGTCGGTGGCCGGAGTCCCGATCGTGCCGTTGATGCCGGCGTCACCGCTGGAGACGGTCACCGTCACACCGGCCGCGACCGCCTGGTCGTTGAACAGCGTGATGGTGTCGTGCGCACCGCTGTCCGGGGTGACGTTGCTGCCGAACGACTCGTTGAGCACATCGACGTGGGCGACCGAGACGGCGTAGTCGATGGACTGCAGAATCGCCGAGTTGGGGAGCGTGGTGAGGCCGCCGGCCTTGAGCGCCACCAGTGAGGCGTCGGGCGCGAAGCCCTTGATGCGGATGGTGCACCCCGCGGGCAGCGGGTGGGTGGGGTTGACGAACTTCGACAGGTCGTAGCTCTCCCGGCCCTGCGCGACCATCGCGGAGGCGTCGCCGAAGGCTTCCGCCCCACCGCTCGGTGCGTCCCAGCCGTCGCCCGTGAAGTCCTGGTGATCAACGATCGCGTGCGAGCCGTCGGGGCGTATGAAGTCCGGGTTGTCCGGGTCCAGGCCGTCCGCGATGTAGGCGACCTTGACGCCCTTGCCGGTGGCGATCTCGTGGGCGCCGGGGTTGCCGGGGGTGCTCTCGACGTGCGTCGAGTACAGCGCCTCGGGCTCCAGCAGCGGCTTGGCCGGGTCGCTGGGGCATATCGCGTACGGATTCGTACCGTTGGCGTTGCCGTCGCTTTTGGCGTTGCCTTTGGCCTTGGGGGAAACGGCCTTCGGCCCCTTGGCACCGCCCGGTGCGGCTGGTGCGCCCGGGGCACCCGGTGCGGTGGCGCTCGGCGGGGTCACCTTCACCATCCCGTCCGGGACGACCGAGGCGACTGCGGGGTCGGCCGCCAGCGCCGCGCGCAGTGCCGGACCGACCGTCGCGGAGAAGGCGTTGCCGACCACGAAGCTCTTGACGTGCGTGCCGCCGCCGGCCTTGACCTTCGCCAGCAGCGGGGCCTGTGCCGAGGCGGCCTCCTGCTTGCGTGCGGTCAAGTGCCCCGCATCGGCCGGGGCCTTGGAGAGCTGGTCCTTGAGGACGACGATCACAGGTTGAGGCGCTTCGTCGCCCGAGAGCGCCTTGGCGTTCGGGGCAGACGTCAACTGGGCGCCGTTCGCGGTGGTCCCGAAGGTCAGGACCATGGACGCGGCGGCCAGGGTGACGCCTGCCAGCTGCGGTTTCCGCCAGCTGAACATCGACATCCTTTCATCTGGATGAGACATCAGGAGGCATGCCAGAGCCCACGCGTCCGGGTGTCGGACGCGTGCATGCTTCTGGAACACTCGTCCCGACAAGCTCACGCATTTCAGCGCATCGCCGATGTCCCGACAAGGGGGTCGCCGCGCGAACGTGCCCCGACCGGCCGTTCACACGAGCAACTGCGATACGAACTCGCGCCGCACGATGCCGGGTTCACCGGATGCCGGTGAGCTCCTCGGAGACGTCCCACCGGCGGCGGGCGGCCTTGTCCGGCTGGACGGGAGGGGTATGGCGCGCAGTTCGCCGCGGCCGTCGGGGCCGATGATCCGGATCCGACGACACCATGACCTGGGATGCCGCGTCCGCTGAGAGAACCCACGAAGGTGGCTGGGCCTACGTGAGTTCCTTCCGCATCAACGTGCACATCGTCTCGTGGCGGCGCAACGACCCATCAGGGGCTTGCTCGTCCCACGAGTCCGCCTGACGGCCGTACGCGACATAGCCCAGCCTTTCGTACAGCGCACGTGCCCGTAGTCGACACCGCCTTTCGCCACAGGGATGTCCGTTGCAGGGCAGACCGCAAGGTAGTCGACCTCGCCGGTCCGGACACGCTCCAACTGCTGGGCGACGCCGGCCAGGTGGTGGTCGGACCCTGCCCACCCGCACGACGCCAGGTCCGCATGCACCAAATCACGGGCTGACAGCTTCAACACCCAATGTTGATCATCTTCACTACCTCTGCTGCCGGGGCACAGGGCATGCTCAACCCCCGCCTCGACTATGTGTATTTCTCCCGCGCGCACTTCGATCTCGATGCCGTCGGCCAGCAGCTGCAGTTGCCCGTCCACGACCAGCAACGCTTCCGCTGTGTCATGGGATTCCGATTCCAAGGAGCGTCCGTCCATCCGCAGCACCTTCACTCCGGTGCGACCGACCTGCCCGAGCAGGAGCGAGCTCCAGGCGCAGGGCAGTTCGGCGGCTGTGCTCGGTATGCCGACGGCGTTCACGGCATGCCTCCTGGCGGGCTGCCTGGCCGAATGAGTCGCCGGGGACGCCCGCAGTTGTGATCAAGGAATGCAGTGACGTTATGACACGGCGGCATGCCGGTGGTCGACCGTTCGGTAAAACCTCGCCGCCGCGGCCCGGGAGGGGGGCTCCGTCGACCCGACCATGCGAACGGTGTCCGCAGTGTCGTGCGCGCCCAAGGTGGCGCCTGTGCGCTCCTGCAAGGGCATATCGACGGCGGGCCGGACGGGGCGAACATGACCGGTATTCGACGGGGCTGCCACGCCCGCATCGGGCCGAAGGTCTGTCATGCGTGCACTGTCGTGACCGGGTTGAAAAGAAGTCGTGGGTGTGCAGGCGCGGATGATAGGCAGTGGGGATGACTACTCACGGTCTCGACCCCATGGAGCGTCTTCTCGCGGAACGTGCCTGCGAGCGTTTGATCCTGGAGTTCGTGCGTCGGCTCGACCTCGGTGAGCCGGGCACGGTGTGCGAGCTCTTCACTCCCGACGGAGTCTGGGAATGGCCGTATGACGGCCGCCGGGTCGAAGGCCGGGAAGCCTTGCGCGCATATTTCGGCTCGCGGCCGGCGGATCGCCTGTCCCGCCGGATGTGCACGAACATCCTGGTCACCGTCGACTCACCGGACACTGCGGAGGCGACCACCTACTTCGCGACCTACCGGGTCGACGGCCATACCGACGGAGCGCTGATTCCGCCCCGGTTGCCCGCGAACATCGGTCACTACGAGGACACGTTTCGCCGGATCGACGGCTCCTGGCTCCTGGCGACGCGGACTCTCGTCCTGCCGTTCGGCGGGCCGACGGAACGCCTGGCCGGCTCCGGCCGGCCTTGAGCGGAGCGGTGTGAACAACCAACCGGCTCTGCCGCAGAGGCGGATGCAGATGCAGATGTGGTGTCGGTAGCCTCACTGCCATGGGGCTGGACATAACCGTGATGGTCGCCGACTGCTCGTGGCTGGGCGAGGTCCCGCCGCGCGAGCGGGTGCCGCGGCTGAGGGACGCCTGGTACGCCGACGAGACAGGGCTGTGGGATCACGATACGCCGGTCGTCGAGAGCGGTTGGGTGTGGCCGCAGGGTCCCCACGGCGCATTCTTCGCCGTGTACGAGTTCCTGCACACCTGCGGATCGTTCAAAGCGCACTTCTGGGCCGGGCAGCGATGGGAAGCCGTCCGCGACCACGTCGATCCGGGCATGCGGACTGAAATGGATACATTTCTGCGCGAGTTGATCTGGTGCGGGCTGGACGGCGAAGCGGAGCACACCGACACGGGATTCTTCGGCGAGGACGACTACGGTGTGCTGCTCGCGCGCCCATCGGAGAACGTGCGGGAACTGGCCGCAGCCTGGGGCCGGATACGGCCTCGCCTCGACCGGATGCGAGGGCCTTTTGCCGAGCACGCCGCGGTATCCGACGGGTGGGTCGGCGACTTCGACGAGTTCACGGGTCTGCTGACGCAGTGGGGAGAAGTCCTCACCGAAGCCGCCCGACGAGGGTGGGGCGTTGTGGGGCTCAGCGAATAACTTGCCGAGGCAGGAGCCGCGCCGGCGAATGGGTTCCTCACGCCCGTGCCCGGTCGAGCAGAAACGGGCTCCCGGGGGCTTCGGGTGTCCAGCCTTCCCTCCGGGCGGTGCGAATCGCGTCGGCGACGGCGGAGGGAAGAACGGGCTCGGTCGGCTGCCCCATCCAGTTGCCGGGGTGGGGCCGGCCGGTCCGGACGACGAGCGTGGTGCCCGGGGAATCAGCGTGTTCGACCGCAAATGTCAGCGGTGACCAGCACAACCCCTGGTCGTAGGTCGGCCGCCCACGGACCGCCCACCGGTACGTGACGCCGTCGACGACGATGCGCCGTGAACCCTTCCCGGGCAATGCCATGCTCGTCCCTTCCGCCCCTCAACCCGCAGAAGACACCGCGAGCTCGCCCGCGTACGGCGGCTGCGCCCCGGCCCGGGAGCATGTGAGCGCCGCCGCGCGGGCCGCGAAGGTCAGGACGTCGCGCCACTGGCCGGCGTCGACGTCGGGGCGCGCCGTGAGGGCGCCATGACTGTCGAGCCGGTGCAGCAGCGCAGCGTTGACCGTGTCTCCCGCACCGATCGTGTCCACGACCGCCACCCGCTCGCCGGCCACGGACAGTTCGCCGCCGTCGCGCGTGAGGACCGCCAACCCCGCGCCCCCGCGCGTGAGGACGACGGCGTAGGGCCCTGCCGCCAGCCACTCCCGGGCCGCGCGCATCGGGTCGGCTCCCGGGCCCGCGAGCCAGGCCGCGTCCTCCTCCGAGAGTTTGAGGAGGGTGATGTGCGGGAGCCATGAGCGGAAGCGGGCCCGGTAGGCGTCCGCGTCGGCGATGAGGCCGGGACGGATGTTCGGGTCGAGGGCCGTGAACAGGCCGCGGGCGGAAGCCCGGCGCATCAGGGCCTCGTACGCGCTCGCCCCCGGTTCCAGGACCAGGGAGCAGGTGCCGAACGAGACGGCGCGGGCCGCGTCGGGCAGGGTGTCCGGGGCGGTGAACAGACGGTCCGCGGTGCCCTCGACGTGGAAGGAGTACGCGGCCGAGCCGCCGTCACCGATGTGTGCCACGGCCAGGGTGGTGGGTTCGGGGCCGCGCTGCAGCAGGGAGACGTCCACGCCGTCCGCCGTCAGGCCGTTCAGCAGGGCCTGGCCGAAGTGGTCGGTGGACAGCCGGGAGCAGAACGCGGTGGGGGTGCCGAGACGGGCCAGGGCGACGGCGGTGTTGTAGGGGCCGCCGCCGCGCTTGGGCAGCAGGGCGGGGAGGTCGTCGACGGGACCGTCCTGTTCCGGGGATGCGGGCGACGCGGGAACGAGGTCGATGAGGGCTTCCCCGGCGACGATGATCATGCTGACGTGGGGCCTTTCGGGACGGTGGGCGGCGGGGCGGCGGTGCGGCGAGCCGGAGGTCGGGGCGCGGTCAGTCCGCGCATCCGCAGGAGCTGCGGTGCATGAAGGTGCAGGGCAGGCGGACGGTGCGGGGCGCGCGGCCGGGCGCGTCGAGCCGGTCCAGCAGGAGCCGTACGGCGGCGGCACCGATGTCGCGGCTGGGCTGGGCGACGGCGGTGAGCCGCGGTTCGAAGAGGTCGGCCCAGGAGAAGTCGTCGAAGCAGGCGAGCGCCATGTCGCCGGGGACGGACAGGCGTGCGGCCCGCAGGGCCTGGAGCGCGCCGATCGTCATGGCGTTGTTCGCGGTCACCAGGGCGGTGGGCGGGGCGCCGAGCCCGAGCAGGCGCCGGGTGGCCTGCTCGGCGCCCTGCGCCTGGGAGTTGCCCTCCACGACCAGCTCGGGCACGTACGGCAGTCCGGCCCGGCCCAGGCCCGTGCGGTAGCCGGCGATGCGCTCGGTGGTGGTGCTGAGTCCGGGCGTGCCCGCCACCAGGGCGATGCGGGTGTGGCCCTGGTCCGCGAGGTGGGTGACGAGGCGGGCCATGGGCTCCTCGTTCTCCGCGCACACCTGGTCGTGCGCGTCGCCGACGAGGCGGTCGAGGAAGACGGCCGGCACCTTCGCCTGCGTCAGGTAGCCGAGCATCGGTCCCGGCGCGGGGGAGGGGGCGACGATCAGGCCGTCGACGCGGCGTTCGTGCAGCAGCCGGACCGCCTTGAGCTCGTGCCCGGGGTCGTCGTGGGGGTCGGCGATCAGCAGGCTGTACCCGGCCTGCAGGGTGCTCGCCTCGACGCCCTGGAAGATCTCGGTGAAGTAGGGGTTGCTGATCGCGGAGACCGCGAGGCCGATCGACCGGGTGCGGGAGGTCACCAGCGCGCGGGCCAAGGTGTTGTGCGTGTAGCCGAGTTCGTCGATGGCGGCGCGGACGGCGTCGCGCGTGGCGGGGCGCACGGGGCGGGTGTCGTTGAGGACGTGGGAGACCGTGGCCACGGAGACGCCCGCGCGCCGGGCCACATCCGCCATCGTCGCCATGTTCCCCGCGCCTCCCCGTGAGTCGTCCGCCCGGCGCCCGGCGTCCGGTGCCCGCCGGAAGTCCGTCCGCCGGAAGTCCGTCCGTCGGTCGTCCGTCGTCCATCCATCGTCCGTGTCGTCCGGACTGCTTGACGTTACCTCACCCACCCAGCGACGTAAACGCTTGCGCAAACGCTTACGTCGCGGATACGGTCCCGCCACCGCACGACGAAGTGAGGAGCCTGCCCATGCGAGCCGTACTCGTCACCGCCCCCGGCCGGTACGAGGTGACCGAAGTCCCCGACCCCGCCCCGGGCCCCGGCGAACTGATCGTCGAAGTGTCCTCGTGCGGGCTGTGCGGGACGGACATGCACATCCTCGGCGGCGAACTCCCCTCCGCCGCATACCCGTTGGTCCCCGGTCACGAGCTCACCGGCCGCGTCGCGGCCCTCGGCCCC
The DNA here is from genome assembly GCF_013030945.1 of Streptomyces morookaense. Taxonomy (GTDB): domain Bacteria; phylum Actinomycetota; class Actinomycetes; order Streptomycetales; family Streptomycetaceae; genus Streptomyces; species Streptomyces morookaensis. Next base: position 17,532 of record NZ_JABBXF010000067.1, on the reverse strand, counting down.
GGTGTCACCGGGCCCCGCCCCGGCACGCGCGTCGCCGTCGACCCCAACCTGCCCTGCGGCGCCTGCCATTACTGCCGCATCGGCCGCGGCAACCTCTGCGACAACTACAGCGCCGTCGGGGTCACCCGCGACGGCGGCTTCGCGGAACTCGTCGCGGTCCCCGCCCACTCCGCCTATGTCCTGCCCGAGAACCTGTCCGACGCGGCAGCCGGTCTGGTCGAGCCGCTCTCCTGCGCGGTCCACGGCCTCAACCGGCTGCCCCGCCGCCCCGGCGAGCACTACCTGGTCTACGGCGCGGGCACCATGGGCCTGATGATGGCCGCCGTCGTCCGCGGCGCCGGTGCCGCCTCCGTCTCGATGGTGGACCCCAACGCCGACCGCCTCCCCTTCGCCCGGTCCTTCGCCGCCGACGCCGTGGCCGGCACCGCCGGCGAACTCGGCCGCCCGCAGGGCTTCGAGGTCGTGATCGACGCGACCGGCGTGATCGCCGCGATCGAAGACGGCCTCGGACACGTCCGCAAAGGCGGCACGTTCCTCCAGTTCGGCGTCGCCGACCCGGCACGCACCGCCTCCTTCTCGCCGTTCGCCGTCTACAACCGCGAGATCGACATCATCGGTTCGATGGCGGTGCACAACAGCTTCCGGCCCGCCATCGACCTGCTCGTCGCCGGGCTCGACCTCGACCCGCTGGTCAGCCATGTCCACGGTCTCGACGGCTTCGAGGAAGCCGTGGGCGTCTTCCGCGCGGGCACCGGCCGCAAGATCCACATCTCGCCGGCGGCCGGTACGAGGGCGGCGGGAGGGACGGGGGCATGAGCGTCGGCGCGAGCGGGGGAACGCACCCGGTGAACCCGGTGCACCCGGTGAACCCCGCGACCCCGGGCAACCGGCTCGGCATACCCCGGCCCCTCGCCTGGGGCTACGCCGGAGTGCTGCTCTTCATGATCGGCGACGGCGTCGAAACCAGTTACCTCTCCAAGTACTTCGGCACCGACCTCGGCTTCTCGGCGACCGGCGCAGGCGCCATCATCACCGTCTACGGCGTCACCGCCGCGATCGCCTCGTTCCTCGGCGCGGGCCTGCTGTCCGACCGGTGGGGCCCACGGCGCGTGATGGCGGCGGGTGCCGCGGTCTGGGCCGTCTTCCACGTCCTCATGCTGGCCGTCGCCGTGCCGTCCGGCAGCTACTGGCTCGTCATGGTCACGTACGGGCTGCGGGGCTTCGGCTATCCGCTCTTCGCCTACGGCTTCCTGTCCTGGATCATGGCGGTCGCCTCCCCGCACCACCGGAGCAAGGCGGTCGGCTGGTTCTGGTTCTGCTACAGCGCCGGCTACCCGATCATCGGCTCCTTCCTCTTCGCCGCCGTCACGCCCACGCTCGGCTTCTACCGGACGCTGTGGTTCTCCCTCGCCGTGACCGTGGCAGGTTCCCTCGTCGTCCTGCTGCTGCTCAAGGAGCGCACCGGATTCAGCGGGCTCGCACCCGGACGCGGCGCACGCGCCGAACTGGCGGGCACCTTCCGCCTCTTGGTGGAGAAGCCGAAGATCGGCATCAGTCTGGTCATCCGGCTCATCAACACCACGCCGTCTTTCGGCATGTGGGTCTTCATGCCGTTCTTCGTCCGGGACCTCGGCTTCGGCGACGGGGAGTGGAACACCCTGCTGGTCGTCATGATGACCGCCAACCTGGGCGCCCTCCTCGTCTTCGGCGTCCTCGGCGACAACTGGAGCGGACGCAAGACCTGCGCCCTCTTCGGCGGCGTCCTCGGCGCCGTCGGCTGCCTGCTCTGCTCCTACCTGCCCGCCGCCGCGGGTCACAACTTCCCCGTCGCAGCGGTCGCGGTCGCCGTCTACGGGGCCGGACTTGCCGGGTACGTCCCGCTGCCCGCCATGATGGTCGCCCAGGCGCCCGGGCGCCGGGGCCAGGTCATGGGCGTGTACACGCTGGGCGCGGGCCTGAGCGTCGCGGTCGGCCCGCTGATCGGGACGCTCTCCTACGGCTCGTTCGGATTCCGGGGCCTGGTGTGGATCTACGCGGCCCTGCTCCTGCTCAACGCGGTGCTGTGCCTGTGCGTCACGTCGCCCGGGGACGGTCTGCCGGCGGAGTCCGGGACGGGGAACGGGACGGGCAACGGGCCGGAGACGGAACGGAACAGCACCGGGGTCCCGACATCGGGCTGACCTCCGAGGCCAGTCGCGCGCCGACTCCCGATGTCAGTCGCGGCGGCGCAACGCACGCAGGGAGTCGGCCACTTGACGGATCCGTTCCGCGCCGGCCTCGGACACGGCATGGAGGATCTCCGGTGCCGGCGCGACCGGGACGCCCAGCAGCTCCATGCACGTGTGCGCCAGCTGCCGGCACGCCGCGGCGATCGGTTCCGCGTCGAGAAAGTGCGGGAGCCGCATGCCGCGTTCCACGGCGACGTGGACCGCCATCTCCGCGAAGCGCTCCACCGCGTCGTCCGCCGTCATCGTCTCCACGGGCTTCCGCCCGGGCGCGAACACCGCGTACAGATCGTTCTTTTCGTCCTCCGGAGCGGCGCCGCCGGTCAGGAGTCCGGCCAGGTGGCGGGCGATCGCCGGGGAGCCGTGGAAGCCGTCCCGGTAGGTGCCCGTCGCGAAGTACAGGCCCCGCAGCGGCCCGTGGCCCAGGAGCGGGAAGGTGTCCCACGTGACGGGCCGCATGCCGTGATGCCAGTGCCGCACGGCCGAGAAGGCGATGTTCCGGTCGAGCTGCGCGACGCAGCCGGACAGCAGCGCCTGGACGATGCCCAGCCGCGGTCCGGCAGGCGCGTCGAAGGAGACGTGGTTGGTCGCGCCCACGTACTCGGTTCCGTCCCCGAGCGGCACCGCGTGCAGTCCGCAGCCGCCGACGAGGGTGGGCGTGCGCACGACGTACGGCACGGCCTCGCCCCGTACGCGTTCGGTCTCCAGCGCCACGCCCGCACCGCTGAGCATCGGTTGCACCGAGCCCGGGGGCAGTTGCCCGATCAGACGACCGGTCGCCGCGCCGGCCGCGAGGACGACGGCTCCAGCGGGGAGTGCCGTCCCCGAGGACAGGCGCACTCCGGTGACCGCGTCCTCGTCCGTCACCAGCGACGCCACCTCGTCCGCGATGCGTATGACGCCCCGCCCGGCCGCGGCGGCGTCCAGAGCGGCGAGCAGCTGCCGGGCGTCGACCGCCCCTTCGTCCGCCAAGTACAGGGCGTCCACCGGCTGTTCGCCCGCCTCCGCCTCCAAGAAGCCGATGTCGTAGGGATCCACGTCCTCGAACGGCTCGCCGTGCTCCTCGGCCGCTGCGCGGATCGCGCGCATGCTGCCCGCCCCGTCGGCCGTGGTGCGCGCGCCCAGCACGACCAGCGTCCCCCGCGCATGCCGGACCGGAACCGCCCCGGCCCCCGCCGCCTCCGCGAGCCGGTCCAGCCAGCCCGGCCACAGCCGCGCCGCCTCGCGCGCCAGCGCGAACTTCGCCCGGGATGCGGGATGTTCACCGGTACGCCGTGTGACCTCGGCGAAGCAGTTGAGCATGGCGCCCGCCGCCACGGAGGCGGAACCGGGGCGTGCCTGCGGACCGACCACGGCGATCCGCAGGGCAGGATCCCGCAGTGCCGTCTCGACGGCGACCGACAGGCCCAGCACGCCGTTCCCCACGATCACCACATCGGCTGTCACGGTCTTGACCATTCGGGAAGACAACAGGACGGGCATGTGGAGCGGAAGGTTGCGGGGCTGCGAATGAGACACGGCTGCGCAGAGGGGTGGGCGCACTCGCTCGAAACCCCTTGCGGTGCCTTGGAGTTCGCCCCGCGGCATCACCCGATTCAACGACCCCTTAGGTCAAACATTCACCCGCTGTACGCGGTCGTCCCGCGTATGCGTGCGCGGAATCGAGGGGAGTGAATTCGTCGGACCATGCGCCAATCCGCTCCGGGGAGGGAACAGTCATGCCCCGTCACATCCTGTGGCACAGAACGCGTCGGCTGCTGGCCGCCCTGACCTCGGCGATCGTGGTGGTGGGCGGGCTCGTCGCAGCTGCCCCCGCCCCCGCCTCTGCCGATGCCCGGGCACGCGGCTACGGCAGCTACGTCGCGTTGGGCGACTCCTTCGCGTCGTTCGGCACCGCCACGAAGATCCACGGCGAACCGGCCGGGTGCGGCCGGGCCACGGACAACTACCCGAACGACCTCGCCAGATCGCTGGGAGTGGCCCACTTCGTCGACGCCTCCTGTGCCGGTGCGAAGACTGCGGACATGGCAAGCCCGCAGCGCCTGCAGCCGCTCGGGGAGAACCCGCCGCAGTTCGATGCGCTGACCCCGGACGCCGATCTGGTCACGGTCACCATCTCCGGCAACGACACCCTCGCCGAGATCCTCGCCACGTGCCTCCAGGGCAGCTTCACCAACCCGATGGGCCACCCCTGTCGGCAGCACTACACCGCCGGCGGAACCGACCGGGCGGCGGCGATGATCAATGCGGTGGCCCCGAAGGTGGCGGGTGTCCTCGACGGCATCCACCAGCGGTCCCCGCACGCGACCGTCGTGCTCGTCGGGTACCTTCCGCTGCTGCCGCCCACCACCGGGTGCTGGCCGCTCGTGCCGATCGCCCGGGGCGACGTCCCGTACGTCCACGGCCTCTGGCAGCGGATGCACACGATGCTGGGCGCCGTCGCCGGCAGCCACAACGCGCTGTTCAGCAACCCGGGCAATGTCCTGGGACACGACGCGTGCCGGCCGCCGGGAGCCAAATGGACCGAGGGTCTCCTCCCCACCTCGCCCTCGGCCCCGTTGCACCCCAACGCCACCGGGCAGGCCTATGTCGCTGCGCTCACCAAGGCGCTGCTGACCTGAGCCGACCTGACCTGAGCCGAGCCGGTCACGGCACGTACCGCGAAACCGGCGGCATCGGCTCAGGGCCGGTTCCGCCGCGAGCGGAACCAGGCGACCAGGCCGACGATCCCGACGGGCGCGAAGACGGCGGCCTTCAGGGCGTACTTCGCGGTGAGCCACTTTCCGAGGAGTTCCGGCGACCGCCCCCATTCCGTGAACCAGGCCATGTACGTCAGCAGTCCGCACATCGCCAGCAGGCCCAGCAGCGAGAGCGCAGTGATCGCCGGATTCCGCTTCGGCTCCTCGGTGTTGGTCTCCTTGGTCATGAGATCGACTATAGGTGACGGCTCTTCAGGCGACCGGGCGCACGCACGGCGGCGCCGGGTCCCGGCCGAACGTGACGGATCGGGCGAATGGCTCCCCGGCCTACGCCTTGTACGCGAGAAGCTGGACCTCCTGGAACTGCCGCCGGTCAGTGGGCCCGGGCTCGATCACGATGCGGGCCGACTCCGTCAGTCCGTGATCGCGCAGGAGCCCGGCGAGGCGGTCGGGGGACCAGCGGTAGGCCGTCAGCACCGTGTGGTCGTAGGCCTGCGTCTCGTGGTCGGGGCCGTCGGTGGCGGGGAACTCGATCAGCAGGTGCCCGCCGGGGGCCAGGACCCGGGATATCTCGGCCAGGACGGCGGGCAGGTCCTGCGGCGGGGTGTGGATGACGGACCACCGCGAGAGCACCCCGCCGAGCGTGCCGTCCTCGATGTCCAGCGCGGCCATCGAGCCGACCTCGAACCGCAGCCCCGGGTTGGCCTCGCGGGCGAGGCCGACCATCACCGGGGACGCGTCGATGCCGAAGGCGTTCAGGCCCAGCCCGTGGAGGTGAGCCGTGACGTGCCCCGGTCCGCAGCCGAGGTCCGCGACCCCGCCGTTGCCGTTCGTCCGTACCAGTTCCGCGAAGGCGCTCAGGAGGGCGCGTTCCAAAGGACGGTCGCCCAGCGTGTCGCGGAACTGCTGCGCGTAGACGGGGGCGATGGCGTCGTAGGCGTCGCGGGTGGCGTGCAAGGTGTCGAGTTCGGTCACCCGGAGACCGTAACGGGAGGGGAGTGCCTGCGTTCAACCAGCCACCCCAGGGCAGCCGGAGGATGCCCGTCGGACTGCGGTGGCGAAGTTCCTTCAGGTGCTCGCCGGGGTCCGGTACGGCCACGAGGTCCGCTGCGAACGCACCAGGCTCGGCAGCGAACTGGTCCGCCGGGCCGAGCGGATCGGCAAGCCGATGTGAGGGGGCTACGACGCAGGAGCAGTTCGCCGCCAGTAGTTCGGCCGCCACCGAGTGCTCCGCCGGGAAGTCCGGTACGTCGCCTGCGGGTGACGTCGTGGCTGGTCGCGCAGTTCCCCGCGCCCCTTCGGGGCGCCGGCGAACCGCATGGGACTTCCGCCCCCAGAGAGCTCTACGCCTGCTTGACAGGCGCGTTCGCTCGCAGCAGCTCCACGAAGGCCCGCATCCAGGCGGGATGGTCGGGCCAGGCGCGGGCGGAGACGAGGTTGCCGTCGACGACGGTTTCCGCGTCCGTGAACGTGCCGCCCGCCTGTTGTACGTCCGGGGCACAGGCGGGGTAGGCCGTGGTGCGGCGGCCCCGGAGCACGCCTGCTGCGGTGAGGACGAGGGCGCCGTGGCAGATGTGGGCGACGGGTTTGCCGGTGTCGAAGAAGTGCCGGACGATGCGCAGCACGTCGGCGTCCAGGCGCAGATATTCGGGGGCCCGGCCGCCGGGGACGACCAGTGCCGCGTAGTCGGCGGGGTCGACGTCGGCGAACGCGACATCGGCGGGCCAGGTACGGCCCGGTTTCTCGGTGTAGGTGTCGAAGCCCGGTGTGAAGTCGTGGACCACGAACTGCAGTGTCTTCACGGCGGGGGCGGCGATGTCGACGTCGTACCCTTCCTCCCGCAGGCGCTGGTAAGGGTAGAAGACCTCCAGGTCCTCGGCGGCATCGCCGGTGAGGATCAGAACCTTGGGCATGTGCTGCTCCTTTGCTGCGGCGATGCGCCTGCTGCCCGGCAGGTGTACTGGGCCGGTGCGCGGTGGCGCAAGTACGCCTCCACGAACTGCAGGCGGATCAGGGCGTGTTGGTGGTGCGGGCAGCGCGGCGGAGGCGGGTGCGGGCGGGGTCGCGCGGGGGGTGGGCGGCCGGGGGAGCGGGGTGGCTGGGGTTGGGGCGGGTGAACAGGGTCACCGTGACGCCTTCGGTGAACCCGTTGCGGCGCATCATGGATGCCGACGCCTGGTTGCCGGCTTCCACGTCGGTGATGATGCGGGAGGCTCCGGCGGTGAAGAGTGCGGTGCAGCACCGTTCGACGAGTGTGCTCGCGATGCCCTTGCCGCGGGCCCGTTCGTCGAGGGCGATCCATTCGAGGTAGCCCCAGTCCTCGCGCTCGTCGTAGGAGAGGGATCCGAGGACGAAACCGAGCAGCCCCTCGTCGTCCACGGCGACCCAGCACGCCTCCGGTTGCGCGTCCCAGTGCGCGGCGACCGTGGACAGCGACCACGAGGTGTACGGCATCGCGTTCACGTCGTACGCGCGGTGGCCGAGGTTCAGCACGCCTTCCAGATGGGACAGCTGCATGGGGACGATGTCGACATGATTCATGGATGAATCCTGACATATGGGTTTAGGGGGTCGTGGGGCGGACCCCTGTCCGATTGGGTCCGTCCGACGCCCGTTTCTGTTTACTTCCCCGAGTTCGGAGCGTACCTTGGCCGTGAAACCACAGACTCGGGCATGGATGGGACGCAAACGCTGATGTACGCACCGGAGCGCCAGCAGGAGATCCTGCGGCTCGCCCGTGGGAGCGGGCGCGTGGACGTGCTGTCCCTCGCGGAGACGTTCCAGGTCACCGCCGAAACGGTGCGGCGCGATCTGAAGGCCCTGGACCGTGCCGGTCTCGTGCGCAGGGTGCACGGCGGCGCCATCCCCGCCGGCCGGCTGGACTTCGAACCCGACCTCGCCGAGCGGGACGCCGTCGCCGCCGAGGAGAAACAGCGCATCGCCCGCGTCGCGCTGGCCGAACTGCCCGGCGACGGCGGCAGCGTGATCCTGGACGCCGGTACGACATGCGCCAGGCTCGCCGCCGGGATTCCGCTGGAGGCCGAGCTGACCGTCGTCACGCACGGCCTGCCGGTCGCCGCTTGCCTGGCCGACCGCCCCGGGCTCACCCTGCACCTCGTCGGCGGGCGGATCCGGCACCGTACGCGTGCCGCCGTCGACGACTGGGCGTTGCGCGCCTACCGGGAGATCCACGCCGACGTGCTGTTCCTCGCCACCAACGGCTTCTCCCCGGAAGGCGGCCTGACCACCCCGGACCTTGCGGAGGCCGCGGTCAAGCGGGCGCTGATCGCCGCCGCCCGCCGGGTCGTCCTCCTCGCCGACTCCGCCAAGTCCGGGCAGCAGCACTTCGCCCGCTTCGGTGAACTGTCGGACGTGGACCTGCTCATCACCGACACCGGGCTGAGCCCCGACGACGCCCTCGCCATCGAGCGCGCGGGCACGGAAGTAGTGCGCGCATGATCCTCACCGTCACCCCGAACCCGAGCCTGGACCGGACGTACGAGATCCCGGCGCTGGACCGCGGGGCCGTGCTCCGGGCCACCGCGGACCGGATCGATCCGGGCGGCAAGGGCGTCAACGTCTCGCGGGCCGTTGCCGCGGCCGGGCACCGCACCCTCGCGGTGATGCCGCTGGGCGGCCCCGCGGGTGCCGCGCTGGCCGGGCTGCTGGGTGCCGAGGGCATCGAGGTGGCGGGCGTGCCGGTGACCGGCCACACACGGTCCAACATCTCGGCCGTCGAACCCGACGGCACCCTCACGAAGATCAACGCGACCGGGCCGGAGCTGACCGCCGCCGAGGCGGAGGCGTTGCTGGCGGCGGTCGGCGCGCGCTCCGGGGGCGCCGACTGGGTCGCCTGCTGCGGCAGCCTGCCGCGCGGCCTGCCGCCCGAGTGGTACGCCGAACTCGTCGCACGGGCGCACCGCGCGGGCGCCCGTATCGCCCTGGACACCTCCGGCCCGTCGCTGACCGCCGCGCTGCGCGAACGCCCGGATGTCGTCAAGCCGAACGCCGAGGAACTGGCGCAGGCCGTCGGCCGCCCGCTCGCGACCGTGGGCGACGCGGTCAAGGCCGCCGAGGAGCTGCGCGCGGCGGGCGCCCGCGCCGTACTGGCCTCGCTGGGTGCCGACGGACAGCTGCTGGTCGACGGAGCCGGCGCCCACTTCGCCGGCGCCCCCGTCGCCACCGTCCGCAGCAACGTCGGTGCGGGCGACGCCTCGCTCGCCGGTTTCCTCGTGGCCGGAGGCACGGGTGTACGGGCACTGGCCGCTGCGGTCGCCTATGGTGCGGCCGCCGTGCAGCTGCCGGGCAGCCTGATGCCGGCACCGGCCGACCTCGTGCCGGCGGCGGTCACCACGACGGACGACGTCCCCCTGGCCCGTCCGCTGACGGAGCCGGTCAACCGGGCGCTGTCGAGCGGGAGTCGGGAGGACATGCGCCGCCCGTAGCCGGATCCGTCTTTCCCACCCTCACCGCCCCACGGCGGTACCGCGCGCAAGGGAGCCCGCGATGAGTGAGCTGATCACCGCGGAACTGGTCGACCTCGGCCTGTCCGCAGAAACGAAGGAAGCCGCCGCACGGTCGCTGGCCGAACGCATGGCCGCGGTCGGCCGCGTCACCGACCTGGAGGGCTTCCTCGCGGACGTTGCCGCGCGCGAGGCACAGATGCCGACCGGTCTGGACGGCGGCATCGGCATCCCGCACTGCCGCAGTGCGCATGTCACCGAGCCGACGCTGGCGTTCGGGCGCAGTACCTCCGGTGTCGACTTCGGGGCGCCGGACGGCCCGGCCGACCTGATCTTCCTCATCGCGGCCCCCACGGGCGGCGACGCGGACCACCTGACGATCCTCTCGTCGCTCGCCCGTCACCTGATGGACGAGACGTTCACCGGCGCACTGCGCTCGGCGACCGAGCCGGAGCAGGCCGCCGCCCTGATCCGCGGCGACGAACCGGCCTCTGCCGAGCCGCCCTTCCGGATCGTCGCCGTCACCTCGTGCCCCACCGGCATCGCGCACACCTACATGGCCGCCGAGTCGCTGGAGAAGGCGGGCCGGGCCGCCGGCGTCGTGGTGAACGTCGAGACACAGGGCTCGGCCGGATTCAAGCGGCTGGACCCGCAACTCGTCGCGGAAGCGGACGGCGTGATCCTCGCGCACGACGTCGAGATACGGGACAAGGAGCGGTTCGCCGGCAAGCCGACCGTCGACGTCGGTGTGAAGGCGGGCATCAACCGGCCCGCCGAACTCATCGCCGAGGTACGGGAGAAGGCGGAGCGCGGCGACGTGAGCGCCCCGGCGCGCACCGTCACCGCGCCGATGGACAAGGGCAGCGACGCGGCCGACGGCTTCGGCACCCGGCTGCGCAAGTGGCTGATGACCGGCGTCAGTTACATGGTGCCGTTCGTCGCCGCCGGTGGCCTGCTCATCGCCCTCGCCTTTGCGATCGGCGGGTACACGATCGACAAGGCACCGTCCGTCGCGGAGCACTTCGCCTGGACGGGAGCCACGAGCTGGGCGGCCCTGTTCTTCCAGGTCGGCGGCGTCGCGTTCGGCTTCCTCGTCCCGGTCCTGGCCGGGTTCATCGCCTACGGCATGGCCGACCGGCCCGGCCTGGTCCCGGGCTTCGTCGGTGGCGCGATCGCGCTCACCGTCGACGCGGGCTTTCTCGGCGGCCTGATCGCCGGTCTGCTGGCGGGCGCGGTGGTGAGGGCGGTCCAGCGGGTCCGCATACCCGCGGTGCTGCGCGGCATCATGCCGGTCGTCGTGATTCCGCTGCTCTCCTCGGCGGTCGTCGGCTTTCTGATGTTCCTCGTGGTCGGCAAGCCGGTCGCCACGCTCCAAGAGGCCTTGACCGACTGGCTGTCCGGCCTCTCCGGCGCCAACGCGGTCGTCCTGGGCGTCGTCCTCGGCCTGATGATGTGCTTCGACCTCGGCGGCCCGTTGAACAAGGTCGCCTACGCATTCGCCGTCGGCGGCCTCGCCCACCCCAACGAGGGCAGCCTGAAGGTGATGGCCGCGGTGATGGCGGCCGGCATGGTCCCGCCGCTGGCGATGGCGCTGGCCACCACCGTGCGCGGCCGGCTGTTCACCACGACCGAGCGGGAGAACGGCAAGGCCGCCTGGGTGCTCGGTGCCTCCTTCATCACCGAAGGCGCGATCCCCTTCGCAGCCGCCGACCCCTTGCGGGTCATCCCCTCCGCGATGGCGGGCGGTGCGGTCACCGGCGCGCTGTCGATGGCCTTCGGCTGCAGCCTGCGTGCCCCGCACGGCGGCATCTTCGTGGTCCCGCTGATCGGCCGGCCGCTGCTCTATCTGCTTGCTGTCGCGGCCGGTACGGCTGTCGCGGCAGCGCTGGTGATCCTCCTCAAGAGCCTCCGCGAGAAGAGCCCTGCCGCCCGGCAGCCCGCGGCATCGAAGGCGACCGTTGCGGCCTGATGCCGCCCGGGGCGAGGGGCCCGCCGGTCAGGTGGGCCCGCGCCGGCGTCACGCGTCCCGGTCGGCTTCCCGGGCCGCACGCTCCAGCCGGCTCCGGTGGTCCTCCCACCACACCGGGTCGCCCGACGGCATGCTGCCGTTGCCCTTGGCCATCCCGACGGCACCGTCGATGAGCTCCCGGACGATGTCGGCATGCCCCGCGTGCCGGTGCGTATCGGCGATCACGCGCACCACGGCATGATGCAACGTCACTTCGTCCCTGCCATCGGGCCACCACGGCACCTTGCCGACCGTGTCCAGCGCTGGCGAGCACATCATCAAGGAACAGGACGGGCTCTTCCCCGCGGCCCCGGCGAGTCCGGGACCGGAGCAGTGGGAGGCGGTGGACCCCGTACGCGCCCGCGTCGGCGGCACCCGGCAGGGCGGAGCCGGGTCCGGCGTTCCGGGGTGCTCCACTGGCGACGGCGGCGTTCATGCACAAAACTGCTGAGTGCCCACCGCACCGCAGGAGTTGGCGGCCCGGGCCGGAGCCGCACCGCGTCGGTGCCTCATCCAGGAGGGCGGCATGACCGTCACGTCCCGCCGGTTCGCCGGTCCTTCGGCCCGCCGCAGTGCTCTCGCCGTCCTGGTGCTGGTGATGCTCGTCGCGGTGGGCGCGGCGCCCGCCGGGGCGTGCACGCCGGGCCCCGTGCTCCGGCTCGGTACCCTCCGGCTCGGCCCGTGCGGCCGGCAGCCGGAGAGCTGGTGCGGCTCGGCCCGGGTCCCGCTGGACCGCGGTACGCCCGGCAGCCCGGCTCTGGGGATCGGCTTCGAGTGGGTACCGGCCACCGGGCGGCCCGAGGGCACCACGGTCGTGGTCGACGGCGGCCCCGGCTGGGCGACCACGTACTCGCGTACCGCGTATCTGGAGCTGCTGGGCCCGCTCCGGGCACACCGCAACCTGCTCATGGTCGACCTGCGGGGTACCGGCCACTCCGAAGTCCTGCGCTGTGCCGAGCTGGAGAACTACAAGGGCCGGCCCTCCGGCCCCGATTTCGCCCGCACCGTGGGCGCCTGCGGCGACCGTCTCGACCACACCTGGCAGCGCCCCGACGGCGGCTGGATCCATGCCTCGGAGTCGTTCGGAACCGCCGACGCCGCGCAGGATCTCGCCGACCTGCTGCCCCAACTGGGCCTGAACAGCGTCGACTTGTACGGAGACTCCTACGGCAGCTGGTTCGCCCAGGTCTTCGCGACCCGACACCCGTCCCTGCTCCGTTCGCTCACCCTGGACGCCACCTACGAAGTCTTCGGCCTCGATCCCTGGTACACCAGCAGCATCACCACCGCCCGCAAGGCCTTCGGCCTCGCCTGCCGCCGTTCCCCGGCCTGCGCCGCACACGGATCCGCCGACGCCTGGCGCACGGTGTCCGCTCTCGCGGCCCGTCTGCGGGCGACGCCGCTCACCGGCACCACCACCGGCCTGGACGGACAGCCCGTCACCGTCACCGTCACCGTGACCACCCTGGTGGACCTGGTCACCGCTGCCGGGTCCGACCCGGCCGTCTACCACGGCCTGCAGGCCGCGGCCGAGGCCTTCCTCGGCCGCGGGGACACCGTCCCGCTGCTCCGTCTGGCCGAACAGACCATCGCGTACGACGGCACCAACGCGCCGCCACCCGCCTTCTCCGACACCCTGTACTTCGCGACGGCCTGCACCGACTACCCCCAGCTGTTCTCCATGGCCGGTCCGGTCGGCGAACGCGCCCGCCGGCTCCGGAGCCGTATCGCCGCCGAGCCCGATGCCGCCTTCGCTCCCTTCACGGCCGCCGAGTGGACGACCGCAGACGCCTACACCAACACCTATGACGCCTGCCTCGACTGGCCCGTGCCGCAGCGCGCCCGTACCCCCGTCACCGCCCGGCCGCCCCGGGTGCCGCCGACGCTGCCCGTCCTCGTCCTCGGCGGCGACCTCGACTCGCTCACCCCCGCCGCAGGCGGCCGGCACGTCGCGGCCCAACTGGGGCCCTCCGCACGGTTCGTGACCGTGCCCAACCTCACCCACATCACCGCCATGGCCGACCGCACCCGGCCGGGCCCGGAGGCGTGCGGCCAGTCCCTGTACCGCCAGTTCCTCAGCGCCCCCACCGCCTTGTCACGCCTGAACACCTCCTGCACCCGGCACACCCCCGCCATCCCCGTCCTCGCGGCTTACCCCGCCCGTCTCGCCGACACCGTTCCGGCCACGCCTGCGCCCGGCAACCAGGCAGATGCCGATGCGTTACGGGCGGCGGCCTCCGGGGTCGCGGTGGTGGGCGACGCGATCGTCCGCAGCGGCTACCTGAGCGAGGGTCATGACACGGGCCTGCGCGGCGGCAGTTGGACCGTCACCGGTGATACGCAGGCGTGCTTCGGCTTCACGGGGGTGCGCTGGGCGGACGACGCCGCCGTCAGCGGCACCGCCACGTGGGACCGGGTCCGGGGCGTGGTCACCGCGCATCTCCTCGTCACCCCTGATACGGGCCGGGACAGCAGCGTCGACACCACCTGGAACACGCTCGCCCCGGACGTGCCGGCCTCGGTGACCGGAACGGCGGAGGGTGTCCCGTTGCGGGGAACTCTCCCTGCGCCCGCCTGATGGGGCGTCAGGTGCCGGGCGGCAGGTGGACGGTCATGATCAGGTGACAGGTCCCGGTCCCCGCGCCGCGGTAGGCGTGGGCGGTGTCGCCGTCGAAGGCGGCCGTCTCCCCGGCCGCGACCGGGTATTCGGCGCCGTCGACCACGAGCACCATCTGCCCGGCGGTCACGCTGACGGTTTCGGTCACGCCGGCCTGGTGGGGATGGCTCGGGTACTCCTCGCCGGGCTCCAGCGTCCAGCGCCAGACCTCGGTGGCCGCAGGGCCGCCGGTGGTCAGCATGAGCCGGGCCTCACTGCCGCTCTCCCCCTTCCAGAGCGGCATCACGGTATCGGCGCTCACCACCCGGACGCGTTCTTCGGAGCGGCCTTCCAGCAGGGCGGAGACGGAGACGCCGAGCGTGTCGGCGAGGCGGACCAGGGTGGCGAAGTTCGGATTCCCCTGGGCCTTCTCCAGGCCGACCAGGGCGCCCTTGCTGACCTTGGCGCGCCGGCCGAGCTCGTCCAGGGACAGCCCGGCGCGGGTGCGGGCCGCCCTGACGTTGTGCGCGAGCGTCCGCAGCGCCGCCTCGGTTGCGGCCATCGGTTCGTCCCTTCATGGCGTGGGCCAATGCACTGCACCGTGCGGTCGTTCGGTTGACGGCTGTCGGTCGATGCGTTGTACGGTGTAGTCGTTCTACTGATGGTAAGGGGTGTTTCCGTGATCGCTCTGCTGCCGGCCCTGGGCAGTTCCCCGGCCTACGGATGCGCCGACATGCGGACGGCGTTCCGACCAGCCACTACGCAGTCGTCATCACGGACGAACCCGAGGCCGAGGCCGAGCTGTTGCGCCGCCCGGGCGGCCCGTTGCCAGCCCGACGGCGACCAGGCCCCACCAACGACCACAAACCCGGAACGGACCCCTCGATGACCACCTTCCGCCTCACCCCCGCCGTCGCCGACGCCTTCCCCGATGCCCTCATCGCCGTCGTCACCGCCACCGGTCTGCGCGGCCGTGAGCCCTGGCCCGCCACCGCCGATGCCCTGGAGGATCTGGAGCAGCAGCTCGCCGCCGGCGCCTGGCAGCCCGCCGACGAGCACGACCCGCGCATCGAGGCCTGGCACACCGCCTACCGTTCCTTCGGCACCAACCCCCGCCGCATCCGGCCCAGTGTCGACGCCCTCGGCCGCCGTCTCGCGAAGAAGGGCGCCCTGCCGCGGATCAACCCGGCCGTCGACTCGTACAACGCCGTCTCCGTCCGTCACGGCCTGCCCGCCGGCGCCTTCGACCTCGACCGCGTCTCCGGCGACGTGGAGATCCGGTACGCGCACGGCGACGAGACCTTCACCCCGCTCGGCGAACCCGGCACCACCGAGAACCCCGGCCCCGGCGAGATCATCTACACCGACACCACGGACGTGTTGACCCGGCACTGGAATCACCGCGACGCCCACCGCACCCGCGTCACCGAGGACTCCACCCACGTCGCCTTCCTCCTGGAGACCCTCCACGCCACCCGCGACGGGGACATCCTCAAGACCGCAGCGGAGGAACTGCACGGCCTCCTCGCCCCGCACGCCCAGCAGTGCGCTGTCCACTACCTCGGCCCGGCACACCCCGAGACAACTGTCTGAAATCCGCGGGGAGTTCAGCTCTGTGCGTCGGCCAGCCACAGATCGGGACCGAAGACCTCGTACCTGATGTGCCGGGCCGGCACGCCCAGCCGGAGCAACTGCCCGCGGATTTCCCGCATGAAGGGCAGCGGCCCGCACAAGTACACGGTGGCGTCGGCGGGGAAGGCGGGTCCGTCGATGCCTTCGAGGAGCATCTGCCCGCTGCGTGCCCCGGGCCCGCCGCCGTCGGCGGAGGATTCGTACCATTCCACGAGCCGTGCGTCCGGCAGCCGTTCCACCAGGTCGTGCGTCTCGGCCCGCAGCGCATGGTCGGCGGGGGAGCGGTCCGCGTGCAGGACGTGCACCGGGCGCGTGGAGCCCGTTGCGGCCAGGCGCGCCAGCATGCCGACCATGGGCGTGCAGCCGATCCCGGCGGAGACCAGCATCAGAGGGGCGTCGCCGTCGTCCAGCACCACGTCGCCGAACGGGGCCGAGAGCGTCAGCTCGTCGCCTTCGCGCACGGTGCGGTGGAGCAGGTTGGACACCTCGCCCTCCGGGGCGTCGCCGCCGTGCACCCGCTTCACGGTGATGCGGCGCACGTCCGTGCCGGGCGCCGACGAGAGGCTGTACTGGCGCAGTTGGCGCACCCCGTCGGGCATCCGTACCCGCACGCTCACGTACTGCCCGGCGCGGGCGGCGGGTGCCGGGCGCCCGTCGGCCGGGCGCAGCAGGAAGGAGACGACGTCGGGCGTCTCCTCGCGGCGCTCGACCACCGTCCACTGCCGCCACGGGCGGCCGGGCTCCGCCTGCGCTTCGAGGTACAGCCGCGCTTCCCGGGCGATGAGTGCCGCGGCCATCAGCCAGTACACCTCGTCCCAGGCCGCCGCCACTTCGGGTGTCACGGCCCCGCCCAGCACCTCGGCGATGGCGCCGAAGAGGTATTTGTGGACGATCGTGTACTGGTCGTCGGTCACCCCGACCGCGGCGTGCTTGTGCGCGATGCGTCCCAGCAGGTTCTCCGGCCGTGCGTCGCGGTCGGCGAGCAGCGCCCCGGCGAAGGCTGCGATGGACCCGGCCAGCGCCCGGCGCTGCGCGCCGCTGGCCTGGTTGCCGCGGTTGAACATTCCGTCGAGCAGTTCTGGCCGTTCGGCGAACATCGTGGCGTAGAAGCGGTGGTGATCTCGTCCAGGGCCTCGCCCACCGCGGGCAGGGTGGCTTCGATCACCGCTGCCGATTCATCCGAAAGCATGCGTGAACTCCTGGGAGATGTCGTGCTCGATGAGGTGCCACGCCGGCGCGTGACGCAGCCATCCTTCAGCGGCGGGGGTGCCGGAAGGAGGGCCGAACGTCCTTGTCACCGGGCCCGGCAGTCCCGGAATCGGCCTCGCGCTGTCTCCCGCCGCGTTCCGGACGAGTGCCGCCTACGCTGGAGGGAGGAAAGGAGTGGTGCAGTCATGGAACGCAGCAGCAAGCACGGCCCCAAGAAGGACGACGAGCTGAAGCGGGCGACACAGCACCAGGCCCGCACGGGCCGCATGACGCGGTCGACGGAGTGGCGTGATCCCGAGGCGCTGGAACGCGACGAGGAGTCGCCCCGCAAGCAGCGGCGCGGGAAGAAGTAGAGAAGACCGGCAAGTCGCCGTGCCCGGCGGTGATTCGGCCGGCCGGCGGGTCACCGGCCGTTGCGCGTATCACCCCGCCGCCAGGCCGAATCGGCGAGCAGGCGCAGGCCGTTGAGGCCGCCAACGACGGCGTCGGCTGTTTCCAGGGCGCCGGAGGTGGCGAAGACGACGATCACAGGAACAGCACCACGGCGGCGGGGCGCCACCGGGGCGCGGGCGGTGCCGGGCGCCGTGGCCGGCGGCCCGGTGGGGGTGAGGGTGGAGGTCATAAGGCCCTCACCACACAGGAACGCATGAACATCGATTCATATGTTCACTCCGGCCGGTAACATGAATCCATGGGTCAT
>NZ_JABBXF010000066.1 GCF_013030945.1 Streptomyces morookaense | reverse complement strand
CGCAGGCCACCGGTGCCTGGCCCACCGCGGCGGCTCCCGGCTCCGCGCCCGCCGCACCCGCGCAGGCCACCGGCTCCTGGCCGTCCGCAGCCACGCCCCCGCAGGCCCCGCCCGCCCCCGCGGCCCCCGGCTCCCCTGCTGCCTCGGGCGACCCGGCCCAGGTGCGGCAGATGTGGCCGCAGATCCTGGACGCGGTCAAGAACCGCCGCCGCTTCACCTGGATCCTGCTCAGCCAGAACGCCCAGGTCACCGGCTTCGACGGCAGCACGCTCCAGGTCGGCTTCTCGAACGCCGGAGCCCGCGACAGCTTCGCCAACAGCGGCAGCGAGGACGTGCTGCGCCAGGCGCTCGGCGACGCGCTGGGCGTGCAGTGGAAGGTCGAGCTGGTCGTCGATCCGTCCGGCGGGGCCGGTGGTGCAGGCGGTGCGTCCGGCGGCGGCTTCGGCGGCCAGGGAAGCGCCGGTTACGGAAGCTCCGGCTCGGGCGGCTTCGGCGGTGCCCCCGTCGCAACGCGCCCCCAGCCCCCGGCCCCCGCCCCCGCCGCCCCCCGGCCCGCGGCCGCGTCGGCCCCCGCACCCGGCCCGGCACCGGCCCCCGGCGCCCCCGCGCCGGAGGCCCGCCGGGCACCGTCCGCCCCGTTCGCGGCCCCCGAGCCCCCGCCGGTGCCGATCGAGGAGGACATGCCCGCCGAGGACGACCCGGACCTCGACGACACCGCCCTGAGCGGCCACGATCTGATCGTCCGCGAGCTGGGCGCGACGGTCATCGAGGAGATCGCCAACGAGTAGCGCGGCCGGGTCCGTGCCCTCCCCGCACACGACTTCCGGCGGCATGGGGCGCGCCGCCCGGCGAACACGTAGGCTCGGCTCCGAACCAGTCGTCGTCGACAGCCAGGAGCCGAACCATGTTCCCCGGTGGTGGCCAGCCCAATATGCAGCAGCTGCTCCAGCAGGCCCAGAAGATGCAGCAGGACCTCGCCGCGGCTCAGGAGGAGCTGGCGCAGACCCCCGTCGAGGGGTCGGCGGGCGGCGGCCTGGTGAAGGCCACGGTCACCGGGGCCGGCGAGCTCCAGGCCCTGGTCATCGACCCGAAGGCGGTGGACCCGGAGGCAGCGAGCCCTGAGGAGACCGCCGAGACCCTCGCGGACCTCGTCGTGGCCGCCGTGCGCGACGCCAACGAGAGCGCGCAGAAGCTCCAGCAGCAGAAGCTCGGCCCGCTCGCGCAGGGCCTCGGCGGCGGCAGCGGGATTCCCGGCCTCCCGTTCTGAGGCGTTCCGGGGCGTTCCGGGTGCCTTCCCGGGCCTTCCGGACCGTTCCGACGGGAAGCGTCCGGCACCCCGGACGTAACGTACTTATAGAAGCAAAAGCGCAGAAGGAGAGCCCGATCCGTGTATGAAGGCGTGGTCCAGGACCTCATCGACGAGCTGGGCAGGCTGCCCGGCGTCGGTCCCAAGAGCGCCCAGCGGATCGCTTTCCACATCCTCCAGGCCGAGCCGGCCGACGTCCGTCGGCTCGCGCACGCCCTGACCGAGGTCAAGGCGAAGGTCCGGTTCTGCGCGGTCTGCGGCAACGTGGCGCAGGAGGAGCGGTGCCGGGTCTGCCAGGACCCGCGCCGCGACCCCGCCGTCATCTGCGTCGTGGAGGAGCCCAAGGACGTCGTCGCGATCGAGCGGACCCGGGAGTTCCGGGGCCGCTACCACGTGCTCGGCGGGGCGATCAGCCCCATCGAGGGCGTGGGCCCGGACGACCTGCGCATCCGCGAGCTGCTGGCGCGGCTCGCGGACGGCTCGGTCACCGAGCTGATCCTGGCCACCGACCCCAATCTCGAGGGCGAGGCCACAGCCACCTACCTCGCGCGCATGGTGAAGCCCATGGGGCTGAAGGTCACCAGGCTGGCGAGCGGACTGCCGGTGGGCGGAGATCTCGAATACGCCGACGAGGTCACGCTGGGGCGTGCCTTCGAAGGGAGAAGACTTCTCGATGTCTGACGCAACGCTGCACGATGCCAAGCGCGCCCCGGACGACTTCGCGGTCTCCGTGGCGGACTCGATCGAGAGCTTTATCGTGGCCGTCGCCGAGGTCTCGCGCGGTGACGAGCCGGACAGCGCCGTCCCCTTCCTGCTCCTGGAGATCTCCCAGCTCCTGCTCACCGGCGGCCGGCTCGGTGCGCACGAGGATTTCGTCCCGGACGAGCGCTACGAGCCGGACGTCGGTCCGGAGCCGGACGTCGACGAGCTGCGCGAGCGGTTCGCGGCCATGCTGGACCCGGTGGACGTGTACTCCGAGGTCTTCGACCCGTACGTGCCGCGCACCGCCCCCGTCGCCAGCCGGATCTCGGACGACCTCGCCGACATCATCACCGACCTGCGGCACGGCATGGCCCACTACCGCGACGGCCGCGTGAACGAGGCCCTGTGGTGGTGGCAGTTCTCCTACCTCTCCAACTGGGGCCCCACGGCGTCGGCTTGTCTGCGCGCGCTGCAGTCCCTGGTGGCGCACGTCCGGCTGGACCAGCCGCTGGACGAGCTGGACGGGCTGGACACGGACGCGGTGGCCGAGGAGCAACTGGCCGAGGAGGCGGGCCGCGTCATGGCGGCGGAGATCGGCGGCCCGCTGGGGCTGCGGCCGGCGAAGTCCTGACGGAGCGCCTGACGGTGCGTCGGTGGAGGCCTCGGCGAAGGCCTGCCTCACAGGGCGCGTCCCGGCCGCAAATCGTCCGGGCCCGCGCGGGCCGCGCGTCTCATCATGCGGCGTCACCATGGCCGATTCCTGCTGCTCGTTAGACTGCAGGCGACCGCAAAACACAGAGCTGCGAGGAGCGCACGTGGGCCTTGTCGTGCAGAAGTACGGAGGCTCCTCCGTTGCCGATGCCGAGGGCATCAAGCGGGTCGCCAAGCGAATCGTCGAAGCCAAGAAGAACGGCCACCAGGTGGTCGTCGTGGTTTCCGCGATGGGCGACACGACGGACGAGTTGATCGATCTCGCTGCGCAGGTGTCGCCGATGCCTGCCGGGCGGGAATTCGACATGCTGCTGACCGCCGGAGAGCGGATCTCCATGGCGCTGCTGGCGATGGCGATCAAAAACCTGGGTCACGAGGCGCAGTCGTTCACGGGCAGCCAGGCCGGGGTCATCACCGACTCGGTCCACAACAAGGCGCGCATCATCGATGTCACGCCGGGCCGGATCCAGCAGTCCGTCGACGCGGGCAACATCGCGATCGTGGCGGGCTTCCAGGGCGTCTCCCAGGCCAGCAAGGACATCACCACGCTGGGCAGGGGCGGTTCCGACACCACGGCCGTGGCCCTCGCGGCCGCGCTGAACGCCGAGGTCTGCGAGATCTACACGGACGTCGACGGGGTGTTCACCGCCGACCCGCGGGTCGTGAAGAAGGCCCGCAAGATCGACTGGATCTCCTTCGAGGACATGCTGGAGCTGGCCAGCTCCGGTTCCAAGGTGCTGCTGCACCGCTGCGTCGAGTACGCACGCCGTTACAACATCCCGATCCATGTGCGCTCGTCCTTCTCGGGCCTCAAGGGCACCTGGGTCAGCAACGAGCCGCAAGGGGACCAGCCGATGGAGCAGGCGATCATCTCGGGCGTCGCACACGACACCTCCGAGGCGAAGGTCACGGTCGTCGGCGTCCCGGACAAGCCGGGCGAGGCCGCGACGATCTTCCGTGCCATCGCGGACGCCGAGATCAACATCGACATGGTGGTGCAGAACGTCTCCGCCGCGTCCACGGGCCTGACCGACATCTCCTTCACCCTGCCCAAGACCGAGGGCCGCAAGGCGATCGAGGCGCTGGAGCGGACGAAGGCGAAGGTCGGCTTCGACTCGCTGCGCTACGACGACCAGATCGCGAAGATCTCGCTGGTCGGCGCGGGCATGAAGACGAACCCGGGGGTCACCGCGACCTTCTTCGAGGCGCTGTCGAATGCCGGGGTGAACATCGAGCTGATCTCGACCTCCGAGATCCGGATCTCGGTCGTCACCCGCGCCGACGACGTGAACGACGCCGTGTGCGCCGTCCACTCCGCGTTCGGCCTGGACAGCGAGAACGACGAGGCCGTCGTCTACGGAGGCACCGGCCGATGACGGCCGCCCGCCCGGAGGCCGGTGCCACCGTCGGCACCGGCGCCGGGCGCGGGCACAGGCCGACGCTCGCGGTGGTCGGTGCGACCGGTGCCGTCGGCGCGGTCATGCTCGAACTGCTCTCGCGCGGCGCGGACATCTGGGGCGAGATCCGGCTGATCTCCCCGGCCGCCGGTCCGGCTGCCGGTCCGGCCGGCCGGACGCTGTCCGTGCGGGGCGCGGAGAGCGAGGTCCGCGCGCTGGACGAGGAGGCCTTCGAGGGCGCCGACGTCGCCGTGTTCCTGGTGCCGGACGAGGTCGCGGCGCAGTGGGTGCCGGTCGCCGTCGCCAAGGGCGCGGTCGTGGTGGACACGTCCGGCGCGTTCCGGATGGACCCGGACGTCCCGCTGGTGGTGCCCGAGATCAATGCGCACGCGGTCCGGGTGCGTCCCCGCGGCATCGTCGCCGGGCCGGGCTGCACCACGCTGCCGCTGATCGCCGCGATGGGCGCGCTCCACGCGGAGCTGGGGCTGAGCGAGCTGGTCGTCTCCTCGTACGAGGCCGTGTCGGCGGCCGGGCAGGCCGGCGTGGCGGCGCTCCGCGCGCAGCTCGCTGCCGTGGCCGGTACGGAGCTGGGCACGCATCCCGGCGACGTGCGGCGCACGGTCGGGGATGCGACGGGGCCCTTCCCGGCGCCGGTGGCGCTGAACGTGGTGCCGTGGGCCGGGTCGCCGGCGGAGGGCGGCTGGTCCTCCGCGGAGACCGCGGTGCGGGAGGAGTCGCGCAAGATCCTCGGCCGCCCGGACCTGCCCGTCTCCGTGACCTGTGTGCGCGTGCCGGTGATCACCGGTCACTCGCTGAGCGTGCATGCGCGCTTCGAGAACGAGGTGACGGCCGAGCGGGCGCACGAGATCCTGGCGAACGCCCCCGGCGTGGTGGTCTGCGACAGCCCGGCGGAGGGGGAGTTCCCGACGCCCGCCGACGTGGTGGGCACCGACCCCGTGTGGGCGGGCCGGCTGCGGTGTCCCCCGGACGACTCCCGGGTCCTCGACCTCTTCCTCTGCGGGGACAATCTGCGCAAGGGGGCGGCGCTCAATGCCGCGCAGATCGCGGAACTCGTGGCGGCCGAGCTGACCGCTCCGTAATATCGACGGGAAGTGTAAAGGTCGTGTGATCAACTCGTTGGTCCAGACCTCTTGAACTGGGCAGACAATGTGTTCGACGATGCGCTCCCCGACCGACTGCAACCGCCGCAGGACCGGGGAGCGTCTTTGTTGCCGTCCTCTTTGGCGGTACAAAACCGGGGCATTGAGGAAGAGCTGGTACGCATGAGGGCATATGACGCCTCGTCATACGGTGCGTCGTCGACCGCGATGCCTTGCGCGTACAACCCTGACGGGGGGAAGCGTGTCCAACAGGCGTGGCAGAGGTCATCAGCATCGCAACCGCCCCGAGGCGCAGCAGCTCCTCCGTGCGTCCGCGTGCCGGCTCGGCGGGCGGTATACCGGTGATCGCCCCCTGGTCCGCCCCCCGTCCCGCCCAGCTCCCGCCCCAGGTGCCCCCGCAGCGTGGGGACGCTGACGAGGCGATGGCAGCGGGCACCACAGTCGATCACCTCACCGAGACCTACCGGGCGCACTACCGGTCGCTGCTCGGCCTCGCGGCCCTGCTCCTCGACGACACCGCCTCCTGCGAGGACGTGGTGCAGGAGGCCTTCATCCGCGTGCACTCCGCGCGCAACCGGGTCCGGGACCCGGAGAAGACCCTGGCGTATTTGCGGCAGACTGTCGTGAACCTTTCCCGTTCCGCCCTGCGCCGCCGCATCCTCGGACTGAAGCTGCTGTCCAAGCCGATGCCCGACATGGCCAGTGCCGAAGAGGGGGCGTACGAACAGCTGGAGCGCGACCAATTGATCAAAGCCATGCGTGGACTGCAGCGCCGTCAGCGCGAGGTGCTCGTCCTGCGCTACTTCGCCGATATGACCGAGGCCCAGGTGGCGGAGACCCTCGGTCTCTCGCTCGGCTCGGTCAAGGCGTACGGCTCGCGCGGTATAGCGGCCCTCCGTGTCGCCATGGAGGCTCCCGTATGAACCGGCACTTCCCCGACCACGAGCGCCGGGACCCCGGCGAAGGTCCCCGGGAGATCGACGAACAGACGCTCCGGCGGCTCCTGCACGGCGCCGTCGAGGACATCGAACCGGCCGACGGCGCACTCGAGCACCTGCAGCGTGCCGTGCCCGCCCGGCGGACGCGCCGCCGGCAGGCCGTCGCGGGCGCGGTGGCCGCGGTCGTCCTCGGGGCCACCGCCCTGCCGGCCCTCATCCACGCCGCCACCACGGCCGACACCACCGACGACCACCAGGCCAACGCCGCCAGCAGTCATCAGCGCCCGCACGGCGGCGGGACCGAGGGCGAGCACGGCAGAGGCCTGCCGGCCCCGGGTCCGTTGAACCCCTCCACGAGCCCCGACGCCGGCCGGCGCGACGGGCACCGGAAGGAGGAGGACGAGGCGCAGCGGAAGGACGGCAGCACCACCGGCCCCACGGGCTCCGCGACCGCCGCCGGCCCCGATCTCCGGCCCACCCTCGCCGCCACCTCGCCCACCTGCGACCGCAACCAGCTCGGCAAGGGCTCCGGCGCCGTCGGCGCCCCCGACAAGAACGGCCGCGTCTACGGCAGCTTCCGCGTCGTCAACGTCTCCGGCAGCGTTTGCACGGTGGCCGGCGAGGGCGTGGTCGCGGCCCACTCCGCGGGCGGCAGCGAGAACTCCCGCATCACCGTCGTGAACCACACGGCCGGCGACGCCGCGACCGGACTGCCCGACCCGGCCACCGAGCCCAGCCAGGTCATCCTCCAGCCCGGTCAGGCGTACGAGATCCGGTTCGCCTTCGTGCCCGCTCCCGACGGCGGCCCGAGCGGCTGCGCCAAGCCCGGGATCACCACCCCGACGCCCGCGAGCGACTCCGGCTCCGCCTCCGCCGCGCCCCCCGCGGTCGCCGCGGAGAAGCCGCAGGTCCAGGACGCCTCCTCGCCGACGCAGCCGCCGTCCGGCGTGGTGCTGAGCCACACCCCGGACGTCGGGGAGCCCAAGGCCGCCGACGCCGCGCTCCCCGACGCCTGCGCGGGGACGGTCTACCGCACCGGCGCCCTGGCGGCCGCCCCCACGGCCTGAAGCCGCTCCTGGTGCAGGGGCCGGTGCCGCCCCGCCGGGCGCTGCCCGTACCGTGGTGGTGTGTATCGGTTCCTGCTGACTCCCCGCTGGTGGGGGATCAACGTCTTCACCGTGCTGGCCATCCCCGTGTGCCTGTTCCTGGGCACCTGGCAGCTCGGCCGCTTCGAGACGCGCGTCGACTCGCACCGCGATCAGCAGACCCAGGCCGAGGACGCCCGCACCGCGGCCGCCGAACCGCTGGCCGATCTGCTGCCCGTGAGCACCGTGACCTCGGGCCGCCGGGCCCGGGCCACCGGGCACTACGACACCGGGCACCAACTGCTCGTACCGGACCGGCAGCTCGACGACCGCCAGGGCTTCTACGTGCTGACCCTGCTGCGGACGGACGGCGGCAAGGCGCTGCCCGTCGTGCGCGGCTGGCTGCCCGGCGACGCGAACTCCCCGGCCGACACGGCCAAGGTGCCCGCCCCGCCGGCCGGGGACGTCACCGTCACCGGTGCGCTCCAGGCGTCGGAGAGCCCGACATCCAAGGGCGTGAACGCCTCCGGCGGGCTGCCTTCCGGACAGCTCGGCGTGATCAGCGCGGCCTCGCTGGTGAACCTGGTGCCGTACCAGGTGTACGACGCCTGGATCACCACGCCCACCGCGACGGCGCCCATGGTGCCGGTGCCCCCGGCCGCCGCGCCCAACAGCGGCCTGGACCTCAAGGCGTTCCAGAACCTCGGCTACACCGGCGAGTGGTTCGTCTTCGCGGGCTTCGTCGTCTTCATGTGGTTCCGGCTGTTCCGCCGCGAGGTCGAGGCCCTGCGGGACGAGGAGCTCGGCATCACGCCTGACGGCTCTTCGGACGGCCCAGATGACGCTCGGCAAAAGCGATCTCCAGCCGGAGCTGCTTGATCCGCTCCTCCACCACCAGCGAGCCGTGGCCCGCGTCGTAGCGGTACACCTCGTGCGGGTGGCCGCGCTCCGCGAGCCGCTCCACGTAGTTCTCGATCTGGCGTATAGGGCACCGGGGGTCGTTCGCCCCCGCGGAGATGTAGACCGGCGCCTGCACCCGGTCGACGTGGGTGAGCGGCGACGAGGCGGCGAAGCGCTCGGGCACCTCTTCCGGGGTGCCGCCGAACAGGGTGCGGTCCAGGGCCTTCAGCGCCTCCATCTCGTCGTGATAGGCGGTCACGTAGTCGGCGACGGGGACCGCCGCCAGGCCCAGTGCCCAGGCGTCGGGCTGGGTGCCCAGCCCGAGCAGCGTCAGATAGCCGCCCCAGGAGCCGCCGGCCAGCACCAGCCGGGCCGGGTCCGCGAGCCCCGACGCCACGGCCCATTCCCGGACCGCCGCGATGTCCTCCAGCTCGATCAGGCCCACCCGGTGCTTGAGCGCGTCCGTCCAGGCCCGCCCGTAGCCCGTGGAACCGCGGTAGTTGACGCGTACGACCGCGAAGCCGTGGTCGATCCAGGCGGCCGGCTGGGCGGCGAAGGCGTCGCTGTCGTGCCAGGTCGGACCGCCGTGGATGTCGAAGACGACCGGGAACGGGCCCTCGCCCGCGGGCCGCTGCACCAGGGCGTGCACCGGGCCGCCGGGGCCCTCCACCCACACGTCCTCGACCGGCACCGAGCCCGGGGCCTCGGTGATCCCGTGCAGGCCCGGGGGCGGGCTCAGCACGACATGCCCTGCCGTGGAGCGCACGACCGGCGGCTCGGCGGCCGACGACCAGAGGAACTCCACCGTCCCGTCCGGGCGCGGCAGCGCGCCGGAGACCGTGCCCTGCGGGGTGTCGAGCCGGGTCAGCTCGCCGCTCGCCAGCTCGTAGCGCCACAGCTCGCTGCGCGCCCTGTAGCTGTGTTCGATCAGCAGGGCGGAGCCGTCCGGGAACCAGTCGGCGTCCAGATCGCCCGGCAGATCGATGGCCAGGGCCGTTTCCTCGCCCGTCAGGGCGTCCCACAGCATCGGCTCCCAGCGGCCGCGCCGCTGGTGTCCGACGAGGAG
The DNA here is from genome assembly GCF_013030945.1 of Streptomyces morookaense. Classification (GTDB taxonomy): domain Bacteria; phylum Actinomycetota; class Actinomycetes; order Streptomycetales; family Streptomycetaceae; genus Streptomyces; species Streptomyces morookaensis. The sequence continues at coordinate 61,891 of NZ_JABBXF010000066.1, read as the reverse complement.
CCGGGAGTCGCCGTCGGCCGGGGCGAACCCCAGCGCGGACAGGCCGAGCTCCACGGTGCCGCCCCGGGTGTCGTCCAGCTCGGCCACGGGCGTGCCGTCCGCCCGGACCACGCGGATCGCCGCGTGCATGGCGTCGCCGTGCTCGGTGTGCTCGACGGCGATCAGCGAGGCGTCGTGGGACAGCGCGCCGACCCCGGCCGACTGCCGGTGCCGGTAGATCTCGACGGGCTCCCGGCCCGGGCGCACGACGTGGATGCTGGAGCCGCCCTGCTCCGTGGACCGCCCGACGACCGCCGAGCCGTCCCGGCCCAGGGCCAGCCCGTCCGGATAGGCGGGCCCGAGACCGGGCGTCGCGGGCTCGTCCTCCCCGCCGTGGAAGGGCTGGCGCACCCAGGTGCCGAACTCGTCCCCGTCGGTGTCCGAGAACCACCAGATCCAGGCGCCGTCCGGCGACAGCCTGCCGCTCGTGGTGCCCTGCGGCCGGTCCGTGACCTGCCGCTGCTCGCCCGTGGCGCGGTCCCAGGCGTACAGCTCGAAGGTGCCCGTCGCGTTCGAGGCGAACAGCGCCCGCTCCGGCGCCTCCAGCGCCCACCCGGGCAGCCCCGTCCGCGGCGCCCGGAAGCGCTTCTCCCAGTCCGGCATGGATGCGTTGCTCTCGGTCATGCCCCCATTCTGCGCCGGGGGGACGACATCCTGCTGGGGGCTGTGGATAACTTGCGGAATCGGGGGGTCCGTTGGCGGGGGAGAGATGACGGGTCGGACCCGTGAAACCACGTGCCTGCTGGGGAACTTCACCGCCGGGGTCCTCCGTGGCTTCCGCATGGTCCCGGGAACGACTCAGGGCCTTGATCCAATGTTTGGACCAAGGCCCTGAGCTGGCATGTCGGGGTGGTCTTCGTCCCGAACGAAGGGGACGCACGCCCGATGCCTACCGATGCTGCCAGGATTCTCCCAAGCGGTGGTGCGGCAGCACGGTGGATGCTTTGGTGCACCGTGTTGCGAGTGCGAGTTTGCGCGATGTGGTGCTGGGGGCAGACGCGTGACTGGTGGTGCCCCATCCGCTTATACGCCTCTCGCGCAGAGTGGACCGGCCGAACAGCCGCGCAAAGCCAGCGGGCAGTCGGGACGAGAGCGGGGCGGCGGCTGGATTTCCCGGTGTATGCAGACCTGAGAGAGTTCGGTATGGCGAGTCAGGCGGAAGTAGGCAGCCTGAGGATCGCCAAGGGGCTGTGGTACGTGTGCGAGCATCGGGACGAACTCGTCGAGTTGCTCGCCGAGGATGGCGCCGCTTTGAGCGCTCTCGAAGCCGCAGTCGGTAGGCCGGCCGTGGACGGCGTCGCACTCATCGCCCTGCTGGACACCCAACACGCAGCGGTTCGACGCGCAGGGGACCCGCCGGGGTGTACAGGGGAACAGGCCGCAGCGCATTGCCGGCCGGTGTTGCTGTTCAGGACGTCGTGTACCGGTGTCCCCTGCAGCTGTGCATTGGTCGCTCTGGTAACGAAGTGCGCGAGGACATGCCACGCTGCCGGTTCAACCCCGCAGAGACGGCGCTGATCCGGGAGAGGCTCCCGTAGTGGGAGTACTTCTTGGCGAACTCGACAAGAAGTTGGCCGAGCGGTGGCTGACCCTGCTCGTACTACCAGGCGCGCTGTACTTGGCGGTCGCCGTAGTCGGGCACACTCTCGGGCACAGTGCCGCGTTGGACGTTGGCCAGCTCATCCATGTGATCTCGAACGCTGCCGAGGCACCACGGTGGGAGGCCAGGTCGTGCTGCTGGCTACCTTCCTGGCCGGCACTGCCGCCGCCGGACTGGCCGCTCAGTCCCTCGGCACCCTGGTCGAGCGTGTCGCCCTGGCCGCTGGCTGGGGCGTCTGGCCGTGGCCGTTCGGCGAGCTGGCCGAGCACCGTGTGGCATGCAGACAGCATTGCTGGGACGAGGCGCGGGCGGAGTAGGAAGCTCTGATGCTTCGGGAGCGTGCTCAGCACGGTGCAACGGTTCGAGACCTGACCTTGGTCGGGGTACGGCCCTTACATGCTCTCGTCGGCGATGCGCTCAACGGACTGCTGCTGGTCGGCGACGGCCAACAGGCCGTCTACCCTGGCGGCTGCCGCCTGTCCGACGCAGGCATCGGCATCCGCGGTGACCGCGGGCAAGCGCTGCGCACCAACTACCGCAACAGCAAAGAGATCCCTGACACCGCGCTCGTCGCCGAGGAATCCTTCGAGGACATCGACGGGCTTCGAATGCCAGGTCGCCGAGACGTCGATCTCACGTATCGCGATGGCAACGTGACCCGCGTTTCGAAGGCAACACAAGTCGAACACGACCGGTGCTGCGCCTGTCCATGACCACCATCGGCCACTACCAGCGGCTCCACGAACGCCGTCAAACTCGGCAGCTACCGCCGAGCCAAGGGATTGGAGCTGAATTGCGTTGACCTCCCGGAGCACGACGAGGCCTTGGTGAACGGCTCCCACACACCACCCGATGCGGAAGAATCGGAACCGAACGCGAGCGCACCGAGCTGGCAGGCAGCCAGCTCTTCGCTGCCATGACCCGATCGCGTGACGTGCTGTGGTTGGGCAGTGTGAACCGGCAGCCAGGAGGGGCGATAACGGATGGGACTCATATCCCCTTTTACAGATCGTGGATGCCTGTGGCATCGGCATCGGCGCCTTGGCCCGGTTCATCGTTCTGCTCCTGATACCAATCCGCCCAGTCCGCCAGCGTGCGGCTGGCCTTATCGAGGTAGCGGCGGGCCTTCTCGATCTCCGGTGGGTCCCATCCCTCCCGCTTGACCAGGCTGCCACCGCCCTCGTACGCGGGAACCGACTCCATGGCACTCACAGCCTGGCACAGGTTGTCCACGCTCTTCGTCACCGTTGCCCACCGCGCTCGTGCCGCGGGCAGTCCCACGACCGCCTCGGTCAGTGCTTCGCCGTTGTACGTGTGGCGGACCAACGCGTCTGTCAGTTCGCGGTATCCACCATCGTCCGTGTAGATCGGTGCGCCGTCCTCGTCGACCTCGTGCAAAGGCCTGCCCAGCCGACCCGCACGGACGACCTCGTACGCCTGGATCACCCCGCGCCGCTGGGAGAGCATCGCCCGCAGTACCCCGACCGCGCTGCGGCTGTCCTGTGCACGGGCCGCACCGGAGCCTTCGGTTTGGAGCGCCATGGTGCCGGCGGTGACCATGTAGTAAGAAGCCTTGACCGCGAGTTCCGTCTGGGCCACGCCCAGCCTGCCGCTCGCACCGAGCCCTTCCGCAGCCTCCTTCAACGCGGCGTCCCGCAGCTCCTCCAATGATCGGCCACTGTCGAGCGCTCCCTCCAACAGTGCGTCGGCGGGCAGCTCCTTGATTTCCGGAAGACGGTAGGCACGTTGCAGCACGGCACGCCGAGGGCGGACATACGGAAGAGCGTCGTTCTTGGCCGTGCGCACCGGCCGGAGGATCAGCTCTACGGCGATGTCCACGCGGTCCTCGTGCTCAGGGCGCTGTTTCGCGGTCAGCGAGCGGATTCCTTCGTTGACCCGCCGCGCGGTGCCGGTACCGCCTCCGAGTACGGTCCGGACGATTTCTGCAGTGCGTACGTCCTGGTATGGGCTGAAACCCTCCTCGGCCGCCTCCTGCTCGGTGATCATGCCTGCGAACCAGCGCTTTTCCTGGGGGGTGATCCGTGCGGGCCTGCTACGTGTGGGTTCGGCTAGCGAGTCGAGGACCGCATCCCCCTTTGCCTCGTTCTCCACGGCAGACCCGTACGGCCTGGGCGGCCGAATATGGGTAAGACCGATGAAGTTACGTACGGCAATGTGGAAGCGGACACCGGCTCGGATGTCGGGCACGAAACCCACCACGACCCGGGCGGGCACGGTCAAGGCGCGCACCATGCCCTGCTCTGCCGAACTGAGTGCGTCCCATCCCTGCTTCTGTACCAGCCGGAGCCATCGATTGACCTCCCGCCGGACCTTCCGGACGTCGTTCGCCCAGTCATACGCGATTAGCGAAGGGCGGTATCCGAGCAAGTGGTGGACCGCGCTGATTCGGCTCGAACCGTCGGCGGTGATCAGCAGCATGACTGGTCGGTTTGGGGCTCTGTCGTGACAGACCACCATGGGAACCACCATCAGAGGCTGGAGCACGCCTTCGGCCGCGATGTCGTCGTCGAGGGGGTTCTCCTTGACGAGCCGCTCCTTGGCATCATCCAGGCGATGCGCCAGGTCGTTGGGATGTGGCACCCGGATCTGCAACTGCGGACCGCGTTCTGGGACCGACTCTGGCTCCGGGAGGATCCGCAGGGCGGCTGAAGCGCCCCCCAGAGCGTAATTCCGGCGGCCGTACTCACGGGGGTTGGCCGGGTGTGGGACCACCGAGGCGGACCACAGGCGGGTTTCGACAATGTGCAGCGTGCCGCCCTGAACACGCAGCTTGTTGACGTCCGTCAGTTTCCGCCGCATGTCCTCCGGCTGCACGGCCGCCCCGGCGAGCGCCTCGGCTGCCTCCTCACTCAACCCCCGGCCGAACAGCGCCGCGGCAAGGTTATCGACGGCGGCGAGACGCGGCAGAACGTAGGGTTCGGGCTGCCAACCTGCCTCGTTGTCATGGAGCCCCGCCAGGGACTCATCGGTCATTGGTGGCCTCCGCGATCTTGTGCGCCAAGTGCAGCGCGCGATACATCCGCTTTCGGTCTGGGGCATCAGCCGGCGTGCTGTCGTCCAGCTCACCGGAAAGCTGGGCGACACAGGCACTGAGTGCCGCCCGGACCTGGTACCAGCCCTCGGAGGTCAGCGGAACAGTGAACAATCGCTCGCCGTGCAAATTCACCACGGCGCAGTGCAGCTCGCGCTCCGCGATGTCCGTCCAGCGCGCGGTCAGTTGGCCCAGGGTGATGCCGGCGTCCTGGTCCGTAGTTACGTCAGATGGGGAGGTGGCGCGACACTCGTCGGCCGCACGCTGGAGAATGCCTACGACCAGGGTGACTTCGGCCTGGTCGAGGTCGATAGAGATGGTGAGGGTGTCATCGATGGGCACGGGGAGGCGCTCCGGCGGGTAGGCCGATGCCTATGGGCATCGGCTGTCGGCGTTCTTGCTGCTTGACGCGGATGCGTCGAGCAGAGCGAGAGCGCGAACGTGATGCCGCTGACCTCCACCCGTGTCGGTCTGCGGAGCAGCCCTCCGAGACGTCTGGTGCAGTCCGAACCACACATCGTCCGGCCCGGCAGCAAGGAAGAAGACCTGAGCTGAGGGAGCACGATCAGGGAGACTGCTGCTCGATTGCGCCAAGGGCAAGCCTGGCTGATGAGAAGCGGCCGCCCACAATGCGGGGATCTCGAACAAGTCGCTCGGACGGAGCGTATTAGCTATGTCACTTTGAGTGCAAGGGCTTCTCTCTGGTCGCAGTAGGCGCTGAAGTCGGCGTGGCGTCAGTGGAGGGAGCTTCGCGGCCCGGTGTGCTTGCGTGCAGGCCATGCCTCTGTGCGTACAACACGAGTCCACGTGGGTTGTCCGTCGTTCTGGGTGCTCGGGTTCGCGAACGGGCGGCAGGGAGAGCTGCCCGCGACGCAACGTCGCTCGGTGGTGGTCGCATCAGTCTGGGAGAAGCCGACCAAGATCTTCTTCCAGGTTTCTCCCAAGTGGTCGCCAGGAACCACTCAGGGGCCCGATCCATTCACTGGACCGAGCCCCTGACCTGGTACTTCACTGTCGGGGTGGCGGGATTTGAACCCACGACCTCTTCGTCCCGAACGAGGTTCGGGCAAGATCGAGACCTGCCTGTTTGGCTTTTCCGCAGGTCAGGGCGTTGGGTTCGGCGAGTCTCGCGTGGCGTGGTGCGGGCTTGGGGAGCGGGTCGGCTCCCAGATGGCTCCCACGTGATGCGCCGAAGGCGGACCCTCTTTTCCGGCCGTGAACCTCAGCCGACCGAACGGCGGGGTGGCAGAGGTGCCAGGCTGGTCGCTGAGGGGTCTCGTGCTGTTTGCAGACCGGCACTTAGCTCGTGCAACAAGGCTGCGGCGTCAACCTCATTCCCGGGCCTCAGTCCCGTACTCGCCCTCGCTGAGCTGATCGGTGACCGCCGCCTCGCTCCGCTTCAGCAGGAAGATCCGGTTGGCCGGTCTTGCCGGACCTTCCAATCTTGCGGCGGCGCTCCGTTACCTGCCAACGCTGGCGTCGGTGTTCGAGGATTGCCTTCCACAGCTCCAGGCGATGGCGAGAATCCTTCGGCAACATGAAGCGGAGGACTCCGAGGACAACGGCAGCCATCAGCACGGGTGCGGACCCCGGGTTGCCGGTGAGGAACGGCATGGATCAGCCCTTCCCATCGCACAGGTCGAGCGAGGCGGTGCCCAGCACCACCCGGTAGGTGTCACCGTGGCGGGTAAATTCCGCGCCCTTGACCCCGGCCTCCCGGTGAGTCAGGGCCAGAGCCAGGTCGCGGGGTTCGGGATAGCCGGTCCAGCGGAGCTCCCATGAGTCGCCGGCGCCCCAGAGCCGACGTACGGGACCGTGCCGGATCACTTCCGGTTCCTTCCGGCGTTCGACTCCGGGGCGCTCCAGAGGGTCCCAGGACAGACTGGTCGCCCAGTGGCCACGCCGGTCAACCAAGTTGTAGCGGGAAACGAGACCTGCCAGCAGAGTGGTCGCTTGCCCCGAGATCGGGGGGACCGCTGCCAGTGCGCGGCGCTCGTGCGCGGTGAGGTCGTTGTCCAGCGTGAGATAGGGGTGCCGGGGCACGCGGGTGGCCAGCAGTCGGGTGGCGACGTTCTCCGGGGCGCGCTCCGCAACCATCCCGACCGCGTCACCGAAGCCACGCGTGTGCGGGTGGAGCAGGCCATCGCGGACCTGGGATTCGTACGCGGCGGCGGTGTGCCGGGGCATGCGGCCCACTGGCGCAGGAACGGGTTCGCGACCTGGTTGTTCACCCCGGCGGTGTCCGGCTGGTACCCGAAGAAAGCGCCACAGGAGGCACGGCCCGTTCCGCTGCTCGGCGAGCCGTGGCCAGGTGTCCCTGTCTGAGGGCGCAACGCCGGTGAGCGAGCCGACTCCTGCTGGATTCCGATCGCCAAGGGACTCACCCCTCACGGGCTGCGGCACTCCCATCGGACCATGATGGAGGACCTCGGCACGGAGAAGGTCCTCATGGACGAACGCATGGGCCACCTCGACGGCTCGGTCTCGGCGCGCTATGCCCACGTCACGCCCGGCATGCGCAAGCGCCTCATGCTCGGCCTGACCGAGCAGTGGGAGGCGGCGCTCGACGCCCGCTTGGCGATGTGTCCTACGTCACCGGTGCGCGTACTCAACACGCTCCTGCGGGGGCGCGCAGGTCGAGTTATATAGCGCCAAGCTCAGGGGGGAGTTGCTGCTCTTTGCGCAGTAGCAAAGAGCAGCAACTCCCCGATCGTTCCTTGGCGTGCGAGGCGCTGGACGCGCCGTATGGCGACTGGCGACTACCGCGGGCGGCGCTTCGGCGGAACCGGTCCGGGGATGACGTCCAAGTCCAAATGCTCCTTGAACAAGTGCACCAGATTGGCACCGTCGAGGAGTTCGAGCCGCCCATGCTCGTTGGCGAACGCCTCGCTGGCCTTCCCGAACCAGGAGGTCGTCACCAGAATCCCCTTGGCGGCCCGCTTGTGTTCTACGACTCCTGCCAGCGCGGAGACAGTCTCGAAGGGCACGACGTTGCGCGTGCGCTTCGCCTGGATGATGCACAGGCCCTTCATGACCGGATCGGTGTTCATGGCAACTGCATCCACACCCTCGTCCTTCGACGGCTGGGTGTTCACGCTGTCGAGACCGATTGCCTCGAACAGCTGCCTGACCAGGTGCTCGAACTCCGTGGGTGAGAGGTCCATCAGCACGGGGCGACTGTCCAGGCCCGCTACGACGTCCAGGCTGTCCATCAGGCGGAACTTGGACAGGTCGAACGTGACCAACGGGCGTACCGGTTCCAGTTCGTACGGGTTGGGCGAGATCAGCGAACGCAGGCGTTTGAGGCAGGCGCGGGGGTCCACTTGTGTCAGGACCAGCTGGTCGAACTCTTCCCGGTCGGTCTGAAGAGTGATCAGGCAGGGGTGCACGTCCCGCCCTGTGGCCCGGTCGATGGTTGCGACGTGCCCGTTGAGCGCAATGGACTTGATGACATCGTCGCTGTCGGCGGCGAAGAGCTCGTACACGACGCGGAGAGCAGTCTGCGCGAGCACGGACGCGTACAACTCCTTGCGCTCTTTTTCGGGGCGCGGGGTAGGCACGATCTCGTCGCGCGATTTCACATACCGGTATGCGCGCGCCGCTGGAACCACATCTTCCAGAGGAAGGTCGATCTCCACGAGAAGGTCGCCCGTGTCAGCTTGGTAGGAGACCTTGTGGGTCTTGGGGAAGCCATGCGGGTACCTGGAAGCAGCCAGTGCCTGGTCTATGAACCATTCGACGGCTTCGACGTCCCTGTCCCGGTACGCGGTCCTGCGCTCCTCTATGCGAGAGTTCCACTGTTCGACCTTGGCAGCTTTCCGCCGGTTGCGTTCCTCGTGCTCAGCACGTGCCTCTTGTACCTTCTTCAGCCGCTTCTGTTCTTTGCGGCCTTGGTCACGTAGAGCGCTGTCGTACCGCTCGCGTGCAGCTTCTACTTCCGCGTCGTAGGCGCGGCGCCTGAAGCCGAGGGCGCCCAGGAGTCCGCGTGGAGGCGTCGGCTCGTACTCCTCCCAGCGAGGGGCCGGCGTCTCACGGGAGAGCTCCGCCTTGGGCGCGAACACGGAGGGCGTGAATTCCTGCCGGAGACTGTTGAACGCCAACGGCCGGTTGTCGAGGACGGCGGTGCGCAGCAGCGAGGAGAGTTGCTCGGTGTCATGCTCGACCACGCTGCTCTGGTCGACGGCTTCTTGAGCGCGGGCGGCTTCGTAGGCCAGCTTCTCCTCGCGCGCCTTCCGCTTCGCTTCTGCCTCGGCGGCTTTCCGCGCCCTCTCCTGTTCCTTGGCCTGCCGCGCGATCTCCCGAGCGTACGGGTCGCCCCCTGCTCCGCTTCTCCCTGCCATCGTGGCCCCCCCACGTCAGTACGCGTCCGTCCGGACAAGCTCAGGACAGTATCGCGTTGGGGTACGACAGATCCTAAGAACTGATCACCGGGTGGAGGTCGGCTGCCTTGGGTTCATGGCTCGGGGAGCTGACAGAAGGCGGCGGCATATGAGCTGCGTCTCGCCGATGGTCGGCCTTGGTGCCCGGACTCCCCATAGAGGCCCTGCCGGGAGCCGGATTTCGAAGTCGGCTCCCAAACGGGGCCCAGAAACGAGTCAGGGCCCTGATCCACTAAGTGGATCAGGGCCCTGACCTGGTGTTTCACCTGTCGGGGTGGCGGGATTTGAACCCACGACCTCTTCGTCCCGAACGAAGCGCGCTGCCAAGCTGCGCTACACCCCGATGTTCCGCCGGTTCCCGTTTTCCCGGGCCCCGGAGCAACAAGGATTACTTTAGCGGACCGGAGCCCGGAGACGAAATCCGGTTTCCCGGGGCCCCGCAGGTGGGGCCCCGGGCGGGGTCAGTCGCGGGCCACGAGGGTGAGGAGGGTGGCCTCGGGCGGGCAGGCGAAGCGGACGGGGGTGTAGCGGTTCGTCCCGCAGCCCGCCGAGACGTGCAGGTAGGAGCGGTGGCCGCCGGCCTGGTGGGTGGAGAGGCCCTTCACACGGCCGGTGTCGATGTCGCAGTTGGTGACCAGCGCACCGTAGAAGGGGATGCAGAGCTGGCCGCCGTGAGTGTGGCCGGCGAGGATCAGCGGGTAGCGGTCGGCCGCGAAGGCGTCGAGGACCCGGAGATAGGGGGCGTGGACGACGGCCATCGAGAAGTCGGCGTCCTCCTTCGGCCCGCCCGTCACGTGGGCGTAGCGGTCCCGCTTGATGTGCGGGTCGTCGAGGCCGGTGAGGGCGATCTCCATGCCGTCGATCTTGAGCGAGCCGCGGGTGTTGGTGAGGTTGACCCAGCCCGCGCGGTCGAAGCCGTCGCGCAGGTCCTCCCACGGGTTGTGGATCGCGCCGACGACCGGCTTGTTGCCGTTGAGGCCGTGCCGCCCGGTGGCCCGCTCCATCAGGTAGCGCGCGGGGTTGCGCAGCTTGGGCCCGTAGTAGTCGTTGGAGCCGAAGACGTACGCGCCGGGGAACCGCATCAGCGGGCCGAGGGCGTCGAGGGTCTCGGGCACGGCCTCGGGGTCGGAGAGGTTGTCACCGGTGTTGATCACGAAGTCGGGGCGCAGCCCGGCGAGGGACTGCAGCCAGCGCTGCTTCTTGCGCTGCCCGCCGACCATGTGGATGTCGGAGACCTGGAGGACCCGCAGCGGCCGCATCCCGGGCGGCAGCACCGGCACGGTGATCCGCCGCAGCCGGAAGGAGCGGACTTCGAAACCGGCGGCATAGGCGATGCCGGCCGCGCCGACCGCCGTGATGCCCAGGGGTACTCCGTATCGCGCACGCATGAGTCCATCGTTGCAGACCGCGGCGGGTACCGGCTCACCGGCCGGTGTGGCCAAGGGAGTTCACCGTTCCCGGTCCGCCCGGCCGTTAATGCGGAGCACGCAGGGGTGCGGGATGCGAAGATTGCGGCATGACCACGCTCAAGTCCAGGCTTCAGGACGACCTCACGACCGCCATCAAGGCGCGCGACGAGCTGCGCTCCTCCACCCTTCGCCTCACTCTCTCCGCCATCGGCTACGAGGAGACCGCGGGCAAGGTGGCCCGTGAGCTCCCGGACGACGAGGTGCTGAAGGTGATCACGCGCGAGGCGAAGAAGCGCCGCGAGGCGGCCGACGCCTTCGAGAAGGGCGGCCGTGCCGAGCAGGCCGAGCGCGAGCGTGCGGAGGGCGAGGTGCTCGCCGACTACCTGCCGAAGCAGCTGTCGGACGAGGAGCTCGCCGCGGTCGTGGCGGAGGCCGTGGCCGAGGCGAAGGCCGGCGGCGCCGAGGGCCCGAAGGCCATGGGTGCCGTGATGAAGCTCGCCAACGCGAAGGTGGCGGGTCGCGCCGAGGGCGGCCGGGTGGCCGCCGCGGTCAAGCAGCTGCTCGCGGGCTGAGGCCGGGCCGCAGCACGGAACAGCAGCACGGAACAACGGAAGGGGCGCCCGACCACTGGTCGGGCGCCCCTTCCGCGTATCCGGTCACCCTTACTGCTGTTCCTGCGGTCCCTGCTGACCGGGCTGTCCCTGCTGACCCGGCTGCTGCTCGTTGCCGGTCCCGCCGATCACGCCCGGCGGGATGGAGAGCCCGGGCAGCGGGTCGGGCTTGGGGCTGCCGGGCTTGTTGTGCCCCGGCTTGTGGGCCCCGCCGCCCGGCTTCTCCGTCCCCGGCTTGCCCGTCCCCGGCTTGTGCGTGCCCTGACCCGTGCCGGTCCGGTCGTCGCCGGTGCCGGCACCGGTCCCCGTGCTGCTGTCGTCGGCCGCGGAGGGGGTGAAGGTCGGTGCGTCGCGGCCGTCCAGCGCGCCGTTCATGGCGTCCCGCCAGATCGGGCCCGGGGTGTCGGCGCCGTAGACCTTGTCGTGGTAGACACCGCCGATGGTGATGTTCTCCATGTCGACGCCCTTGGCGCCGGGACCGCCGACCCACACGGCACCGGCCATGTTCGGGGTGTAGCCCACGAACCAGGCGGCGCGGCGCTCGTCCGTCGTGCCCGTCTTGCCCGCGCTGTCCCGGCCGTCCAGCCCGGCCTCCTTGCCGGTGCCGTCCTCGACCACGCCCTTCAGCAGGGAGTTGACCGTGTCGGCCGTCTGCTCGGACATCGCCCGCGAGCACTGCGACTTGGGCACCCGGAGGGCCTTGCCGTCGGGGCCGGTGGCGGACTCGATGAGGACGGGGGTGCAGTACGTGCCGTGGTTGGCGAAGGTCGCGTAGGCGGAGGCCATGGTGAGCGGGGACATGCCCTCGGTGCCGAGCGCGATCGACGGCACCTGCTCCATCTTGCTGCCGTCGGCGGGCTTCACGCCCATCTTGGCCGCCATCTTGGTCACCGGGCAGATGCCGACGTCACCGATCAGCTGGATGAAGTAGGTGTTGACCGACTTGGCGGTCGCCTCCCGCATCCCGTACGGGCCGGACTCGCTGCGGTTCTCGTTGCTGACCATCGCGCCCTCGGAGTTCTCCCAGGTGCCCTTGCACTTCTCCACCGAGTCCGGGTACGGCATCCGGTACGGCGAGGGATATGTCTGGTACGGCGAGGTGCCCTGCTCCAGGGCCGCCGCCGCGACGATCGGCTTGAAGGTCGAACCGGTCTGGAAGCCGTAGCTGGATCCGCCCATGGAGTGGTCGGCGGAGAAGTTGATCTGCGTCTGGTTCTCGCCGAAGCCGTACGGCCGCGACTGGCCCATGCCGAGCACCTTGCCGGTGCCGGGCTGGACGATCGAGACGGCGGTGGCCACCGGGTCGGTCTGGTAGACGTGATCGGTGATCGACTTTTGGACGGACTTCTGGGTCTGCGGGTCGAGGGTGGTGCGGATCGTCATGCCGCCCTCGTTCCAGCGCTTGGCCCGGGCTTCCTTCGTCTTGCCGAAGACGGGGTCCGTGAGGAAGACGTTGCGAACGTAGTCGCAGAAGAACCCCGCACCGTCGACCGCCGTGATGCAGCCGCTCTTGGGCCTGCTGACGGTCAGACGGATCGGCTTGGCCTGCTCCGCAGCCGCCTGGGCCGGGGTGATGTCCTTGAGCTCGGCCATGCGCTGGAGCACGGTGTTCCGGCGCTTGGTGGCCTCCTTGGGAGCGAGGACCGGGTTGTAGCGGCTCGGCGACTGGACGAGGCCGGCCAGCAGCGCGGACTCGCCGAGGTCGAGGTCCTTGGCGTGCTTGCTGAAGTAGCGCTGGGAGGCGGCCTCGACGCCGTAGGCCTGCTGCCCGAAGAAGGTGATGTTCAGGTAGTTGTTGAGGATCCGGTCCTTGCCGAGCTCCTTCTCCACCTGGACCGCGTACTTGAGCTCCTTGATCTTGCGGCCGATGGTCTGCTGGGTGGCCACGGCGACCTTGTCGGGGTCGTCGCCGGCCTCCTCGACGAAGACGTTCTTGACGTACTGCTGGGTGAGGGTGGACGCGCCTTCCGAGACGCCGCCCGACTGGGCGTTCCTGTTTATCGCGCGGAGCACGCCCTTGGGGTCGATCGCTCCGTGCTCGTAGTAGCGCGAGTCCTCGATCGCCACGATCGCCTTGCGCATGTACGGGGAGATCTGGTCCAGCGGGACCACCGTGCGGTCGCGGGAGTAGACCTTCGCGATCTCGCCGCCCTGGGCGTCGAGGATGGTGGTGCGCTGGCTGAGGGGCGGTGTCCTGAGGTCGGCCGGGATCTCGTCGAAGCCCTCCATCGAGCCCTTGGCCACCAGGCCGAACGCGCCGATGCCCGGAAGGGCAAGTCCTGCCAGCACGACTCCTGAAAGGACGCTGACACCAAGGAATTTCGCGGCCTGCCGGGTCACCGGGTGACCCCCGCCGGAGCGCTTCGTAGCCATGGAGGGAAGCCTACGTTCTCATTCGGCGGACAGACGCCCATGTGTTCGCCTACGCTGTTTCACGCCAGTCACTGCGATGCGCTCCAGCATCACCCTCGACCTCACTCTTGTGGGTGATGAGGTGTGTCCGTATTGCCGCCTGTGTCGGTGGTTGCCCGCTGCGAGGCGGGCGAAACGCCCTCGTATGCAGGGGAAAGTCGCTGATGTCGTCAGCTCACTCCGTTGGGTGATCTGCCGCGTACGCATAGTCCGTTCGGGCCATTCAAGATTGGGCCCGAAGGGGGTGTTGCCCCCTGCCTGCCTTCCGTAACGTCCTCAACTGGCAACGGTGAATATGCCGCTGCCGCCGTGGGGGAGCCTCGATTCGGGAGAGGACGGCGCCAGCATGAGCTGGGTAACCGACTGGAGTGCGCAGGCCGCCTGCCGCACGACCGATCCGGATGAACTATTCGTTCAGGGCGCAGCGCAGAACAGGGCCAAGGCGGTCTGCACCGGCTGCCCGGTGCGCACGGAGTGCCTGGCCGACGCGTTGGACAACCGCGTCGAGTTCGGGGTGTGGGGCGGGATGACCGAGCGCGAGCGCCGGGCCCTGCTGCGGCGCAGGCCGACCGTCACCTCCTGGCGCAGGCTCCTGGAGACGGCCCGCACCGAGTACGAGCGCGGCGCCGGCATCCTGCCCCTCGGGGGCGAGGAGTACGACGAGTACGCCGCCGTGGGCTAGCCGCGCCCCGCTGCCCCGCAGCAGGGCGCCTGCCCGGCGCGTGTACTCCGACTACGGCCGCCACTACGGCGTGCCGGCTCCTTCGCCGCCGTCGGCTGTGCCGACCGTGGCGTTCACGGTCCCGGTGGCGTCGGTCCGTCTGTCGCCTTCCGCATCCTCGGCATCCTTGGTCTCCCCGGCTTCCTGCGCGGCGGCTCCCTCCGCCACGCTCTCCGCCGTGCCGTGGTCCGCGGACTGTACGGCCAGCCGTTCGCCGATCGAGCGCAGCCCCACGAGGTCGTGCACATCGCCGGGCAGCGCGGCCACTTCCGCCACCGGGACCTCCGGATGGAGGGCGGTGAAGCGGTCCCGCGTGCGGCGCTCGCGGGCGAGCACCTGCATGCGCTCGGCGTGCAGTCGCAGCAGCCCTGCGGCGATCCGTGCAGCAGAGCCGTCCACGGCGTCGGCCGGGGAACCCGGCGCCGGTGAGGGCAGCGGTGCGGAAGGCGCTTCCGACGACACGGGCTGGGGGAAGCCGCTCTCGGGAGAGGACGTGTCGGTGGGAGCGAGGGTGCCAGGGTCGTCAGCGGTACGTGAGCCAGCTTGCCCGCTGTCACGATCCACAATGCCGGAGCCGTCAAGATTTTCTGGGTATTCCGATGGTCGCGTGATCCCAACGGGGGCCGCGCTCCGCCCGGTTCGCTCGTTCCGCCCGGGGCCGCAGTCCTCGCCGGAGGCGTCCGCCAGCACCTCGGCGGCAGCCAGGGCGCGCTCCGCCGAGAGCCCCGCCGCTCCGCTGCCGTGCACCCTGTTCAGCACGAGCCCGGCCAGCGGCATGCGCTCCGCGGCCAGCCGCTCGACGAAGTAGGCGGCTTCCCGCAGTGCGTCCCGTTCGGGCGCGGCGACGACCAGGAAGGCGGTGCCCGGTGCCTGGAGCAGCCGGTAGGTGGCATCAGCACGGGTACGGAAGCCGCCGAACATGGTGTCCATCGCGGCGACGAAGGTCTGTACGTCGCGGAGGAGTTGGGCCCCCATCAGTTTGTTCAGGGGACCGCTCATCATCGACATGCCGACGCCCAGGAACTTCATCCCGGCCCGGCCGCCGATCTTCGCCGGCGCCATCAGCACTTTGATCAACTTGCCGTCCAGGAACGACCCGAGGCGTCCGGGGGCGTCCAGGAAGTCCAGCGCCGAGCGGCTGGGCGGGGTGTCCACGACGATCAGGTCCCACTCGTCCCGCGAACGGAGCTGGCCGAGCTTCTCCATGGCCATGTACTCCTGCGTGCCGGCGAAACCGGCCGACAGGGACTGGTAGAAGGGGTTCTCCAGGATCGCCCGGGCGCGCTCCGGGTCCGCGTGCGCCTCGACGATCTCGTCGAAGGTCCGCTTCATGTCCAGCATCATGGCGTGCAGTTCGCCGCCCGCCGACGTGTCGATGCCGGACACCCGGCGCGGCACGTTGTCGAGCTCCTCGATGCCCATCGACTGGGCGAGCCTGCGCGCCGGGTCGATGGTGAGGACCACGACCTTCCGTCCGCGCTCGGCGGCCCGCAGCCCCAGCGCCGCCGCCGTGGTGGTCTTGCCGACGCCGCCGGAGCCGCAGCACACGACGATGCGGGTCCGGGGGTTGTCCAGGACGGGGTCGATGTCGAGCACTGCTGCGTCATCCAGACTCACCGATCGACTCCTTGCGTCCGCAGTTCGCGCGCCATGCGGTACAGACCCGCCAGGTCCACGCCGTCGCCGAGCAGTTCGAGTTCGTAGGCCGGCAGATCCAGCTTGGCGATCTCCGCGCGGCCCTGCTGTTCCAGCGCGAGCCGCTCGGTGTGCTCACGGGCCTGTTCCAGCAGCGGACCGACCAGGGGCTCCGCCGCACTGCCGGAGCCCGTGCGCTCCAGCGCGTGTGCCAGGGCGCCCGCAACGGCTGTCCGGCGGCCGTTGGCTGCGGCTTCGACGGCCGCCTCGTCCAGGATGCCCGGCCGGACCATGTTGACGACGACCCCGCCCACCGGAAGGTTCGCCGCGCGCAGCTCGGCTATGCCGTCCACCGTCTCCTGGACCGGCATCTCCTCCAGCAGCGTCACCAAGTGCACTGCCGTCTCGGGCGACTTGAGGACGCGCATGACGGCCTGCGCCTGATTGTGGATCGGCCCGATGCGGGCCAGGCCCGCCACTTCGTCGTTCACGTTGAGGAAGCGGGTGACCCGCCCGGTGGGCGGTGCGTCCATCACGACGTGGTCGTAGACGAACCCGCCGGAACGGTCCTTCCTGCGGACCGCTTCGCACGCCTTGCCGGTCAGCAGGACGTCCCGCAGGCCGGGTGCGATCGTCGTGGCGAAGTCGATCGCACCGAGCTTCTTCAGCGCCCGACCGGCGCTGCCGAGCTTGTAGAACATCTGGAGGTAGTCGAGCAGGGCCCGCTCGGCGTCGATGGCGAGTGCGTACACCTCGCCGCCGCCCGGGGCCACGGCTATCTTCCGCTCCTCATAGGGCAGTGCCTCCGTCTCGAAGAGCTGCGCGATGCCTTGCCGGCCTTCGACTTCGACCAGCAGTGTGCGTTTTCCCTCGGCGGCGAGAGCGAGCGCGAGGGCTGCGGCGACCGTGGTCTTGCCGGTACCGCCCTTGCCGCTGACGACATGGAGCCTGGTCATGGATCGGAGCCTAACCAAGTGCCGCGCGGGCTACGCACGAGGCTGTCGGTGGCAGGCGTTACAGTCGGGCGCATGACCAAGTGGGAATACGCGACTGTGCCGCTGCTGGTGCACGCGACCAAGCAGATTCTGGACACCTGGGGCGAGGACGGCTGGGAGCTCGTCCAGGTCGTGCCCGGGCCGAACAACCCCGAGCAGCTGGTGGCCTACCTGAAGCGGCCGAAGCAGTGAGCGCCGTCGAGAGCCGGCTTGCCGAGCTCGGTCTGACGCTTCCGGACGTCGTGCCGCCGCTCGCCGCGTACCAGCCGGCCGTGCGGTCGGGTGCGTACGTGTACACCGCCGGCCAGCTGCCCATGGTCAAGGGCGCGATCCCGCTGACCGGCAAGGTCGGTGCCGAGGTGAGCGCCGAGCAGGCCAAGGAGCTCGCGGGCGTCTGCGCGCTGAACGCCCTGGCGGCCGTGAAGTCCGTCATCGGCGATCTGGACAAGCTCGTCCGGGTGGTCAAGGTCGTGGGCTTCGTCGCCTCCGCGCCGGACTTCACCGGCCAGCCGGGCGTGCTCAACGGCGCGAGCGAGCTGCTGGGCGAGGTCCTGGGCGACAAGGGCGTGCACGCGCGCTCGGCCGTCGGCGTGGCCGTCCTGCCGCTGGACGCGCCGGTCGAGGTCGAGATCGTGGTGGAGGTGCAGGACTGACGGTCCTGCCGTTCGCCGCGAGGCCCTGTCCTCGTGCTTGTCCTCGCGCTGGTTCGCGCCAAGCGCTCTCGAACATCCGAGCGTGAGCGCATAGCATCCGGCCATGTCGACTTCGAACGGCCAGTGGTACCCGCCGGAGTGGCCGGACCGGATCAGAGCGCTCGCACGCGGCGAGCTCCGGCCCGTGGCGCCGCGCCGTGCTGCGACCGTCCTGCTGCTGCGTGCCGGAGCGGACGGCCGGCCGGTCGTCCACATGCTGCGCAGACGCGCCTCCATGGCCTTCGCCGGAGGCGCGTACGCGTATCCGGGCGGCTCCGTGGACCCGCGCGACGAACGGAACGTCCCCTGGGCGGGCCCGTCCCCCGCCGACTGGGCGCAGCGGCTGGGCACCGGTCCGGTCGAGGCCCAGGCCATCGTCTGCGCCGCGGTGCGCGAGACATTCGAGGAGGCGGGCGTGCTGCTGGCCGGCCCCGCACCGGAGACGGTCGTCGCGGACACCACGGGCGAGGACTGGGAGGCCGACCGGGCCGCGCTCGTCAGCCGCGAGCTGTCGTTCGCCGACTTCCTCGAACGGCGCGGCCTGCTGCTGCGCAGCGACCTCCTCGGTGCCTGGGCGCGCTGGATCACGCCGGAGTTCGAGCCCCGCCGCTACGACACCTGGTTCTTCGTGGCCGCGCTGCCCGAGGGCCAGCGCACCCGCAACGCCTCCACGGAGGCCGACCGGACGGTGTGGACCACCCCCGCCGACGCCGCTGCCGGTTACGACCGCGGCGAGTTGCTGATGATGCCGCCGACCATCTCCACCCTGCGCGCCCTGCAGCCGTACGCGAGCATCCCTGAGGTCCTGGCCGCCGCGTCCGGGCGGGATCTCGCTCCCGTGCTCGCCGGCGCCCGCCTCGTGGGCGGCGAGATCGTGCTGAGCTGGCCGGGGTACGACGAGTTCACCCGGCACATCGAGCCGACCACCGGACCTTCAGGAGCCGACGCATGACGTACGCAACCGACCTCCCCGGACGGCCGCGCCCGGGGGCCATCGGCGGCCCCGCGACCGAGCGAGCGGTCTGCGTGCTCGCACCCAACCCGTCCGCCATGACGCTCGACGGCACCAACACCTGGATCGTCTCCGAACCCGGCTCCGACCTCGCCGTCGTCATCGACCCGGGCCCGTCGGACGAGACGCACCTCCGGACGGTCGTCTCCACCGCCGAGTCGGCGGGCAAGCGCATCGCCCTGACCCTGCTGACCCATGGGCACGCCGACCACTCGGACGGCGCCGCACGGTTCGCCGAACTGACGGGGACGGCCGTCCGGGCGCTGGATCCGGCGCTGCGGCTGGGCCGTGAGGGGCTCGGCATCGGCGATGTCGTCACGACCGGCGGCCTGGAGCTGCACGTGCTGTCGACGCCGGGGCACACGGCCGACTCGCTGTGCTTCCATCTGCCCGCCGACCGGGCGGTCTTCACCGGTGACACGGTGCTCGGCCGCGGCACCACGGTCGTCGCGCATCCCGACGGGCGGCTGGGCGACTACCTCGACTCGCTGCGCAGGCTGCGCTCGCTCGTGGTCGACGAGGGTGTGACCACCGTGCTGCCCGGCCACGGTCCGGTGCTGGACGATGCCAAGGGCGCGGTCGAGTTCTATCTGGCGCACCGGGCCAAGCGCCTGGCCCAGGTCGAGACGGCGGTCGAGAACGGCTACCGGACGGCTGCCGAGGTCGTGGCGCACGTGTACGCGGACGTCGACCGGACGCTGTGGCCCGCGGCCGAACTGTCGGTGCGGGCGCAGCTGGACTATCTGGACGAGCACGGTCTGATCGGCGAGTGACGGCATTGCACGATGTCATGAAGCCATGACGCCATGACGAGACGGCAGGGCATCGTCGCATGACGGCATGACAGGGCCCCGTCCTGCACGCCATGACGTGCGGGGCGGGGCCCTGGTGCGTCCGTGTCCGGCCGTTGCCGGTCAGCGCGAGCGCTTGGCGAGCCGCTCCACGTCCAGCAGGATCACGGCACGGGCCTCCAGGCGGAGCCAGCCGCGGCCCGCGAAGTCCGCGAGGGCCTTGTTGACGGTTTCCCGGGAGGCGCCGACGAGCTGCGCGAGCTCCTCCTGGGTGAGGTCGTGCACCACGTGGATGCCTTCCTCGGACTGCACGCCGAAGCGGCGCGACAGGTCGAGCAGGGCCTTGGCGACGCGGCCGGGGACGTCGGAGAAGACGAGGTCCGACATCGAGTCGTTGGTGCGGCGCAGCCGGCGGGCGACGGCACGCAGCAGGGCCGTGGCCACCTCGGGGCGGGCGTTGAGCCAGGGCTGCAGGTCGCCGTGGCCCAGACCGAGCAGCTTGACCTCGGTGAGCGCGGTGGCCGTGGCGGTGCGCGGACCGGGGTCGAAGAGGGACAGCTCGCCGATGAGCTCGCCGGGGCCCAGGACCGCCAGCATGTTCTCGCGGCCGTCGGGGGAGGTGCGGTGGAGCTTCACCTTGCCCTCGGTCACCACGTAGAGGCGGTCGCCCGGGTCGCCTTCGTGGAACAGGGCGTCGCCCCTCGCGAGGGTGACCTCGCCCATGGAGGCGCGCAGCTCAGCGGCCTGCTCGTCATCGAGCGCCGCGAAGAGCGGGGCGCGCCGCAGAACGTCGTCCACGAGTTCTCTCCTTGTCGACATGCACAGGGGACCGTGGTCCCCATGATGCCCGTCGGTAAAACTGTGTGATCAAACACAAGTGTGGCGCATCGTCGCACGAAGCCCTACGGCAGGGGTCCGATTGGGCTGTGGTTTTCCTGCGGCCGGGGCGGATGTCGGTGCTGGGCTTTAGTCTGGCCGGGTGTCCAATACGCCGGTGAGAGCACAGGGCAAGGGGGCCGGGAGGGTGACCTCGGCCGGGAATTCTGCTGTGGGCGAACGCGCCCCGGCAAAGACCGCGAAGGGTGCAACAGGGGGTAAACGGAAGCCCGCCGCCGGACCCGAGTCGCGGACGGCGCTGGTCCGCCGCGCCCGCCGCATCAACCGCGAGCTCGCCGAGGTCTATCCGTACGCCCACCCCGAGCTGGACTTCGAGAATCCCTTCCAGCTCCTGGTCGCCACGGTCCTCTCCGCCCAGACCACCGACCTGCGTGTCAACCAGACCACCCCCGCGCTCTTCGCCGCCTACCCCACGCCCGAGGACATGGCGGCCGCCGACCCCGAGACGCTGGAGCAGCTGATCCGGCCGACGGGCTTCTTCCGTGCCAAGTCCAAGGCCCTCATAGGGCTCTCCACCGCCCTGCGCGACTGCTTCGGCGGCGAGGTCCCGGGCCGCCTGGAGGATCTCGTGACCCTCCCCGGCGTCGGCCGCAAGACCGCCAACGTGGTGCTGGGCAATGCCTTCGGCGTCCCGGGCCTCACGGTGGACACCCACTTCGGGCGGCTCGTCCGGCGCTGGAAGTGGACGGAGCAGGAGGACCCGGAGAAGGTCGAGGCGGAGATCGGCTCGCTCTTCCCCAAGAGCGAGTGGACGATGCTCTCGCACCGGATCATCTTCCACGGCCGGCGCGTCTGCCACGCGCGCAAGCCCGCCTGCGGCGCCTGCCCGATCGCCCCGCTCTGCCCGGCGTACGGGGAGGGCGAGACGGACCCGGACAAGGCCAGGAAGCTGCTCAAGTACGAGATGGCCGGCGGCCCCGGCCAGCGGCTCAAGCCCCCGCCGGACTTCCCGGGCCCGCCCGCACCCCCGCTGGGAGCCGAATGACATGGCGAAGCGCATGACGAGCGCCTGCGGCGGCGAGGTCCGTCGGACCGGCGGAGCCGAGGTGAGCACGGAGGGGCTCCCGGAGTGGCTGGATCCCCTCGTACAGGTCTCCGAGACGATCCGGCCGCAGCAGCTCAGCCGCTTCCTGCCGCCGCAGGAGGGCGGCCGGCAGTCCGCCGTGCTCGTGCTCTTCGGCGAGGGCGAACGGGGCCCGGAGCTGCTGCTCCTGGAGCGCGCGGGGAACCTGCGCTCGCACGCCGGCCAGCCCTCCTTCCCCGGCGGCGCCCTCGACCCGGAGGACGGCGACCCGGCCGACGGCGGGCCGGTGCGGGCCGCGCTGCGCGAGGCGGAGGAGGAGACCGGCCTCGACGCCTCCGGCGTCCAGGTCTTCGGGGTGCTGCCCCGGCTCTACATCCCCGTCAGCGATTTCGTCGTCACCCCGGTCCTCGGCTGGTGGCGCGAGCCCAGCCCGGTCGGCCCGGTCGACCCGCGGGAGACGGCCCGGGTCTTCACCGTCCCGGTCTCCGAGCTGACCGACCCGCGCAACCGCGCCACGGCCGTCCACCCCAGCGGTCACCAGGGCCCGGTCTTCAGCGTCGGCGACGCCGTCGTCTGGGGGTTCACCGCCGGCGTGATCGACCGGCTGCTGCACTACGCGGGCTGGGAGCGCCCCTGGAACCGTGAGCGGCAGGTACCGGTGGACTGGCGTGGCTGACGGGCATGAGACGGTGGCCTCCGCGCCACCCCACCCCCGGACGCCGGCGACCCGGCCGACCATCCCCGAGCGAGGCATTTTTCGGTGAACGTGCTGGACATCGTGCTGCTGGTCGCCGCCGTGTGGTTCGCGGTCGTCGGCTATCGCCAGGGGTTCGTCGTCGGCGTGCTCTCGGTGATCGGTTTCCTCGGCGGCGGGCTGGCCGCGGTCTACGCCCTGCCCGTGATCTGGGACAGTGCCACGGGCGGTTCCCCGCCGGGCGGCGTCGCGGCCATCGCGGCCGTTGCCATCGTCATCGTCTGCGCCTCCGTGGGCCAGGCCGCCACCACCCACCTCGGCAACAAGCTGCGCCGTCACATCACCTGGTCCCCGGCCCGGGCCCTGGACGCCACGGGCGGCGCGCTCGTCAACGTCGTCGCCATGCTGCTCGTCGCCTGGCTGATCGGCTCCGCCCTCGCCGGGACGTCCCTGCCCACGCTGGGCAAGGAGGTCCGCAGCTCCAAGGTGCTGCTCGGCGTCGCGCGGGTGGTGCCGCAGCAGGCCAACACCTGGTTCGCGGACTTCAGCACCGTCCTCGCGCAGAACGGCTTCCCGCAGGTCTTCGCGCCGTTCTCGACCGAGCCCATCACCTCTGTCCCCGCGCCCGACCCGGCGCTCGCGGGCAGCCCCGTCGCCGCGGAGGCCCAGCGCAGCGTCGTCAAGGTCGTCGGCAACGCACCCGGCTGCGGCAAGGTCCTGGAGGGCAGCGGCTTCGTCTTCGCGCCGGGCCGCGTGATGACCAACGCCCATGTCGTCGGCGGTGTGGACGAGCCCACCGTGCAGGTCGGCGGCCAGGGCAAGCTGCACGAGGCGCGCGTCGTGCTCTACGACTGGAAGCGCGACATCGCCGTACTCGACGTACCGTCACTCGACGCGCCCGCCCTGCACTTCGCCGGCTCCGACGCGGAGAGCGGCAAGAGCGCCATCGTGGCCGGCTTCCCCGAGAACGGTGCCTACGACGTGCGGTCGGCCCGCATCCGCAGCCGGGTTCAGGCCAACGGTCCGGACATCTACCACCGCGGCAACGTCCGCCGCGACGTCTACTCGCTCTACGCCACCGTGCGGCAGGGCAACTCCGGCGGCCCGCTGCTCACTCCGGAGGGCAAGGTCTACGGAGTCGTCTTCGCCAAGTCCCTCGACGACGCCGACACCGGATACGCCCTCACCGCGGACGAGGTCCGCGAGGACGCCGTGAACGGTCGCACGGCGACGGGCAGGGCGGACACGCAGGGCTGCGCCCTCTGACGCTGCCGGGGCCCGCGGTGCCTGCCGGGCGGGTGCTGTCGCCCGGACCGGGCTGTGCGCTCAGCGTCCGCGCGGGTGGCGCAGCCGCGCCGAGACCCAGCGGGCGCGGCGGTGGATGATGCGCGGGATGCCGATGCGGGGATCGTGCCCGGCCTCCGGCGGGTGACCGCCCCGCTCGGGTGCCTCCGTCACAGCCAGCGCGGCATCGCCTTTGGTGCTGCGCTCCTGCGTCACGTCACGGTAGTCGTGCGTCCAGCCCATACCGAAAGCTCTGCCCGGGCCCGGAGGTCGGTAATCGCCTGCGGGTCCGGCAATTGGCCTATGCGCGGGGCAAGTGGCCACCGGACCCGGACCGGGGCCGCGGGCCCTAACGGTCGGGCTCCGGGTCCTTCAGCCAGCTCACCAGCTCCGACGAGAACGCCGCCGGATCCTCCTCATGAGGGAAATGCCCCAGCCCGTCGAAGAGGCGCCAGCGGTACGGCGCCTCCACGTACTCGCCGGAGCCCGCGGCACTGCGCGTGCGCATCACCGGATCGAGGGATCCGTGCAGGTGCAGCGTCGGCACCCGCACCGGCCGCTTCATACGGCGGTTGAACTGGATGCCGTCCGGGCGTGCCATCGACCGGACCATCCAGCGGTACGGCTCGATCGAGCAGTGCGCCGTCGAGGGGATCGACATGGCCCGCCGGTAGACCTCGACCGCCTCGTCGTCCGGCAGCCGCGGCCCCGACCAGTCCCGCATCAGCCGGCCCACCAGGGCGGCGTCGTCCGCGACGAGTTGACGCTCCGGCAGCCACGGCCGCTGGAACCCCCACACGTAGGAGCCCGCCGCGCTCTGCCGGACATCGGTGAGCATCGCGGAGCGCCAGCGGCGCGGGTGCGGCATCGAGGACACCGCGAGGCGGCGCACCAGCTTGGGCCGCATCACGGCCGCGGTCCAGGCCAGGTATCCGCCCAGGTCGTGGCCGACGAGGGCGGCGTCCGGCTCACCGAGGGAGCGGATCACACCGGTGATGTCGAGGGCCAGGTTCGCCGGGTCGTAGCCCCGGGGCGTACGGTCGCTGCCGCCCACCCCGCGCAGGTCCATGGCGACCGCACGGAACCCCGCCTCCGCGAGGGCGGGCAGCTGGTGGCGCCAGGTCCACCAGAACTGGGGGAAGCCGTGCAACAGCAGCACCAGCGGCCCCTCGCCCATCTCGGCGATATGGAACCGTGCACCGTTCGCCGCGACCTCCCGGTGGGTCCACGGTCCGTCGGGACGGACGACCGAGGCGGGGGAGGCCGCAGCGGCCGACGGGGGCCCCGGCACGGCGGGCCTGTCGGGGCCGGGGGACGCGGGCGCTGCGGGAGAGTCGGGCACCGTCATACGGACGAGCGTGTCACAGATGCGTCCGTCCGGCTGGTGTCGGCCGGAGAACGCGGGTGCGGCTTGACAGTGCCGAGCACCGCCGCCGTCTCGCGCGCCGAGGCGATGCTCTTCTCCGGCTTCTTGATCTTCTTGAACTTGGCCACGGCAAGCAGCACGAGCACGGCGGCGATCAGCAGGAACGCTCCGCCGGTGATCAGGAAGGACCAGGCGAGTCCCAGGCCGAGGTTGTGGATCCCGTACGCCGCCGCGAAGCTGAGCACCGGCAGGGAGAACAGCGCCAGCGCCCCCGCGGCGGCGACCGCGCCGCCGCCGATGCCCAGCCGCCGGGCGTCCTCCCGCAACTCGGCCTTGGCCAGCGCGATCTCGTCGTGCACCAGCGCGGACAGCTCGGTGGTCGCCGTCGCCACCAGCTGGCCGAGGCTGCGGTTCGCGCCGTCGTCGGCTGCGCTCATCGACTGCTCCCTCATCGTCATCAGCTTCGTCCTCCGCGGAGATCCGGCGGAATACCTACCCACCGTGCGTACGGCGGGCCGGATTTCGCAGGTTCCGCAGAGGTAAAGACTCTCAGATCATGCCGGACCATCCTCCCCGGCGGGGCGTCCGGCGGCGACTTGCGCCAGCCTGCGGTGTTCGGCGGCCTTCGCTTCGAGGAGCGCCGCCATGCGCAGGTGGTACTCGGGGTTGCCCTGCTCGTAGATGTCCGGGATGCCGTCGTCGTCCTCGTCCCGGTCCTCGTCGGCGCAGAGCTTCTTGTACTTGTTGTCGCGCAGCTTGAGCAGGATGGCGGCGAGGACCGCCGCCGTCAGGGAACCGACCAGCACGGCCGCCTTGATCTCGGATGTCAGCACGGCGTCGCCGGCGAAGGCGAGCTCACCGATCAGCAGGGACACCGTGAAGCCGATGCCGGCCAGCGTGGCCACGGCGAACACGTCCGGCCACTTGAGGTCCGGGTTGAGCTCCGCCCTGGTGAACCGTGCGGCCGTCCAGGTGCCGCCGAAGACGCCGACCGCCTTGCCGAGCACCAGGCCGAGGACGACACCGAGCGTCTCGGGCCGCCGGAAGACGTCCGACAGTGCGCCGCCGGACAGGGCCACGCCCGCGGAGAAGAGCGCGAACAGCGGCACGGCCAGGCCTGCCGACAGGGGGCGCACAAGGTGCTCGATGTGCTCGCCGGGGGAGTGCTGCTCGTCGTCGTGCCGGGTGCAGCGCAGCATCAGGCCCATGGCGACGCCCGCGATGGTCGCGTGCACGCCGCTGTTGTACATCAGCGCCCAGTTGACCACCGCCAGCGGGACGTAGACGTACCAGCCGCGCACCCCCTTGCGCAGCAGCAGCCAGAAGACCGCCAGCCCCAGCGCGGCAAAACCCAGAGCCGCAAAGTTGATCTTCTGGGTGAAGAAGATCGCGATGATCAGGATGGCGAACAGGTCGTCGACGACCGCGAGCGTCAGCAGGAACGCGCGCAGTGCCGAGGGCAGGGAGGTGCCGATGACGGCCAGCACGGCGAGGGCGAAGGCGATGTCGGTGGCGGTCGGGACGGCCCAGCCGCCCAGGGAACCGCCGCCGCTCTTCGCGACCGTGAAGTAGACGATCGCCGGCATCGCCATGCCGCAGATCGCGGCGACCACGGGGAGCAGGGCGGCCTTGGGATCGCGCAGCTCACCGGCGACAAGCTCGCGTTTGAGCTCGATGCCGGCGACGAAGAAGAAGACCGCGAGCAGACCGTCGGCCGCCCAGTGCTGGACGGAGAGGTTGAGCCCGAGGGAGCCGGGGCCCAGATGGAAGGACCGGACCGTCTCGTAGCTCTCCCGCAGCGGGGTGTTCGCCCAGATCAGCGCCGCGACGGCCGCCGCCAGCAGCAGCACACCACCGACGGTCTCGGTGCGCAGTGCTTCTGCCAGGTAGTTCCGTTCGGGCAGGGGCAGCCTGCCGAGGAAGACGGAACGGCGGTTCTTGGGCGCGGCCACGGCGGTGGACCTCCTGGGGGTCGACTGAAACACGTGCGTACACGTGTGCTGTGTGCCGACCAGACTTCCCGGCGCGCCCCTGATTCTTGTCGCGATTTTTACGCGACCAGTACTTACCCTAACCCGAAAGAGTGAAGGGCACCCGGCGGGATGCCGGGTGCCCTTCATGGCCGGTGGGCCGGTGCAGCGCCTCTGAGCAGTCAGTTCTCGCTTCGGACCGCGCTTCAGTCCTCGCTGCCGGAGGCCGACGGGAGCTTGGCCTGGATGAGGTCCATGACCGAGGAGTCGGTAAGCGTGGTGACGTCGCCGAGGGTGCGGTTTTCGGCCACGTCGCGCAGCAGTCGGCGCATGATCTTGCCGGAGCGCGTCTTGGGCAGCTCGGCCACCGGCAGGATCCGCTTGGGCTTGGCGATCGGGCCCAGCTGCTTGGCCACATGCGCCCGCAGCTCCTCGGCCAGACCCTGCTCGTCCTCGCCGGCGGCGCCGCTGCGCAGGATGACGAAGGCGCAGATCGCCTGGGTGGTCTGCGGGTCGGTGGCGCCGACGACCGCCGCCTCGGCGACCTTCGGGTGCGAGACGAGCGCCGACTCGACCTCGGTCGTGGAGATGTTGTGGCCGGAGACCAGCATCACGTCGTCGACGCGGCCGAGCAGCCAGATGTCGCCGTCGTCGTCCTTCTTGGCGCCGTCGCCCGCGAAGTAACGTCCTTCGAAGCGCGACCAGTAGGTGTCGCGGTACCGCTGGTCGTCGCCCCAGATGGTGCGGAGCATCGAGGGCCACGGCTCGGTGAGGACGAGGTAGCCGCCGTGGCCGTCGGGGACCTCGCGGGCCTCGTCGTCCACGACCGTGGCGGCGATGCCGGGGAGCGGCACCTGCGCCGAGCCGGGCTTGGTCTCGGTGACCCCCGGCAGCGGGCTGATCATGATGCCGCCGGTCTCGGTCTGCCACCAGGTGTCCACGACGGGCGTCCGGTCGGCGCCGATGTGCTTGCGGTACCAGACCCAGGCCTCGGGGTTGATGGGCTCGCCGACCGAGCCCAGGATGCGCAGGCTGGACAGGTCGAACTTCGCCGGGATGTCGTCGCCCCACTTCATGGCGGCGCGAATGGCGGTCGGCGCGGTGTAGAGGACGGTGACGCCGTACTTCTGGACGATCTCCCACCAGCGGCCCTGGTGCGGGGTGTCCGGGGTGCCCTCGTAGAGCACTTCCGTCGCGCCGTTGCTCAACGGGCCGTAGACGATGTACGAGTGGCCCGTCACCCAGCCGACATCGGCGGTGCACCAGAAGACGTCGGACTCCGGCTTGAGGTCGAAGACGGCGTGGTGCGTGTACGAGACCTGGGTCAGGTAGCCGCCGGAGGTGTGCAGGATCCCCTTGGGCTTACCCGTGGTCCCCGAGGTGTAGAGGATGAACAGCGGGTGCTCGGCGTCGAAGGCCTCTGGCGTGTGCTGGTCGGACTGGCGCTCGACCAGGTCGTGCCACCAGATGTCGCGGCCCTCGGTCCAGGCGAGGTCCTCCTGGCCGGTGCGGCGGACGACGAGCACACTGCGGACGTTCTCCGTGCCCGGCCGGGTCAGGGCCTCGTCGACGGCGGGCTTCAGCGAAGAGGCCTTGCCGCGCCGGTATCCGCCGTCGGCCGTGATGACGACGCGGGCATCGGCATCGACGATGCGGGTCGCCAGCGCGTCGGCCGAGAAACCACCGAAGACCAGGGAGTGCGGGGCACCGATGCGGGCACAGGCCAGCATCGAGAAGACCGCCTCCGGGATCATCGGCAGGTAGATCGCGACCCGGTCGCCCGCCCGGACGCCCAGCTCGGTCAGCGCGTTGGCGGCCTTGGAGACCTCGCGCTGCAGCTCGGCATAGGTGATCGCACGGGTGTCGCCCGGCTCGCCCTCGAAGTACAGGGCCACCCGCTCGCCCAGGCCGTTCTCCACGTGCCGGTCGACGCAGTTGTATGCGACGTTGAGCCTCCCGTCCGCGAACCACTTCGCGAACGGCGGGTTCGACCAGTCCAGCGTCTCCGTCGGCTCGGTCTCCCAGCTCAGACGCCGGGCCTGCTCGGCCCAGAAGCCCAGCCGGTCCGCCTTCGCCTGCTCGTATGCCTGGGCGGTGACATTGGCCTCCGCGGCCAGACCGGCAGGCGGTGCAAAGCGGCGCTCCTCCTTCAGAAGGTTGGCCAGGCTTTCGTTGCTCACGACATCTCCCTTTCCCAGGGGGCACGTTGCGTCCCGGCCCATAGCTCATCAGCCCGGGGCGCACCCTGACAAGAGGTGTGGGCAAAAACTGGTTTAGACCTCTATCCGGGTGCCTGGCCATGGGGAAGCCGAGGTCAGAGGGGTTGAACGGCATCGAGGACCTCCGGCCGGACAGCGCTGAAGGTGTGGGACCGCTGGTCCAGAACATAGGCCTGGGCCCGGGCGACATCGAAGTACAGGCCCTGCAGATGGAGCGAACCCTCGGCCACGCGCCGGGCGACACAGGCATGCGCCATCAGGTGATCGAGCTGCTGCATCACGTTGACGAGGGCGAGCCGCTCGCCGTCGTCGGCGACCGGCCGGTCGTCCAGTGCGACCTCCCCGCGTCCGAGCCGGCCGATGCGCTGCATCCGGGCCAGACTCGGCCTTCCGTGCCGCAGCCAGCGGCCGAGCGAGGTCTCCGCCGCGGACCCCGGCTGCGGGCCGGGAGATGCGGCGGAGTTGAGGAGCGCCTGCATCGCCCCGCAGCCGGAGTGCCCGCACACCGTGATGGTGCCGACCCGGAGCACGTCGACGGCGTACTCCACGGCAGCCCCCACGGAGTCGCAGGTGCCGTCGTTGCCCGGCGGCGGCATCAGGTTCCCCACATTGCGCACCGTGAAGAGATCGCCGGGACCGCTCGACGTGATCATGCTGGTCACCAGCCGGGAGTCGGCGCAGGTGAGGAACAGGTGCCCGGGGCACTGCCCCTCGCGGGCGAGGCGCGCCAGCTCGTCGCGCACCCGTGGCGCAGTGTTCCGCTGGAACGCGCTGACGCCTCCCAGGAGTTGCCGCCCGCTCACCGGCCCCGGCGGCCCGGCCGTGGTGCGGGGGTGGGTGCAGTGGTGGTTGCGCCACGGGGTCCAGGGGTGGCAGACGTGGGAGTCGACGGGCATCCCGGAACCGGCGGTCCCGGAGGCCTCGGCGCCGCCGATGGCCGTGGTACCGGCGGTGTGCCCGGAGCCGGCACGGACGACCCCGTACGCCTTGGCGCGGGCGAGCCGCGAGATCCGACCCAGTGAGAGAAGCACTGTGACACCCAGCCCCACTGCGAGCCCCTGGAGCACGCCGAGCATCGTGACGGATCCGCACGTGGCCCCGTACACGGCGAACTCCCGCCACCCGTGCGGCATCAGCCCGCGGTGCGCGGAAACGGCCATCCGCACCCCGGCCACCAGAACCAGGGAGGACAGGGCGACCAGCGGCACAAGTCGCAGCGCGACCGCCAGCACCAGCGCGCCCGCGCAGGCCAGGATCCAAGCGCCTTGGGGGAGACGCGACTTGGTGCTGCCGGTCGGCATGGCTGTGTCTTCATCCGCCGTCGGCCGCGTGCCACGGGCGACGGGCAGTCCGCCCAGCAGTCCGGACACCAGCGTGGCGAGACCTTGCCCGGCCAGCTCGCGGTCCGGCCCGTCGGCGGCGCCGTCCGCGCGCTCCTGCCCTTGCGCGGTGGGCTGTTGGGTCCGGATCCGTCGCAGGTCCATCGCGGCGGGAAGGGACTCCATGCCGGCGACGAGTGCGACCGTCAGAACGGCCGCGAAGACTCCCAGGACCGGACTGTGGGGAAGGGGCGCCGGCGCTCGCAATTCCCATGGGGAGAAGGTGACTCGGGGCAGGGCGGTGGCGGCGCCGGCCGCGGTCGCCGCGGCCAGGGCTGCGAAGGGTGCGGGGACCCTGTGCAGCCATCGCCCGGCCCGCCCGGGGACGCGGCCCCAGCAGACCGTCACGGCTGCGGTGAGGATGCCGACCAGCAGCGCCTCCGGCCGGGGGTGCGCCAGCTGTGATGGAAGTGCGCCGAGGCTCTCCGGGAACGGTCCCCCGGGGGTGCCGCCCAGGAGGACGGGTGCCTGGCCGAACGCGATGGCCGCACCGACCCCGGCGAGCAGGCCATGCACGGCCGCCGGACCTGCCGCCAGCACCAGGCGGCCCACCCTGGCCGCCCCGAGGGCGAGTTGGGTCAGACCGGCCAGTGCCGTGATCGCACAGGTGACCCGCCAGCCGTAGCGCTGGACCAGCTCGGCCGTCACCACCACCAGCCCGGTGGCGGCGCCGCCCACCAGGGGTGGCGCCCCGCCGAGCACGACGGAGACCACGGCGCCCACGGCCACCGCCACGAGGCCTGCCTGGAGCGGTGCACCCGAGGCGAGCGCGATCCCCAGGGAGAGGGGAAGCGCCACCAGGGAGACGGTCACCGAGGTGCGCAGCTCCCGGCGCAGGCGGGATGTGGAGGGCCTGGCCGGTCCGACGGGCTCGGACCGGCGGTTCCGGGAGGGGTCGGGTGGGGGCGGAGATGCCGGAATCGGCTGAGCGTGCATGGTCGTTCCCGTCTTCGTCGGGGCGGCGCGGCCGTGTCGAGGTGCGGCCGTGGTCACGGCGGGCAGCGGCGGGAGCGGCTGCTTCGGCTGAGGCTTTCTCAACTCTCAGTAAACGAATCGTAATGGAGAGTAAAGGCCCGGCGGAAGAGCGAGCGGAGCGAGGCGGGCCACCTTCCCTCTAACAGGTGAATCCGTACCGTTCTTCGGCTTGTCATACTTTCTCTCGCCTCGGTTCGTGCGAGGTTGGCGCCGCGTGAACGGTCCGAGGGCCGGATCGGCCGGTCCGGCCGAAGGGTGAGGTGCGCCGATGGCGGCTGCATGGAGATTCGCGTTGGGCGGCCTTGCCGCTCTGGCGCTGACGACCGGGGCGTCCGGCTGTTCCGGGATGACGCCCGGCGACGCGGGGCCGGAGGAGGGGGCGGCCCTGCCGAACGCGGTCGAACGCCCTTCCCGGCTCATCGGCGACGGCTCCACCGCCGAGACCGGTCCCCAGCCCCGGCAGCCGAAGCCCCGTCGCCTCGGACCCGGGGAAAAGCCGCCGCAGTTCGTCGTCTTCTCGTGGGACGGGGCGGGCGAGGACGGCCAGAAGCTGTTCTCCCGCTTCCGCGCGGTCGGCAGGAAGTACCACGCGACCATGACGTACTTCCTCAGCGGCGTCTACCTCCTCCCCTACGGCAAAAGGGAGTTGTACGACCCGCCCAGGCACGCCGCCGGCGCGTCCGACATCGGCTTCAACGACGTCGAGGGAGTCAGGGACACCGTTCGGCAGCTCCGTGGCGCCTGGCTTGAGGGCAACGAGATCGGCACGCACTTCAACGGTCACTTCTGCGGCTCCGACGACGGGGTCGGCACCTGGACCACCGAGGAATGGATGAGCGAGATCCGGCAGGCCGAGTCCTTCGTCAAGAGATGGAAGACGAACACCGGCCTGCGCAACGAGCCACCCCTGCCGTTCGACTACAGCAAGGAACTCGTCGGCGGCCGCGCTCCTTGCCTGGAGGGTCAGCACAACCTCATCCCCGCGGCCAGGGCCAT
This sequence comes from Streptomyces morookaense, assembly GCF_013030945.1. Lineage (GTDB taxonomy): Bacteria > Actinomycetota > Actinomycetes > Streptomycetales > Streptomycetaceae > Streptomyces > Streptomyces morookaensis. The sequence continues at coordinate 29,739 of NZ_JABBXF010000066.1, read as the reverse complement.
GGGGTTCCGCTACGACGCCAGTTCCATCGGCGGCCGGCAGGTCTGGCCCCGCAGGACCGGCGGCATCTGGGACTTCCCGCTGCAGGACATCCCGGTGCCCGGCGAGGACTTCGAGACACTGTCGATGGACTACAACTTCCTTGCCAACCAGTCCGGAATCACCAAGGGCGACCCCTCCCTGCGCGACGAGTGGGGCGACCAGATGCGCGACGGTCTCCTCGCCGGTTTCAACCGGGCCTACCGGGGCAACCGCGCCCCGTTCTTCGTGGGCGACCACTTCGAGTCCTGGAACGGCGGAACGTACATGCACGCCGTCGAGAGCGTCATCAAGACGGTCTGCGGGAAGAAGGGCGTGCGATGCGTGTCGTTCAAGCAACTCGCCGACTGGCTCGACGTGCAGGACCCCGGGGTGCTCGCGAAGCTGCGCACTCTGGACGTCGGCGAGGCACCGAAGAAGGGATGGGGGCGGTTCCTCGGCAACCGGCCCGCCGCTTCGCACGCCTCAACCCGTAAGGCGTCCGGGAAGGACGCCGGCAAGAGGGACGGCTCCGACGGGAAGGCGCGGAGGGCGGACGTCAGGCGGGCTGCGGAGTAGCCAGGATCCGTTCGTCCAGCACGAAGGAAGGGTCGACCTGTGCCGCCAGGTCGGTGCCCGTCTTCGCATTGCCCCAACTCTGCGCGTTCTTCAGGTGGAAGTGCACCATCTGGCGCGTGTAACGCTGCCAGTCGCGCTGTTCGTACGTGGCGTCGGCTGCCGCGCGCAGCGTGTCCAGGGCCTGCCGGTTGGCCTCTTCGAGCAGGCCGAAGCGCGGCGGACGGCCCTTCTCCATGGCCCGGACCCAGTCGGAGTGGCCGACTGTGGTGAGCAGGTCGTCCCCGACCTCCTCGCGCAGGAAGTCCACGTCGTCGCTGCCCTGCACCTTGTTGCCCACGACCTTCAGGCAGACCCCGAAGTCCCGTGCGTACTCCTTGTACTGGCGGTAGACGGAGACGCCCTTGCGCGTGGGCTCGGCGATCAGGAAGGTCATGTCGAAGCGGGTGAACATGCCCGAGGCGAAGGAGTCGCTGCCCGCCGTCATGTCGACGACGACGTACTCGCCGGCGCCGTCGACGAGATGGTTCAGATAGAGCTCGACCGCACCGACCTTGGAGTGGTAGCACGCGACACCGAGGTCGGACTCGGTGAACGGCCCGGTCGCCATCAGCCGGACCGGGACGCCCTCGTCCATCCGTACGGGGCGGGCGCACGCCTGATACACCGGGTTGTCCTCGCCGATGCGCACCAGCCGTGAACCCTCGCCGGGCGGGGTGGTCTTGATCATGGTGTCGACGGCGATCCGCGGATTCGTGCCTCGCAGCCAGGACTTGATCAAGGGCAGCTGCGCGCCCATTGCGGGCAGCGCGGCGGCATCCGCTTCGTCGAGCCCGAGCGCCGCGCCCAGATGCTGGTTGATGTCCGCGTCCACGGCGACGACGGGGGCGTGGGCGGCGGCGAGATGGCGGATGAAGAGCGAGGACAGCGTGGTCTTCCCGCTGCCGCCCTTCCCTACGAAAGCGATCTTCATGTTCACCAAGCGTAGGCGCGGGGATGCGCGGTGTGAGAGCCGTGAGTGAAGAAGACCACTCGTTCGAGGGGTGTGAGTCCGAAGTGCGTAGGGTTTTGCCCATGAGTACGACAGCCGATCCGCTCGCCGCCCTGGCTTCGCTGCCGGGCGTTGCCGACTCCGTGGACTCCGTGCGCAGGGCGGTGGACCGGGTGTACGGGCATCGCGTGATGCGCCGCCGAAGCAATGAGATCACCTCCGAGGCTGCGCTGCGCGGCGCGCGCGGCTCCGCTGCCCTGTCCGGTGCGGACTGGGCGCTCGAAGAGGTACGCCGCCGCTCCGACTTCGGCGGTGAGGGCGAACCGCGCACCGTGGGTGCCGCGCTGCGCCTGACCGCCGAGGCGGGGCAACTGCTCAGCGTGTGGCGGCAGTCGCCGCTGCGTGTGCTCGCCCGGCTGCATCTCGTGGCCGCGGGCGGCGACACCCCGGACGCACGGGTGGGACGGCCGCGGCTCGCCGGGGAGCCCGTCGACGAGCCGCTGATCGGCCTGGAGCTGCCGGAGGCGGACGAGGTGTCGGGCCGGCTCGAGGGGCTGGCAGGCCTGCTGATCGCGGGAAGCGAGGCGCCGGCGCCGGTCACGGCGGCCGTGGTGCACGGCGAGTTGCTGGCTCTGCGGCCTTTCGGGTCGCACAACGGCCTGGTCGCCAGGACGGCGGAGCGCATCGTGCTGATCGGCAGCGGGCTCGACCCCAAGGCCGTCTGCCCGGCCGAGGTCGGGCATGCGGAGCTGGGGCGCGAGGCCTATGCGGCGGCCCTGGAGGGCTATGTGTCCGGAACGCCCGAGGGCGTGGCCGCCTGGATCGCCCACTGCGGGCGGGCGGTGGAACTGGGAGTGCGCGAGAGCACGGCCGTTTGCGAAGCACTGCAGCGGGGCGCCGCCTGACGGGCTTCCGTGCGGGCGCGCCGTGACGTGCCTGTGCACAGGGTTGCGGCGGTACCGGTCCTGCATTGGTACCGCCGCTGGCACGTCCATCGGGTTACCATGCGTGCACGAAACTTGCCCATCAGGTCGGGGACTTCGCCCGTCACCTGGTGCGGCTGGCCCGTAATCGACGGGTCGGCGTCGCGTGGGTGCCCGACGTTCGTGCGCGGTCCGTGGGGCCTTGGTGCGTGAAGGGCGTCCTCCCGGATGTCCCTGGTCTCGCGGGCCGTCAAGTCCTTTCTACTCCTGTCGCCGGAGATGCGGAAGTCCAAGCCGCAGTTCTTTGCTTTTGCCGTCAAAGCCGGGCAAAGCAGTCGGGTAGTTGCGGCGGCGGCCCGCCAGCCAGACCAGGCCTGCGGTGGCGGCGGCCGCGCCGAACGCCGCGGCCATGACCAGCGCCGGACGCGAGGGCATGGCCAGGGAGGCCACGCGCTGCCTGAGCCGCACGGGGCGGCTGAAGGTGAGAACGGGCCAGTCGCGGGCGACGGCCTCGCGGCGCAGGGCCCGGTCGGGATTGACCGCGTGCGGATGGCCCACCGACTCCAGCATGGGGATGTCCGTCACCGAGTCGCTGTAGGCGTAGCAGCGCGCCAAGTCGTAGCCCTCCGACTGTGCGAGCTCCCTGATGGCCTCTGCTTTGGTGGGGCCGTAGGCGTAGTACTCGACCTCCCCGGTGAACGCGCCGTCCTCCACGACCATGCGCGTGGCGACGACCCGGTCGGCGCCCAGCAGCCGGCCGATCGGCTCGACCACCTCGGCGCCCGAGGTGCTGACGATCACGACATCGCGGCCGGCCGCGTGGTGCTCCTCGATGAGCGATGCGGCCTCGTCGTAAATGATCGGGTCGATGAGCTCGTGCAGGGTTTCCGCGACGATCTCCCGGACCTGCTGGACATTCCAGCCGCGGCAGAGTCCGGAGAGATACTGGCGCATGCGTTCCATCTGATCGTGGTCGGCACCGCCGGCCAGGAAGACGAACTGTGCATACGCGGTGCGCAGCACGGCACGCCGGTTGATCAAGCCGCCTTGGTAGAAGGACTTGCCGAAGGTGAGCGTGCTCGACTTGGCAATGACCGTCTTGTCCAGATCAAAGAAGGCGGCCGTCCGGGGCAAGGAGTGGTTTTCCACTCCGCCGAGCATAGGGGCCCTCCATTCGGCGTAAGCTGAGGCGTGTGGGTTTGCCTGAGAAGGCTCTCGGGTACACCATGGAAGTCACGGATCGTTCGCGACCGTGTCTAACCCGGTCCGGCTCCTCCCCCCCCGAGTCGGCCGTGGGGACGACCCCCGCTCTCCCCCCCGGCGGGGGTCGTCGCATGTCCGGATGTGTTTCGTCCATCCCCATCGGGCCTTCCTCCCCTCGTGCGGCCGCGTCCGGCGGCGCTCCTGCCCCCTTCGTGCTCGTGACGCAGCGTAATCAAACCGCCGCTCTCCGGAAGTCACCGGTATAGGTGAGCGGGATATTCACATCCGCTGAGTTGTCCACAGTTTTTGACCAAGATCCACACGATTTCCCGGTTCGCTGCACGGTGATTCCCCGCGACTTCCGCGATGCCCGCGGATCGAGAGCGCGTAGTGAGAGGGGAGGGCACCGTGACCGGATCCCGTACATCCGATTGGCACGCTTCCATGCCCGGCAGACAGAACGGGCCGCTGATCGTCACCGAGGACGAAGGACTGCTCGACGACCTGCTGCGGCTGTGCGCCGCTGCCGGGGCCGTTCCCGAGGTCGCCCATGGAACGCCCGCGCGCAGGGCGAGTTGGGAATCCGCGCCGCTCGTCCTGGTCGGCGACGACTGCGCCGGGCGGCTCGGCGCCGCCGGCCGGAGGGACGCGGTGGTGCTCGTCGGCAAGGACATGGACGATCCGGGCGTCTGGCAGCGGGCCGTCGGGATCGGCGCCTGCCATGTGGCACTGCTGCCCGACGGTGAGAAATGGCTCGTCGACAGGATCGCCGACGCGGTGGAGGGCGTGGGACGCGCCGCGTTCACGGTGGGGGTCATCGGCGGGAGAGGAGGCGCCGGGGCCAGCACGCTGGCCTGCGCACTCGCCCTCGCCGCGGCCCGCGCGGGGCTGCGCACCGTGCTGATCGACGGTGATCCGCTGGGCGGCGGGCTCGACGTGCTGCTCGGGGGCGAGAGGGCGGAAGGGCTCCGCTGGCCCGCCTTCGCCGATTCGCGGGGCAGGGTGGCGGGCCAGGCACTGGAGGAGGCGCTGCCCGAGATGCACGACCTGCGGGTGCTGAGCTGGGACAGGAGCGACTGCACGGTGGTGCCGCCGGACGCGATGCGGGCCGTGCTCGCCGCGGCCCGGCGGCGCGGCGGAGCGGTGGTCGTGGATCTGCCGCGCCGGCTGGACGACGCCGCCCTCACCGCCCTCGAACAGCTCGACGTGGGGCTGCTCGTGGTGCCCGCGGAACTGCGTGCCGTCGCGGCGGCCCGGAGCGTGGCGGCCACGGTGGGCATGGTGCTGGACGACCTCCGGGCCGTGGCCCGGGGTCCGTTCGGTTCCGGGCTCGACGGGGACGAGATCGCGCGCCTCCTCGGTCTGCCCCTGGCAGGTGAACTGCCGCCCGAGCCGGGCCTGTCGCAGGCCCTGGTCTCCGGAAGGCCGCCCGGTGGCGGCACGCGAGGCCCCCTGGCCCGCTTCTGCGCGCGGTTCTGGGACGCGGTGCAGATCGGCGACGGAGGTGTGCCGGTATGAAGGGCGCCCTGCTGGACGCCGTACGGCTGCGGCTGGCGGAGAGCGGGCTGGAGCCCACCCCCGCCCGGGTCGCGGAGGCCCTGCGGCACGAGGGACGGCTGCTCGGGGACGCCGAAGTGCTCGGCGCCGCCGACCGGTTGCGCTCCGAGCTGACCGGGGCCGGCCCGCTGGAACCCCTCCTGGCCGAACCCGATGTGACCGATGTGCTGGTCACCGCCCCCGACCGGGTCTGGGTGGACCGTGGAGCGGGACTGGAGCGGACCGGAGTGGCCTTCCCGGACGCGGCAGCGGTGCGCAGGCTCGCGCAGCGGCTCGCCGCCATCGCCGGACGCCGCCTGGACGACGCCCGGCCCTGGGTGGACGCCCGCCTGCCCGACGGCACCCGGCTGCACGCCGTGCTGCCGCCGGTGGCCGTCGGATCGACCTGCCTGTCGCTGCGCGTCGTCCGGCCCCGCGCCTTCTCCTTGGACGAGCTGGTGGCAGCGGGGACGGTTCCGCCCGGCGGACAGAGGCTGTTGCGGGCCGTGTTGGCCGCCCGGCTGTCGTTCGTGATCAGCGGAGGTACGGGCAGCGGGAAGACCACGCTGCTGTCCACCCTGCTCGGGCTGGTCGCACCGGACGAACGCATCGTGCTCACCGAGGACTCGGCCGAACTGCGCCCGGACCACCCTCACGTGGTCCGTCTGGAGAGCCGCCCGGCGAATCAGGAGGGCACCGGTCTGGTCACTTTGCGGGACCTGGTGCGCCAGGCGCTCCGGATGCGCCCGGACCGCCTGGTCGTCGGCGAGGTGCGCGGCGCCGAAGTGCTGGATCTTCTTGCCGCGCTCAACACGGGCCACGAAGGCGGGTGCGGGACGGTGCATGCGAATGCCGCCTCCGACGTGCCCGCCCGGCTGGAGGCGCTGGGCTCGACGGCTGGACTCGACCGGGCAGCACTGCACAGCCAGTTGGCGGCCGCGCTGTCGGTGGTGATCCACCTGGCGCGCGACCGCCGCGGGCGCAGGCGGGTCGCGGAGGTGCACGTGCTCGACCGGGACGGGAGCGGCTTCGTGACGACCGTCCCCGCAGCCGTATGGGGCGCTGAAGGGTTCGAACGGGCGCCGGGGTGGGCGCGTTTGGCGGAGCTGTGCGAGCGTGGCGGGGGTGCGCCATGACCGCCGCCGGGATGTCGCCGCAGGCCGTGTCCTGGTGCGCGGCGCTGCTCTGCGCGGCAGTGGCGGCCGGTGCCCTGTCGCGGCCGGGCCGGCAAGTGCGCCGTGCCAGGCTCCTCCTGGCGGGCGGCGGAACGGCCGGTCCGCAGGGGCCCGCACCGCAACTCTGGCTTCGCCAGGGGGAAAGGCGTCTGCGCCGGGCGTGGCAGGAACGGCGCGAGTGGATGTGCGTGCCGCTCGGCTGCCTGGTGGCCCTGCTGGGGCATTCGGTACTGCCGCTGCTGGCCGGGGTGTTGGCGGTTCCCGTGGTGCGGCGGTGGCTCGCCGCTCGCGCCCGGCAGCGTGAACGGGAGGCTCGGGAAGCCGCCGTGATCGATCTGTGCGGGACCGTCGCGGGCGACTTGCGGGCCGGAAGACAGCCCGGCGAGGCCGTGGCGGAGGCCGGTGGCGAGGATCTCGGGCCGGGCTGGGCGGCGGTGCCCGCGGCCGCGCGGTTCGGCGGGGACGTCCCGAGGGCGTTGCGGAAGGCGGGGAGCGGTCCGGGGGCGCACGGGCTGAACGGTGTGGCCGCCTGCTGGCGGGTCGCGGTCGACGGGGGAGCAGGGCTCGCCGCCGGGCTGGAGCGGGTGGCTGCGGCTCTTGCCGCCGAACGGGACCAGCGGGAGGAGCTCCGGGCCCAGTTGGCGGGCACGAGATCGACCGCGGCGATGCTCGCCGTCCTCCCGGCGCTCGTCCTCCTCATGGGGGCGGCACTCGGGGCGGCCCCGCTGCGGGTGCTGTTGCACACCCCGGCCGGGCTCGGCTGCCTGGTGCTCGGAGGGCTGCTCGAGTGGGCGGGGCTCATGTGGACGGGCCGGATCGTCCGGTCCGCCGCCGGGGAGGCCGGGGGAGGCGGTCGCTCGTGATCGGCAAAGGAATGATCGGCGAAAGTGCGTTCATCCCTGGCGTGAGCAACGAAGACACGATCGGTGAAGCCGTCCGCGGTCTGGGGCCGGTCGCCCCGCTTGCAGTCCTCGTCCTGTGCGCGGCAGTTGTGATTCCGCTGGCCATGGCCACAGTCGGGGCCGCCGTGCTGGTGAACGGGGTCCGCAGCAGACGCGTGGTGCGCCGCCGGGTGGCGTCGTTGTGGGGAACCGGCCGTCGGGCAGGTGCTGTTGCCCGCCTGCGGGTCCGGGCCCGGCAGGCGGTGGCCGGTGACGGACTTCTCGCAGGGGGCGCGGGAGTTGTCGTGCTCGTTTTGGTCGGGGGCGCCGCCGGGTGCCTGACCGGTGCCGCTGTGGCGTACGGCGTGTGGCGGTGGCGGAGACGTGTGCGGCGGTCCACGGGGAGTGAGGTGCCGGCGGAGGACGTTGCGCGGCAACTTCCCATCGCTGCCGATCTCCTGGCCGCCTGCCTCGCCGCCGGTGCAGGGCCTCGGGAGGCTGCCGAGGCCGTCGGGGCGTCCCTGGGCGGCCCGGTGGGTGAACGGCTCGCCCAAGCGGCCGCGGAGGTACGGCTGGGCGGGGATCCGGCGGCGGCCTGGGGACGTCTGGGGAACCTTCCCGGCGCCGGAGGGCTGGCGCGTTGTCTGGAGCGGGCCCAGGCGACGGGTGTGCCCGCCGTGGAGCCCATGTCACGACTGGCCGTCCAGTTGCGCACAGCCCGGACCCGCGAGGCGGGCATACGCGCTCGCCGGGCGGGTGTCCTGGCCACGGCACCGCTGGGGCTGTGCTTCCTCCCCGCCTTCCTGACGGTCGGCGTGGTGCCGGTGGTGTACGGGCTGGCCGGCGGGCTCTTGAAGGGGAGTTGACGCGGCTCCTGGACGACAACCGGGAGCGGATCGACCGAGTACGAGAAGCCGCACGGCAGTAGTGCGGCCGAGGCGACAAAGACAACAGGCAGTGCAGGACAGCGCAAAGCAGTGCAACCAACACAAGCAAGGGAGACGCAATCATGGTGATGTCGTGGTGGTCACGGCGCTGGGCACGGATGAAGGCGGCGGCCGAGGCAGGGATGACCACGGCCGAGTACGCCGTGGGAACGCTGGCGGCGTGTGCGCTGGCGGCGGTGCTCTACAAGGTGGTGACGAGCGGGGCTGTCAGCTCCGCCCTGCAGTCGCTGATCGGCAAGGCGCTCCATGCGCCGTTCTGATGGCGGTTACGTGACGGCGGAGGCCGCTGTGGTGCTGCCGACCCTGGTGCTGTTCAGCGTGACGCTGCTCTGGGGGCTGATGGCCGTGACCGCGCAGATCGAGTGCGTGGACGCGGCCAGGTCGGGGGCCAGGTCCGCTGCGCGGTCCGATCCGCCGTCGGTGGCCGTCGCGGCGGCCAGGTCGGCCGCACCGGAGGGGGCCCGCATCGGGGTGGAGCGCCGGGGCGATCTGGTGCGGGTCCGGGTCGAGGCCCGGGCGGCCGGGCCCGGTCCGCTGGCGGTCCGGGTGAGCGGGGAGGCGGTGGCCCTTGCGGAGGAGACGGTTCGGTGACCGGGGCATGGCCTCGGTCTGGGTGGCGGTCGCCGCGACGGCGTTCTGCGTGGTCTTCGCCGCGGTGCTGGCAATGGGCCAGGCGGTGGTCGCCCGCCACCGCGCGGGCGGCGCGGCGGACTTGGCGGCGCTGGCGGCGGCGGACCACGCCCTGCTCGGCAAGGACGTGGCCTGCGGGCTCGCCCGCAAGGTCGCGGCGGCCCAGCAGGCGGTGGTGGTGCGGTGCGCCGTCGTCGGTGAGATCGCCGAGGTGTCGGCCGAGGCCCGGGCGGGGCCGTACCGGGTGCGGGTCCGCTCCCGTGCGGGCCCTCCGGAAGCGGTGGATCCGGTCTACGCGGGCTGATCCGGTGCCGGTGGTGGTACCTGCGGCGGTACCGGTGGCGGTGGGGGCGGAGTGTCCTCGCCGCCGTCCTCCGCCGGTGCGTCCGAGAGGAGGCGGGTGAGCAGCCGGATGGCGGCTCGTTTGTCCAACGGGTCGTTGCCGTTGCCGCACTTGGGGGACTGGATGCAGGACGGGCAGCCGGTGTCGCACTCGCAGGAGGCGATCGCCTCGCGGGTGGCGGTGAGCCAGCGCGCGGCGGTGCGGAAAGCGCGTTCGGCGAAGCCCGCGCCGCCCGGGTGGCCGTCGTAGACGAAGACGGTCGGCAGGAGCGTGTCGGGGTGGAGGGGGACGGAGACGCCGCCGATGTCCCAGCGGTCGCAGGTGGCGAAGAGGGGGAGCATGCCGATGGAGGCGTGTTCCGCGGCGTGCAGGGCCCCGCCGAGGGCCTCGGGGTGGATGCGGGCCTCGTCGAGCTGGTCCTCGGTGACGGTCCACCACACGGCGCGGGTGCGCAGGGTGCGGGGCGGCAGGTCCAGCTTGGACTCGCCGAGGACCTCGCCGGTGATGAGTTTGCGGCGGAGGAAGGAGACGACCTGGTTGGTGACCTCGACGGAGCCGAAGCACAGCCGTGCGTCCCCCCAGGGGATCTCGGTGGTGGTCTCCAGGATGGAGACGGCCGTGGTGTCGCGCGCGGTCGTCGAGTAGGGCGGATCGGCCTGCTCGACCAGGGCGACGGACTCCTCCAGGTCGAGGTGGCGCACGAGGTAGGTGCGGCCCTGGTGGAGGTGGACGGCGCCCTCGTGGACGGTGGTGTGGGCGGCCGACGCGTCCACCGTGCCCAGCAGCCGGCCCGTGCCCTCCTCGACGACCTGGACGGGACGGCCGCCCTCGCCCCGGATGTCGGCGAGGTCGGCGGCGCGTTCGCGGCGTGTCCAGTGCCAGGCGGCGGCGCGGCGGCGGAGCAGTTTGCGGGCTTCGAGCTGGGAGAGGAGGTTGCGGGTCTCGGGCCCGAAGAGTGACAGGTCGGCCTCGGTGAGCGGCAGTTCGGCGGCTGCGGCGCACAGGTGCGGGGCGAGGACGTAGGGGTTGTCGGGGTCCAGCACGGTGGACTCCACGGGCTGCCGGAAGAGTGCCTCGGGGTGGTGGACGAGGTAGGTGTCCAGCGGGTCGTCCCGGGCGACCAGGACGGCGAGGGCGCCCCGGCCCGTCCGGCCCGCGCGGCCCGCCTGCTGCCACAGGGAGGCGCGGGTGCCGGGGTAGCCGCAGAGGAGCACGGCGTCGAGGCCGGCGACGTCGACGCCCAGTTCCAGGGCCGAGGTGGCGGAGAGCCCGAGCAGCTCGCCGGTGTGCAGGGAGCGCTCGATGGCCCGGCGCTCCTCGGGGAGGTAGCCGCCGCGGTAGGCGGCGACACGGGAGGGGAGGGAGCGGTCCACGGCGGCCAGGCGTTCCTGGGCGATCAGGGAGACGAGCTCGGCGCCGCGCCGGGAGCGGACGAAGGCGACCGTGCGGACGCCCTGGACGGCGAGGTCGGTCAGCAGATCGGCGGTCTCGGCGGTGGCGGTGCGGCGGACGGGGGCGCCCCGTTCGCCGTGAAGCTCGGTGAGCGGCGGCTCCCACAGGGCGAAGACGAGCTCGCCGCGCGGGGAGGCGTCCTCGGTGATTCCGGTGACCGGCACGCCGGTGAGCCGGGTCGCCGCCGTGGCGGGGTCGGAGGCGGTGGCGGAGGCGAGCAGGAAGACGGGGTCGGAGCCGTAGCGGGCGCAGACGCGCCGCAGCCGGCGGAGCACCTGGGCCACGTGCGAGCCGAAGACCCCGCGGTAGGTGTGGCACTCGTCGACGACGACGTAGCGCAGGGCGCGCAGGAAGGAGGCCCATCTGGGGTGGGAGGGCAGGATCGAGCGGTGGAGCATGTCCGGGTTGGTGAGCGCGTAGTTGGCGTACTGACGCACCCATTCGCGTTCCTCGACCGGCGTGTCCCCGTCGTACACGGCGGCCCGGACGCCCTTGCCCAGGGGCGCGGCCAGGTCGCGTACGGCGCGGCGCTGGTCGGCGGCGAGGGCCTTGGTGGGGGCGAGGTAGAGCGCGGTGGTGCCCCGGCCGTTGGGGGCCTCCGAGCCGTCCAGCAGGGTGCTGAGGACGGGCGCGAGGTAGGCGAGGGACTTGCCGGAGGCCGTGCCGGTGGCCACGACGACCGACTCGCCGTGCAGGGCGTGCTCGGCCGTGCGCGCCTGGTGGGCCCAGGGGCGCTCGATCCCGGCGGCCCGGATGGCGTCGATCACCTCCGGCCGGATCTTCTCGGGCCAGGGGGCATGACGTCCGGGACGAGGGGGCAAGTGCTCCGTATGAGTGATGCGTGCAGCCCGACCTGCCCCGGCGGTGAGTCGGTCGAGGACCGTCCGGGGAGCGGGATGTACGCCCGCCTCCGGCGGGAGTTGATCGTTGGCCATCGACACCGAGTGTGTCACCGGCGTGACGGACAATGGCGCCAAGGCGTCGTGCACGCCTGCCGGTAAGTGATTGAATGCCATCGCGGCTGCCGATCCATGGGGGGCGACCGCTCGATGCAAGGTGCTGGAGGATCCGTGGACCTGTCCCTGTCGACCGAGACCGTAGGCGACCGTACGGTTGTCCGGGTCGGTGGCGAGATTGATGTGTACACCGCGCCCAAGCTGCGTGAGCAGCTGGTCGAGCTGGTCAACGACGGCAGCTATCACCTCGTCGTGGACATGGAGGGTGTCGACTTCCTCGACTCCACCGGGCTCGGCGTCCTGGTCGGCGGCCTGAAGCGGGTGCGTGCCCACGAGGGCTCGCTGCGGCTGGTCTGCAACCAGGAGCGCATTCTCAAGATTTTCCGTATCACCGGCCTGACCAAGGTGTTCCCGATCCACACCTCGGTCGAGGATGCGGTGCAGGCGACCGACTGACGGCCCTGCGGTCTGCCGGCGGCCCGGTGACCGCCGGCGGCCGGGGCGGCCGTCCGCGGCCGCCTGCCCGACGACCCAGTTGCGCCGGGGGTTCCGGGCCGGCAGGTCCGGGTCCCTCTGCGAGTCAGCCCTGTTCCCGGAGAAGGAAAGAGGGCACGTACCACCGAGGGGGATGGCATGGCCACCGTCGAACTGCTCTTCAGTGCCCTTCCCGAGCATGTCCGGACCGCCAGGCTCGTGGCGGCCGCGGTGGCGCGCCGGGCCGGGGTCGACGAGGCCGTGCTGGACGAGGTGCGGCTCGCCGTCGGCGAGGCGTGCTCGCGCGCTGTCGGGCTGCACGTCAGCCATGGGATCGGGAGCCCGGTCCGGGTGGTGCTGACCGAGGACGAGAAGAAGTTCTCGATCGAGGTCGCGGACGACGCGCCGCACGCGGTGGTCGTCGAGGCCACGGCGGGTGCGCGGGCCGGTTCCGTCGGCGCCGGCTCCGGGGCGGCGGTGCCCGCCGCGGAGGAGGGCGCCGAGGGCGAGGACGACATGGGCCTCGCCGTGATCAGCGGCCTGGTGGACGACGTCGAGGTGTCGGCCGACGAGACGGGCGGCCATATCCGGATGAGCTGGCCGACGACTCCGGCCCCCGCGCTGTCGTAGTCCGGCCTCGTTCTTCTGCCGGAGTTCCGCGTCCGGCCTCCGCCGTATCCGGGCGGGATCCGGGCTTCCCGGGTGTTGACGGGGCAGAACAGATGTGGAGGGGAGCGGATTTTCGCCCTTCCCCCGATTCCCCCGCCGCCCTTCGGTCTGCTCTGCGGTGCAGTCCGGAGGCGTAGTCCTGTACCGGCTTGTTTACAGGCTCATTCCGTTTGCCGCGCTCTGTTTTGATCCCGCCATGCTCCCTACAATCCGTGCATCTTGAGCTCAGGACGCCTGAGCGTGGCGGCTGTTCCGCGGTCGCGGTCCGGCTGCGCGCCCATGTGCCAAACGTCAAGGAGGACGAATGGCGGGGCACTTCACCCCTGAACAGGTGGACTTCCATCGGAATCTGGCTCAGAACCTCGCGGTCGAACTGACCCGCGGCAACCGCACCCTGGTGATGGTGATCGCCGCGGTGGCTCTCGCGGCACTGGTGGTGGCGGTGGTGCTCGTGCGGCAGGTGCTTGCCGCAGGAGAGGGCACCGACGCCATGAAGAGAATCGCCGCGGCGGTACAGGAGGGCGCCAACGCCTACCTCGCCCGGCAGTTGCGCACCCTCGGCGTCTTCGCCGTGGCCGTGTTCTTCCTGCTCATGCTGCTTCCGGCCGACAACTGGACGCAGCGCTGGGGCCGTTCGGCCTTCTTCCTGGTCGGCGCACTGTTCTCCGCGTCCACCGGCTACATCGGCATGTGGCTCGCGGTGCGCAGCAATGTCAGGGTGGCCGCTGCCGCGCGTGAGGCGACGCCTGCCGAGGGCGAGCCCGCGCAGGACCTGACGGTGGTGTCCCACCGTGCCACGAAGATCGCGTTCCGTACGGGCGGGGTCGTCGGGATGTTCACCGTCGGCCTGGGCCTGCTGGGAGCCTCCTGCGTGGTGCTGGTGTACGCGGCCGATGCCCCCAAGGTGCTGGAGGGATTCGGCTTCGGCGCGGCGCTGCTGGCCATGTTCATGCGTGTCGGCGGCGGTATCTTCACCAAGGCCGCGGATGTCGGGGCCGATCTCGTCGGCAAGGTCGAGCAGGGCATCCCCGAGGACGACCCGCGCAACGCCGCCACCATCGCGGACAACGTGGGCGACAACGTCGGCGACTGCGCGGGCATGGCGGCCGACCTCTTCGAGTCGTACGCCGTGACCCTCGTCGCCGCGCTCATCCTCGGCAAGGCCGCCTTCGGCAACAGCGGTCTCGCCTTCCCCCTCCTCGTCCCCGCCATCGGCGTCCTCACCGCGATGGCCGGCATCTTCGCGGTGGCCCCGCGCCGTGCCGACCGCAGCGGTATGACCGCGATCAACCGCGGCTTCTTCATCTCGGCCGTCATCTCGCTGGCCCTCGTCGCCGTGGCCGTCTACTCGTATCTCCCGTCCAGCTACGCCGACTTGACGGGACTGGCCGACGAGTCCATCCGCAACCACAGCGGCGACCCGCGGGTGCTCGCGCTCGTCGCCGTGGCGATCGGCATCGTGCTCGCGGCGCTCATCCAGCAGCTCACCGGCTACTTCACCGAGACCAGCCGGCGCCCGGTCAAGGACATCGGCAGGACATCGCTGACCGGTCCCGCCACCGTCGTCCTCGCCGGCATCTCGGTCGGTCTGGAGTCGGCGGTCTACTCGGCCGTGCTGATCGCGCTGGCCGTCTACGGGGCGTTCCTGCTGGGCGGCACCTCGATCATGCTGGCGCTGTTCGCCGTCGCGCTCGCCGGCACGGGGCTGCTGACGACCGTCGGCGTCATCGTCGCCATGGACACCTTCGGGCCGGTCTCCGACAACGCGCAGGGCATCGCCGAGATGTCCGGCGACGTCGAGGGCGCGGGAGCGCAGGTGCTCACCGACCTCGACGCCGTCGGCAACACCACCAAGGCGATCACCAAGGGCATCGCCATCGCCACGGCGGTGCTGGCCGCTTCGGCGCTCTTCGGCTCGTACCGCGACGCGATCGCCACGGCCGTCGACGATGTGGGGGCCGACACCAATGCGCTGGGGCTGAACCTGGACATCTCGCAGCCCAACAACCTCGTCGGGCTCGTGCTCGGTGCGGCCGTCGTCTTCCTCTTCTCCGGGCTCGCCATCAACGCCGTGTCCCGGTCGGCCGGTTCGGTGGTCTACGAGGTGCGGCGGCAGTTCCGCGAGCACCCCGGGATCATGAACTTCAGCGAGAAGCCGGAGTACGGGCGGGTGGTGGACATCTGCACCAAGGACGCTCTGCGCGAACTGGCCACTCCCGGACTGCTCGCCGTCATGGCCCCCATCGCCGTCGGCTTCTCGCTCGGGGTCGGCGCGCTCGGCGCGTACCTGGCGGGAGCGATCGGGACGGGCACCCTGATGGCGGTCTTCCTGGCCAACTCCGGTGGCGCGTGGGACAACGCCAAGAAACTGGTGGAGGACGGCCATCACGGCGGCAAGGGCAGCGAGGCCCACGCCGCGACGGTCATCGGCGACACGGTCGGCGACCCGTTCAAGGACACCGCGGGCCCCGCGATCAACCCGCTGCTCAAGGTGATGAACCTCGTGGCGCTGCTGATCGCCCCCGCGGTGGTGAAGTTCACCTACGGAGCCGACGCCAGCAGGGGACTGCGGGCCGGCGTCGCGGTGCTGGCCATCGTCGTCATCGTCGGGGCGGTGTACGTCTCCAAGCGGCGCGGCGTGGCCGTGGACGGCGACGACGGGAACGCCGAGCCGGCGAAGGCGCCCGTGGACCCGGCGGTGGTGTCCTAAGGGCGGATCAGGAGCGACAGGAGTCAGGCGGATACGGGCGGGCGGAGCGCCCCGGCGGCGCCCCGGCCGCCCGTCTGCATGCTCTTGGGTTGCGGTGCGGCGAACACCACGAACATCGTGGTGCAAATAGCAGCAAAAGGGCGCCAACCGCATCCTCGGCTCGGAGCCCCTCCCGGCAGGACGTGTAAGTTCCGGGGCCGAGAGCCATCGAAGGGACCAATCCGGTGAACAAGAAGCTTGCGGCTGCACTGTCCGGCGGGGCGGCACTCGTCCTGGCGCTGACCGGCTGCAGCAGCGACAACGGCGGCAACAAGAAGCTCGACGACTGGGCGAAGAACGCCTGCGGCGGCATGGGCCCCCAGGTGAAGAAGATCCAGGACGCCAACACCGCCATCGGTTCGGTCGCCGGCGAGACCGAACCGAAGAAGGTGCAGCAGACCGACTCGACGGCTTTCCAGACGAACGTGGACGCGTACAAGTCGCTTGCCAACGCCGTGCAGAGCGCCGGTGCTCCGCCCGTCAAGGATGGGGAGACCAACCAGAAGAACGCGGTCAAGGCCCTCAACGACCTCTCGGGCGCCTACGCCGGGCTGAAGAAGCGCATAGACGGTCTCGACACCGGCGACCAGGGCAAGTTCTCGGAGGGTCTGAAGAGCATCGCCGACGACATCAGCAAGCTCGGCAACAAGAGCAACGACGCGCTCAAGACCCTGCTGTCCGGCGACGTCGGCAAGGCGATGGCCAAGCAGCCCGGCTGCCAGAAGACCTCGGTCTCGCCGCCGCCGGCGACCAAGAAGTAGCCGGAAGGCGAAAGAGAAGTAGCGCTCCCCGGGCCGGGGTTGGGGCGTCCTGCCGCCACCCCGCCCCGGGTTTCGCCTTTTGTCGGTGGTGCCCGCGACAATGGGTCCGTGAGTACGCACCTGCCCACCGCCGACCCTGCGCGCACCGCCCGGCTGCGCGACGCCCTGCTGGCCGCGGCCTTCACCGCCGACGGCCTCCTCGACCTGCTCGGCGCCCCTGCCTACGCCGCGCTCGCCCGCAGCGAGACCGTCCCCGCCCTGCGCGCCACCCGCGGGGACGGCCCGCTGGAGACGCTGGTCCGGCTCTTCCTCCTGCAGCGCACGGTCGCGTACGGGCAGGCCGCCGCGGCCCTCCCCGTGGACGACTGCCTCGCCGACGGCTGGCTCGTCCGCGAGGACGGCGACCTCGTGCGGGCGACGGTCGACGTGCGCCCGTACGGCGGTCCCGAGGGGCAGGACTGGTGGATCGTCTCCGACCTCGGCTGCGCGGTCGGTGGCGCGGGCGGCATCGCCGGAGGCGCCGGGGGCCCGGAGGGCGTGGAGCGCTCCGAACTCGTCCTCGGGGTCGGCGGCGCGTCCACCACGCTCGCCGGCATCACGGTGCGCACGCCCGTCGCGAGCGCACTCGACCTCGGCACGGGCTCCGGCATCCAGGCGCTGCACGCCTCCCAGCACGCCACCCGGGTCACCGCGACCGACCTCAACCCCCGTGCCCTGCACATCGCGCGGCTCACGCTGCTGCTGTCCGGCGCGCCCGAGGCGGACCTGCGTCAGGGTTCGCTCTTCGAGCCGGTCGCCGGCGAGACGTTCGACCTGATCGTCTCCAACCCGCCGTTCGTCATCTCCCCCGGCGCCCGCCTCACCTACCGTGACGGCGGCATGGGCGGGGACGACCTGTGCCGCACCCTCGTCCAGCAGGCCGCCGACCGGCTCAACGACGGCGGCTACTGCCAGCTGCTCGCCAACTGGCAGCACGTGGAGGGCGAGGACTGGCGCGAGCGGCTGGCGTCCTGGGTGCCGCGCGGCTGCGACGCATGGATCGTCCAGCGCGAGGTGCAGGACGTCGCGCAGTACGCCGAGCTGTGGCTGCGGGATGCCGGTGACCACCGCACCTCGCCGCAGGAGTACGCGGCCCGCTACGACGCCTGGCTGGAGGAGTTCGAGGCCCGGAAGACCAAGGGCGTCGGATTTGGCTGGATCACGTTGCGCAAAACGGGTGCCGAGCAGCCGTCCGTGGTCGCCGAGGAGTGGCCGCACCCCGTCGAGCAGCCCCTGGGCGATGCCGTGCGGGCGCATTTCGAGCGGCAGGACTTCCTGCGCTCGCACGACGACGCGGCCCTGCTCGCCACCCGTTTCCGGCTGGCCCCGGAGGTCGTGCAGGAGCAGGTCGGGATGCCGGGCGCGGAGGACCCGGAGCACGTGGTGCTCCGCCAGAACCGCGGCATGCGGCGGGCCACCAAGGTGGACACGGTCGGTGCGGGCTTCGCCGGCGTGTGCGACGGATCGCTCGGCGCCGGCCGCATCCTCGACGCCATCGCCCAGCTGCTCGGTGAGGACCCGGTGCTGCTGCGGGACCGTACGCCGGAGGCGATCCGGCTGCTGGTCGAGCAGGGATTCCTGATGCCGCTGGCCGACTGAGGCGGGGAGCGGCGGGAGGGGCGCGGACTCGCGAGGCAAGGGGGTGGAGGGGTCGCGTTCACGTCATGTTTGCGTGTCCGGCGTGCGGCGGGGCCGGGAGGCTGTCGGTGCGGCCGGGGGCGCGCGGCTGCCCGTGGGCACCCGTCCGGGCCGGTGCGAGCCCCCGGGCAGCGATGCCGGCCGCTGCCGCGAAACGCCACACGCACCCCACCGGGCACTGTCGCCGCATGCCTTCCCACCAGCCACGACGTGGCCGCGACGGGACCGTCACACCCATCGTGTGACGGTCCGGGCGGCAGACAGGACGCTTGTCGGGTTACCGTTCGAGTGGCGTTGCGGGCTTTTTCCGTTTGACACGGGGGCGGGATGTACCGTCACACTCCGCAGCGTCACCGCAACGCCCATACCGAGTGTCGACCGGAAGAAGAGCGAAGTTGTCCCCGACCAGCGAGACCGCACAGGGCGGCCGCCGACTCGTCATCGTCGAGTCGCCTGCCAAGGCGAAGACGATCAAGGGCTACCTCGGCCCCGGATACGTCGTCGAGGCGAGCGTCGGGCACATCCGTGACCTGCCGAACGGGGCCGCCGAGGTTCCGGCGAAGTACAAGGGCGAGCCGTGGGCCCGCCTGGGCGTGAACGTCGACGCCGACTTCCAGCCCATCTACGTCGTCAACACGGACAAGAAGGACCAGGTCAAGAAGCTCAAGGACCTGCTGTCCGAGTCCGACGAGCTCTTCCTCGCCACCGATGAGGACCGCGAGGGCGAGGCCATCGCGTGGCACCTCCAGGAAGTGCTCAAGCCCAAGGTCCCGGTCCGCCGGATGGTCTTCCACGAGATCACCAAGGACGCGATCCAGGCCGCCGTCGCCAACCCGCGCGAGCTGAACCAGAAGCTGGTCGACGCCCAGGAGACCCGCCGTATCCTCGACCGCCTCTACGGCTACGAGGTCTCGCCGGTCCTGTGGAAGAAGGTCATGCCGCGGCTGTCGGCTGGCCGTGTGCAGTCCGTCGCCACCCGCCTCGTCGTCGAGCGCGAGCGCGAGCGCATCGCCTTCCGCTCCGCCGAGTACTGGGACCTCACCGGCACCTTCAACACCGGCCGCGGCGGCGACGCGAGCGACCCGGCCACCATCGCCGCCCGGCTGAGCTCCGTCGACGGCCGCCGTGTCGCCCAGGGCCGCGACTTCGGCTCGAACGGGCAGCTCAAGGACTCCTCGCAGGTCCTGCACCTGGACGAGGCCAACGCCCGCGCGCTGGCCGCCGCCCTCGCGGACACGTCCTTCGCGGTGCGCTCGGTCGAGTCCAAGCCGTACCGCCGCTCCCCGTACGCCCCGTTCCGCACCACGACGCTGCAGCAGGAGGCCTCGCGCAAGCTGGGCTTCGGCGCCAAGGCGACGATGCAGGTGGCCCAGAAGCTGTACGAGAACGGCTTCATCACCTATATGCGTACGGACTCCACGACGCTCTCCGAGACCGCCGTGGCCGCCGCCCGGGCGCAGGTCACCCAGCTCTACGGTGCCGACTACCTGCCGGAGAAGCCGCGGACCTACGCGGGCAAGGTCAAGAACGCCCAGGAGGCCCACGAGGCCATCCGTCCTTCGGGTGATCGTTTCCGCACTCCTGCGGAGACCGGGCTGACCGGTGACCAGTTCCGGCTCTACGAGCTGATCTGGAAGCGGACCGTCGCCTCCCAGATGAAGGACGCGACCGGCAACTCCGTCACGGTGAAGATCGGCGGCCGGTCGGCCGACGGCCGGGACGCCGAGTTCAGCGCGTCCGGCAAGACCATCACCTTCCACGGCTTCATGAAGGCCTATGTGGAGGGCGCCGACGACCCGAACGCCGAGCTGGACGACCGCGAGCGCCGCCTGCCGCAGGTCGGCGAGGGCGACGCGCTGACGGCCGAGGAGATCACCGCCGACGGCCACGCCACCAAGCCCCCGGCCCGCTACACCGAGGCCTCGCTGGTCAAGGAGCTGGAGGAGCGGGAGATCGGCCGCCCGTCGACGTACGCGTCGATCATCGGCACCATCCTCGACCGCGGCTACGTCTTCAAGAAGGGCACCGCGCTCGTCCCGTCCTTCCTCTCCTTCGCCGTCGTCAACCTGCTGGAGAAGCATTTCGGCAGGCTCGTCGACTACGACTTCACCGCCTCCATGGAGGAGGACCTCGACCGCATCGCCCGCGGCGAGGCCCAGGCCGTGCCGTGGCTGCGCCGCTTCTACTTCGGCGAGGGCCCCGAGGGCGGCGCCGCCGACGCCGGCAACGGTGACGGCGACCACCTCGGCGGGCTGAAGGAGCTGGTCACGGACCTGGGCGCGATCGACGCCCGCGAGGTGTCCTCGTTCCCCGTCGGCAGCGGCATCGTGCTGCGCGTCGGCCGCTACGGCCCGTACGTGGAGCGCGGCGAGAAGGACTCCGAGGGCCACCAGCGGGCCGACGTGCCCGGCGACCTGGCGCCCGACGAGCTGACCGTCGAGTACGCGGAGGAGCTGCTCGCCAAGCCGAGCGGCGACTTCGAGCTCGGCCGGGACCCGGAGACGGGCCACCAGATCGTCGCCAAGGACGGCCGCTACGGCCCGTACGTCACCGAGATCCTCCCCGAGGGCACGCCGAAGACCGGCAAGAACGCGGTCAAGCCGCGTACCGCGTCGCTCTTCAAGTCGATGTCGCTCGACACGGTGACGCTCGAGGACGCGCTGCGCCTGATGTCCCTCCCGCGGGTGGTCGGCACCGACGCCGAGGGCGTGGAGATCACCGCGCAGAACGGCCGCTACGGCCCGTACCTGAAGAAGGGCACGGACTCGCGGTCGCTGGAGACCGAGGACCAGCTCTTCAGCATCACGCTGGAGGAGGCCCTGGCGATCTACGCGCAGCCCAAGCAGCGCGGGCGCGCCGCGGCCAAGCCGCCGCTGAAGGAGCTGGGCACCGACCCGGTCAGCGAGCGTCCCGTGGTGGTCAAGGACGGCCGCTTCGGGCCGTATGTGACCGACGGCGAGACGAACGCGACCCTGCGGCGCGACGACGACGTGGAGACGATCACGCCGGAGCGCGGTTACGAGCTGCTGGCCGAGAAGCGCGCCAAGGGCCCGGCCAAGAAGACCGCCAAGAAGGCGGCCGCGAAGAAGACGACGGCCAAGAAGGCCCCGGCGAAGAAGACCGCGGCCAAGAAGACGGCCGCGAAGAAGACGACCAAGGCGGCTGCCGCCAAGAAGACGGCGGCGAAGAAGACCACGGCCGCCGCGAAGAAGGCGGCTGCGGAGCCGGCGTCGGCTTCTGCGGAGTAGCGGTTCGGGTGAGGGCGGTGACCGGTCGGACGGTCACCGCCCTCATGCGTGTGACGTGCCTGTGAGACGTTCCGTGTGACGGCTGTGAGGCGTTGTGTGTGACGTCCCGGGCGATGTTCTGTGCGACGTCCTGTGTGAATGTCCTGTGTGACGTCCTGTGTGATGTTCGCTCAGGCGTTCGTCCGCGGACGGCGGCGATTCGGGCACTCCGGATAGGCTGGCAGGATGACGCGAGCCGAGCAGCCAACAGAGGTCGACCCCGCATCCCGGGCGTTGGCCGAGGACTCCCGCGAGCGTGCCCTGCGATCCCTGCTGCGCGTTCCCGCACTCAGGAAGCTGTGGTCCGCCCAGTCCGCGGGCAGCGCCGGAGACGCCCTTGCCGTCCTGGTGCTCATGCTGCTGTCGCTCCAGGCGGCCGTCGAGACGGGCGCGCTGGGCGGCGGCTACCGCGGTGCCGCGCTCGCCATTGCCGCCGTCGTCGGTGCGCGGCTGCTCGCGACGCTGCTCGCCGGTGCCGTCCTGCTCGGGCCGCTGTCCTCGCTGCTGGCACCGGACGGTCCGCTCGACCGCCGCTGGACCATGATCGGCGCCGACGGGGTACGGCTCGCGCTGCTCGCCGCCGCGCCCACCTGGATCGACTGGGCCGGCGACCGGGCGCTCGCCTGGCTGCTGGCCACCGCCTTCGTGATCGGCCTCGCCGAACGGGTGTGGACCGTGGCCAAGGACGGTGCGGCCCCCGCGCTGCTCCCCATGCCGCCGCCCGAGGGCGCCGCCGTCCGCCCGCTGCCGGACCACCTCGACGCGCTGCGCCGGCTGTCGCTCCGTACGACCTTCCTCGCGCTGCCCGTCGCCGCGGCCGCGCTCGTCGCCGTCACACTCTTCGGGAACCTGCTCGGCTCCGGCATCGACTGGTTCCACCTGCACCAGTCCGCCCTCGCCTGCTACCTCGCGGCCGGGCTCTTCGGGGCCTCCGCGGGCATCCTGTACTTCCTCGAACTGCCCCATGCGCAGGGCGTCCGCGCGCACTCCCCGCTGGAGGGGCTGCGCCGGCCCCGCAGGGCCCCCGGCCAGAGCGCCGACACGGGCCGCACCGGGGCGGTGCCCGTGCTCGTGCTGGCCTGCGCGGCCATCGCGGGAGCGGTGGCCGCGGCCGTCGGTGTCGCCGCGCTCCAGGCGGCCGACCTCGGCGGCGGCCCGGTGGGCTTCGGGCTGCTCGTCCTCGCGCTCGGCGGCGGGCCCGTCCTCGGCATCCGCTCCGCGCGGCGCATCCTGCCCGGCTTCTCCCGGCGCAGGCTGCTCGTGCTCGCGCTGGCCCTGATGGGCGTGGCGCTGCTGGCGGCCGGCCTGGTGCCGGACCCGACGACCGTGCTGCTGCTCCTGCTGTTCGCGGGGTTCTGCGCGGGCATCGTCGCGAACACCGGGCACGCCCAGCTCGACCAGGAGACCGAGGAGGACCGCCGGGCCCGGACGACCGAGCACCTGCACGCGGTCGTCCGCGTGGCCGTCGCCGTGGGCGCGGTCGCGGCGCCGCTGCTGGCCGCCGTCATCGGGCCGCACCGCATCGAGCGCGGCAGCTTCGTGTTCGCGCACGGCGGCGCGGCGTTCACCCTGATGCTCGTGGGCGCCCTGCTGCTGCCGGTCGCCGCCGTCGTCCTCGGCAAGACCGACGACCGGCACGGCGTACCGTTCCGCCGGGACCTGATGGAGGTGCTGCGCGGCGGCGACCCCGAGCAGGCCCCGTCGAAGACCGGCTTCTTCATCGCCTTCGAGGGCGGTGACGGCGCCGGCAAGTCCACCCAGGTCCAGGCCGTCGCGGACTGGATCCGCGCCAAGGGCCACGAGGTCGTCGTCACGCGCGAGCCGGGTGCGACGGCCGTCGGCAAGCGGCTGCGGGCGATCCTGCTCGACGTCGCGTCGGCCGGTCTGTCCGACCGGGCCGAGGCCCTGCTGTACGCGGCCGACCGCGCCGAGCACGTCGCCTCCGTCGTCCGCCCGGCGCTGGAGCGCGGCGCGGTCGTCATCTCCGACCGCTACATCGACTCGTCGGTGGCGTACCAGGGCGCCGGGCGCGACCTCGCGCCCACCGAGATCGCCCGGATCTCGCGCTGGGCCACGGACGGCCTCGTTCCGCACCTGACGGTGCTGCTCGACGTCTCGCCCGAGACCGCGCGCGAACGTTTCACCGAGGCGCCCGACCGGCTCGAGTCCGAGCCGGCCGAGTTCCACCAGCGCGTCCGGACCGGGTTCCTGACCCTGGCCGCCGCCGATCCCGCGCGCTACCTCGTCGTGGACGCGGGCCAGGAGCCGGAGGCCGTCTCCACGGTCGTCCGGCACCGGCTCGACCAGCTGCTCCCGCTCTCCGAGGCCGAGATCAGGGCCCAGGCGGAGGCACGGAGGGCGGCCGAGGAAGAGGCGCGGCGCAAGGCCGAGGAGGAGGCCCGCCGCAAGGCGGAGGAAGCCGCCCGCAAGGCCGAGGAGGAGCGGCTGGAGCGCGAGCGCCAGGCGCAGCTCGCCAAGGAGCGTGCCGAGGCGGAGGAGCGGCAGCGCCGCGAGCGCGAGGAGGCGGAGCGGCGCGAGGCCGAGCGCCTGGCCGCGGAGGCCGCCCGCAAGGCGGAGGAGGAGCGCAGGCGCCGCGAGGCGGAGGAGCGCGCCCACGCCGCGGAGCAGGAGCGCCTGCGCAAGCAGGCGGCGGAGGAGGCCAGGCTGCGCGCCGAGGCCGAGGAACGCCGCCTGGAGAAGCAGCGCAGGGCCGAGGAGGCGCTGCTCCGCGCGGAGCGCGCGCGGCTCGCGGCGGAGGCGGGGCCGGCTGTCGTCGCGGACGTGCCGGTGGGCGATGCGCCCGAGGCGCCGGAGGCGCCGACTGTGGTGACGCGGGCGCCGGTTGTGAACGGGGCGCGTGATGGGCGCGAGGCGCGCGGTGCTCGCGATGCATCGGATGCATTCGATGCACACGACGTGCATGACGCGCCCGACGCCCACGATGCGGATGCGACGCGGCAGCTGCGCGTGCCCTCCGGGGACGAGGTGACCGTCGAGACGCCGGCGCCGGGCGGTGCCGCCGACGCGCCCACCGTGGAGACCCAGGCCGCGGCTCCCGACGCGGAGGAGACGCGTGTGCTCCCCAAGACGGGTGACGAGACGCGCGTGCTTCCCACGACGGGCGACGCGCCCACCGTCGAGACGCCCGCCCCGGCCGGGCCGGGCGAGGCCGGGGCCGGACAGGCGCCCGTCGTGCACAAGCACGACCCGAACACCGCGCTCTCCGCTGGTACGGGTGCCGAGGACGAGACCGCCGTGCTGCCGCCGGTGCGTCCCGTGGTCGCCCAGCCGGTGCAGCAGCAGCGTGTCACCTGGGGCATGCAGCAGCAGGCGCCTGCCGAGGCGCCCGCCCCCCGGAAGGCGCCCGAGCGGCCGGAGGACCCGGCCGACCGCGTGCCGTCCTGGCTGTTCCGGCCGGAGGACGAGGAGCGGCGCGAGCCGGCCGCCCCGGCCGCGGACCCGGACAGCGAGCGCACGCGCGAGCTGCCGCCGGTCGACGCGGACGGGCAGCAGTCCGGCCGTCCGTCGCGCCGCCGCCCGGAGTGGGCGGACGGCCGTTCCCTCGCGGACGACCTGCTCGGCCCGCGGGACGAGAAGGACGAGGACGGGCGCCGCCGCGGCCGTCGCTGACGCCGGGTGACGGGCGGCGACCCCGCGTTGTCAGTGCCGTGTCCCACAATGGGAAGCCGCAGGACGACAGCGCGGAGGAAGCCATGGCGGTGTGGGACGACCTGGTCGGCCAGGACCGGGTGACGGAGCAGCTCGCCGCTGCTGCGCGCGATGCGGACGCGCTGGTCACGGCGGAGGTGGGGGCGCCCCCACCGGCCGCCTCGAAGATGACGCACGCGTGGCTGTTCACGGGCCCGCCCGGTTCCGGGCGGGCCACCGCCGCCCGCGCGTTCGCGGCCGCGCTGCAGTGCGTCAGCCCGGACCGCGCGCTGGGCGGCGCGCCGGGCTGCGGTTTCTGCGAGGGCTGCCACACCACTCTTGTGGGGACGCACGCCGATGTCGAGGTCGTTCGTACGGACCAGCTGTCCATCGGCGTCAAGGAGACGCGCGACCTCGTGCGCCGCGCCCAGCTGTCGCCGGCCGGAGGCCGCTGGCAGGTGATCGTGCTGGAGGACGCCGACCGGCTCACCGAGGGCGCGGGCAACGTCCTGCTGAAGGCCGTGGAGGAGCCCGCGCCGCGGACGGTGTGGCTGCTCTGCGCCCCGTCCCTGGAGGACGTTCTGCCGACGATCCGCTCCCGCTGCCGTTCCCTCACGCTGCGCACGCCGCCCGTGGCGGCGGTCGCCGACCTCCTGGTACGCCGCGACGGCATCGACCCCGCGCTCGCCGCCCAGGCGGCCCGCGCCACGCAGGGGCACATCGGCCGGGCCCGCCGCCTGGCCACCGACGAGCGCGCCCGCGCCCGCCGCGAGGCCGTGCTCCGGCTGCCGCTCCGCGTCGACGACATGGGCGGCTGCCTCAAGGCGGCGCAGGAGCTGATCGACGCGGCGGCCGAGGACGCCAAGCAGGTGGCCGAGGAGGTCGACACGAAGGAGACCGAGGAGCTGCGCGCCGCGCTCGGCGCCGCGGCCGGCACCGGCGGCCGTCTCCCGCGCGGCACCGCGGGAGCGATGAAGGATCTGCAGGACCGTCAGAAGCGCCGCGCGACGCGCACCCAGCGCGACAGCCTGGACCTCGCCCTCACCGACCTGACCGGCTTCTACCGCGACGTCCTTGCGATACAGCTGGGTTCGCGCTCGGAGCTCGCCAACACCGAGGCGCGCGACGCCCTGGAGCGGATCGCCCGCGCCTCGGGGCCGGAGCGGACGCTGCGCCGCATCGAGGCGATCATGGACTGCCGCCGCGCGCTCGACCGGAACGTGGCCCCGCTGCTGGCGGTCGAGGCGATGACGGTGGCGCTGCGGGCCGGCTGATCTCCGGTGCCCGCCGGGGAGGGTGAGTAGTACGAGGAGGACTGGGCACACCGCAGGTTGGGTGATTCCTCACTCGTATGAGGCCGAGTGAGCTGCAAGGCTGGCCAACTCCGGTATCCGTCCGGATACGCTCCGTATGCGCGCGTAGTCCTACGCATGTCCGCATGTCCTACGTATGCCTTATGCCCACCTGTCTCCACACAGAGGGACCAGCCGATGGACACCAGCCGTCTCCTCCGCACCTCCGGCACCCTGCTCGCGACCGCGGCCCTGCTGATCTCCGGCGTCGCGGCCCAGGCGACGGTGAGACCGCAGGGCGAGGGCGACGGCCGTTCCGCGGGCCTGCCGCCGGAACCCGCCGCGGGTGCGCAGCGCCCCGTTCTCTCGGGCGTGCCCGCGGCCGCACCCCTGCTGGCCCCGCTGTCGGCCCGGGTGCCCGCGGCCCTGCGGCGCTATTACGAGCAGAAGCCCTCCTGGCACGCATGCACCGGCGCCAAGGGCGCGGGCTTCGAGTGCGCCACCCTCAAGGCCCCGCTGGATTACGGAAGGCCGCGCTCCGGCGGTGACGTCCGCCTCGCGGTCGCCCGCAAGCGGGCCACCGGCCCCGGCGAGCGCATCGGCTCGCTGATGGTCAACCCCGGCGGCCCCGGCGGCTCGGCCGTCGGCTTCCTCCAGCAGTACGCGGGCAACGGCTACCCCGCCGCCGTCCGCGCCCGGTACGACATCGTCGCCATGGACCCGCGCGGCGTGGCCGGCAGCGAGGCGATCTCCTGCCTGACCGATGCGGAGATGGACACCTACGCGCAGGTCGACCAGACCCCGGACAACGACGCCGAGGTCCGCCAACTGGTCGCGTCCTACAAGAAGTTCGCCCACGGCTGCGCGAGCCGCTCGGCCCGGCTCCTCCCGCACGTCTCGACCGTCGACGCCGCCCGCGACATGGACATCTTCCGCGCCGCACTCGGCGACGAGAAGGTGCACTACATCGGCGCCTCCTACGGCACCTTCCTCGGTGCGACGTATGCCGGGCTCTACCCGTCCCGCGTGGGACGGCTCGTGCTCGACGGCGCGCTCGACCCCTCCCTCGACGCCGAGCAGGTCAACCGCGACCAGACGACCGGCTTCCAGACCGCCTTCGCCTCCTTCGCGAAGGACTGCTCCGCCCACGAGGAATGCCCGCTGGGCTCGGACAACGCCACCGAGGCGGGCAACACCCTCAAACGCTTCTTCCGTGACCTCGATCACCACCCCCTCGCCACCGGCACCCCCCGGCAGCTCACCGAGAGCCTGGCCACCACGGGTGTGATCGCCGCCATGTACGACGAGGCCGCCTGGCCGGTGCTGCGCAAGGCCCTGCGGGACGCCCAGACCGGGGACGGGACCCTGCTGCTCAAGCTCTCGGACATCTACTACGAGCGCGACCAGCACGGCCACTACGCCAACCTCATGGCGGCGAACTCGGCCGTGAACTGCCTCGACCTGCCTCCGGCCTACCGCGCGCCCTCGGCCGTCCGCCGAGCCCTCCCGGAATTCGAGAAGGCCTCTCCCGCCTTCGGCGAGAGCTTCGCCTGGGGCTCCCTGAGCTGCGCGTACTGGCCCGTCCACGCCACCGGCACCCCCCACCGCATCCCAGCCCGCGGCGCCGCCCCCATCCTCGTCGTCGGCACCACCCGCGACCCGGCCACCCCGTACCCCTGGGCCCGCTCCCTGGCGTCCCAGCTGTCCTCGGGCCGCCTGCTGACCTACGACGGCGACGGCCACACCGCCTACACCCGCGGCAGCAAGTGCATCGACTCCGCCGTGAACGACTACCTCCTCACCGCCACCCCGCCCCCCGCCTCCCGCCGCTGCTCCTGACCGGCCGGAACGCCCTCCCGGGCACTGTGTACGGAGCACCCCTCGGGACTGTGTAGACTTGGGCGCGTTGCTGATGACGGCCTCTGGCCGACACGGCGCGCCGCCTTAGCTCAGTTGGCCAGAGCAACGCACTCGTAATGCGTAGGTCTCGGGTTCGAATCCCGAAGGCGGCTCATGAAAGGCCCAGGCCAGACCCCGTCTGACCTGGGCCTTTATGCTTTCCAAGATCGATTCAGGGTGGCGCATCATTTCCTTATGAGGCGCCGTGATCGCTACTGGTGGACAACCGGTGGACAGGCGTGCAGCGAGCGTGCAGAGCGGTGGACAAGCCGGTGGCCACTGTGGGGCGCTTAGAGGTTGATGCCCGGGGCGCACCCGCGGTCACTGGTGGCACCGCGTTCGCGAGCGCTCTTGGAGGGTTCTCATAAACGCATTGGACCGGATGCATCGCGTCGACGTGACCAATGCCGTACCGCGACGTTGGACACGGTGCTCCTCCAAACCTGGTGCGTAGGCTCCAGGCATGAGTGAGCAGGTTCCCCAGGAGATCCTCGACGGAGTGGTGCAGTCGGTGCGCGACTTCACCGAGGCCGAAGTCGCTTTGGCGGAGGCCGAGCGGCGGCTCGTCCTCACGCGACAGGGCGTGCTGGATCAGGTCGCGCGCCCACCTGGTCTCCTCACGGCTTGGGGAATGAGCGGCCAAGGGGCCTGCCGTGCTGCTCTTTTGGGCGAGACAACACGGATAAGCACAGGTCAGCGGGGGTGGAGCGAGGCTCTGCCCCGGCGACATAGCGAGACAGCAGACCGGGATTCCGGCCGCACCAAACGGCTCTCGGACCCGACCGCGGAGCACGGCTCGGATCGTTAGGTGCGGCCGGAAAACGCGGCTAACCTCCGGCGCAATCCCCGCTCGAACGACCGCTGCTGGTCCGGAGCGGTCCGTTCCGCCTTGCCCTGAAAGAGGCCCCGCACATGAGCTACACGCTGCACCGAGGCGACGCCCTCACCGTGTTGAAGTCCCTCCCGGACGAGAGCGTCAACGCCGTCATCACCGACCCGCCGTACAACTCCGGCGGACGTACCAGCTCGGAGCGCACTGGTCGCACCGCGCGAGCGAAGTACGTAACCAGCAACAGTGCCCACGACCTGGAGAACTTCCCCGGCGAAAACCGCGACCAGCGCAGCTACCGGAGCTGGCTGACCGCCCTGCTCACCGAGGCGTACCGGGCCTCCATCGAGCACTCGGTCGCCCTCGTCTTCTCCGACTGGCGCCAGGAGCCGACCACGTCCGACGCCCTGCAGATGGCGGGCTGGACCTGGAGCGGCACGATTCCGTGGATCAAGCCCGCCAGCCGGCCTCGCAAGGGCGGGTTCAAGCAGTCGGCCGAATTCATCATCTGGGGCGTCAAGGGCAGCCTGACCAAGGATCGGGACCTGTACCTGCCCGGCCACTTCATCGCCTCCCAGCCGCGCAAGGACCGGGTGTACATCACACAGAAGCCGATCGAGATCATGCAGCAGCTCGTACAGATCTGCCCCGAAGGAGGAGTCGTCCTGGACCCGTTCACGAGGAGCGGCTCCACCGGAATCGCGGCCCTCCGCGAGGGACGTCGATTCGTGGGCGTCGAGTTGTCCTCGCACTATGCCGACGTGGCCGAGCAGCGACTCCGCGCGGAGCTGACGAAGAACGACTTCGTCCTCGCCGGGCCGGAGG
>NZ_JABBXF010000065.1 GCF_013030945.1 Streptomyces morookaense | reverse complement strand
AGGCGGAGCGGCTGCGCGCCGAGGCGCAGGAGGCCGCGGACCGGATGCGGGCCGAGGCGAACGCGGCGGCGGAGCGGACCGCGGCGGAGGCCGCGGAGGCGCTGGCGGCCGCCCAGGAGGAAGCCGCGCGGCGCCGCCGTGAGGCCGAGGAGACGCTCGGGGACGCCCGTACGGAGGCACAGGCCGAGCGCGAGGCGGCGCGCGAGCAGAGCGAGGAGCTGCTGGCGTCGGCGCGCAAGCGGGTCGCCGAGGCGCAGGAGGAGGCGCGGGAGCTGGTCGAGGAGGCCGAGCAGCGCGCCGCGGAGCTGGTGGCCGCCGCCGAGCAGACGGCCCAGCAGGTGCGGGACTCCGTCGCCGGGCTGCACGAGCAGGCCGAGGAGGAGATCGCGGGCCTGCGCTCGGCCGCCGAGCACAATGCCGAACGGACCGTCACCGAGGCCCAGATCGAGGCCGACCGGGTCCGTGCCGAGGCCTACGCCGAGCGGGAGCGCGCCGACGAGGACGCGGCCCGCACCCGTACCGAGGCGGCGGCGCTGCGCGCCGAGGCCGAGGCGGAGGGCGAGCGGCTGCGCGCCGAGGCGGCCGCCACGGTCGACCAGGCCCGCGAGGCGGCGGGGGCGCTGCGCGCCGACGCCGCGAGCCAGGCCGACGAGCTCGTGGCCGAGGGCAGGGCCGAGGCCGAGCGCCTGACGGCCGAGGCCGAGCAGACCCTCGACCAGGCGCGCAAGGACGCCGGTGCCCACCGCACGGAGGCGGCCGCGCAGGCGGAGGAGCTCATCGCCGAGGGCGCCGCGGAGGCGCAGCGCCTCACCGCCGAGGCCGAGGCCGCGCTGGAGCAGGCCCGCGACGACGCGGACCGACTGCGCGCCGAAGCCGCCAAGACCGTCGACGACGCCCGCGAAGCCGCAGGCAACCTGCGCACCGAAGCCGCAGGACAAGCGGACGAACTCATCGCCGAAGGCGCCGCGGAGGCGCAGCGCCTCACCGCCGAGGCCGAGGCCGCGCTGGAGCAGGCCCGCGACGACGCGGACCGACTGCGCGCCGAAGCCGCCAAGACCGTCGACGACGCCCGCGAAGCCGCAGGCAACCTGCGCACCGAAGCCGCAGGACAAGCCGACGAACTCATCGCCGAAGGCACCGCCGAGGCCCAACGTCTCACCGCCGAGGCCGAGAAGACTCTCGACCAGGCGCGCAAGGACGCCGACGCGCACCGCACCGAGGCGGCCGAGCAGGCCGACGAACTCATCGCGGAGGGCAAGGCCGAGGCCCGGCGCCTCGTCACCGAGGCCGAGGGTGCCCTGGAGCAGGCCCGCGACGACGCGGAGGCCCTCAGGGCCGAGGCGGCGCGGACCGTGGACCAGGCGCGCAAGGACGCCGACGTGCACCGGGCCGAGGCCGAGGAGCAGGCCGAGCAGACGCTGGCCGAGGCCGCCGCGGAGGCGGACCGGATGCGGGCCGAGGCGGAGCGGCTGGTGTCGGACGCGTCCGCGCGGGCCCAGCAGATGCGGACGGACGCCTCCGACGCGCTGGCGGCCGCCGAGCAGGACGCGGCCCGCACCCGGGCCGAGGCCCGCGAGGACGCCAACAAGATGCGCGCCGACGGGCACGCCGAGGCCGAACGCATCGTCAACGAGGCTGCGGAGCTGACCTCTTCGGCGCAGGACGACGCCGACCTCATCGTCGCCACGGCCAAGGAGGAGGCCGAGGTCCACCGGGCCGAGGCCGCGCAGCAGGCCGAGGAGCTGCTCGCCGAGGCGGTGCGGCAGGCCGACGCGCGCCGTGCGGAGGCCGAGGGCCTGGCGGAGCGCACCGTGGCCGAGGCGAACGCGGAGGCGGAGCGGCTGCGGGCGGACGGCGCGCGGGCGCTGGACGAGGCCCGCGAGGCGGCCGACGGTCTGCGGGCCGAGGGCGCGGAGGCGCTGGAGGCCGCCCGCCGCGAGGCGGAGCGCACCCTGGACGAGGCCCGTGAGGCCGCGGGCGCCCGCCGTGCGGAGGCCGCCGCGCAGGCGGACGCGCTCGTGCGGGAGGCCACGGCCGAGGCCGAGCGGATGGCCACGGAGGCCGCGGAGGCCCTGGCGGCGGCGCAGGAGAACGCCAACAGCACCCGTGCGGACTCCGCGCGCATCAAGGCCGACGCCGTCCAGGAGGCGGAGCGGCTGCGCGCCGAGGCGCGGGCCGAGGGCGAGCGGACGATCGACGAGGCGCGGGACGCGGCCGCCCAGCGGCGCACCGAGGCCGCCGAGCAGGCGGACGCGCTCATCGCCAAGGCCCAGGAGGAGGCCGTCCTCACGGCCACCGTGGCCGAGGAGCAGGCCGACACGATGGTCGCGGCGGCCCGCAAGGAGGCCGAACGGATCGTCAAGGACGCCACCGGTGAGGGCAACGCCCTGGTGGAGCAGGCCCGTACGGACGCCAACACCCTGCTCGCCGAGGCGCGCGGGGATGCGACGGCCATAAGGGACCGGGCCGAGGAGCTGCGTTCGCGCATCGAGGGCGAGGTCGAGGAGCTGCACGACCGGGCGCGCCGGGAGGCCGCGGAGGCCATGCAGTCGGCCGGCGAGCGCTGCGACAAGCTCGTCGCCGCGGCGACGTCCCAGCTCGCGGAGGCGGAGGAGAAGGCGAAGAAGCTGCTCTCCGACGCCAGCAGCGAGGCGAGCAAGGTCCGTATCGCCGCGGTGAAGAAGGCGGAGGGGCTCCTGAAGGAGGCCGAGCAGAAGAAGGCCGCCGCCGTACGCGAGGCGGAGCGCCTGCGCACCGAGGCCACGGAGGAGGCCACGGCCCTTCTCGACGACGCGAAGCGGGAGTTGGAGGCGCTGGTCCGCCGGCGCAAGGACATCAATGCCGAGATTTCCCGTGTCCAGGACGTGTTGGAGGCGTTGGAATCATTTGAGTCCCCTGGGGCAGGCGGCTCCAAGGACGGCGGGGTGAAGGCGGCGGCGGGTGTCGGCGCTACTCGATCGGGTGGCAAGCAGTCCGAGAAGTAGCCACTCAATCGAGGGGGCATTTTCCGGATTTCCCAACCGTCTACCATCGTCCACTCGATGCCACGCCGCTCACACCCCTAGGATTCCCCCAACACCTCACCGGTCTCTTATGACAGGAACCCCATGAGCGACACTTCCTCCCCCTTCGGCTTCGAGTTGGTGCGGCGTGGATACGACCGCGGCCAGGTGGACGACCGCATTACCAAGCTCGTAGCGGACCGTGACAGCGCACTGGCACGGATCACCTCTCTGGAAAAGCGCATCGAGGAGCTGCACCTCGAAACGCAGAACGCTCAGGCGCAGATCAACGACGCGGAACCGTCCTACGCAGGACTCGGTGCGCGGGTCGAGAAGATCCTCCGGCTGGCCGAGGAAGAGGCCAAGGACCTGCGTGAGGAGGCCCGTCGGGCCGCCGAGCAGCACCGGGAGCTGGCCGAGTCGGCCGCTCAGCAAGTGCGCAACGACGCCGAGTCGTTCGCCGCCGACCGCAAGGCGAAGGCGGAGGACGAGGGCGCGCGCATCGTCGAGAAGGCGAAGGGCGACGCGGCGGCGCTGCGGGCCGAGGCGCAGAAGGACGCCCAGTCCAAGCGCGAGGAGGCGGACGCCCTCTTCGAGGAGACGCGCGCCAAGGCGGCCCAGGCGGCAGCCGACTTCGAGACGAATCTGGCCAAGCGCCGCGAGCAGTCCGAGCGCGACCTGGCGTCCCGTCAGGCGAAGGCGGAGAAGCGGCTGGCGGAGATCGAGCACCGGGCCGAGCAGCTGCGCCTGGAGGCCGAGAAGCTGCGCACGGACGCCGAGCGCCGCGCGCGCCAGACGGTGGAGACGGCGCAGCGCCA
Organism: Streptomyces morookaense; assembly: GCF_013030945.1. GTDB lineage: Bacteria > Actinomycetota > Actinomycetes > Streptomycetales > Streptomycetaceae > Streptomyces > Streptomyces morookaensis. The sequence continues at coordinate 68,405 of NZ_JABBXF010000065.1, read as the reverse complement.
GGCCGAGGACATCGTGGCCGACGCCAACGCCAAGGCGGACCGTATCCGCAGCGAGTCCGAGCGCGAGCTGGCGGCGCTGACCAACCGCCGCGACAGCATCAACGCCCAGCTGACCAACGTCCGCGAGATGCTGGCCACGCTGACCGGTGCGGCGGTGGCCGCGGCCGGTGTGCCGGGCGACGACGAGCCGATCTCGCGGGGCGTTCCGGCCCAGCAGAGCCGCTGATCCGGCGGAGGCCCATCGACAGCACGTCATACGTTTCGGGGGAGCCTGTCGCTCAGCGCGTCGTATGCCGCCTCATGGCGGCGTGCGGCGCGCTGAGTCGTTTCTCCGCACGCTCCGCACCGGTGGCGGGGCTCTGTGGAGGCCCTTACCGTGAGTGAATGATCGAGCTGGAGGGTCTGACGAAGCGCTACGGCGACAAGCTCGCCGTGGACCGCCTCACCTTCTCCGTGCGGCCCGGCGTCATCACCGGCTTCCTGGGCCCCAACGGCGCCGGCAAGTCGACGACGATGCGCATGGTGCTCGATCTGGACAACCCGACCGGCGGCACGGTGCTCATCGACGGCCGGCACTACCGGCAGCTGCACAACCCGCTGCGGGTCGTCGGCGCCCTGCTGGACGCCAAGGCGATGCACGGCGGCCGCAGCGCCTACCACCATCTGCTCTGTCTGGCGCAGAGCAACGGCATCCCCCGGAGCCGGGTGCGCGAGGTGCTGGACACGGTCGGTCTGACGCCGGTGGCCGGAAAGCGCACCAAGGGCTTCTCGCTGGGCATGGGCCAGCGCCTGGGCATCGCGGCCGCGCTGCTCGGCGACCCGCAGATCCTGATGTTCGACGAGCCGGTCAACGGCCTCGACCCCGAGGGCATCCACTGGATCCGCAACCTCATGAAGAGCCTGGCGGCCGAGGGCCGGACCGTCTTCGTCTCCTCCCATCTGATGAGCGAGATGGCCCTGACCGCCGATCACCTGGTCGTCATCGGCCAGGGCCGGCTGCTGGCGGACACGTCCATGTCCGGCTTCATCGCCGAGAACTCCCGCGGCTACGTCCGGATGCGCTCCCCCGACCAGGAACGGCTCAAGGACGTGCTGTCCGGCGCCGGGATCACGGCGGTGCCCGGCACCGAGGGCGCTCTGGAGGTGCAGGGCGAGGACGCGGCGCACCTGGGCGAGCTGGCGGCGCGGCACCGGATCGTGCTGCACGAGCTGAGCCCGCAGCGGGCCTCGCTGGAGGAGGCCTTCATGCGGCTGACGGCCGGGGCGGTCGAGTACCACGCCCACGCGAACCACCAGCCCCCGCCGCCGGCCGCGCCGGGGCCGGCCTGGGGGGACGACTGGCGGAAGAAGGGATCGTGACGATGGCGGTGGCGGCACAGGTCCTGCGCTCGGAATGGACGAAGGTCAGATCCGTCAGCTCGACGGTGTGGACACTGGGCATCGCGGTCGTGGTGACGGTCGGCCTCGGCGCCCTGATCAGTGCATTGTCCAAGCGGGACTTCGACCGCCTGTCCCGACAAAGCAAGATCGAATTCGATCCGACGTTCACGAGTTTCGCGGGGATGGGACTCGGCCAGCTGGCATTGATCGTTTTCGGTGTGCTGGTGGTCTCGAATGAATACAGCACGGGAATGATCCGCTCCTCGCTCGCCGCCGTTCCGCAGCGCGGCACCTTTCTGTTCAGCAAGATCACGGTGGCCGCGGGCCTCGCATTCGCCGTCGGCATGATCACGAGTTTTGTGACGTTCTTCGTCGGCCAGGCGATGCTGGGCAGCCACGGCGCCCGCCTCGGGGACCCGGGCGTGCTGCGGGCGGTGATCGGCGGCGGCCTCTACATGACGCTCATCACCGTCTTCTCGATGGGCGTCGCGACGATGCTGCGCAGTCCGCTGCTGTCGCTCGGCATTCTCATGCCGTTCTTCTTCCTGATCTCCAGCATTCTGGGCAACGTGCCGGCGACGAAGAAGGTCGGCCGCTACCTGCCGGACCAGGCGGGCCAGAAGGTGATGCAGGTGGTGACCCCGCTCGGCGACGAGGCGCCCTACGGGCCGTGGGGCGGCTTCGGGATCATGGTGTTGTGGGTGGTGGGGGCGCTGGCCGGGGCATACATCCTGCTGAAGCGGCGCGATGCGTGAGCGCCCCGTAAGGGGCGCGAGGAACTGCGCGACAAGCCACGACGAACCCGCAGACGCAGTGGGGGTCTGGGGGCGAAGCCCCCAGGAAACGGCGAAAGGGTGGGACCGGGGCATGACACCAACGGACCTCGGCCCCGTGCCGGCCGAGCAGCCACTGACGTACCCGGGGCGCCCGGTGACCGAGCCGACCCTCCTCGCAGGGGACGAACTGCTCCCCTGGGACCCCGCGGCCCTCACGGGCCGCACCCCCGTCATCGCCGTGGGCTCCAACGCCTCCCCCGCACAACTGCGCCACAAACTGCGCCGGGAAGGCCTCTCCGGCCTCGTCCCCCTGGCCCCGGCCGAGGTCCGCGGGATCGCGGTCGGCTGCTCCGCCCACATCGGCGTCCACGGCTACGTGGCGGCCGCCCCGTATGCGGCCCCGGGAACCACCCGCACGCTCGTGATCAGTTGGCTGGATCCCGCCCAGCTCGCCGCCGTCGACCGTACGGAGTTCAACTACCAACGGATCCCGGCCCCCGGCGGCACCGGATTCCTCTACGTCAGCCGCCACGGCATCCTCGCCGACCCGGACACCGGCCGCCCCCACCCCGGCGCGCGCGACCAGCGCGCGCTGCTCACCGCGCTGCTGGCCGCCTCACCACGCCTCCGTGCGCTGCTCGGCCCCGGCCCGGAGCACTGGGTCGCCCGGGCCCGTGCCGAGCCGGAGGCGCGCGAGGCCGGGAAGCGGATCTTCGTCGAGGAGGGATGGGTCCGGCCCGCCGGACTGGTCATCACTGGGGAACCGTCAACCCCTCGTCTATCCTCCTAACCCTTACGGAGGCATTTGCCCGGACGAGCTCGCGAGGGGCGGAGAATGATCGAGGCAGTCGGCCTCACCAAGCGCTACGGCGCCAAAACGGCCGTGCACAATCTGTCGTTCCAAGTGCGGCCGGGGGCCGTCACCGGCTTCCTGGGCCCCAACGGGTCCGGCAAGTCGACCACGATGCGCATGATCCTCGGCCTGGACATGCCCACGTCGGGCCGGGTGACGATCGGCGGTCACCCGTACCACAAGCTGCCCAACGCCCCCCGCCAGGTCGGCGCCCTGCTGGACGCCAAGGCCGTGCACGGTGGGCGCAGCGCCCGTATGCACCTGCTCTCGCTCGCCCAGCTCGCCGGCATCCCCGCCCGCCGGGTGGACGAGGTGCTCGGCGTCGTCGGCCTCCAGGACGTGGCCCGCAAGCGCTCCAAGGGCTTCTCGCTGGGCATGGGCCAGCGCCTCGGCATCGCGGCCGCGCTGCTCGGCGACCCCGCGGTGCTGCTCTTCGACGAGCCCGTCAACGGTCTCGACCCCGAGGGCATCCTCTGGGTCCGCAACCTCATGAAGCGGCTCGCGGCCGAGGGCCGGACCGTGTTCGTCTCCTCGCACCTGATGAGCGAGATGGCGCTGACCGCCGACCACCTCATCGTCATCGGACGCGGGCAGCTGCTCGCCGACATGAGCGTCAAGGACTTCATCTCCGCGAACTCCGCGGACTTCGCGCGCGTCCGCGCCCCCGAGCCGGAGAGCCGCGACAAGCTCACGGCCGCCCTGGTCGAGGCGGGCGCCCAGGTGCTGCCGGAGCCGGACGGGGCGCTGCGGGTGACGGGCCTGACGCTGCCCCGCATCAGCGACATCGCCCATGACGCGGACATCCGCCTCTGGGAACTCTCCCCGCACCAGGCCTCGTTGGAGGAGGCCTACATGCGGATGACGCAGACCGCGGTGGACTACCGCTCCACGGCCGACCGGCGCCACGGCTTCCAGGCCCCGCCGCCCGGCCTGCCGCCGACGGGACCGGTTCCGCCCAACTGGGGCGAGGCGTACCCGGCGTTGCCCGGTGAGCAGCCGAACCCGTACACCACCCAGCGCGACAGCAAGGACGTCCGATGAGCACCCCCCAACTGCCCTCGCAGGCACCGGGATACTGGCCGGGCACCGCACCCGCTGCGGGTGGTTTCGTCTCGCCCGTCCCCATGCGCAAGGCCACGCTCGCCGATGCGGTCCTCGCGGAATGGACCAAAATCCGCTCCGTCCGGTCCACGATGTGGACGCTCGGCGTCATGGTGGCGCTCATCGTCGGCGTCGGCATGCTCATCGCCGTGGCCGTCCAGGGGAGTTCGCCCGCCGAGACGAACACCGCCTCGCCGCTGGCGCTCGGCTTCATCGGTGTGCTCCTCGCCACCATCTGCGTGATCACGCTCGGCGTGCTGACGATCTCCTCCGAGTACGGCACCGGGCTGATCCGCACCACCCTGACCGCCTGCCCCAGCCGGTCCCGGGTGCTGACGGCCAAGGCGGTCGTCTTCTCGCTGCTGACCCTGGTGATCACGCTCGTCTCGACGTTGGCCGTCGCCGCGGTCCACTCCTCGGTGCTCGGCAGCCGCAGCACCTACGAGCCGACCGGCGGGGACTGGCTGCGGGCGACGGTGGGCGTGAGCCTGTTCATGGCGCTGCTGGGCCTGCTGTCGCTCGCCGTGGGCGCGCTGGTGCGGCACTCCGCCGGGGCGATCACGATCATGCTGGGGGTGGTGCTGCTGCCGATGATCCTGGCGCTGTTCATGATGATGGACTCCCTGCGGGGCGTCCGCGATGCGCTCCTCCAGTACTCGATCCCGGCCGAACTGGCCGTGCTCTACGGGACCGCCTCCGGCACGGGGGCGGGACCGACCGGCTGGGAGCCGGTCTGGATCATGGCCGGCCTGGCGGCCGTTGGCCTCGCGGGGGCGTATGCCGCCTTGGCGAGGCGCGACGCCTGAGCGCTGCGCCGGCTGCGGCCGGCTTTCGACTGCGGGCACATCGTGGTCGCTCGCGCAGTTCCCCGCGCCCCTGACGGGGCGCGGCGGAGTGCGGTGCGCGGTCGCGCCCCAAAGGGGCGCGGGGAACTGCGCGACCAGCCACAGCGGACCCGCAGCCGACGCACCGCGCGTCAGTACCGAGGCGCATTCCTGGACCGCTGGAGCTTGGCGCTCCGGCGGTCCCTCGCGTTCCAGCACGCCTTGTGCCAGTGCCGGCGCTCCTCCACGCCGGCCCCGTACTGCGGCCACGCCACCAGGTGCGGCACCCCGGGCGGGATCTCCTGGTCGCAGCCGGGGCACCGGTACCGCTTGGCGGCCGCGCCGCCGCCGATCATGCGGACCGACCACTCCTCGCCCTGCCAGCTCTCGGTGCGCTCCAGGCCGTAGCGTTCGCCGTTCATGTCGTACGGCGCTGCGGCTGGTTTCTCGGCACCGCCTCGCGGGCGGTTTCGGCGCGGGGACACGGGGCACCTCGGGGAGTCGGAAGAGCGACGGACCGTGACCCAGCGTACGCGGCACGGCGGCCCGGCCGGGCGGGCATCCCAAGGCGGCATCGCGCTTGCTCTCCGATCATCATCAAAACTTCACGCCCGGCCGTACCTTTGGCACGTGTCGGCCGTTATTGCCTCCAGGGGGATGCCGCGTCGGTCGCTAGGAGGAACAAGAGCGATGCGCATTGGAGCATTTGTCCTGTCCGCCCAATTTCCGGGCCAGGGCCACGAGGAGGCGCTGTACCGGGCCGTCCGCTCGGCGGAGGTGGCCGAGGAGGCCGGGCTGGACGCCGTCTGGCTCGCGGAACACCACTTCGTGCCCTACGGGGTCTGCCCCTCGGCGGTGACGCTGGCCGCGCTGCTGCTGGGCCGCACCCGGCGCATCGAGGTGGGCACGGCGGTGAGCGTCCTGCCGACGACGCACCCCGTGGCCCTCGGCGAGCAGACCGCGCTGCTGCACCTGACCTCCGGCGGCCGGTTCGTGCTGGGCGTCGGCCGGGGCGGCCCCTGGGTCGATCTGGAAGTCTTCAACTCGGGCCTGGGGGCGTACGAAGAGGGGTTCCCGGAATCCCTCGAACTGCTGATGCGCTGGCTGCGCGAACCCCGCGTCGGCGCATCCGGCGAGCGCTTCGCGTTCCGTGAAGTCCCCGTCGTACCAAGGCCGGACGAGCTGCTGGACCGTTCCTCCCCGGACGTCGTCGTCGCGTGCACCTCGCCCGCCGGCGTCCGGCTTGCGGCCCGGCACGGGCTGCCGATACTGCTGGGGATGCACAGCACGGACGAGGAGAAGGCGGAGATGGTGGCGCTGTGGCGCAAGTGCGCGCTGGAGTCGGGGAGTTCACCGGAGGCGGTCGCCGCGGCCGGTCATGTGTCGGCCGGTGTGGTGCAGATCGCGGACCGGCGCGAGGAGGCCGCCGAGACGCTGCTCAAGGCGATGCCGGGCTGGCTGCACAAGGGGCTCTCGGCCCATGTGACGGTCGACGGGCGGACGCGCGCGATGCGCGATCCCCACGCCTACACCGAGCTGCTCTGCGAGCTCCATCCGGTCGGCTCGCCCCGGCTGTGCGCGGAGCGGCTTTCGGCCACGGCGGAACGTACCGGCATCACCCGCTTCGCCCTGCTCGCCGAGGGCTCCGGGGATCTCGCCGCCACCGAGGAGAACCTCCGCCGCCTCGGTGCGGACGTGCTGCCGCAGCTCGTCTGATCTCCCCCGCCACTGCGGCAGCAGGATGCCTCAGCAGTCCCGCAGCTCCGGGGATTGGTTCAGCAATTGGCCCCGGACCGATGTGAAACGGGCAAGGCGCTCGTCCACGGAAGGGTCCAGCGGGAAGACCGCTACCCGATGGCAGTTCTGGAACGCCAGACGTACCCCGAAGTGTCGCTGCAGTGCACCGCGGATGGCGTCACTCGCCAGGGCGCGCAGGAGCTGGCCGCGCGCCTGCTCGTCCGGCGGCGGTGTCCGGTTGTCGGCGAACTCGCCGCCTTCGCACTCGAGCCGGGCCACCAGAGAGCTGATCATCTCCCATGCGTAGGGCAGGGAGGTCCGGACGCAGTCGACGAAATCGGCTTCGTCGACCTCGCCTCGCTCGGCCTGTTCAAGGAGGGCCGGTGAGACGTCGAGCGACATGGGTTCTCCTCTCGCGACCCCGCGAGCGGGGTCTCACGGTTGGGCGAGCGGACGACGACACCCTGTACCCGCACCGCGACCGCCCGGGTTCAACGGTAATCCGGCCACTGCGGCCCCACCAGGAGAACGCACCTACAACTGGCCAATGCCGAAGGGGCCGATCCAGGGCGAATCGCGCCGAGTGGCAGGAGTCGAGTAGCGTGGCTCACCATGCGTCTCGTCATCGCCCGTTGCTCCGTGGACTACGCGGGCCGGCTCACCGCCCACCTGCCCTCCGCCCCCCGGCTCATCCTGGTCAAGGCCGACGGCAGTGTCTCGATCCACGCGGACGACCGGGCCTACAAGCCCCTCAACTGGATGTCCCCGCCGTGCACCCTCAAAGAGGGCGACGACAGCGTGTGGACGGTGATCAACAAGGCGGGCGAGAAGCTCATCATCACCATGGAAGAGGTGCTGCACGACTCCTCGCACGAACTCGGCGTCGACCCCGGCCTCATCAAGGACGGCGTGGAAGCACACCTTCAGGAGCTCCTCGCGGACCGCATCGAGACCCTCGGCGAGGGCTACACCCTGATCCGCCGCGAGTACCCGACGGCCATCGGCCCGGTGGACATCCTCTGTCGGGACGCGGACGGGGCGACGGTGGCGGTCGAGATCAAGAGGCGCGGCGAGATCGACGGTGTGGAGCAGCTCACGCGCTACCTGGAGCTGCTGAACCGGGATCCGCACCTGGCGCCGGTGCGCGGCATCTTCGCGGCCCAGGAGATCAAGCCGCAGGCGCGCGTGCTGGCCACGGACCGCGGTATCGGCTGCACGGTCCTGGACTACAACGCGCTCCGAGGCATCGAGGACGACAAGCTGCGGCTGTTCTGAGGGGCCCGCACCCCGTAAGGGCCTGCGCCCCGTAAGGGGCGCTGGGGGCACCTCCCAGCGGTAGCTGGGGGACCCCCAGAGGTGCCCCCAGCGCCCCTTACGGGGCGCCTGGGTACCGCCTAAGACGCCGAAGCCCCCGGCTTCACCGGCGTGGAACCGCCCCCGGTGCCCCCGGCACCGGTCCCGCCCCCGGTGGTGGCCGACTGCGTCGGATCCTCCGAGGGCTTCGTCGTCGGAGACGACGTCGACGGCGTCGGCTTCGGAGAATCCCCCGTCGGCGACTGCGACGGCGCATGCGAAGGCGACTTCGACGGCGTCGGATCCGTCGGCACCCCCGGCGACGACGGTGACGTACCGCTCTGCCCGGCCCCCGGCGAGGACGACGGCCCCGCGCTCCGCGACGGGGCACCCCCCGGCACCCCGGGCGCCCCGCTGCGTTCCGGCGCACCCGCGCCGGAACGCCCCGGCACCCCGGGCACCCCGTTCTGCACGGCCGCAGGCTGGTCCGCGTTCAGCCCGTCACCCCCGTCCTGCTGGGACGCGCTCTGCCCCGGCTTGACGGTGTGGGAGTGCTGCCCGTTGCCGCCCGAGGTCGCGCCGAGCGTGACGACGGTGCCGAGCACCGCCGCGAGCAGCGCCCCCGCGCCGGCGGCCGCCATGTTGCGGTGGGTCCCGGCGGCCACCAGCCGCCGGGTCCACGGCTGTTTGGCGGCGGGCCGCGGCGCCGGCACCCGGCCGATGACCGCGGTGGCCACGTCGTCCGGGTTCGCGGCGGCCACCGACAGCGGCGCCGACACCGGCCCCTTCGCCACGGCGGGCGGCGCGGCCGACTCCTCGCTGCGCGCGTCCGGCACCTCCTCCCCCGCCTGCGTGGCCGGCTCGAAGGCGGCCGGCAGCGGTGCCGCCTTCGCGAAGTCGGTCCGCGGGGCGACCCCGGGCACGCCGCGCGCCCCCATGGCCAGTCCGGTGCGGTCGGCGACCAGGGCCAGGGCCCGCCGCCCGGCGACCGCACCGCGCTTGTCGGCCAGCACCCCGCGCAGCCCGATCGAGGCCTCCAGTGCGGCACGCGCCCGGTCGAGGTTGCCGGTGCACAGCGCGAGGACGCCCAACTCGTGGTGGAAATACGCTTCTTCGCCGACTTCCCCGGCGAGTCTGGCCGCCTCCTGGCCGTGCCGGAGGCTGCGCTCCCAGGCGCCCCAGTGCTGCGCGGCCGCGAAGGCGGGGGCCGCCGTGCGGGCCAGCAGGACGGCCGCGGCCGGGTGTCCGGCCTCCCCGTCCGCGACGAGCGCGGCCAGCGCCGCGAGGACCGCGTCGGCCTCCTGCGCGATGCGCTCCGGGGTGACGGAGGGGTGCCCCGCCCACCAGGCGTAGTGCTGGGCGGCGGTGTGCGCCCGGGCGGCGGCCTCGTCGCCGTAGCCCTCGGCGGAGAGCTGGGCGGCGACGCCGACGGCCAGCCGGTAGTGCGCCCCGACGGCGGTGACCAGACCGCAGGCGAGCAGTTCCCCGACGGCCGTGTCGGCGTGCGTGTCCCCGGCGAGGGCGGGGAGGTGGGCCTGGTGCGGGAGTTCGCCGCCGAGGGCGACGGCGAAGCGCAGGGTGTCCCGCGCGGCCTCGCCGAGCCGGGACGCGAGCAGCACGGCGGGCGCGGCCGCCTGCGCGAGGCTGGGCAGCGCGGGGCGGCGCACCCCGTCCGCGTCGCTCTCCCCCGAGGCCACATAGGGACGTTCGGCGGAGACGCCGAACTCGTCGGCGGCACCGGCCTCTTCGGCCCCGTCCCGGGAGGCCGTCACGGCCTGCTCGTCCCGGTGCCGCAGCAGCGCGCCCGCCTGGACGAACCGCAGCGGCAGGCCCTCGGACTCGAACCACAGGTCCGCGGCCCAGCCGGCCTCCTCGTCCGTGAGCGGCCGGTCCACGGCCAGCTCCAGCAGCTCCAGGCAGCCCGTGCGGTCGAGGCCGCCGAGGAAGACCTCCTCCACGTGCGAGTCGGCGGAGGGGGCCGCCACGTCGGGCGTCGCGGCGAGCAGGAAGGCGCACTCGGGGGTGGCGTCGAGCAGTTCGTCGAGCGCGGTGCCGCCGAACTCCAGGTCGTCCAGGACGACGACGGCCCCGATCTCCGCGACGGCCGACAGCAGCGCGGACCGGTCGGGCCGGTACTGCGGTGCGTCGTACACGGCGGCGTGGAGCTCGTGGAGCAGATCGGTCGCAGTGCGGTGATATCCGCTCAACCGGACGACTCCGTCGGGCGCGAGACCCGCGCAGTCCTCGGCGACGGCGTCCAGCAGGGCGGTGCGCCCGGAGCCGGACGGGCCGGTCAGCCGGACGGAACGGCCGCGCGAGAGCAGCCGGGAGAGCCGCTCGCGCTCCTCGCCCCGGTGCAGCAGGGGCAGTTCGGGCCCGACGGACCGGGCGGGCGGGGTCGGTGCGGCGGCGCGGCGCAGCGCCTCGCGCTCCTCGGGCCCGTGGCGTCCGGGCCGGGAGGCGGGGAGCCGGCCGGGCGGGCAGGGCTCTATCTCGCTGCCGTCCAGGGGGTTGACGGTGAGCAGGTAGTCACCGGCGACGAGCTGGACGACGCGGACGGGGCCCGGGGCGCCGGACTCCTGCGCGCCGACGAGTTCGGAGCGCGGCGGCCGGCGCGGACCGCTCCCGGTGCCGGGAGCGCGTTCACCGTCGTGGACTGCGTCGTCGCGGAATTCCTCGGATGCCCGGTTCGTCGGGTCCATGGTTCAGAGCCCCCAGATGCGTGGCGTGCCGTCGTGCCCTCGGCCTGTCCGCACTGCTTCGACCTGCGGCGGGCATGGTGACACCCGGCCGTCGATATTGGTCCGGTGCCCGCCGTGGGCTTTCGTGGCGGCGGGAAACCGAACAGACCTTGGCACAGTATCTACGAACCGGAGGGTGCCGCGTCGCCCAGGACGTCACAGTCTTATGAGCATTGGGGGTGCCCGGCGCCGCAGGGGGCTCATCCGGCCCGCCCGGCGCCCCGCTTCACACGCGGGGCCGGCTGCCGTCCGCGAGGTTCTCGCCCTCGATCGCGAGGATGCGGTGCAGCCGGGTGGCGACCAGGAGCCGCTGCATCCGGTCCGGCACACCCCGCAGCACGAGCCGCCGCCCGGTGCGCCCGGCGCGGCGGTGGGCCCCCATGATGACGCCGAGTCCGGTGGCGTCCCAGGAGTCCAGCTCGGTCAGGTCGAGGACGAGGTCGCCCCGGCCGCTGTCGAGGGCGGAGTGCAGGACCGTACGGGCGTTCGCCGCGCTGCGGACGTCGAGGCGCCCCCCGACGACCAGTTCGGCGTGGTCGCCCCTGATGTGCATATGCGCTCCCGGGAGAGGTTTCTGTTCCGTCTGTTCCGAGGTTCTAAAGAACTGACTGCCTTTCGCACGGCGAAGTTGCCGCCTGTAAGCGAATTGCTACCGAATTCACCCCACGGGGTGAACCCGGTAGCCGGTGGAGTCTCAGTGCTGGTAAAAGCCCTGGCCGCTCTTGCGGCCGAGGTCGCCCGCGTCGACCATGCGGCGCATGAGCTCCGGCGGGGCGAACTTCTCGTCCTGGCACTCGGTGTAGATGTTCTCGGTCGCGTGCAGCAGGATGTCGACGCCCGTCAGGTCGGCGGTCGCCAGCGGGCCCATGGCGTGGCCGAAGCCCAGCTTGCAGGCGATGTCGATGTCCTCGGCGCTGGCCACCCCGGACTCGTACAGCTTGGCCGCCTCGACGACCAGCGCGGAGATCAGGCGGGTGGTGACGAAGCCGGCGACGTCGCGGTTGACGACGATGCAGGTCTTGCCGATGCCCTCGGCGAACTCCCGTGCGGCGGCGAGGGTTTCGTCGCTGGTCTTGTGCCCGCGCACCAGCTCGCACAGCTGCATCATCGGCACCGGCGAGAAGAAGTGGGCGCCGACCACGCGCTCCGGGCGGGCGGTGGCGGCAGCGATCTTGGTGATCGGGATGGCGGAGGTGTTGGAGGCGAGGACGGTGTCCTCCTTCACCAGCCCGTCCAGGGTGCGGAAGATGTCCCGCTTGGTGTCGATGTCCTCGAAGACGGCCTCCACGACGATGTCGGCGTCGGCGGCCGCGTCCAGGTCGGTGGTCGGGGTGATGCGCGCGAGCGCCTGCTCGGCGTCGGCGGCCTCCAGCCTGCCCTTGGCCACGAACCGGTCCAGCGAGGTCCGGATGCCGTCCGTGCCGCGCTGCAGCGCCGCGTCGGTCACGTCCCGCAGCACGACGTCCCAGCCGGCCTGCGCGGAGACCTGCGCAATGCCGGACCCCATCAGTCCGGCACCGATGACGGCGAGCTTCTTGGCCACGGCTGTCCCCTTACTCCCTGTACACCTGCGTGTTCTTACGGCTCCTGGCCGGACCTTAGCGTCCGGGAGCGCGCCGTTGGGGGGTTAGAGATGCGCGTCACGTCCCGAATGACGGACATCACACCGAGACGGCCACGGGCCGGGCCACACGCTGCAGTTGAGCCACTCGGGCCTCAGGGATCACATCGCGGGGCGGGTGCCGTACTCCAGCAGACGGTCGCTCAGCAGCCCCTCGATCTCGTCGAGCAGGCCGAGCGCCGCCCGCGAGGTCTCGGCGGCGGTGCGACCCGCGACCAGCTCGCCCTGGATGAACTCGGTCACCTGCGCCTGGATCCAGCCCAGCTGACCGGCCACCAGCCCGGGCAGCGGCCCGGCGTCGTCCCCCGCCTCCTCGGCGAGCACGGCGGCGAGCCGGTCGACGGCGTGGCGGCGCATACCGAAGACCCGGGAACGGAGGGCGGGCGACTCCTCGATGACGCGCATGAACCGGTCGAACCCGTCGACGAGCCCCATCCGCGGTGAGACGGCCACCACTTCGGCGCGCAGGGTGCGCAGCACGGCCGCGGCGGGGGACTCGCCGGCGGGGCGGCCGCGGACGGCTGCGGCGAGCCAGCCGAGGGCGTCGTCCTCGCGGTCGAGGAAGAGGTCCTCTTTCGAACGGAAGTAGTTGTAAACGGTATTGACGGACACGTCCGCGGCCGCGGCCACATCCGCGATCGTCACCGCGTCGAAGCCGCGCTCCAGGAACAGGCCGGTCGCCACGTCCGAGATGTGCTGCCGCGTCTGCCGCTTCTTCCGCTCCCTGAGCCCTTCTCCGGTCATGCCCCCATCGTAACCTTCGCTGCACTCCCTGAAATTTTGGAGGCATTGCAAACTTTCAGGGACTCTGCTTTTCTTGCGGCATGGACAGCAGCTTGGACAGCTCCGACAGCATCCGCACGTCCGGACTCGCCCGGACCTTCACGACCCCGCGCGGCCCCGTCGAGGCGGTGCGCGGCATCGACCTCACCGTCCGGCGCGGCGAGATCCTCGGCTTCCTCGGCCCCAACGGCGCGGGCAAGACCACCACGCTGCGCATGCTCACGACCCTGCTCGCCCCCACCGGCGGCACCGCGACCGTCGCCGGCCACGACCTCGCCCGCGACCCCCGCGACGTCCGCCGCCGCACCGGATACGTGGCCCAGTCCGGAGGCGTCGACCCCGCCGTCTCCGTACGCGAGGAACTGGTCACCCAGGGACGGCTCTACGGGCTCCGCAAGGCCGAAGCGGCGGCACGCGCCGATGAGTTGGCGCACGAGCTCGGCCTCACCGGTCTTCTGGACCGGCCGTGCGCCGCCCTCTCCGGCGGCCAGCGGCGCCGGCTCGACATCGCCATGGCCCTCACCCACCGGCCCGAGGTCCTCTTCCTCGACGAGCCGACCACGGGCCTCGACCCCGGCAGCCGCGCCGACCTCTGGGACCTCGTACGCCGCATCCGCGCCGAGTGGGGCACGACGGTCTTCCTCACCACGCACTACCTCGACGAGGCCGACGCGCTCGCCGACCGGCTGGTCGTCGTCGACCGGGGCACCGTCGTGGCGGAGGGCACCCCGGCGGAGCTCAAGACCCGCTACGCCGGCTCTGCCGGCGCCACGCTGCAGGACGCGTTCCTCGCGATCACCGGGCGGGGGCCGGTGGAGCGGGATGCGGCGCCCGTGGCCGTATGACGCACCGCCCGTCAGGGCGGCTCCGCCCCGTGGGCGCGACCGGAGGCGCCCCGTAAGGGGCGCGGGCCCACGCGGCGGAGCCGCATATCGAGTTCAAGGAGTCACACCACCGTGCCCACCATCCTCACCGACACCGCCCTCGTCTTCGGCCGGTACGCCCGCCAGACCCTGCGCTCGAAGGCCGCCATGACCTTCGGCGCGCTGATGCCCTCGCTCTACCTCGTCCTCTACGGCCCGCTGCTCGCGCACATGCCGCTCGGCGGGACGGGCTCCTCCTGGCAGGTCCTCGTCCCGGGCCTGCTCCTCCAACTCGCCCTCTTCGGCGCCTCGTTCGCCGGCATGGCACTGATCATCGAGAAGCAGCACGGCATCGTCGACCGGATGCGGGTCACCCCGGTCAGCCGGCTGGCCCTGCTGCTGGGGCGCATCCTGCGGGACGCGGCGCTGCTCACCGTGCAGGCGGCCGTGATCGTCCTCGTGGCCGTGGCCATGGGCCTGCGGGCGCCGCTGCCCGGCGTCCTGCTGGGCTTCGCGTTCACGGCGGTGCTGGCGCTGTCGCTGGCGTCCCTGTCCTACGCGCTCGCCATGAAGGCGGCCGCGCCCACGTCCTTCGCCCCGCTCGTCAACGCCGTCAACATGCCGGCCATGCTGCTCTCCGGCCTCCTGCTCCCCATGTCCCTCGCACCCGGCTGGCTCGACGTGCTCTCCCACGTGATGCCGCTGCGCTATCTGGTGGACGCCGTCCGCGCCGCGTTCGTCGGCCACTACTCCGACCCGGCGCTGCTGCGCGGCACGTTGGCGGCCCTGGCACTGCTGGCCGTCTCGGTGACGGCCGGGACGCGGTACTTCCGGAAGGCCGGAGCATGATTACGCTCGGGGCATGGTCAATCTGACGCGTATCTACACCCGCACCGGCGACGACGGCACGACCGCCCTCGGCGACATGAGCCGGACCGTGAAGACCGACACCCGCATCGCGGCGTACGCCGACGCGAACGAGGCCAACGCCGCGATCGGGGTGGCCATCGCGCTCGGACAGCTGCCGGAGGACGTCGTCGCGGTGCTCGTCCGGGTCCAGAACGACCTCTTCGACGTGGGCGCCGACCTGGCGACCCCCGTCGTGGAGAACTCCGCGCTTTCCAAAAAAACGGCCCCGCCGCTGCGCGTCGAACAGTCCTACATCGACCGCCTGGAGGCGGACTGCGACCGCTTCCTGGAACCGCTGGAGAAGCTGCGCAGCTTCATCCTGCCGGGGGGCACACCGGGGGCGGCGCTGCTGCACCAGGCGTGCACGGTGGTGAGGCGCGCGGAGCGCTCGACGTGGGCGGCGCTGGAGATGCACGGCGACATCATGAACCACTTGACGGCCACGTACCTGAACCGGCTGTCGGACCTGCTGTTCATCCTGGCGCGCAGCGCCAACCGGGACGTCGGGGACGTCCTGTGGGTACCGGGCGAGAACCGCTGACACCTCGCCCCGTAAGGGGCGCGGGGGGCACCTCTGGGGATCCCCCAGCGCCCCTTACGGGGCGACTACGGCGCCTTCTTCGGCCACACCGTATAGCTCAGTGCAACGACCACGTTGATGCCCGCCACCCACAGCATCGTCGACTGCCACGCCCGCAGCGAGCTCACGTCGCCCGAACCGCCCACGTACCAAACCGCCGCCTGCAACAGCGCGGCGGCCACGGTCGCGGCCAGGATCCAGCGGCCCGCCGTCTTCCATTCGTGCACCGTGCGCGCCGTCCCGTACTTCGGCGGCCGCACCGGCGGCGGCCCGCCCGCGAAGCGGTGGGCGAAGCGGGCGTCGGCCCAGCGCAGCGTGGAGTGGCCGAGGCCGGCCGAGAAGCCGATGTAGACGGCCGCGAGGCCGTGCTTCCAGTCGGCGCTCGCGCCGTTCTTCAGGTCGATCGCAGTCGCGATGAGCAGCACGAGTTCCAGGACCGGCTCCAGCAGCAGTACCGCGACCCCCGCGCGCGGCATGCGCGCCAGATAGCGCAGGCTCAGTCCACCGGCCAGCAGCACCCAGAAGCCCACCTCGCAGGCGACGATCAGCGTGACGATCACGGCTCCGCTCCCTTCCCTTCCCTTTCCTCCCCTCCAGCGTCACCGACGCCGACCGCCCCCGCCTCGTCGCAGAAGACGATCCCCGACTGCATCGTTCGATGTACTGACCTGCGGCTACGGCATGCTGTGATGGACCTGTGCAGCTCACCCTCCCCCGCCGCCCCGACCGCGACGCCCTGCTCGTCGCGGCCGCCGGACTGCTCGGCGGTGTCCTGCTCCACGCGCTGGGGCTGCGCAGCAGACCCGCGCTGCCGCTGCCGCCGTGGCTCGCGCTCGTCGCGCTGGCCGTCATGGCCGGCGCCGAACTGCTGCGCCGCAGCGCCCCGCTGGCAGGGCTCGCCCTCGCCACGGGGGCGCTCGTGCTCGACATCTGCGCGGGCAGTCTCATCGCGAACGTCGGCATGTTCACGGACCTCGTCTACGCGGCGGTGCTGTACGGGCCGCAGGCCGCGTACCGGTTCATCCCGCGCGCGACCGAAGTGCTCACCGTGCTGGGCACGTTGCTGGCCGTCGCCCTGGTCCGCAAGCCGGAGGCGCTGCTGGTCGGCATCGGGCTGGGTCTGGTGACCATCGCACCCGCCTGGACCGGCGTGGGCGTCCGCGTGCACCGCGACGCCGCCCGGTCCGCACGGCTGGCGGCCGAGCGGACGGCGCTGCTGGCGGAGCTGGACCGGCGCGAGGCGGTGGGTGCGGAACGGTCCCGAATGGCACGGGAGTTGCACGACATGGTGGCGGGGCATCTGTCGGCCATCGCGATCCACTCCACGGCGGCGCTGTCGATCGGCGAGCCGGAGACGTCCCGGGAGGCGCTCGCGGTGATCCGCGAGAACAGCGTCCAGGGCCTCGCCGAGATGCGCCGTCTCATCACCCTCCTGCGCACCGGCGAGGAGGGGCCGGCGGCCACGCCCACACTGGCCGGTCTCGATGCGCTGCTGGCGCAGGCCCGCCGTGCCGTGCCGGACGAGGGCAGGTTCCGCTTCGTCCTGCACGACGAGCGCGGCCCCGGACGGCTGCCCGCGCCCGTCGAGTTGGCGGCCTACCGCATCGTGCAGGAGTCGCTGACGAACGCGGTCAAGCACGCGGCACCGGGCGAGGTGACGGTACGCCTGGCCCGCACGCCCGACGGCCCGCTGACCGTCCGCGTCACCAGCCCGCTGGACGACCGGCCGGCCCCGCGCGCCCCGGGTGCGGGGGCGGGAATCGTCGGCATGCGGGAGCGCGTCGCCCTCCTGGGCGGCCGGCTGGAGACGGGGCCGCAGGGCGACGGAAAGACGTTCTGGGAAGTACGGGCCGAACTGCCCGTCGAAGGCGAGGAGATGTGATGACGATCCGGGTGCTGGTCGCCGAGGACCAGGCCGCCGTCCGGTCCGGCCTGGTGCTCATCCTGCGTTCCGCACCCGGCATCGAGGTGGTCGGGGAGGCGGCGGACGGCGAGGAGGCGGTGCGGCTGACCCGGTCGCTGCGGCCCGATCTGGTCGTCATGGACATCCAGATGCCCCGCCTGGACGGGGTCTCGGCCACCCGGCAGATCACCACGGAACAGCTCGCCGACGTACTCGTACTGACCACCTTCGACCTCGACGAGTACGTGTTCGGGGCACTGCGCGCGGGCGCTGCGGGGTTCCTGCTCAAGGACAGCGAGGCCGCCGATCTGGTCGCCGCCGTGCGGACCGTGGCCCGGGGCGAGGGACTGATCTCCCCGGCCGTCACCCGCCGCCTGATCGCCGAGTTCGCCCGCCCGGCCTCGGCGGCACCGCGCCCGTCCGCGGACCTCGCCCTGCTGGACGCGCTCACGCGCCGCGAGCGCGAGGTGCTGGTCTGCCTCGGCGAGGGCCTGGCGAACGCGGAGATCGCGGCCCGGCTGCAGATGGCGGAGGCGACGGTGAAGACGCATGTGAGCCGCCTGCTGGGAAAGCTGGAGCTGCGCAGCAGGGTCCAAGCGGCGGTACTCGCCCAGGAGTTGGGCCTGGTCCAGACCTCTTGACCATTGGTACGGACCTTCTTACGCTCCCCACACAACTGCGCACCCCCCACCCTGTACAGACTCCACTCGAGGAGCACCCTTGAGCACAGGAACAGCGGGACACAGCAGACGCTTCACCCTCACCGCGGCGTTCGCCGCCTTCCTCCTCCCCCTCGCCGCCCTGATCGGGCTCGCGGCCCCGGCCCACGCAGCGGCCTCCGCGACGGCGGTCTTCGCCAAGACGTCCGACTGGGGCACCGGTTACCAGGGCGAATGGACGATCAAGAACACGGGCTCGACGGCCATCGACGGCTGGACCGTCGAGTGGGACTTCCCCTCCACCACCACCGTCGGCTCGTACTGGGACGCCCTGATCAGCAACAGCGGCACCCACTACACCGCCAGGAACCGCGACTACAACGGCACCGTCGCCCCCGGCGCCTCCGTCACCTTCGGCTTCGTCGCCGCAGGTGACAACGCGCCGAACGGCTGCAAGCTCAACGGCGGTTCCTGCGACGGCAGTTCCCAGGGCAGCCCGCCGAGCGCCCCCGGCGCCCCGCAGGCCACGGCCGTCACCGACACGACCGTCTCCCTCAAGTGGACGGCCGCCACGTCCGGTACGGGCATGAAGAACTACGACGTCTACCGCGGCACCAGCAAGGTCGCGACCGTCGCCAAACTCGCCTACACGGACACCGGATTGACCCCGGGCACCGGCTACACCTACACCGTCGTCGGCCGCGACACCGCCGACCGGACCGGGCCCGCCAGCCCGGCGCTGACCGTGAGGACCACCGGCGGGGGCGGCAGCCCGCAGCCCGGGACCGGCTACGCCAAGGTGGGCTACTTCGTGCAGTGGGGTATCTACGGCCGCGCGTACACCGTGAAGTCCCTGGACGCCACGGGCGCAGCCGCCAAGCTCACCCACCTCAACTACGCCTTCTCCAACATCGATCCGGTCAACCTGACGTGTCTCAACGGCGTCACCAAGGCGACCGGTTCCAACCCCGAGGACCCCAACCAGGGCGACGGCGCGGGCGACTCCTGGGCCGACTACGAGAAGGGCTTCGGGGCCGGCGACTCCGTCAACGGCGTGGCCGACACCTGGGACCAGCCGCTCGCCGGAAACTTCAACCAGCTCAAGGAACTCAAGGCCAAGTACCCCGACCTCAAGATCCTGATGTCGGTGGGCGGCTGGACCTACAGCAAGTACTTCTCGGACGTCGCGAGGACCGATGCCTCCCGGCAGAAGTTCGTCCAGTCCTGCATCGACATGTACATCAAGGGCAACCTCCCGGTCAGCAACGGCCGCGGCGGCCCGGGCACGGCGGCCGGGATCTTCGACGGCTTCGACATCGACTGGGAATGGCCGGGCTCCGACGGCCACCCCGGCAACCATGTCTCCCCGGACGACAAGGCCAACCTCACGCTGCTGATGGCCGAGTTCCGCAAGCAGCTGGACGCGCTGGGCGGCAAGCACTACCTGCTCACCGCCTTCACGCCGGCCGACCCGGCCAAGATCGCGGCAGGCTGGCAGATCGGCGGCAAACCGAACGTCTTCGACTCCATGGACTACGCGAACGTCCAGGGCTACGACTTCCACGGCTCGGGCAGCGACAACAGCTGGGAGCCCAACCGCACCGGCCACCAGGGCAACCTGTACGCCGACCCCAAGGACCCGTACCCCACGAAGTTCAGCGTGGAGAAGACCGTCCAGACGTACCTCGACGCGGGCGTCGACCCCCGCAAACTGGCCCTGGGGCTGGCGTTCTACGGGCGCGGATGGCAGCAGGTCGCCGACGGCGGGGCGCGTGGCGTCTGGCAGACGGCGAACGGGGCTGCGGCCGGGCAGTTCCCCGAGGAGGCGGGTACACGCGGCTACGACAACTTGATCGCTTCGGTGCCGAACATGACCGTCTACCACGACGATCAAGTCGTGGCCACCTATGGCTACACCGGCGACAACGGGCAGTGGTGGACGTTCGACGATGCCTGGTCGATCGCCAAGAAGACGGCTTGGCTTCGCCAGAAGAATCTGCTGGGCGTGATGATCTGGGAGATGTCCGGTGACAGCGGCACCCTGATGAGCGCCGTCAACGACGGACTGACTTGATCTGCGGGTCGGTTGTGGCTGATCGCGCAGTTCTCCGCGCCCCGTAAGGGGCGCGGCACTACGCCACGTTGACCCGCTGTCCCGGAGGCGCCGCCTCCAGCCACGCCAGGAAGCCCGTCAGTGCGTCCTCGCTCATCGCCAGTTCCAGGTGCGTGCCACGGTGCAGGCACGACAGGACCACCGCGTCCGAGAGCAGCGCCAGTTCCTCCTCGCCCTGCGGCGTGCGCCGCGCCTGCACCTCGATCGAGGCGCGCTCCAGGATGCGCCGGGGGCGCGGGGCGTACGAGAAGACCCTGAACCACTCGATCCGGTCACCGTTGTAGCGGGCGACGCCGTACACCCAGCCCTTGCCGAGGGGTTCGGGGTCGTCCTCGGGGACGTTCCACCGCAGACTGCAGTCGAAGGTCCCGCCGGACCGCTGGATGAGCCGTCTCCGCAGCCCGAAGACGAAGAGCCCCAGTACCACCAGCAGTACGACGATGCCGCTCACGAGCAGAGCGAGGACCATCTCCACCGACCTCCTCGCATCATCTAGAGCAACTGCACCTGTATTGCCTCAGCCGCGGACCGCCCTGGAAGATCCAGTGCGGCCCGCGGCTGAGGGACGTATCGATGGTCGGTCGCGGCCCTAGTGCCCCGCGACCGCACGCAGCCGGACATCCGCGCGCCGTTCGGCGGCGGCGTCCGCCTCCGACTTGGCCCGCTCCAGCGCACGCTCGGCGCGCTGGACGTCGATCTCGTCGGCCAGCTCCGCGATCTCGGCGAGCAGCGAGAGCTTGTCGTCGGCGAACGAGATGAAACCCCCGTGCACCGCGGCGACCACGGTGCCCTCGGCGGTCTTGATGGTCACCGGGCCGGACTCCAGCACACCGAGCAGCGGCTGGTGGCCGGGCATGACGCCGATGTCACCCGATGTGGTACGCGCGATGACCAGAGTGGCCTCGCCGGACCAGACGCTTCGGTCCGCCGCGACCAGCTCGACGTGCAACTCAGCAGCCAACGTGGCTCCTCGGGTCTCCACCTGCCGGGCGCGGCAGGTGTTGGGTCAAAGAATAGGGGACGTGACGTCCGGGGGCGGGACTGCCCCACCCCCGGACGCCGAGCACAAGGCTCAGGAGACGCCCAGCTCCTTGGCGTTCTTCTTCAGGTCCTCGAGGCCACCGCACATGAAGAAGGCCTGCTCCGGGAAGTGGTCGAACTCACCGTCGCAGATCGCGTTGAACGCGGCGATGGACTCGTCCAGCGGAACGTCCGAACCGTCGACACCGGTGAACTGCTTCGCCGCGTGGGTGTTCTGCGACAGGAAGCGCTCGACGCGACGGGCGCGGTGGACGACCAGCTTGTCCTCTTCGCCCAGCTCGTCGATACCGAGGATCGCGATGATGTCCTGGAGGTCCTTGTACTTCTGCAGGATTCCGCGGACCCGCATGGCGGTGTCGTAGTGGTCCTGCGCGACGTAGCGCGGGTCCAGGATGCGGGACGTCGAGTCCAGCGGGTCGACCGCCGGGTAGATGCCCTTCTCCGAGATCGGACGCGACAGAACGGTGGTGGCGTCCAGGTGGGCGAAGGTGGTCGCCGGGGCCGGGTCGGTCAGGTCGTCCGCGGGGACGTAGATCGCCTGCATCGAGGTGATCGAGTGACCACGGGTCGAGGTGATGCGCTCCTGCAGGATGCCCATCTCGTCGGCCAGGTTCGGCTGGTAGCCCACCGCGGAGGGCATGCGGCCGAGCAGGGTCGAGACCTCGGAACCGGCCTGCGTGAAGCGGAAGATGTTGTCGATGAAGAACAGCACGTCCTGCTTCTGCACATCGCGGAAGTACTCCGCCATGGTCAGACCGGCCAGGGCGACGCGCAGACGGGTGCCCGGGGGCTCGTCCATCTGACCGAAGACCAGCGCGGTCTTGTCGAGAACGCCGGCCTCCTCCATCTCGACCATGAGGTCGTTGCCCTCACGGGTGCGCTCACCGACACCGGCGAACACGGAAACACCCTCGTGCAGCTTCGCCACACGCATGATCATTTCCTGGATCAGAACGGTCTTGCCGACACCGGCACCACCGAACAGACCGATCTTGCCGCCCTTGACGTACGGGGTCAGCAGGTCGACGACCTTCAGGCCGGTCTCGAACATCTCGGTCTTGGACTCGAGCTGGTCGAAGGCCGGGGCCTTGCGGTGGATCGACCAGCGCTCGGAGCCCTCGACCGAGGCCGGGTCCTCGTTGAGGACCTGGCCCAGGGTGTTGAACACCTTGCCCTTGGTCACGTCACCGACCGGGACGGTGATGCCCGTGCCCGTGTCGGTCACCGGGGCCTGGCGGACCAGACCGTCGGTGGGCTGCATCGAGATGGAGCGCACGAGGCCCTCGCCGAGGTGCTGCGCGACCTCGAGCGTCAGGGTCTTCCTGCCACCCTCGACCGCCGGGTCCTCGACCTCGACGTGCAGGGCGTTGTAGATCTCCGGCATCGCGTCGACGGGGAACTCCACGTCGACGACGGGGCCGATGACCCGCGCGACGCGGCCCGTGGCGGCGGCCGTCTCAACAGTGGTCGTCATTACTTGTCACTCCCCGCGGTCGCGTCGGCCAGGGCGCTGGCGCCACCGACGATCTCGCTGATTTCCTGGGTGATGTCGGCCTGTCGGGCCGCATTGGCAAGCCGCGTCAGCGACTTGATGAGCTCTTCCGCATTGTCGGTCGCGGACTTCATCGCACGGCGGCGGGCGGCGTGCTCGGAAGCAGCCGACTGCAGCAGCGCGTTGTAGATCCGGGACTCGACGTACCGCGGCAGCAGCGCGTCGAGCACGCCTTCCACCGAGGGTTCGAACTCGTACAGCGGAAGGATCTTGCCCGTGGCGGCTTCCGTCTCCTCCGCCGTGGCCTCGAGGCTCAGCGGCAGCAGGCGGTTGTCCACCGGCGTCTGCGTCATCATCGAGACGAACTCGGTGAAGACGATGTGCAGTTCGTCCACGCCGCCCTCGGCGGTGTCCTGACGGACGGCCTCGATCAGCGGACCGGCCACGCGCTTGGCGTCGGCGTAGGTCGGGCTGTCGGTGAAGCCGGTCCAGGACTCGACCACCGGGCGGTCACGGAAGCCGTAGTACGCGACGCCCTTGCGGCCGACGATGTACGTGACGACGTCCTTGCCCTCGGCACGGAGCCGCTCGGTGAGCCGCTCGGCCGTCTTGATGGCGTTCGAGGAGTAGCCGCCGGCCAGACCGCGGTCGCTCGTGACGAGCAGCACCGCGGCCCGGACCGGGTTCTCCGCCTCGGTGGTCAGGGCGTGCTTGGTGTTGGAGCCGGTGGCAACCGCGGTCACTGCCCGGGTGAGCTCACTGGCGTACGGAGTGGATGCGGCCACCTGGCGCTGCGCCTTGACGATGCGCGAGGCGGCGATCATCTCCATCGCCTTGGTGATCTTCTTGGTCGCAGTGACGGACTTGATCCGTCGCTTGTAGACCCGGAGCTGGGCACCCATATGCTCAGCCCTCGCCCAGCAGCTTGCCGTCCGCGGTCTCGAACTGCTGCTTGAACGTTGCGATCGCGTCGGCCACGGACTGCAGCGTGTCGTCGGACATCTTGCCGCCCTCACGGATGCTGGTCATGAGGCCCTTGTGCTCGCGGTGCAGGTAGTCCAGCAGCTCGCGCTCGAAGCGGCGGATGTCCTCGACCGGAACGTCGTCCATCTTGCCGGTGGTGCCGGCCCAGACGGAGACGACCTGGTCCTCGGTGGAGTACGGGGCGTACTGCGCCTGCTTCAGCAGCTCGACCATGCGCTTGCCGCGCTCCAGCGCCGCCTTGGAGGACGCGTCCAGGTCGGAACCGAAGGCGGCGAACGCCTCCAGCTCGCGGAACTGGGCGAGGTCCACGCGGAGCCGGCCGGAGACCTGCTTCATGGCCTTGTGCTGGGCGGAGCCACCGACACGGGAGACCGAGATACCGACGTTCAGCGCGGGGCGCTGACCGGCGTTGAACAGGTCCGACTCCAGGAAGCACTGGCCGTCGGTGATGGAGATGACGTTGGTCGGGATGAACGCCGAGACGTCGTTCGCCTTGGTCTCGACGATCGGCAGACCGGTCATCGAACCGGCACCCATCTCGTCGGAGAGCTTGGCGCAGCGCTCCAGCAGACGCGAGTGCAGGTAGAAGACGTCACCCGGGTAGGCCTCACGGCCCGGCGGGCGGCGCAGCAGCAGGGAGACGGCGCGGTAGGCGTCGGCCTGCTTGGACAGGTCGTCGAAGACGATCAGGACGTGCTTGCCCTGGTACATCCAGTGCTGGCCGATGGCCGAACCGGTGTACGGGGCGAGGAACTTGAAGCCGGCCGGGTCGGACGCGGGAGCCGCGACGATCGTCGTGTACTCCAGGGCGCCGGCCTCCTCCAGCGCCGCACGCACCGACGCGATGGTGGAGCCCTTCTGGCCGATGGCGACGTAGATGCAGCGGACCTGCTTCTTCGGGTCGCCCGTGCGCCAGTTGTCGCGCTGGTTGATGATCGTGTCGACGGCCAGCGCGGTCTTGCCGGTCTGCCGGTCACCGATGATCAGCTGACGCTGACCGCGGCCGACCGGGGTCATGGCGTCGACGGCCTTGTAGCCGGTCTCCATCGGCTCGTGGACCGACTTGCGCTGCATGACCGTGGGGGCCTGCAGCTCGAGGGCGCGGCGGCCCTCGATGCCGGTGATCTCGCCGAGGCCGTCGATCGGGTTGCCCAGCGGGTCGACGACGCGGCCGAGGTAGCCCTCGCCCACCGCGACGGAGAGCACCTCACCGGTGCGCTGCACCGGCTGGCCCTCCTCGATGCCGCTGAACTCGCCGAGGACGACCGCACCGATCTCGCGCTCCTCGAGGTTGAGGGCGAGACCGAGGGTTCCGTCCTCGAACCGCAGCAGCTCGTTCGCCATGGCCGAGGGAAGGCCCTCGACCTTCGCGATGCCGTCGCCGGCAACGCTGACCGTACCGACCTCCTCGCGCGAGGCCGCGTCCGGCTTGTACGCCTGGACAAAGTTCTCCAGCGCGTCCCGGATCTCCTCCGGCCGGATCGTGAGCTCCGCCATCTGGGTTCCCTGCTCTCCTTGTTGGGCCCGAAGTATTTCTTCCCCGGGGGAGTTCCCCCGGAGGACACCGTCGGCCCAACCCGGGCCGTCAGTCATGCTCTTGAGTTGGTCGCCGGTCAGCCGGCCATCCGCCGTTCCGCCTCGGCGAGGCGGTCCGCGATGGTGCCGTTGATGACCTCGTCGCCGATGCGCACCTGGATGCCGCCGATGACCTCGGGGTCGACGTCCATGTTGAGGTGGACGCGACGCCCGTAGAGCTTCGCCAGGGCGTCGCCGAGGCGCTGCTTCTGCCGGTCGTCCAGCGGCACCGCCGAGGTGACCACCGCGACCGTGCGGTCCCGGCGCTCCGCGGCGAGCTTGGAGAGGGCGTTGAGCCCTGCCTCCAGGCTACGGCCACGCGGCACGGTCACCAGGCGGTCGACGAGCCGCGCGGTGAACGGGTTCGCCCGGCCGTCCAGCAGCTGGTGCACCAGGGCCGCCTTCGCGGCCCGGTCGGCGACCTTGTCGGTCAGCGCGGAGCGCAGTGCGGAGTCCGAGGCGACGATCCGGCCGAAGCGGAACAGCTCGTCCTCGACATCGTCCAGCACGCCCTGCCGCTCGGCGGCGATCAGGTCGGCGCTGCTCGCCAGCTCCTCGATGGCGTCCACCAGGTCGCGCGAGCGCGACCAGCGCAGGCGCACCATGCCGGCCACCAGGTCGGCGCACTCGCCGCCGACCTGACCGGACAGCAGGCGCTTCGCCAGATCGGCCTTGGCCTCGCCGGCCTGCGCCGGGTCGGTCAGGACCCGGCGCAGCGACACCTCGCGGTCCAGCAGTGCGGTGACGGCGGCGAGTTCGTCCGCCAGCTTCGCCGCGTCCACGGACGTGTTGTCCGCCAGCGCGTCGAGGCTCTCCCGTGCAGAGGCCAGGGCCTCGCGGCTCGCAAGGCTCATCGCTTCGCCTCGGCCTTCGTCATGTCCACCGACTTCTCCTCGAGGGCATCGAGGAAGCGGTCGATGGTCCGGCCCTGACGGGCGGAGTCCTGCAGGGACTCGCCCACGATCCGGCCCGCCAGGTCGATGGCCAGCTGGCCGACGTCCTGACGGAGCGAGGCGGAAGCGGCCTTGCGGTCGGCCTCGATCTGGGCGTGACCGGCAGCGATGATCTCCTCACGCTGCCGCTGGCCCTCGAGCCGCATCTCGGCGATCAGCGCGACGCCCTGCTCCTGCGCCTCCTGGCGCAGACGCGCGGACTCGTGGCGGGCGTCGGCGAGCTGAGCCCGGTAGTCCTCGAGTACCTGCTGAGCCTCGGCCTGGGCGGCCTCGGCCTTCTCCATGCCGCCCTCGATGGCCGCCCGGCGCTCGTCCAGAACCTTGTTGATGTTCGGGAGGAGCTTCTTGCCGAGGAACAGGAAGACGATGAGGAAGGCGACAAGGCCGATGACAAGCTCTGGGATCGGCGGGAGGAGAGGGTTCTCCATCTCCTCGGCCGCCAGCTGTGCCAGGGCGTTCACATCAGTGCCTTTCGTCGAAAAGGTGTGTCAGCAAGCAGTGATTACTTACCGAACACGAACGGCATGACGATGCCGATCAGGGCGAGCGCCTCACAGAAGGCGAAACCCATGATCTGGTTGGCGCGGATCAGGCCGGCCGCCTCGGGCTGACGGGCCAGCGCCTGGGTGCCGTTGCCGAAGATGATGCCGACGCCGACGCCGGGGCCGATCGCGGCGAGGCCGTAGCCGATGGAGCCGAGGGAGCCGGTGACGCCGTCGGCGGCAAGGGTCTGGAGAGCGGACATGCCGGTTCTTCCTTCTCTTTCACGGACCGGTGGGGGTTGGCCACCGGACGGTCAGTGGGTCTGGGTGAGGTGGGGCTCAGTGGTGCTCGGCGAGCGCGCCCTGCACGTAGTTGCAGGCCAGCAGCACGAACACATACGCCTGGACGGCCTGGATGAAGAGCTCGAAGGCGGTCATCAGGATGGTCATCACGAACGAGACACCGGCGTAGGCGATGCCGATGCCGTTCAGCAGGTACCAGCTGGCGATGGTGAACATCACGATCAGCAGGTGGCCGGCGAACATGTTGGCGAAGAGTCGGACCGCGTGGGTGAACGGCCGGACCAGGACGTTCGAGAAGAACTCGAGGACGACGACCATCGGCAGGATGCCACCGAGCGACTTGTCATAGCCGGTGATGTTCTTCAGGCCGCCGGTGAATCCGTGCTTCTTGAAGGTCAGGTACATCCACAGGACGTAGACGATCAGGGCGAGGCCCGCCGGGAAGGCGATGATCGACGTGACCGGGAACTGGGCGACCGGAATGATCGACCACAGGTTCATGATCCACACGAAGAAGAACAGGGAGACCATGAAGGGGACGTACTTGTCGCCCTCCTTCTTCCCGAGCGCCTCGTAGACGATGCCGCGGCGAACGAAGTCGTAACCGGCCTCGCCGACCATCTGCAGCTTGCCCGGCACCACCTTCGCCTTGCCGAAGGCCACCCAGAAGAAACCGATGATGGCGATCGAGCCCAGCAGGGCGAGCAGCATCGGCTTGTTGAAGTCGTATCCGCCGATCGAGAAGAGCGGCTTGAAGACGAACGAGTGGAGCCCTGGGGCCGGGAAGCCGCACCCATCGAAGATGTGGCAATCGGTCTCGAAGGCGAGCATCTGGTCAGCACTCACCGCGAGCTCCTTCAGCGTGGCGCATAGGTACGGCAACCTCGTTGTGTCGGCGCGGCGTGCAGCCACGGAACGGCACTGGACTGGTCTTACGGATGGGGGTGCGGCAGGTCGGCCGGCGGCCGGAAGACATCGCAGGCGTCAGCTGCACGGGCGGCCGATTCTCTCCCCCGGGACTCGGGGTTCCGGCTGCCTTCGTCCGCTGCACCTCAGATGGCACCGGACGATAGCAGGTGAGCACAGGAGCCTTTATCGCGGCCCTACCTCTCATGAGGGAGAACCGGCGGGCGCAGGCTTCTGCGCATCACCGGACTCCGGATCCACGTACAGGACCTTGGCCTTCATGTGGGCACGCGTCTGCGCCGCGATCCACACGAGGACCGCGGCGAGCAGGGCAAAGGCGAAAGCCTTGGTGTCGAACAGCGTGGTGTGCTTGAAGACCGCCAGAAAGACGGCGACGAGCAGGAACTGCGTCATGAAGAGCACGAGGCCCATCGACTGGAAGAGATGCGGAAGGTGCTTCGCCGTCCGCTGGAGGACGATCAGGCCCATGGCCATCACGCCGCCCGCGAGGAGCGTGCCGACGGCAGCACCGATGCCGCCCTTGCCCCCGGCGAGCACCAGGGCCGCGGCGACGGCGATGATCCCGCTCACGGCGGTCGGGACGGCGCACTGAAGAAGGGTCCGGGCGTCGTTGGACTGCATGAAGGGTTCTCCGGCGAAGGTCGGAAGCAACGATTCGTCGTGGGCGAGCGTATCCCCGGGAATCAGAGACGACTCTGCGACGAAGGGCCGCCGCGCAGCGATTTCATCGGGCCCTTCGCCTCTAGCACCGGGTTTAGTGAACGGTATCACAAACTATTTGATGAGGTCTTTACCTGGTTCGTGTGCCACGCGTCACACTCAAGGGTCAACCCCCTGGTCGACGGGCTGACGGACTGCCAGTTCGTCTGCTAGAGGCGGACTTTACCCATGGTTACCCGTGGTGCGTACTGGTGCGCGTGAAACGGGAGCGGTCCCCGATGGCGGTCGCGCCGTGCAGGCCGGCCGGCACGGGCTCGCGCGGCTCCCCCGGAACGGCGCCCTCCGGAGCCGCCTCCGGCGGGACGGCCCGTCGGCGGTAGCGCGGCGGAACGAACCGCTCCGCCCACCGCGGTGCCCGCGGGGTGAACCGCGGCATCAGCAGCAGGCCCAGGCCGACCGCGCTCAGTGCGGTGATGACCAGCAGGATCCACACACTGGCCGACTGCACCGAGTAGGCCACCGTGCCGAAGGCGATGAGCGCCGACCAGAAGTACATGATGAGCACCGCCCGGCTGTGCGAGTGCCCGATCTCCAGCAGCCGGTGGTGCAGGTGCCCGCGGTCGGCGGCGAACGGCGACTGGCCCTTCCAGGTGCGCCGGACGATGGCCAGCAGCAGGTCCGCGACCGGCACCGCGATCACCGTCAGCGGCAGCAGCAGCGGGATGTAGACCGGCACCGTGGCCTGCACGGCGGCCCGTTCGGATCCCTCGAAGAGCTTGAGGGCGTCCGGGTCGAGCTGCCCGGTCAGGGAGATCGCGCCGGCCGCCAGCACCAGGCCGATGAGCATGGAGCCGGAGTCGCCCATGAAGATCCGGGCGGGGTGCATGTTGTGCGGGAGGAAGCCCAGGCACATGCCCATCAGCACGGCCGCGAACAGCGCGGCCGGAGCGGCCGCTTCCAGGTTGTGCCCGTACCAGAGCCGGTAGGCGTAGACGAAGAACGCGGCGGCGGCGATGCAGACCATGCCGGACGCCAGGCCGTCGAGACCGTCGACGAAGTTCACGGCGTTGATGGTGATGACGACCAGCGCCACCGTGAGCAGCGTGCCCTGCATGGGGGTGAGCGAGACATTGCCGACGCCGGGGACGGGGATCCACAGGATCGTCAGGCCCTGCAGGACCATCACGCCGGCCGCGATCATCTGGCCGCCCAGCTTGACCAGCGCGTCCACGCCCCACTTGTCGTCGAGGACGCCGAGCAGCCAGATCAGCCCGGCGCCCGAGAGCAGCGCGCGCGGCTCGTTGGACAGCTCGAAGACGGGTTTGAGATTGGCCAGGTGCGCGGCGACCAGCAGGCCCGCGCAGAGTCCGCCGAACATGGCGATACCGCCGAGCCGTGGCGTCGGTTCGCGGTGCACGTCGCGGGCGCGGATCTCCGGCATGGCGCCGGCCGCGATCGCGAATTTCCGCACCGGACCCGTCAGCAGATAGGTGACTGCCGCGGTGACGCACAACGTCAGCAGGTATTCACGCACGGGCTGCCCCAGGAATCTCGCCGGACATCACAGCCCCACACCATATTCGCGTCCGCCCCCGATCCGTGAATGCCGGGGAAGACGCAAGGGCTCCGCGGGTGGTTGCCGGGGGCGCCAAATGATCACATGTGCGGCGGATACGGGGGGAAGTTTCCGGCCAGCTCGGCGACCTCCGCTCTGATCCCGGACTCCTTCCCCTCACCGCGCAGCGCGGCACCCAGCAGGGTGGCGACCCGCATCATCTCGGGTTCCCGCATGCCCTGGCTGGTGAGGGCCGCGGTGCCCAGCCGCAGGCCGCGGGCCCGGCCGTGCGGCAGGGCGCAAGTGTCCAGCACGATGCCCGCGGCGGCGAGCCGGCGGCGGGCCGTGAGGGCCTCCAGGGCGAGCGGGGAGACGTCGGCCGTGATGATGTGCGTGTCGGTGCCTCCCGTGGCGATGACGAGGCCTTCCGAGGCCAGGGCGGCGGCAAGAGCGCGGGCGTTGGCCACGACTTGGTGGGCGTAGGCGGTGAAGGCCGGGGTGGCGGCCTCCCCGAAGGCGACCGCCTTCGCGGCGACCGCGTGCATCTGGGCGCCGCCCTGGGTGAACGGGAAGACCGCCCGGTCCACCCGCTCCGCCAGCCGGGCACCGCACAGGACCAGCCCGCCGCGAGGCCCGCGCAGCACCTTGTGGGTGGTGGCGCAGACGATGTCGGCGTACGGGACCGGGCTCGGCGCGGCTCCCCCGGCGACCAGCCCGATGGGATGCGCCGCGTCGGCGATGAGGGCGGCGCCCGCCTCGTCGGCGATCTCCCGGAAGGCGGCGTAGTCGGGGTGCCGCGGGTAGGACATCGAGCCGCACACGATGGCGGCGGGCCGGCGCTCGCGGGCCAGGTCGCGCACCTGGTCGTAGTCGATGAGGCCGGTGTCCCGGCAGACCCCGTAGCCGACGAAGTCGAACCAGCGGCCCGAGAAGTTGGCCGGGGAGCCGTGGGTGAGGTGTCCGCCCTGCTGGAGGGACATGGCCAGCACCGTGTCACCGGGACGCAGCAGCGCGGCGTAGGCGGCCAGCACGGCGGAGGAGCCGGTGTGCGGCTGGACGTTGGCGTGCTCGGCGCCGAAGAGGCCTCTGGCGCGCTCGACGGCGATGCGCTCGGCGAGGTCGACGAGTTCGCAGCCGCCGTGGTGGCGGGCGCCGGGATAGCCCTCGGCGTACTTGTTGGCCAGCGGCGAGCCGAGGACGGCCAGGACCGCGGGCGAGGTGAAGTTCTCGGCGGCGATCAGCTGCAGCCCGGTCGCCTGCCGGTCGGCTTCGCCGAGGAGGAGCCCGGCCAGTTCGGGGTCCTGGCGCACCAGCGCCTCGAAGCCGGTGCCCCATGCGGGGGTGCTGCGCTGGGCTGCTGGTGCGGGGGTGACGGACATCGCCGGCTCCTAGCGGTGGGCGGCGGGTCTGTCACCACTGTATGTCCGTACGGCCTTGCATGCCCTATCGGGGCCGGGGCACTCCCGTGAGGGCTGTGACCACCGGGTCCAGGGCCTGGTTGATCTCGTCGCCGATGGAGCGGAAGAAGGTGATCGGGGCGCCGTAGGGGTCGTGCACCTCGTCGGCCTCCGCGCTGGGGGCGAGCAGCCAGCCGCGCAGGGCGGCGGCGGCCTGCACCAGGGCGCGGGCACGGTCGACGACGCCACCGGTGCGCTCGGGGTCCGGCAGGGTCGCGGGGTCTATGGCCCGCACCAGCCGGGTGAACTCCTTCAGCGTGAAGGTGCGCAGACCCGCGGAGTGGCCCATGGAGATGACCTGGGCGCGGTGGTCGCGGGTGGCCGTGAGCACCAGGTCGGCGCGGATGACGTGCTCGTCGAGGAGCTCGCGGCCGGTGAAGCCGTGCGGGTCCGCGCCGAAGTCGGCCAGGACGGTGGCGGCGTGCGCCTCCATCGGCGCCCCCTCGTGGCCCCAGGTGCCGGCGCTCTCGACCACCAGGCCGCCCGTGGAGGGGTCGCCGAGCCGGTGCGCGAGGGCATGCCGGGTCAGCCGCTCGGTGATGGGCGAGCGGCAGACGTTGCCGGTGCTGACGTGGAGGATGCGGAAGGTGCCGACGGAGGTGTCCGGTCCCGCTATGCCACGCCCCTGTGGGGCGATCAATTGGCCACCTCGAGGTCGGGTACCACCTCGCGGAGCTGCTCGGCGCTCACGGCACCGGCGCGCAGCAGGACGGGCACCGGGCCGGTGACGTCCACGATGGAGGACGGGACGTCCGCCGGGGTGTGGCCTCCGTCGAGGTAGACGGAGACGGAGTCGCCGAGCATCTCCTGGGCGGCGTCGCAGGACTGCGGCGCCGGGTGGCCGGTGAGGTTGGCGCTGGAGACGGCCATGGGGCCGAACTCGGTGAGCAGCTCGATGGCGACCGGGTGCAGCGGCATCCGCACGG
Source organism: Streptomyces morookaense (assembly GCF_013030945.1). Classification (GTDB taxonomy): domain Bacteria; phylum Actinomycetota; class Actinomycetes; order Streptomycetales; family Streptomycetaceae; genus Streptomyces; species Streptomyces morookaensis. The sequence continues at coordinate 35,914 of NZ_JABBXF010000065.1, read as the reverse complement.
CGACGGTGCCGCGGGTCTCGCCCAGGTCCCAGGTGAGCGAGGGCTGGTGCTTGGCGACGAGGGTCAGCGCGCCGGGCCAGAAGGCGTCGACGAGCTCCCAGGCCTGCTCGGAGAAGTCGGTGACCAGCCCGTGCAGGGTGTTGGGGGAGCCCACGAGGACGGGCGAGGGCATGCCGCGGCCACGGCCCTTGGCCTGGAGCAGGCCGCCGACGGCCTCGCGGCTGAAGGCGTCCGCACCGATGCCGTAGACGGTGTCGGTGGGCAGCACGACCAGCTCGCCGCGGCGGACCGCGGCGGCCGCTTCGCGCAGACCGGTCTTGCGGTCGGTCGCGTCGCTGCAGTCGTATCGCCGTGCCATCACATCTCCTTCGCGAAGCTGTCGGTTCCCTGGGCCGCGGTCACGGCATGGCCTTCCGGGCCGTCGCGAACCGCGGGCGGTTGTTGAGGTCGGGGTGGTCGGCCGCGTCCGCCCAGCCCGACTCCTCGGAGAAGATCCACGGCACCTGGCCGCCCTGGGTGTCGGCGTGCTCGATGACGACGACGCCGCCGGGGCGCAGCAGGCGGTGGGCCGTGCGTTCCAGGCCGCGGATGGTGTCGAGGCCGTCCTCGCCGGAGAACAGGGCGAGCTCCGGGTCGTGGTCGCGGGCCTCGGGTGCGACGTATTCCCACTCGGTGAGCGGGATGTAGGGCGGGTTGCTGATGACCAGGTCGACCTGGCCGTCGAGCTCGGGGAGCGCGGTGAGGGCGTTCCCGTGGTGCAGCGTGACCCTGGAGCCCTCGACGTTCTTGGCGGCCCAGCCGTGGGCGGTCTCGTCCAGCTCGACGGCGTGCACCCGGGAGCGGGGCACCTCCTGCGCGAGGGCGAGGGCGATGGCCCCGGAGCCGGTGCACAGGTCGACGATGAGGGGCTCGACCACGTCCATCGCGCGGACGGCGTCTATGGCCCAGCCGACCACGGACTCGGTCTCCGGGCGGGGCACGAACACGCCGGGGCCCACCTGGAGTTCGAGGTAGCGGAAGAACGCGCGGCCGGTGATGTGCTGCAGCGGCTCGCGGGCCTCGCGGCGGGCGACGGCCTCCCAGTAGCGGGCGTCGAAGTCCGCGTCGGCGACCATGTGCAGCTCACCCCGCTTGACGCCGTGCACGAAGGCGGCCAGCTCCTCCGCGTCGAAGCGCGGGGAGGGCACGCCGGCGTCGGCCAGCCGCTGGGTGGCCTGCGCCACCTCGGCGAGCAGCAGGTTCACGGTGTTCCCTCTCGCGTCGTCACGGTCGTTCCGGGGTTTTCGGGCCGGGCCTCGGGCAGCACGGCCCGGTGGTCAGCTGGTGGCCGCGAGCTTCGCGGCCGAGTCGGCGTCGACGCAGGCCTGGATGACCGCGTCCAGTTCGCCGTCGAGCACCTGGTCCAAGTTGTACGCCTTGAACCCCACGCGGTGGTCGGAGATCCGGTTTTCCGGGAAGTTGTACGTCCGGATCTTCTCGGAGCGGTCGACGGTGCGGACCTGGCTGCGGCGCGCGTCCGCGGCCTCGGCCTCGGCCTTCTCCTGCGCGGCGGCCAGCAGCCGGGAGCGCAGGATGCGCAGGGCCTGCTCCTTGTTCTGGAGCTGGCTCTTCTCGTTCTGGCAGGAGGCGACGACACCGGTCGGCAGGTGCGTGATGCGCACGGCCGAGTCGGTGGTGTTGACGGACTGGCCGCCGGGGCCGGACGAGCGGTAGACGTCGATCCGCAGGTCGTTGGGGTTGATCTCGACGTCGATCTCCTCGGCCTCGGGCGTGACGAGCACGCCGGCGGCGGAGGTGTGGATGCGGCCCTGGGACTCGGTCGCGGGCACGCGCTGGACGCGGTGCACCCCGCCCTCGTACTTCAGCCGGGCCCAGACGCCCTGGCCGGGCTCCGGGGTGGCGTTGCCCTTGGTCTTCACCGCGACCTGGACGTCCTTGTAGCCGCCGAGCTCGGACTCGGTGGAGTCGATGATCTCGGTCTTCCACCCGACGCGCTCGGCGTAGCGCAGGTACATGCGCAGCAGGTCGCCGGCGAACAGGGCGGACTCGTCGCCGCCCGCGCCCGCCTTGATCTCCAGGATGACGTCCTTGTCGTCGCTGGGGTCGCGCGGGATGAGCAGCAGGCGCAGCTTCTCGGTGAGCACCTCGCGCTGGGACTCCAGCACCTTGACCTCGGCGGCGAAGTCGGGGTCGTCGGCGGCGAACTCGCGCGCGGTGTCGATGTCGTCCCCGGTCTGCTTCCAGGCGCGGTACGTGCCGACGATGGGGGTCAGCTCGGCGTAGCGCTTGTTGAGCCTGCGGGCGTTCGCCTGGTCCGTGTGCACGGAGGGATCGGCGAGCCGCTTCTCGAGGTCGGCGTGCTCGCCGATCAGTTCCTCGACTGCCTCGAACATCAAGATTCCTTCACCGGAAGTGGGGCCTGCTGGACGCGAAAGCGCCGGTCCGGTCGCCCCTCGCATGCGAAGGGCGACCGTGAACCGGCGCCTGCGGGTCGCTACTTCTTGGCCGACCCGGCGTTCTTGCCGAAGCGGGCCTCGAACCGCGCCACACGGCCACCGGTGTCGAGGATCTTCTGCTTGCCCGTGTAGAACGGGTGGCACTCGGAGCAGACCTCGGCGCGGATGGCGCCGCCGGCGATCGTGCTACGGGTGGTGAAGGAGGCGCCACAGGTGCAGCTGACCTGGGTCTCCACGTACTCCGGGTGGATGTCGCGCTTCAAGGGGTTCTCCTAGGTTCGGGAGGGCACCGGGTCGTAGAGGCGGGATTGCCGTACGTGAACCGGGGCCGACGTACCAGTTTGCCAGTACTGGCCGCATCCCCCAAAACGGGGGGTGGGGCCCCGGTATTCCCGGGGCCCCGGCCCGCTACTTCACCGCGTTGTCGGCCTCGGTCTTCGTGCCCGCGCCGTCCTTGAGGGCGGACTCGGGGATCTCCTTGTCCTGCCGGAGCGCGTCCCAGACCTCCTGGGAGGCGGCCTTGATCGGGGCCACCCGGTTGCTGTCGAGCGGGTCGGTGCCCACCGGCAGCGTCACCATGTGCATGTCGTCGGCGCCGATGCCCTTGAGGCCCTCGGCGAAGCCCAGCAGCTTGTCCACGGAGGCCAGCTCGGAGTCGGTGGTCAGGGCCTTGGTGGCGGTGTCGGCGATCCCGTACAGCTTGGTGGGGCTGGTGAACAGGCCGATGGACTTCACCTGCTTGATCAGCGCCTTGACGAAGGCCTGCTGGACCTTGATCCGGCCCAGGTCGCTGCCGTCGCCGACGCCGTGCCGGGTGCGGACGAGGCCGAGGGACTGCTCCCCGTTGAGCTTGTGGGTGCCCGCGTCCAGGTCGAGGTGGCTGTACTTGTCGTGGATGGCCTTGGTGGTGGTGACCTCGACGCCGCCGAGCTGGTCGATCAGCTTCTGGAAGCCGGCGAAGTCGACCTCCATGTAGTGGTCCATGCGGATGTTCGTCATGGCCTCGACGGTCGCGACGGCGCAGGGCGCGCCGCCCACCGTGTAGGCCTCGTTGAACTGCGCCCGCTGGGTGGCCGGGACGGTCTTGCCGCTCGGGGCCTTGCACGCGGGCCGGGGGACCATCAGGTCCCGCGGGATGCTGACAACGCTGGCCTGCTTGTGGCCCGCATAGATGTGGACGATCATCGCCGTGTCGGAGCGGGCGGTGCCCTCGTCCCGGCCGTACTCGCTGTTGGCGCCGGCCCGGGAGTCGGAGCCGAGGACGAGGATGTCCTGCGAGCCGTTGTCGATGTTGGCCGGGCGGTTCTTGCCGAGGGCGGCGTTGATGTCGACGCCGTTGATGTTGCCGTTGAGCTTGAAGTAGGCGAAGCCCAGTCCGGAGCCGCCCACCAGCAGCACGGCGACGGCGCTCCAGCCGGCTATTCGCCAGCCCTTCTTGCGCTCCGGGGGCTTGCGTCGCCGGCCGCGCTTCCCGCCGGCACGGCGGCGGCCCGATTCCGCCCTCGTGCTCCTGCTCTCGTCGGCCATGCGCTCCTCAGTCCTTCGTGCTGGTCCGGCTGCCCCAGTCAGACGGGGAAGCTTGCGACAGGGTTGCACAACGGGTTCTGAGGACCGTCTTAGAAAACCGGGGGCCGCTCCCCCGCTCCGCAGGCCGCGCGCACCGCTGTCACCTGCGGTTTCGGCCGGATTGGCGAGATTGCCACCGCGTGTTTGCCAGTGGTGCGCCTGTGGCGGATGTCTCAAAAGGTCACAGGGAGATCACAAAGGGGCCGGGCCCCCGCCACGGCTGTGGCGGGGGCCCGGAATGCGCTGCGGTGCCTGCGCGGCGGATCAGTCGTTGCCGTTGCCCGGGGCGGGCGTGGTCTTGGCGATCTGCATCAGGAACTCCGCGTTGGACTTCGTCTGCTTCATCTTGTCGAGGAGCAGCTCGATGGCCTGCTGCGAGTCGAGCGCGTGCAGCACCCGGCGGAGCTTCCAGACGATGGACAGCTCCTCGCCGCCCAGCAGGATCTCCTCCTTGCGGGTGCTGGAGGCGTCCACGTCCACCGCGGGGAAGATGCGCTTGTCCGAGAGCTTCCGGTCGAGCTTGAGCTCCATGTTGCCGGTGCCCTTGAACTCCTCGAAGATCACCTCGTCCATCCGCGAGCCGGTCTCGACCAGCGCGGTGGCCAGGATGGTCAGCGAGCCGCCGTCCTCGATGTTGCGCGCGGCACCGAAGAACTTCTTCGGCGGGTAGAGCGCGGTCGAGTCGACACCACCGGACAGGATGCGGCCCGAGGCCGGGGCGGCCAGGTTGTAGGCACGGCCCAGACGGGTGATCGAGTCCAGCAGGACGACCACGTCGTGACCCAGCTCCACAAGACGCTTGGCGCGCTCGATGGCCAGCTCGGCGACGGTGGTGTGGTCCTCGGCCGGGCGGTCGAAGGTCGAGGAGATGACCTCGCCCTTGACCGACCGCTGCATGTCGGTGACCTCTTCCGGACGCTCGTCGACCAGGACGACCATCAGGTGGCACTCGGGGTTGTTGGTGGTGATCGCGTTGGCGATGGCCTGCATGATCATGGTCTTGCCGGTCTTCGGCGGGGCCACGATCAGACCGCGCTGGCCCTTGCCGATGGGCGCGACCAGGTCGATGATGCGGGTCGTCAGCACGCCCGGGTCCGTCTCCAGCCGCATACGGTCCTGCGGGTAGAGGGGGGTGAGCTTGCCGAACTCGGGGCGGCCGCGGCCGGTTTCGGGCGCCATGCCGTTCACCGAGTCCAGGCGGACGAGGGCGTTGAACTTCTCGCGCCGCTCGCCGTCCTTGGGCTGGCGGACCGCACCGGTGACGTGGTCGCCCTTGCGCAGGCCGTTCTTGCGGACCTGGGCCAGGGAGACGTAGACGTCGTTCGGGCCCGGCAGGTAGCCGGAGGTGCGGATGAAGGCGTAGTTGTCGAGGATGTCGAGGATGCCCGCGACCGGGATCAGGACGTCGTCCTCAGAGACCTGCGGCTCGTTGCCGAAGTCCTCGCGGCCACGGCGGCCACGGCGGTCGCGGTAGCGGCCGCGACGGCCACGGCGGCCGCCCTCGAAGTCGTCGTCCTCCTGCTGCGGGCGGTTGTCCCGCTGCTGACGGCCCTGGCCGCCCTGCTGGCCGGCCTCGCCGTCGCGGTTGCCGCGGCGGTCGCGGTCGCGCTGGCCGCGCTCCCGGCGCTCGCCCTTCTGGCCGCGCTCGGCGCGCTCGCCGCGCTCCTGGCGCTCGCCGCCCTTGGCGGCCTTGCCCTCGGCGCTGTCCAGCGCCGCCTCGGCCTTGGCCTCCTTGGCCTCGGCGCGGTCCTCGCCGCCGGCGGCCTGCTCGGCCTGCTCGGGGCTGCCGGCGGGCGCGGTGGCACGCCGACGGCGGCGCTCGCCGGCCGGGGCCTCGTCCCCGCCGGGCTGGCCCGGGATCTCGATCTGCTGCTGGGCAGCGGCCTTCTCGGCGGCCTTCTCCGCGTCACCGGTACGGGCGCGGGAGGTCGTACGGCGCTTGGGCTTCTCGGCTGCTGCGTCGGCCTCGGTCTTGGCGGGCGCCGCGGCACTGCCGCCGGCCTGCTTCTCCTTGATGACCTCGATCAGCTGGCCTTTGCGCATCCGCGCGGTGCCCTTGATGCCGAGGCTGGAGGCGAGCTGCTGGAGCTCGGCCAGGACCATGGCGTCGAGGCCCGTGCCCGAGCGGCGCCGCCTGGGGGCGGTGGTGGCACCGGTGGCGGACGCAGCGGGAGCGTCCGTGGCGGGCGCGGAGGCATTCACGCCCATCAGATCGGTGGTGTCGCTCACGAAGGGGTCCTTCCCTGGAGCGGGCGTCGGCCTGTCTGGCTCGGCGACCGGTTGTGCTGTCCGGCTGCGGTCCTGATGTGCGGACCGGCCGGGGCGGTGGTCCGCCGGTACGGCGGAAGAATCAGTTCATTGGTTCCGGCGTGAAGAAATCAGTGAAGACAAGACGACTACTTCACTCACGTCGCCCACGCCGATTCCGGAGCGTGCTCGAATCTGCTCAGGCAGGCTGCTCAGGCAGTTTGGGAGGCTCCCGGAAGAAAAGCGGTCCCTGATCGGGACACAGAGCACCGAGCCGATGCGACTTCGGGTGCAGACTTGAGGTTAACACTACCGGATCCCACAAACATTCCCCCTCTCCAAGACCGGCAACCGCGTTTTTCGTGGCCCCGGGGCCCCTCCCCGGAACGCACAGGTCAAGCGAGCGGCAGCACGCTCGTCCCCCCGGCGTCGAGGGACAGCCGATTGGCCGCCCACCCCTCGCCCGCCAGCCGTGCGACCTTGTCGGCCGCACCGTTCTCGACCAGTGCGAGCACCGTGGGGCCCGCACCGGAGATGACCGCGGCGACCCCGTCCGCACGCAGTCGATTGACCAGGGCGACGCTCTCCGGCATGGCCGGAGTGCGGTATTCCTGGTGCAGCCTGTCCTCGGTGGCCGGCAACAGCAGCTCGGGACGCCTGGTCAGGGCCTCGACGAGCAGTGCGGCGCGGCCCGCGTTGGCCGCCGCGTCCACATGGGGGACGGTGCGCGGCAGCAGCCCCCGTGCGGTTTCGGTCAGCACCGGGTTCGCCGGCACGAAGACCACCGGAACGATGGAATCCGCAGGGTCCATCCGCACGGCACGGGCCACTCCCGACTCCATCCAGGCCAGCGTGAATCCGCCCAGCAGACAGGCCGCGACATTGTCCGGATGACCCTCGATCTCGGTGGCCAGCTCCAGCATCGCCGCGTCGTCGAGCCGGGCGTCGCCGCCTATGGTCACCGCGCGGGCGGCCACGATGCCCGCGCAGATCGCCGCCGAGGAGGAACCCAGGCCCCGCCCGTGCGGAATCCTGTTGGCACAGACGACCTCCAGGCCGCGGGGCTGGCCGCCCAGCAGGTCGAAGGTGGTGCGCAGGGACCGGACGAGCAGATGACTCTCGTCGCGCGGGAGGGACTCGGCACCCTCTCCGGCGATGTCGATGTGCAGCCCGGATTCCGCCACCCGGACCACGACATCGTCGTAGAGACCCAGGGACAGGCCGAGGGCGTCGAAGCCGGGACCGAGGTTTGCGCTGGTGGCGGGGGTGCGCACTCGGACGGCGGCGGCGCGGAAGGCGGGACCGGCCATCGCTCGATGACTCTCCTTGGTGTGGCCTTGGCAGGGCGTGCGACTACCGCAAGGGCCGCGACGGCGATGCCGCGTGGGGGCGGCAGCGGTCTGCGACGGGGCGGAGTGAGCACAGCCTATCGAAGGAAGGTTCTGTGGCGACATAGGGCGCACGGGAGGCGCACGATGCGTTTCGCCTGCGGCGCGCCCGGTTTGAGGGCGTTGCCCCCGATTCCGGGTGGTGCCGCGCCCCGAAGGGGCGCGGGGAACTGCGCGACCGGCCACGGACAGCCCGCAGCCGAAGGACCAGGAACCCGGGGGCGGAGCCCCCGGGAGGAAACCCCTACCCCAACCCGAGCTGCTGCGCAGCAGCGTTGGCGTCCACCGGAACGGTGACCGGCTGCGGGGCACCCGCGACCGCCCAGTCCGGGTCCTTCAGGCCGTTGCCCGTGACCGTGCAGACGATGCGCTGGCCCGGGTCGACCAGGCCCAGTTCGGCCGCCTTGAGGAGGCCGGCCACGCTCGCGGCCGAGGCCGGCTCGACGAAGACGCCCTCCTGGGAGGCCAACAGGCGGTAGGCGGCGAGGATCTGGCGGTCGGTCACCTCGTCGATGAGGCCGCCGGATTCGTCGCGCGCCTGCTCGGCGAACTGCCAGGAGGCCGGGTTGCCGATGCGGATGGCGGTGGCGATGGTGTGCGGGTCCTTCACCGGCTCGCCGCGCACGATCGGCGCCGAACCGGAGGCCTGGAATCCCCACATCCGCGGGTTGTGCGTGGACACCGCGTCGGCGGCGTACTCGCGGTAACCCTTCCAATAGGCGGTGATGTTGCCCGCGTTGCCCACCGGGAGGACATGGATGTCGGGCGCGTCGCCGAGCGCGTCGACGATCTCGAAGGCCGCGGTCTTCTGGCCCTCGATGCGCACCGGGTTGACCGAGTTGACCAGCGCCACCGGGTAGTTGTCGGAGAGCGAACGGGCCAGCGTCAGGCAGTCGTCGAAGTTGCCGTCGACCTGGAGGATGCGGGCGCCGTGCACCAGCGCCTGGCCCATCTTGCCGAGCGCGATCTTGCCCTGCGGGACCAGCACGGCGCACACCATGCCGGCACGCACCGCGTAAGCGGCCGCGGACGCCGAGGTGTTGCCGGTGGAGGCGCAGATGACGGCCTGCGCGCCCTCCTCCTTGGCCCGCGTGATGGCCATCGTCATGCCGCGGTCCTTGAAGGAGCCGGTGGGGTTGGCGCCCTCGACCTTGAGGTGGACCTCGCAGCCGGTGCGCTCGGAGAGGACCTGCGCCGGGACGAGCGGCGTACCGCCCTCGCGCAGCGTCACCACCGGAGTGCTGTCCGTGACCGGAAGCCGGTCGCGGTACTCCTCGATGATGCCGCGCCACTGGTGAGTGCCCGCGGAACCGCGGGAGTTGCTGTTACCGGACATTGCTCTCGTTACTCCCCTTCAACCCGCATGATGCTCGCGACGCCGCGGACCGTGTCCAGCTTGCGCAGCGCCCCGACGGTCGCCTGCAGGGCGGCGTCGGCGGCGCGGTGGGTGACCACGACGAGGGACGCCTCGCCGTCCTTGCCCTGCTGGCGGACCGTGTCGATGGACACGCCGTGCTCGGCGAAGACGGTGGCGACCTGGGCCAGGACACCGGGCTTGTCGGCCACGTCGAGGCTGATGTGGTAGCGCGTGACGACCTCGCCCATGGGGCTCACGGGCAGCCGGGTGTAGGCGGACTCGCCGGGTCCGGTGGTCTCGGCGACCTTGTTGCGGCAGACGGCGACGAGGTCGCCGAGGACCGCGGAGGCGGTCGGCGAACCGCCCGCGCCGGGCCCGTAGAACATCAGCTGGCCGGCCGCCTCGGCCTCGACGAACACCGCGTTGTACGCCTCGCGGACGGAGGCGAGCGGGTGGCTGAGCGGGATCATCGCCGGGTGCACGCGGGCGGTGACCGACTTCCCGTCCTCGGCGCGCTCGCAGATGGCGAGCAGCTTGATGGTGCAGCCCATCTGCTTCGCGGACGCGAAGTCCGCGGACGTGACCTCCGTCATGCCCTCGCGGTGGACGTCGTCGAGGCGGACGCGGGTGTGGAAGGCGATGCCGGCCAGGATCGCGGCCTTGGCGGCGGCGTCGAAGCCCTCGACGTCGGCGGTCGGGTCCGCCTCGGCGTAGCCGAGGGCGGTGGCCTCGTCGAGCGCCTCGGAGTAACCGGCACCGCTCGTGTCCATCTTGTCGAGGATGAAGTTGGTGGTGCCGTTCACGATGCCCAGCACCCGGTTGACCTTGTCGCCCGCGAGGGACTCGCGCAGCGGGCGGATCAGCGGGATGGCGCCGGCCACGGCGGCCTCGTAGTAGAGGTCGGTGCCGTGCGTCTCGGCGGCCGCGTGAAGTTCCGCGCCGCCCTGGGCGAGCAGGGCCTTGTTGGCGGAGACGACGCTCGCACCGTGCTCGAAAGCCGTGGTGATCAGCGTGCGGGCGGGCTCGATGCCGCCGATGACCTCGACGACCACGTCGATGTCCCCGCGTTTGACGAGCGCCGTGGCGTCGGTGGTGACGAGCTCCGCCGGGACCCCCGCCCGGACCCGGTCCGGGCGGCGCACGGCGATGCCGGCCAGCTCGACCGGTGCACCGACACGGGCGGCGAGGTCGTCCGCGTGCGTCGTCATGATGCGCGCCACCTCTGAGCCGACCACTCCACAGCCCAGCAGCGCCACTTTCAGCGGACGCGTACGCATCATCCGACCTCGTTTCTCGCTCTTCATCGGTAGCACCAGTCTCACTCACTGGACGGGGCTTTTCGGACCCCGTCCACTATTCGAGATCTCTTGCGGCCTCAGCCGACATCGAGACGCAGAAGGTCCTCTTCCGTCTCGCGCCGGACGATCACCCGCGCCGTGCCGTCCTTCACCGCGACCACCGGCGGGCGCAGCGCGTGGTTGTAGTTGCTCGCCATCGAGCGGCAGTACGCGCCGGTGGCCGGGACGGCAAGCAGGTCGCCGGGGGCGGTGTCGGCGGGCAGGAAGGCGTCGCGCACGACGATGTCGCCGGACTCGCAGTGCTTGCCGACCACGCGCGCGAGCATCGGCTCGGCGGTGGAGGCGCGGGACGCCAGCGCCACGCTGTACTCGGCGTCGTAGAGCGCGGTGCGGATGTTGTCGGACATGCCGCCGTCCACGCTGACGTAGGTGCGCAGGCCCGGCAGCTCCTTGACCGTGCCGACCTCGTACAGCGTGAAGGCCGTCGGGCCGACGATCGCGCGGCCGGGCTCGACGGACAGCCGCGGCACGGTGAGCCCGGCGGCGCGGCACTCGCGGGTGACGATCTCGCGCAGCGCGGTGGCGATCTCGTACGGCTCGCGCGGGTCGTCCTCGGAGGTGTAGGCGATGCCGAGGCCGCCGCCGAGGTCGATCTCGGGCAGCTCGACGCCGTGTTCGTCGCGGATCTGCCGCAGCAGGCCGACGACGCGGTGGGCGGCGACCTCGAAGCCGGAGGTGTCGAAGATCTGCGAGCCGATGTGCGAGTGGATGCCGAGCAGTTCCAGCCCGTCGAGCTTGAGCGCCCGGCGCACGGCCTCGGCGGCCTGCCCGCCGCCCAGGGCGAGACCGAACTTCTGGTCCTCGTGTGCGGTGGCGATGAACTCGTGCGTGTGCGCCTCGACGCCGACCGTCACCCGGATCAGCACGCGCTGGCGCTTGCCGAGCCGCTCGGCGATGTGCGCGACGCGCGCGATCTCCTGGAAGGAGTCGACCACGATCCGCCCGACGCCGGCCTCGACGGCGCGGGTGATCTCCTCGGTCGACTTGTTGTTGCCGTGCAGGGCGATGCGCTCGGCGGGCATCCCGGCGTCGAGGGCGGTGAGCAGTTCGCCGCTGGAGCAGACGTCGAGGTTGAGGTCCTCCTCGTGGATCCAGCGCACGATCGCGCGGGAGAGGAAGGCCTTGCCGGCGTAGAAGACGTCGGCCTCCGTGCCGAAGGCGTCGCGCCAGGCGCGGCAGCGGGCGCGGAAGTCCTCCTCGTCGAGGAAGTAGGCCGGGGTGCCGAACTCCTCGGCGAGCGCGGTGGCCTTGAGGCCGCCGACGGTGATGACGCCGTCCGCGTCGCGGGTGACCGTCCGGGACCACACGTGCGCGTCGAGCGCGTTGAGGTCGGCCGGGGGTGCCGTGTAGTGGCCCTCCGGAAGGACGTCGGCGTAGCGGGGGCCGGCGGGGTGGGCGGAACGGCTCATGACTCTGATCCCCTCAGAGGTGTGCGGGTGCGGTGACGCCGAGCTGGTGGAGGCCGTCGGCCAGCACCTTGCCCGTGGCCGCGGCGACGGCCAGGCGGGCTCGGTGGACGGCCGAGGGTTTCTCCTCTCCGCGCGGCAGCACCGGGCAGTCGGCGTGCCATCGCAGGAAGGCGTCGGCGAGCCGCTCGAGATGCCGGGCGAGCCGGCCGGCGTCGCGGGCGGCGGCGATGCGGGGGTGGTCGGCGAGGGCGGCGAACAGCGGCCCGTCGGCGTCGGCGAGTTCCTCCGCGCCGTCCTCCGGGAGCTCCGGCCCGAAGCCGAGGTCGCGGGCGTTGCGCAGCAGGGCGGCGGTACGGGCGTGGGCGTACCGGACGCGGAAGAGGGGGTTGCTCTCGCGCTGGACGAGGAGCAGGTCCCGGTCGAGGCCGGGCGGGCTGAGCAGGCTCCAGCGGGCGGCGTCGGGGCCGAGGCGGGCGAGGAGTTCCGGCGGGGGCGGGGGCAGGTCCAGCGGCGTGCCGGGGTCCGCGGTCCGCAGGAGGCTGCGGACGACACGGGCCTGGGGGGCGCTCGCCAGCGTGATGTTGAGGAAGCCCGGCCCTGCGATGTCCACCCGGGCGATGCCGGGTTCCGCGGCGAGCCGGCGGCGCAGGATTTCGGCCACTTCGCGGGCGGGGCGGCCGCTGTCCTTGGCGAGCGGCAACGCGACGTTGGTGGCGTAGTCGCCGCAGTCGGGGCGGGGCGGAACGCGCACGGTGACCCGCGACGGCACGGCGGCGCGCAGCTCGTCGGCCTCGACGGCACAGCGCACGGTGTGCAGCACGGTGCGGGAGACATCGGCGGGGGTCACAGGGCAAGCCTATGCGCTCCGCTGGGGGTGGGGTTCGGCAACTGCGGGCTCGTCGTGGCCGGTCGCGCAGTTCCCCGCGCCGCGTGGGGCGCGATCGTGCACCGCACGCACCAGACCGCGGACGAGGCGGATCATTTCCGCGGGCTCGAAGGGTTTGGCCAGAAACGCATCCACCCCCGCGGCCCGGCCGTTCTCCAGTTCCCACTGGGTGCAGGCACTGATGACGGCCACGGGTATGTCCCGGGTGCGCGGGTCGGCCCGCAGCCGGGCGGCGGTGAGCAGCCCGTCGAGCCGGGGCATCACGACATCCAGGGTCACCACGTCGGGCCGCACCCGGTGCACGATCTCCAGACACTCGGCACCGTCGGCCGCGGTCACCACCTCGAAGCCCTCCAGCTCCAGGTTGACCCTGATCAACTGCCGGATGACCCTGTTGTCGTCCACAACAAGGACCCGGCCGGACAAGCCAGGCACAATCCCGAGAGTAGGCGCGCCCCCCGCGCTGCGTCCGGGTTTTCCCCACTTCCACCCCCTGCGAGCGAGCCCGCCGACGGCGAATGATCACTCGTTGCGGGGCACCCCTCGGGAGCTGCTAATGTTCTACCTGTCGCCGCGAGCGAGCGGACGACGAGCCCCCGTAGCTCAGGGGATAGAGCAACGGCCTCCGGAGCCGTGTGCGCAGGTTCGAATCCTGCCGGGGGCACCTCGCATGAGGTGCGAAAAAAATCCGCATCGGGCCCGACGGCCTGCTGCGGCAGATAGGCGCTCGTAGCTTAACGGATAGAGCACTTGACTACGGATCAAGAGGTTGCAGGTTCGAATCCTGCCGAGCGCACATGAGGCCGAAGGCCCGTTCCGATCGCTGTCGGAACGGGCCTTCGGTGTTTCTCAGACCTTCGGGAAGCTGAATGTGTACCCGTGTTCCTTCAGCCACGGAATCGCCTGCTCCAGTGCGGCGACCGTCTCCCCGCGGTCGCCGCCGCCGTCGTGGACGAGGACGATCGGGCCGTCGGCCAGGCCCTGCTCGATCGCCTTGACGATGTGGTCGACGCCGGGGCGTTCCCAGTCGCGGGTGTCGACGCTCCAGCCGAGCGGGCGCATGCCGTGCCGGGCGGCGAGCTCGCGGCTGTAGGGGGTGAAGGCGCCGCCGGGAGCCCGGTAGTAGCGGATCGGGGTGCCGGCGCCCGCCGCCTTTTCGATCATCCGGCGGGCGTCCATGACCTGCTGCTCCTGGTAGGACTCCGAGCGCTTGTCCATGGCCGTGTTGTGGTCCACGGAGTGGTCGCAGAGGCGGTGGCCGTCGGCGACGACCTTGCGGACCAGGTCCGGGCGGGCCTCCGCCTCCGGGCCGATCATGCAGAAGACGGCCTTGACGTCGTACTTCTTCAGCAGGGCCAGCACCTTGGGGGTCCAGACGGGGTCGGGGCCGTCGTCGACCGTGATGCTGACGGACCTGCCGCCGGCCTCGGTGTCATGCGTGATCGACGCGTCCACCGGGCCGTCGTCCGGCGTGGCGGAGGCGGTGGGTGTCGCGGCGGGCTCGGGTGTCAGCTCGCCCGGGGCCGCGGGGTCCCGCGGGACCGCTCCCGGTTCCTCCGCGCTGGAGACGGGTGCGGCGCGTGCGTACTCCGTTGCCTTGGCCAAGGATCCCGTTATCACTCCGCTGAGCGCCACAACGGACACCACCACCAGGGCGAGATGCCGATTCCTGCCGGTCGTTCGAGCCATTCCAGCCATTCGAGCCATGAGCAGCCTCCCCCTGGAGCGCCCGTCTGCCTTCTCCTGCTCGTAGACGGCGGCTTACCGCAGGGCGTTCCCCCGCACGCCCTCGCTCACAGGATGACGGCAGAACCGGCACCCGGCCCATGAAATGCCTCCAATTACCCCTTCTTTGTTATCCGTTCGCGATCGTCTCCGCGACCTCCGCGGTACGGGCGGCCTCCTCCCGGGCGAACCGCCGGGCGTCCAGCTGTTCGGCGATCTCCTCGTCCTGGGTCATGAGGAGGTCGAGGTTCGCATCGCCCAGCTCGAAGACGCCCATGTCGACGTAGGCCTGTTGCAGTCGTTCGCCCCACAGGCCGATGTCCTTCACACAGGGCACGATGCGGCTGAACAGCAGTCTGCGGAAGACCTGCAGGTACTCCGACTGCTCGCTCAGCTCCGCCGCCTCGGCCGCGGGCACCCCGAAGTCGGCCAGCACCTCCTCGCCGCGCAACCGGTCGCGCATCAGCAGGCAGCCCTCGATCACGAACTCCTCGCGCTCGCGCCGCTCCGCGTCCGTCAGCTGCCGGTAGTGGTCGCGCAGCGCCATCCGGCCGAAGGCGACGTGCCGCGCCTCGTCCTGCATCACGTAGGCGAGGATCTGCTTCGGCAGCGGCTCGTCCGTGACGTCCCGCAGCAGGCCGAAGGCGGCCAGCGCCAGGCCCTCGATGAGGACCTGCATGCCCAGGTAGGGCATGTCCCAGCGGGAGTCGCGCAGGGTGTCGTCCAGCAGGGACTGCAGGCTGGGGTTGACGGGGTACTGCATCCCGATCTTCTCGCGCAGGAACCGGCTGTAGATCTCGACGTGCCGGGCCTCGTCCATGGCCTGGGTGGCGGAGTAGAACTTCGCGTCCAGGTCGGGCACCGTCTCCACGATGCGGGCGGCGCACACCAGCGCGCCCTGTTCGCCGTGCAGGAACTGGCTGAACTGCCAGGCGGCGTAGTGGTGGTGGAGGCTGCGGCGGTCGGCCGCGCTCATCCGGTCCCAGTACCGGCTGCCGTACAGCGGGAGGTTGGCGTCGGGGATGCCCAGCGGGTTGTCCGGGTCGGTCTCGAGGTCCCAGTCGATGCGGGTCACGGCGTCCCACTGCTTGTCCTTGCCCTTCTGGTAGAGGGCCAGCAGGCGTTCGCGTCCGTCGTCGTAGTCCCAGCTGAAGCGGGCCGCCCCGGTCGCCGGGACCTCCCAAGTGGTGCCGTCGGGACGGGGGTCGGGGTGGTGGGGCATCGTCATCGTCGCGGCCTCCTGTGCCGTCGCGGGGATTGACTTCCCTTGCTGACAAGCAGTCTCATAAGCCTGTGACCGTCGGTAACCCCAACGTACCCCGGACGTCCCGAAGGTGAGGAGGCATCGGCCATGACCACCGCGACCGGCCGCTCCCGGCCCGCCCGGCTCCCCCACGACGCCCTCGGCCCGCTCAGGGACCGCGAACGGGTCGCCGAGCGGCTGCTGGAGTCCTCCGCACGGCACTCCTTCGACCCGGACGCCGAACTCGACTGGGACGCACCGCCCGAGGACGGCAAGTGGTACTGGCCCCCGGAGCTGCTCTCGCTCTACGGCACCCCGCTGTGGCGGCGGATGCCGGAGGAGCAGCGCAGGGACCTCGCCCGGCACGAGGCCGCGGCGCTGGCCTCGCTGGGCATCTGGTTCGAGATCATCCTGATCCAGCTGCTGGCCCGGCACATCTACGACAAGCCGCTCACCAGCGCCCATGTGCGCTACGCGCTGACCGAGATCGCCGACGAGTGCCGGCACTCCAAGATGTTCGCCCGCATGATCGAGAAGGGCGGCGCCCCCGCGTACCCCGTCTCCGGGCTGCACCACGCACTCGGCCGGGTCGCCAAGACGATCGCCACCACACCCGGCATCTTCGCGATGACCCTGCTGGGCGAGGAGATCCTCGACTACATGCAGCGGCTGACCTTCCCCGACGAGCGGGTGCAGACCCTGGTGCGCGGCGTCACCCGGATCCACGTGATCGAGGAGGCCCGCCATGTCCGGTACGCCCGCGAGGAGTTGCGGCGCCAGATGGTCACCGCGCCGCGCTGGGAAACGGCGTTGACCCGCGTCAGCTCGGGCGAGGCCGCCCGCGTCTTCGCCTTCGCCTTCGTCAACCCCGCCGTCTACACCAATGTGGGCCTCGACCGCCGCGAGGCCGTCGCCCAGGTGCGGGCCAGCGGCCACCGGCGCGAGGTGATGCAGGCGGGCGCGAAGCGGCTGACCGACTTCCTCGACGAGATCGGCGTGCTCCGCGGCACCGGCCGCAGGCTGTGGAGGAGTTCGGGCCTGCTGGCCTGACGGTACCCTGCGGGGCATGACCGGGGCCGTCCGCACCACCTACCGCAGGCTGGGCGTCGCCGAGCGCCGGGCGCAGCTGATCTCCGCCGCGCTCGGGCTCTTCGCGCACCGCGCGCCGGAGGAGGTCTCGCTGGACGATGTCGCGGCCGCCGCCGAGGTCTCCCGGCCGCTGGTGTACCGCTACTTCCCGGGCGGCAAGCAGCAGTTGTACGAGGCCGCCCTGCGCAGCGCCGCCGACGACCTCGAACTGTGCTTCGCCGAGCCGCAGTCGGGCCCGCTCACGCGCCGCCTCGGGGCCGCGCTCGACCGCTACCTGGGGTTCGTCGACGAGCACGACGCGGGTTTCAGCGCCCTGCTGCAGGGCGGCAGCGTCGTCGGGACCTCCCGCACCGGCGCCATCGTGGACGGGGTCCGCAGGGCGGCCGCCGCCCAGATCCTCAAGCACCTGTCCGTGCCCGAGCCCGGGCCGCGGCTGCGCATGATGGTGCGGACGTGGATCACCGCCGTCGAGGCGGCGTCGCTGATCCGGCTGGACGAGGAGAAGCAGCCGCCGCGGGACGAGCTCCGCGACTGGCTCGTGGACCACTTCGTGGCCCTGCTGACCGCGACCGCGGCGAGCGACGCCCAGGCGGCGGAGGTGGCGCGGGCCGCCTTCGCCGCGGAACCGGCCGACGGCCCGGTCGGGCGGCTGGCACGGCGGACGGTGCCGCTGTTCGAGGACGCGGGGCATCTGCTGTCCTGAGCCGGTACGGCCTGCGGCCCGCGCCGAAGAGCGGCACCTGGTGCCGCGGGGGGAGAGACTGGGGTCGTGAGAAGCGAGAAGACGCCCTTCGAGGGCGGGCCCATGGACGGGCGGGTGCTGCCGGTGCTGGTGGGGCTCAACGGGTTGCCGCCCAAGGTGTACCGGATCCCGGTGCCGACCGGGGAGGACGGCGGGGCGCCGGCGGTACTGGTGTACCGGCGGGTGCCTGCCGCCACTACGCGGCGCTTGGGCCTGCCGAAGGGGTGGAAGTACGTGTACGAGGGGTAACGGGGCGGCGCCCCGTAAGGGGCGCGGGGAACTGCGCGAGCAACCAGCGGCGACCCGCGGCCGCTCACCCACACGATTGCCATTAGTCGCACCGCGCATGGCACGATCCTCCCCCGGGCACGATCATGCTGCCCCCCACCGGAGGTGATCCCGTGTCAGGACGGTTCGTGCGTTCGGCCTGCATCGTCGTCGCCCTGATGGCCGGCGCCGGCGCCCTCGTCCCGCCCGCCGCCGCGGCGCCGCCGCCCGCGCAGCCGGTCGGCGCGCTCCTCGTCCAGCTCCGGTCGCTGTACCAGAAGGCCGAGGAGGCCACCGAGGCCTACAACGCCACCGCGGAGAAGCTGAAGAAGCAGAGAGCCAAGGTCGACAAGCTCGACGAGGACCTCGCCGAGACCCGGATCGCGCTCACCGCGAGCCGGGACGCCGCCGGCCGGCTCGCCCGCGAGCAGTACCGCGGCACCGCGAGCCCGCTCTCCCCGTACGTGACGTTCCTCCTCAGCGGCGACCCGCAGCAGGCCCTCGTCCAGAGCCACGAGTGGCGCCGCGCCGCCGGCCGCCGGGCCGTCACCGTCGACCGGCTCACCGCCGGCGAGAAGCGCTCCGCCGCGCTGGCCTCGGAGGCCCGCGACGCCCTCAACGTGCAGCAGACCCTGGCCGCCACCCAGAAGCAGCAGCGCGACACGGTGCAGAAGCGGCTCTCCGAGGTCGAGCGGCTGCTCTCCTCCCTCGACGGCGCGCAGCTCGCCGAACTCCGGCGCCTGGAGGCCGGCCAGGCGGACGACGCCCAGCGCCGGTTCCTCGCCTCCGCCCGCCTGACCGGCTCCCGGACCCCGTCCGCGGCCGGCGCCAAGGCGATCGACTTCGCGTACCAGCAGCTGGGCAAGCCGTACGTGTGGGGCTCCGAGGGCCCCGAGTCCTTCGACTGCTCCGGGCTCACCTCGCAGGCCTGGGCCCACGCGGGCGATGCGATACCGCGCACCAGCCAGGAGCAGTGGGCGTCCCTGCCCAGGGTGCCGCTGAGCGACCTGCGGCCGGGCGACCTGGTGCTGTACTTCGAGGGCGCCACGCACGTCGCGCTCTACATCGGCAACGGCCTGGTGATACAGGCGCCCCGGACGGGCGACCGGGTGAAGATCTCACCGGTGGCGGGCAACCCGTTGCTGGGGGCGGTTCGTCCCGACGCCGGGGCGCCGCCGCTGGCTTCGTATGCGCCGCCCGGTGACTAACTGCGGGTCGTGCTCGGCCGACGGGCCCGCGCCACGTAGTGCCCCGCCTTCGCCGCGTCGTAGAACCACTCGTCGAAGTCCGCCGGATCGTCGAACCCGTTCGCGAAGCGATCGGCAACCGGCTGCAGACCGGCCGCCGCCCCCAGCACGTCACGCACGTGCACCGGCAACGGCCCCAGCATCAGGTTCGTCCACTTCGTCGCATGCCGCGCCCCCGCCCACCAGCGGGCGAACGTCGCCCGCATCCAGGCCGCGTCGAACGGGGCGTCCCCGCGCTCGGTGATCGCGGCGAGGTAGACGGCGGCGCACTTGGCCGCCGAGTTGGCGCCCTGCGCGGCGACCGGGTCGTTGAGCACGACCGCGTCCCCGGCGCCGAGCACCGGCACCCCCGACGGCAGCACGCCCACCGGCTCGCGCACGGCGGGGGTGTAGCGGCCGGTCAACGTGGCCTGCGCATCGGTGAGTTCGACGGCCGTGGCACGCCCGTACTCCCATGGCGTGAACCGCTCCATCAGCTCCAGCGTCCGGGCCAGATGCTCGCCCGGGTCCTCGGCCCGGCGGAAGACGTCCAGCGGGCCACCGGGGAGGCCCTCCCAGAAGAGGATGTCGGCGCGGCCGGAGGCGGTGAACGCGGGGATCACCCACAGCTCGCCGACGCCGGGCACGAAGTTGCAGCGGACGGCGTCGTATTCGGGATGTTCCGGGCGCGGGCCCAGGCCGTGCACATAGGCGAGCGCGAGGCAGCGCTGCGGTGCGGTGTACGGGGAACGGGCGGGATCGCGGGCGAAGAGCGAGGCGAGTTCGCCCTTGCCGGCCGCGATCACCACGAGGTCGTAGCGGTGGGCCAGGAAGTCGAGGTCGGAGACGGCGACCCCGTGCACCACGACCCGGCCGCCGCGCTCGGAGAACGTCTCCAGCCAGCCCGCCATCTTCAGCCGCTGGTCGACGGACTGGGCGCAACGGTCCAGCCGGCCGGCCCAGTCGACCACACGCCGGACCCCGGGGCGCCCGGCCACCGTGCCGGCCATGGACACGCCGAGGCGCTCGATGCGCGGGGCCCGGTCCTCCCAGAAGTGGAGGCCGAGGCCGCGCTCGTGCTGCAGGGCGGTGTGGAACATGACCTGGGTGGACATGACGCGGCCGGAGCGGATCTCGTCGGGCGACCGGTGCGACATGAGCGTCACGTCGTAGCCCCGTCCCTGGAGTCCCAGGGCGAGTTGGAGGCCGGCCTGGCCGGCTCCGACTATGAGGATCCGGCGCATCTCAGAGCCGCCCGGGGGTGATTTCCAGGGCCCTGCCGACGAGGGTGAGCAAGGTGTCGACGACGGTGATCCGCTTGCGGGCGTCCATCACCAGCACCGGCACCTGGGCGGGCAGGGACAGCGCCTCGCGCACCACCTCGGGCTCGTAACGGGCCGTGCCCTCGAAGTGGTTGACGGCGACGATGTAGGGCAGCCCGCCGCTCTCGAAGTAGTCGAGGGCGGGGAAGCAGTCCTCCAGGCGCCGGGTGTCGACCAGCACCACCGCCCCGATGGCCCCGCGCACCAGGTCGTCCCACATGAACCAGAACCGTTTCTGGCCGGGCGTGCCGAACAGGTAGAGCACGAGGTCGGATTCGAGCGTGATGCGCCCGAAGTCCATGGCGACCGTGGTGGTGTCCTTGTCGGGGACGGCCTCGAAGTCGTCCACCGCCTCGCCCGCCTCCGTCATGACGGCCTCGGTGCGCAGCGGGGTGATCTCCGAGACGGAGCCGACGAAGGTGGTCTTGCCGACGCCGAAGCCGCCCGCGATGACGATCTTGGTGACGGCGGGGGCCCGGGAGCGGTCGGTCTGCCAGCTCCGCGGGCCCTGGTGGTCCGCTTCGGGTCCCGTTGTCGTGTCAGAGCCTGCGTAGTCCACTCTGCACCCTTTCCAGCAACGCGCGGTCGGGCCGTCCGGTGGCGTCACCGGTGCCGTAGACGCGGATCCTTCCCTGGTCTGCGAGGTCGCCGAGGAGCACCCGCACCACGCCCAGCGGCATCTTCAGCAGTGCGGAGACCTCGGCGACCGAGCGCAGCCTCCTGCACAGCCCGACGATGGCGCGGACTTCGGGCATCACCCGGGCGGCCAGCCCGCCGGGGGCCGGTGCGGGCTCCTCGTCGGGGTCGGCCGAGGCGGCCACGAAGGTCTCCACGAGCAGCACATGGCCGAAGCGGGTGCGTCCGCCCGTGAGCGAGTACGGGCGGACGCGCGCCGTTCTCCGGCCCGGCGCGGCCGCGCGGGCGACCGGGCCGACGGCGGAGATGACCGGTGCGGCAGTCACCTGACCGCCTCCACCGACTGCCGCAGCTCGCGCCGGAGTTCGGGGGTGAGCACATGTCCGGCCCGGCCCACGAAGAGCGCCATGTGGTAGGCGACGATGCTCATGTCGCAGTCGGGGGCGGTGTGGACGCCCAGCAGCGAGCCGTCGCTGATGGTCATCACGAACAGGCTGCCGTGGTCCATGGCGACCATGGTCTGCTTGACCGGGCCGCCGTCCATCAGCGTCGCCGCCCCCGTGGTCAGGCTGCCGAGCCCGGCCACGATGGTGGCCAGGTCGGCGGAGGAGCCGCGCGGGCCCTCCTGCCGGTCCGTCCCCGCGGCCGCCGGCCGCCAGTCCGTCTCGGAGGAGAGCAGCAGCAGCCCGTCCGAGGAGACGACGGCGACGGACAGCACGCCCGCGACCTCCTCGACCAGGTCCGTCAACAGCCAGTGCAGATTGCGGGCTTCGCTGCTCAGTCCCCCGAGCGCGGTGTCCATGGTGCCGACGGGGGTGACGGGCGTCGCCCCCTGGGAAAATGCAGTCAACCGCGTGCCTCCTCGACAGTGCCGCCGTCGTCCGATGCCCCCGTGCGACGCCGACCAATATCACGTTCCGTCAACTCCGCTTCGACGTCGCGCCGTCCGTCCCGGGCGCCCTGCTGGAATCCGGCGAGCTTGCGGCGCAGCGCATCGGCGTCCACCCCGTGCCGCACGCTGAGCGGTACGGGCTTCTGGACGACGGTCTTCGGTGTGCGCTTGGGCAGGCCCGTACCGGTGACCTCGCGGGGCTCCGGCGCGGGCCGCGGGGCCGGTGGTTCCGGGGCGGGGGCGGGTTCCGCGGGGCGGCGGGGGGCCGGCGCTCCGGGGCGGGCGTGGCGGCCCGGCGGGGGGCGGTGGCCGTCCCGTACGGCACGCAGCTCCATCGTCTGCTCGGAGGCGTCGGGTGCCGTGGCGTGGACCGGGGAGCGGTGTGCGGTTTCAGCCGTTCGGAGGGGGCGGCCGGGCAGCGTATGGGAGTTGGCCTCGGCGACGGCGCCCGGCAGGTTGACGCGCGGCGGGGCCGTCCCGGCGCCGGGCACGGGCGGTGCGGCGGCGGGGTCGGGTGCCGGGGCGTCGGCGGGCAGCAGGTGGGCGGGCAGCACGACGACGGCGGTGATGCCGCCGGGGCGCTGCTCGCGCAGTTTGACGCGCACCCCGTGCCGGGCGGCGAGCCGGGCGACGACGTACAGGCCGAGGCCCATGACGGGGCGGGAGGCCTCGTCGCCCGTGCCCGGCCCCTGGCCCTGCTTGCGCGTCCCCATGGGGATCCGGCCCGGATCCGGGTCGGGCTGGGCGAGGAGGGCGTTGAGCTCCTCCAGGCGTTCGGGCGACATGCCGATGCCCTCGTCCTGCACGGAGAGCATGACCTCGCCGTTCTCCAACAGCCATCCGGACACCTGCACTTGCACGTCCGGCGGGGAGAACGCGGTGGCGTTCTCCAGCAGTTCGGCCACGAGATGACTGACGTCGTCCGACGCGAAGCCGACGAGCTGGGAGCGGGCGGGGAGGGAGTGGATGCGGACGCGCTCGTAGCGCTCGATCTCGCTGACGGCAGCCCGCAGCACGTCCAGCAGCGGGACGGACCCGGTGTGTCCGCCGCCGTGCTCGGCGCCGGCGAGGACCAGCAGGTTCTCGTTGTGGCGGCGCATCCGCGTGGCAAGGTGGTCAAGTTTGAACAGCACGGCGAGGCGGTCCGGATCGGCCTCGTGGGCCTCCAGGGACTCGATGACCGAGAGCTGCCGCTCGACCAGGCCGAGGGTGCGCAGCGAAAGGTTGACGACGGTGGCGTGGATCCGCCCGGTGAGACAGGCCAGCCGGTCGGCGAGCTCCTGATGCCGGGTGCGCAGCGTGTCGCGCTCCTCGGCCATGTCGCGCCGGGCGCCGTCGAGCCGGGTGCGCTCGCCCTCCAGGAAGTTCATGCGCTCGCGCTGCCGGACGACCGTGCCGTGCAGCACGTTGACCGCCCGGGCGATCTCCGCGAACTCGTCGTCCCGGCCCTTGACGGCGACCGGGTCGCGCGTCAGCGGCTCGGCGCACACGCGCCGGGCGCCGCGCCGCAGCGCGGACAGCGGCCGGGTGACCGACCGGGCGGCGGCGGTACCGGCGCCGAGGGTGAGGAGGAAGCACAACGCAGCGAGCGCGCTGCGGACTTCGAGGGCTTCGAGGTCGTGGGTGCGGAGCCGGCCGAGGCGGGCCATGGCGTCCGTGGCGAGGCCGGACTCGACCCCGCGCATGGCCTCGATCCGGGTGGTCAGGGCCGCATGGATCTCGTCCGGCGACCTGGCGCCCTCCGCATCGGCCGCCGCCGTGGCGGGCGATGCGGTGACGAGGTGGTCGAGCAGGGCGACGGCGTCGGCGGTACCGGGGCCGCCGACGGCGCGGGCGTACGAGTCCCGCGTGTCGGCCCCGGCCAGTTGCCGGAAGTCGGCAAGGGCAGAACGCTCGCGCAGTGCGGACTGCTGGGCGGCGGCGCCCAGTTCGGACCGGCCGCGGGAGGCGAGCGCGGCCAGCAGCAGCCCGCGGGTGGCCGAGGCCTCCTCGACGGCGCGGCCCAGCGGGGGCAGCGCCGCCGCGTCCCCCGCGGCGGCCCGGGCGGGCAGCCGGTGGACGAGCGCGCCGCTGACCCCGTGCAGGGCCTGCACGACGGCGGTGTAGGCGGTGAAGACCGTCAGGGCGTCACCGGGCCCGGCGAGCGCCTTGTGGCGGACCTCGGGAAGCCCTGCGAGGAGATCCCGCACGGACGCCGGGGCGGACTGCCCGAACTCCTCGATCTGCCGGTCCACACGCGCCCGTTGGGCACCGGACACGGCGGCCGCGCCGCCACGGCCCGCGGCCACGTAGGCGGTCATGGCGTCGCGCTCGTCGGCCAGCGAGTGCGCGAGCGCGACGGCCGCGTTGTCGGCTCTGGCGAACGCGGCCAGCCGCTGGGACTCCGCGCGGTCCCGCAGGGCGTCGGCGATGCCGAAGGCGCCTGCGCCGAGAACCGTGAGCGACACGACCGTCACGGAGGCGATGAGCCGGTTGCGGACGCGGACGGTGCGCTCCGGCACCGCCGTGGTCTGCTGTTCGCGCTGGGCGCCCCGAAGCCGCTTCTTCCGCACCGGTGCTCACAATCTGTCTCGCGTCCGCCCCGCCCCTGGTCCTGCGGCACTGATTTGACCCTTTCAGCACCCGTCTGAGGCAGGCCTGCTTCACTCCCCCGCTCATTCGAAGGAGTGAAGTTCACCCGGAACTTCACTGTTGATCCCCTGAATCCTGCTGACGGCACCCGCCGCACTTCCCCCTGGCGCATGCCCACCCGGTAAACCGCCCGGCACGCCGGAAGGATGCGCGCCAACGGCCGGGGAAATTCCGGCATCCTGCACACTGGCCGCATGCGTATCGAACTCGCCACTCAGCCGGGTGTTCCGGGGCGCCGGAACGAGGATTTCGCGTCGGTGGGCGGAGGGGCGGACGGGGCGTTCGTCCTTCTCGACGGGGTGACCCCACCGGAGGACGGCGGTACGGGGTGCCGGCACGGGGTGCCGTGGTTCGTGGGGCGGTTGGGCGGGGCTCTGCTGAACCTCGCGTGCGGCGAACGGGAGTTGCCGCTGGCCGACTGCCTGTCGGCCGCCATCGGCCGTACCGCTGCGGCGCATCGGGACACGTGCGACCTGACACACCGGCGGACGCCGCAGGCGACGGTGGTGATTGCGCGGTGGGACGCGGAGCGGGTGGAGTATCTGGTGCTGTCGGACTCGGTGTTGCTGCTGGCGGACGGGCGCGCGGTGCGCGCCGTCCGGGACGACCGGATCGAGCGGCTGGCCGCGCTGGGCCCCGTCACGGACGCCCACCGCAACGCGGAGGGCGGCTTCTTCACGGCCGCCGCGGACCCGGCGGTGGCCGGCCGGGCCGTCACGGGTGCGCTGCCGCGGGCGGCCGTGCGGGCGATGGCGGCGATGACGGACGGGGCGAGCCGGTGGGTGGAGGTGTTCGGGGAGGGGGACTGGGCGGACTGCCTGACCCTTCTGGCGAAGGAGGGGCCGCAGGCGCTGATCGACCGGGTGCGCGCTGCCGAGCTTGTGACCAACCGCCGACTCGGCAAACGGCACGACGATGCGACGGCGCTGTATGTGGTGCCGTAGAAGGGGGCCGCCGGGCCCCGTCAGGGCACCCGGCCTACCGCCCCCCGGAACGCTAGCCCTCCGCGCTCGCGTTCAGCTGATGCAGCAGACGCGCCAGCTCCGCGATCTCGCCCCGGTCCCAGTCCGCCAGCTTGCTCATGTACTGCGCGCGCCGCGCATCCCGAACCCGCTGGAAGCGCGCCCCGCCCTCCTCCGTGACGCGGATCAGGGACGCCCGCCCGTCGGCGGGATCCGGCTCCCGCTCGACGAGCCCCAGGTCGCACAGCGCCCGCAGCTGACGGCTCATCGTGGCCTTCCCGACCCCGAAATAGGCAGCGAGGTCCGTGGCCCGCTGCTGCCCCGCCTCCACGAGGCGGATCAGCAGCCCGTAGGCCGCCGGCTCAAGGTCGGGATGGACCTCCCGGGCCAACTCCCCGGACGAGGCGCGGGCGCGGCGCAGGAACACGGCCAGCTCGCGCTCCAGGGCGAGAAATTCCTCGTGGTCCGCGCCGTCGCCGGGCTCCGGGATACCGGTCTGGTGCACGTCAGGGCCCTCTCCGCGTTTTTCAGCCGATGAAAAGTTCTTGCGTCCGCGGACCGTCGCCGCAGCTCTGTCAGTATTTCGCAGGATTAGACCAACGGCAGCACCCCGGGGCCCTACCGCGGCGTGTATCGGCGCCCATAGCGTCGGTAATGGCATGGTCATACCAAGCCACACCCACCGGAGGCACGCCAATGCCCGTGCACTGCTCCGGCCGGGAGCGCCGCAGACCCCCTGCACCGCCCCGGCTGGTCGCCCCCCTGCTGTCCCTCCTGGCCGCCCTGGCCCTGCTGATCACCCTGCCCGGCGCGGCCGACGCGTCGTACGCCCCCGCCAAGCACCCCACCCACCCCGCACAGGACTGGATGGGCGTCACCGTCACGGACCACGAAGGAGGCCAGGACGAGGCCCAGGGCCCGCGGTCCGCCTCCGTCGAAGGCGTCGACGTCAGCAGCCACAACGGCAACGTTTCCTGGTCCAAGCTGAAGAAGAGCGGGGTGCGCTTCGCCTACACGAAGGCGACCGAGGGCACCAGCTACACCAACCCCTACTTCGCCCAGCAGTACGACGGCTCGTACGACGCCGGCATGATCCGCGGCGCGTACCACTTCGCCCTGCCCGACAACTCCAGCGGCACCGCGCAGGCGGACTACTTCGCCCGGCACGGCGGCGGCTGGTCGCGTGACCACAAGACGCTGCCGGGCGTCCTCGACCTGGAGTGGAACCCCTACGGGGACGCCTGCTACGGAATGAGTTCGGACGACCTGATCGACTGGGTGACCGACTTCTTCGACCGCTACTACCGCCGCACCGGGCGGGACGCCCTGCTCTACACCGCCACCAAGTGGTGGAAGGAGTGCGTGGGGAACTACAGCAGATTCGGCTCGGTCAATCCGTTGTGGACACCGCAATACAGTTCGTCGGTCGGGGAGCTCCCGAAGGGCTGGTCCTTCCACACCATCTGGCAGTACACCGACTCGGGCCCCACGGTCGGTGACCACAACCGCTTCAACGGCACGTTCAGCCGCCTGCAGGCGCTGGCCGACGGCTGAGGCACGGACAGCGGGCCCCCGGCACATCGGCGCCGGGGGCCCTCGGCTTGCGCGGGGTCAGCCGCAGGTGCCCGCGGGGCGGGTGCGCGTCACCAGGTCGGTGAAGCCGGTGGTGCCGTCGAGCCACACGACCTGCCGGCCGGCGGTCCCTGCGGCTGCGAGGTGACGGTCACCGCGTCCTGCGAGACGGTCAGGTAGCGGCTCTGCTTGCCGGCGAGGTGCGCGCGGGCGGCGTCGGCGCGGTCGCGAATCCCGTCGACGAGGGAGGATGCGGAGGTGCCCTATCCCGGGACCGACGTCAGGCCCTGGTGCGGCGGATGTGGCAACCGCCTGCACGGGCACCGCGGAAACGACGAGGGCGACAGCGCCGAGTAGCGCTGGAGGGTCAACTTCCGGCCGCAGGCGGCCGATCCGGCGTGCGACGACCCAATTGCCGGCAGAGGCCGTGGCCGTCCCGAGGTGTTGCGACGCGAATCCTCACGACTGGCCGTGTTCGCTGTACGTTCGCGGCAAAGAGCTCCGTGCCGCAGGGCTGTTGCCGTACCGGAGCGCCTGCGGCCAGTGCGTCGAACTGGACGCCGCCCGGCAGAAGGCCGACACCGACGAGCGACCTCGGGCCACCGCCGCCACGTGGACGCACTGGATTGCTGCGCACTCGGCGCCGAGTCGGCGCGCGTGAACCAGCACCCACAAGTCGAGGCACCCAGTGCGGGTGCGCCGCCTCATCGGACGCGGCGCACCCGCACGTGCATCACTCCCGGCGGAACCTGTCCGTGGCCAGGGTCAAACCGAGGACGGTTCCGGTCAGGTCGATCGGATCACCGAACTTGAGAGCCACCGCATTTCGGTACTCGCTGCCCTGCGGCGACGTGTACACATGGCAGAGGCCGGTGTACGGATCTGCGATCACGTATACGGGAATCCCGCCCGAGGCGTACGCGGCCTTCTTCCTCCCGTAATCGCTGTCGGCGGTCTCCCGCGAGATCACCTCGAAGACGAACTCGACGTCCTGGTAGTGCCAGTTGTCCTTCACATCCGGCTCTGCCCCGTCCGCAACCTTGTAGAGGTCCGGGACAAAGCCATTGCGATAGCCGGGGAGGTCGAGACGGACATCGCACTCGATACTGCTGTCCGGTCCGAAGTGATCCTCGAGCTGACGCAGCACGACCCTGATGCCGGCCCAGTGCTTGCGCCTCTGCGGCGACATGTGGATGGCCCCCCCGACGATCTCGCCCTTGTATCCCTCGGGGACGATCTCGTAGAGGAGCCGGAACATGTCGTCCAGACTCTGCTCGTCGTTGTCGGCCATCTCGGTCCTGCCGGTCAATGTGGTGGTCACCGTGGCGCTCCTCCCCGCTGCCGCTGGTATCAGCAGCCGCGCAGTACAACGATACGCACGGTGGGACGGACACGCCGGGGCTCCGAAGAGCGCGTCACCCGTCCACCGGCTCCCACCCCGGCACCCCGCCATCCCCCGGCACCACGCGCCCGAACTGCACGTCCGCGAAGTGGATGCCGAAGCCCACCGTCCCCGGCTCGGCGAGCCTGGACGCCAGCCGGCGCCGGAAGGCGATGGCGCCCTCCGGGTCGTGGTCGACCGCCACGCGCCACTCCGGGTGGGTGATCTGCAGCGGCGTGTGGAACACGTCGCCGAAGGCGATCAGACGGCGGTCGCCCCCATCGATCACATACGCCGCATGGCCCGGTGTATGGCCGGGGGTGAGGAGGACGTGGACGCCCGGGAAGATCTCTTCCCCGTCCGCCACCGTGCGGACCCTCGGCTCCATGGCCTTGAGGGTCTCCGCCGGCGGAGCATGGTGCACCACGTCGCGGTGCTGCCACTCCCCCTCCGAGAACAGGAACTCCGGGCCGCTCAGGGCCTCGTGGTCGACCCAGCCCACGTGGTCGCCGTGGAGGTGGGTGAAGGCCACCGCCTCGATGCGGTCGGCCGGGCGGCCGAGGCGGGTGAGGTGGTCGGGGAGGGTGCCGCCCTGCATCACGCCGACGATGCTGTCCGGTTCCGCCGGGGTGGACACCGGGCCGAGGCCCGAGTCGATCAGCAGGGCGCGGTCGCCCCGCTCGACCAGCAGGCCGCCGGCGCTCGCCACGAAGTAGCCGGCCTCGTCCAGGTAATCACCGTAGTCCGCGTCCCTCGTGTCCGGGAACCAGTGGTGCGGCGACAGCTGCACCACACCGTCCGGCACGTACGTGACCTTCGTTTCGCCCAGCTGCAGGGAGCGGATCCCGGCCACGCGCCTCAGTCGTTCACTCATGCCCCACCCCTTCGTCGTCACGCCGCCGCAGCAGGCACCGCGGCGGCCGTCGCCGGTGTCAGTGCCAGCTCCAGGACCTGACGGACGTCCGACACCGGGTGGACGTCCAGCGTGGCCAGCACCTCTGCCGGAACGTCGTCCAGATCCGGCTCATTCCGCTTCGGGATGATGACGGTCGTCACTCCGGCCCGATGCGCCGCAAGCAACTTCTGCTTCACGCCGCCGATCGGCAGGACGCGGCCCGTCAGCGAGACCTCGCCCGTCATCGCCACGTCCGGGCGCACCTGACGGCCCGACAGCAGCGAGGCCAGCGCCGTCGTCATCGTGATGCCCGCGCTCGGGCCGTCCTTCGGCACCGCGCCTGCCGGAACGTGCAGATGGACGCCGCGCTCCTTGAAGTCGCCCACCGGAAGCTCCAGTTCCGCACCGTGCGAGCGGAGGAAGGACAGGGCGATCTGCGCCGATTCCTTCATCACGTCGCCGAGCTGGCCCGTCAGGGTCAGGCCGGCCGCGCCCGTCTCCGGGTCGGCCAGCGACGCCTCCACGTACAGGACGTCGCCGCCCGCGCCCGTCACCGCCAGGCCCGTCGCCACGCCCGGTACGGACGTACGGCGCTCCGCCGGGTCCTGCGCGGACTCGGGGGTGTGGTGCGGCCGGCCGATCAGCGGGCGGAGCTGTTCCGCGCCGATCGTGAACGGCAAGTCCTGCTCGCCCAGTTCGTGCTTGGCCGCCACCTTGCGGAGCAGGCGCGCGACGGCGCGTTCCAGGTTGCGTACGCCCGCTTCGCGCGTGTACTCGCCGGCCAGCTTGCGCAGCGCCCCGTCCTCCAGGACGACCTCGCCGGGCTCCAGGCCTGCGCGCTCCAGCTGCCGCGGCAGCAGGTGGTCGCGCGCGATGACGACCTTCTCGTCCTCGGTGTAGCCGTCGAGGCGGACGAGCTCCATGCGGTCCAGCAGGGCCTCCGGGATGGCCTCCAGGACGTTGGCCGTGGCGAGGAACACCACGTCCGAGAGGTCGAGTTCGACCTCCAGGTAGTGGTCCCGGAAGGTGTGGTTCTGGGCCGGGTCCAGGACCTCCAGCAGGGCCGCGGCCGGGTCGCCGCGGAAGTCCGAGCCGACCTTGTCGATCTCGTCGAGGAGGACGACCGGGTTCATGGAGCCGGCTTCCTTCAACGCCCGGACGATACGGCCGGGGAGTGCCCCCACATACGTGCGCCGGTGGCCCCGGATCTCGGCCTCGTCGCGGACGCCGCCCAGGGCGACCCGGACGAACTCGCGGCCCATCGCCCGCGCCACGCTCTCCCCGAGGCTGGTCTTGCCGACACCGGGCGGGCCGACGAGCGCGAGCACCGCGCCCCCGCGCCGCCCGCCGACCACACCCAGCCCCCGGTCGGCGCGCCGCTTGCGCACCGCCAGGTACTCGGTGATCCGTTCCTTGACGTCCTCCAGGCCCGCGTGGTCCGCGTCCAGCACGGACTTGGCGCCGGGGATGTCGTACGCGTCCTCCGTGCGCTTGTTCCAGGGGAGTTCCAGGACGGTGTCCAGCCAGGTGCGGATCCAGCCGCCCTCGGGGCTCTGGTCGGAGGCGCGCTCCAGCTTGTCGACCTCCTTGAGCGCGGCCTCACGGACCTTCGCCGGGAGGTCGGCGGCCTCGACGCGGGTGCGGTAGTCCTCGGACTCGTTCTCCGGGTCGCCGTTGAGCTCGGCCAGCTCCTTGCGGACGGCCTCCAGCTGGCGGCGCAGCAGGAATTCGCGCTGCTGCTTGTCCACACCCTCCTGGACGTCCTTGGCGATCGACTCGGCCACGTCCTGCTCGGCGATGTGGTCGCTGAGCCACTTCACGGCGAGGCGGAGGCGGGCCACCGGGTCGGCCGTTTCGAGGAGTTCGACGCGCTGGGCGACCGTGAGGAACGGCGAATAGCCGGAGTTGTCGGCGAGCTGGCCGGGGTCCTCGATCTGCTGCACGCGGTCCACGACCTGCCAGGCGCCGCGCTTGCGGAGCCAGGTGGTGGCCAGGGCCTTGTACTCCCTCATCAGCTCGGTGACCGCGCCGGGGAGGGGGTCGGGGGTGACCTCGTCGATGCGGGTGCCCTCGACCCAGAGCGCGGCGCCGGGGCCGGTGGTGCCGGCGCCGATGCGGACGCGGCCGATGCCGCGGATGAGGGCGCCGGGGTCGCCGTCCGAGAGGCGGCCGACCTGCTCGACGGTGCCGAGGGTGCCGGCGGCGGCGTAGGTGCCGTCGATGCGCGGGACGAGGAGGACGCGGGGCTTGGCGCCGGCCGTGGCCGCGGCCTGGGCCGCCTCGACCGCTGCGCGGACCTCTGCGGCGGAGAGGTCCAGGGGGACGACCATGCCGGGGAGGACGACTTCGTCGTCCAGGGGCAGGACGGGGAGGGTGAGCGGTGTGGACGTCGAAGCCATGATCTTCCCTTCGGCAGGCAAGTTGAGCTACTGGGACTCAACTGCGCCGGGGGTGCGGGATGTTCCCGCGGTTGTTCGCTGTGAGCGATCAGCGCCCCATCAGGGGCGCGGGAACCGGGCGATCAGCCACGACGCGCCGACAGCCGAGGTTCTCGGGGCTGCGCCCCGGACCCCCCGGGTGGTGCGTTCAACTGCGGGCCGGTGGGGGCTGGTCGCGCAGTTCCCCGCGCCCCTTACGGGGCGCGGGAACCGGGCGTGCGGGGCGCGGGCTAAAGCAGGACGTCCTCGTCCGTCGCCTCCGCCGCGCGGGGGCCCGGCACCGCCGCCGGCCCGGTCCCCCCAGCTGATCCGTCCTCACGGATCAGCGACCGGCACGCCACCCCCGTCAGCAGCGCGATCGGGTGCCCCCAGCTCGACAGCGGGTCGATCAGCTCGATCAGGTCCTGTGCGCACGTCAGGACCGCCACCCCCAGCAGGGCCACCTCGCCGCGCCGCGGCAGCAGGCCCGACAGGGCGCCCACGCAGGCCATCAGGCCGAAGCTGATGCCGTAGTCGAGGCGGTGCATCGACGCCTCCGGCAGGGAACCCGCCGCCACCGCGCCCGCCACCGGGAGTTCCGTGGCCAGGGTGGCCAGGACGTGGCCGAGGAGGAAGACGCCGGCCGTGCGGGCGCCGCCCACCCGGCGTTCCAGCGCCGCCAGCACCAGGGCGAAGGCCAGGCCGTACGCCGAGAGCAGGCCGCCCGCGACCCACAGCGCGCTCGCGATCAGCACGACGAGCGGGCGCTCCGCGAGGTGCGCGCCGTCCGTGCTGGACTCGCGCAGCAGCAGGCTCACCGTCTCCTGGTCGCCGAAGTCGGCATACAGGGCGGTACCGAGCAGGATCAGCGCGTAACAGAACGTGAAGGGCGTACTGGTCGGCTTCGGCAGCATCCGCCACAGTCCGCGCAGCCCGCGCCGTGCGTGCTCGATCACGTGGGCCGCCCCTTCCGGCCTTTCCCGGCTTGCCACCAGAAACATTAAGGTGCAAGGGACTTCCGCGCAGCAAGCTCTGGCCGCAGGCCCTTACGGAGGCCGTATGACCACCCCGACCGGATCGCCCCTCACCCTCGACCGCCGCGACGGCCCGCACGGTGAAGTCGTGCTGCGGCAGCGGGGCTCACACTACGAGATCATCGCCAACGGGTGCTTCCTCATGGACACTTCCGACGGCCGCTCGGAGCGGCTGCTGGTCGACGCCGCGCTCGCGGCCCTGCCGCCGGGGCGGCCGGACCCGGCGGTGCTGATCGGCGGCCTGGGCGTCGGCTTCTCGCTGGCACGGGCGGCCGGCGAACCGCGCTGGGGGCGGATCGCGGTCGTGGAGCGGGAGCAGGCCGTCATCGACTGGCACCGCACCGGCCCGCTCTCGGCGGTCTCCGGCCCGGCGCTCGCCGATCCGCGCACGGAGATCGTGCACGCGGACCTCGTCGCGTATGTCCGTACCGCACCGCCCGCGCACTACGACGCGCTCTGCCTCGACATCGACAACGGGCCCGGCTGGACCGTCACCGAGGACAACGCCGGCCTCTACTCCCCCGCCGGGCTGGCCGCCTGCCGGGAGCTGCTGACGCCCGGCGGAGTGCTCGCCGTGTGGTCGGCGCAGCCCTCCCCGGAGTTCGAGGAAGCGCTCCGGAATGCCGGGTTCGCCGGGGTTAAAACCGAAGAGATCAGCGTTGCCCGGGGCGTCCCCGACGTGGTCCATCTCGGTCTCCACGCCGCGTAGCCGACCCCGCCCGCCTGCCCGTACGCTGCTTGCCACAACGGCACAAGTGGCCGGCGAAACGGGCATGGGAAGACGCTTAGGGGCGGGGCGCATGGAGCAGACACACATCGGCCCGAGCGGGACCGCGGCAGCCGCCGGGGCGCAGCGTCGGGTACTGATCGTCGAGGACGACCGGACGATCGTCGACGCCATCGCCGCACGGCTGCGGGCCGAGGGATTTCAGGTGCGGACCGCGGGCGACGGGCCCGCGGCCGTGGACACGGCCGAGGCGTGGCAGCCGGACCTGCTGGTCCTGGACGTCATGCTGCCCGGCTTCGACGGGCTGGAGGTCTGCCGCCGGGTGCAGGCGCAGCGGCCGGTGCCCGTCCTGATGCTCACCGCACGGGACGACGAGACCGACATGCTGGTCGGGCTGGGCGTGGGGGCGGACGACTACATGACCAAACCGTTCTCGATGCGCGAACTGGCGGCACGCGTGCATGTGCTGCTGCGCCGCGTGGAACGGGCGACGCTGGCGGCGCACACGCCGCGCAGCGGCATCCTGCGGCTCGGTGAGCTGGAGATCGACCACGCGCAGCGCAGGGTGCGGGTGCGGGGTGCGGATGTGCATCTGACGCCGACCGAGTTCGACCTGCTGGTCTGTCTGGCCAACACCCCGCGCGCGGTGCTCTCCCGGGAGCAGCTGCTGGCGGAGGTGTGGGACTGGGCGGACGCCTCCGGCACGCGGACGGTGGACAGCCACATCAAGGCGCTGCGCCGCAAGATCGGCGCCGAGAGAATCCGCACGGTGCACGGTGTCGGGTACGCACTGGAGACCCCGGCGGCATGACGGGCCGGCCGGGGCGGGGTCTGTGGAGCCGCGCGTGGGAGGGGCTGCGGCCGCTGGATCCGTACCGTTCGGTCAAGGCCGCGCTGGGGGCGCTGGTCATCGTGTCGGTGGTGATCACCACCTTCCTGGTGTCCGTCGCGATCCACTCGGCGACGGAGCTCAGGGTGATCACCATCTTCTCGATCATCGCCTCGCTGCTGATCACCCAGTTCGTGGCGCACGGCCTGACGGCGCCGCTGGACGAGATGACCGCGGTGACCCGGTCCATGGCGCAGGGGGACTACTCCCGGCGGGTGCGGACCGGGCGGCGGGACGAGTTCGGGGACCTGGCCCGGGCGTTCAACCGGATGGCCGCGGACCTGGAGGCGGTGGACACCCACCGCAAGGAGCTGGTGGCCAACGTCTCGCACGAGCTGCGCACCCCGATCGCGGGGCTGCGGGCCGTGCTGGAGAACGTGGTGGACGGGGTGTCGGCCCCCGATCCGGAGACCATGCGCATCGCCCTGCGGCAGACCGAGCGGCTGGGCCGGCTGGTCGAGCAGCTGCTGGACCTCTCGCGGCTGGACAACGGGGTGGTGCCGCTGCACACGCGCCGCTTCGAGGTGTGGCCGTACCTGGCCGGGGTGCTCAAGGAGGCGTCGATGGCCTGCGGCAGCGGCGCCTCGCCGCGCGCCCGCAAGGACGTCCACCTGCACCTGGACGTCTCACCTCCCGAACTGACGGCACACGCGGACGCCGAACGGCTGCACCAGGTGGTGGCGAATCTGGTGGACAACGCCGTCAAGCACAGTCCCCCGCACGGGCGCGTCACGGTGCGTGCCCGGCGGGGCGACGGTGCGCAGTCGCTGGCCCTGGAGGTGCTGGACGAGGGCCCGGGGATCCCGGAGGACGAGCGGCACCGCGTCTTCGAGCGCTTCAACCGGGGCGCCGCGGCCTGTCAGCAGGGTCCGGGCGCCGACGGGGGTACGGGCCTGGGGCTGGCGATCGCCCGCTGGGCGGTGGACCTGCACGGCGGGAGCATAGGGGTGGCCGAATCCCCGCGTGGGTGTCGCATCAAGGTCAGTCTTCCCGGCGTTCCCTGAGAGCGGAACTGACGTAGGGTCGGTGGTGGAGGCACACATTCGGGTGGATGTGGGGCGGGGTTCCGTGTACCGGAAACCCTGCGGCACCGCCGTCGAGCCGATGAAACTCCGTGTGTTTCCCGTCGAGTCATGCCCTCAAACCACAGGAAGAGTGTGACTTAGGCGACTGCTGGCCCGGGTGGCCTGCATCAAAGGTGCCGAGGGGCGTAGCCTTTATTCCCGCTGTCCACCAGTCTTAGGTAAGCGGAAGAGGGCGGTTGCCGCCGTGTCGCCACAGTCCCCCAGTAACTCGAGCATCTCGGCCGACCAAGCAGGGCAGGGCAAGAGCCCTGCCGATGTGTTCGGTCCCAATGAGTGGCTCGTCGACGAGATCTACCAGCAGTACCTCCAGGACCCGAACTCGGTCGACCGAGCCTGGTGGGACTTCTTCGCCGACTACAAGCCGGGCACTGCGGCGGCGAAGCCGCCGCAGGCAGTGACCGAGGGCCTCGTGGCCCCCGGCACCGCCGCCCCGGCGGGTACGGCGCAGGCCCCTGCCGCCGCTCGGCCGACTGCGGCCGCCGCCCCGGCCCCGCAGGCCGCGCCTGCCGCCC
>NZ_JABBXF010000064.1 GCF_013030945.1 Streptomyces morookaense | reverse complement strand
GGCTGACACGACGGTCGGCCAGCTTGGTCGGTACGGACGGCATTCCCAGCGAAATCGCAGTCATCTGGCGAGCAACCCCAAGGTCTGAATTCAAGGTCCCGAGATCGGCGTGCTCCGGCCTCGGGCTTCGAGGTTACGGCACGCGATCCGCCCGGGGCACATCCGCTGCCCGGACAGTTGCCCTCCGGGCGGACCGTCGCGCGGGGTCCGGCGTCAGGTGAGCCGGACCGGATTGACCACGTCCGCGATCAGCACGAGCAGTGTGAAGCAGACGAAGATCCCGGCGACCACGTACGCGACCGGCATCAGCCGGGCGACGTCGAACGGGCCCGGGTCGGGGCGGCGGAAGACCTTCGCCAGGCCGCGGCGCAGGGACTCCCACAGCGCTCCCGCGATGTGCCCACCGTCCAGCGGCAGCAGGGGCAGCATGTTGAACAGGAACAGCGAGAGATTGAAGCCGGCGACCAGGAACAGCATGGTCGCGATCTGCTGCGACGGCGGGATGTCCAGGTTGAAGACCTCGCCGCCGACCCGTGCGGCACCGACCACGCCCATCGGGGAGTCGGGCTTGCGCTCGGCGCCGTCGAAGGCCGCGTTCCACAGGTCGGGGATCTTGCCGGGCAGGGCCACCAGGGACTCCACGCCGGACTGGACCATGTCACCCATCCGGTTGACCGACTGTCCGAAGGACTGCTGGACGACGCCGCTGGCGGGCGTGAAGCCGAGGAAGCCCGCCGTGACGTACTGACCCTGGACCGGGGCGCCCTTGCTGTCGTACTTCTGGACCTGGTTGGAGATCAGGTCCGCGCTGAGCGTCCTGCGCTGTCCGTCCCGCTCGACGGTGATCGTCGCGGGGCCGGTGGTCCTGCGGATGTCCTTCTGGAGCGTGGCCCAGTCGTCGATCTTGTGTCCGTCGAAGGCCACGATCTTGTCGCGCGGCTGCAGGCCCGCGGCCTTGGCCGGGGAGTCCTTGGCCCCGGCCGGGCACTTGTCGGTCTTGGCGTTGGCCGAGACGACGCAGTCGGAGACGGTGGAGACCGTGGTGGTCTGGGTGTTGACGCCGAACGACATCATCACGCCGAGGAAGATCGCGACGGCCAGGACCAGGTTCATGAAGGGCCCGGCGAACATCACGATGACGCGCTTCCAGGGCTTGCGCGTGTAGAACAGCCGCGACTCGTCGCCGGGCTGCAGCTCCTCGAAGGCCGCCGAGCGGGCGTCCTCGATCATGCCGCGCCACGGGGAGGTGGAACGGGCGCTGATCCGCCCGTCCTCCCCGGGCGGGAACATGCCGATCATGCGGATGTAGCCGCCGAGCGGCACGGCCTTGATGCCGTACTCGGTCTCGCCCTTCTTCCGCGAGAAGATCGTCGGCCCGAAGCCCACCATGTACTGCGGCACCCGGATGCCGAACATCTTCGCGGTGGAGAGGTGGCCCAGCTCGTGCCAGGCGATGGAGAAGAGCAGGCCCACCACGAAGACGACTATGCCGAGGACCGTCATCAGTGCCGTCATGCAGGAGCCTCCGAGCTCGCCGTCGCCGTACGTGCCGCGGGGGCCGTACGTGCTGCCAGTTCCCGGGCCCGGGCGCGGGCCCAGGCCTCCGCCTGCAGGACGTCCGGGACCGTCAGGCGGGTTCCCGCGGCCGGAGTGCCGTGTTCCGCCACCACTTCCGCGACGGTGTCCACGATCCCATTGAACGGCAGGTGTCCGCTGAGGAACGCGTCCACGCACTCCTCGTTGGCCGCGTTGAACACGGCGGGCGCGGTGCCCCCGAGCGCACCGACGTGCCGGGCCAGGCCCACGGAGGGGAAGGCCTCGGTGTCGAGCGGGAAGAACTCCCACGTGGAGGCCTTCGACCAGTCGAAGGCCGGTGCCGCGTCGGGCACCCGCTCGGGCCAGCCGAGGCCGATGGCGATGGGGCCGCGCATGTCCGGCGGGGTCGCCTGGGCCAGGGTGGAACCGTCCGTGAATTCCACCATCGAGTGGACATAGGACTGCGGGTGGACGACAACCTCGATGCGCTCGAAGGGGATGTCGTAGAGCAGATGGGCCTCGATGACCTCCAGACCCTTGTTGACCAGGGTCGCGGAGTTGATCGTGATCACCGGACCCATGGACCAGGTGGGGTGGGCCAGGGCGTCCTGCGGGGTGACCGAGGCCAGCTCCGCCTTCGTCCGGCCGCGGAAGGGGCCGCCGGAGGCCGTGACGACCAGCTTGCGGACCTCGGCGCGGGTGCCGCCGAGCAGGGCCTGGAAGAGCGCGGCGTGCTCGGAGTCCACCGGGATGATCTGCCCCGGTTTGGCGACGGCCTTGACCAGCGGGCCGCCGACGATCAGCGACTCCTTGTTGGCCAGCGCCAGGGTGCGTCCCGCCTCCAGGGCGGCGAGGGTGGGGGCGAGGCCGATGGAGCCGGTGATGCCGTTGAGGACGGTGTGGCACTCGCCGGCGGCCAGCTCGGTGGCCGCGTCGGGCCCGGCCAGGATCTCCGGCAGCGGCTCGCCGCCGTACCGCGCGGCCAGCGCCTCGCGCAGCTCGCCGGCCTTGTCGGCCTGCGCCACCGCGACCGTGCGCACGCGCAGCCGGTGCGCCTGCTCGGCGAGCAGCTCCACCCGGCCGCCGGCCGCGGACAGGGCGGTGACCGTGAAGCGCCCGGGGTTGCGCAGGACCAGGTCGATGGCCTGGGTGCCGATCGAACCGGTCGAGCCGAGGATCACGATCTCGCGCGGGCCGCCGACGGCGTCGGCGGGGGCGGAATAGCGCAGGTGCGGGTCAGCGAGAGAGTCCGTCATCCCTCCATTGTGGCCGTACCGCCGACGGCGCCCGACAGGGGCGTCCCGGCGGTACGGCGATCGTCCGCGCGGAAGGCGGGGTTCAGCGGATGGGCCGGTGGACGTTCTCCGCCTTCGACGGGCCGGGGGTGGCATCGGCGATCCACGGGCCCTCGCCGCTGGGGTCGACGATGCCGCCCTCGAGCCACTCGTACGAGCCCGCCAGCACCCCGTCGACGACCTTCCGGTCGAGCTCGTCCGTGTTGACCCAGAGGCGGTGGAAGAGCTCCTCCACCCGGACCCTGGCCTGCCGGCAGAAGGCGTCGGCCAGCTGGTACGCCTCGGGCCCGTGCTCCCCGCGGGAGCGCAGGTGCTCGGCGCGCACGCAGGCCGCGCTCATGGCGAACAGCTCGGCGCCGATGTCGACGATGCGGCCGAGGAAGCCCTGCTTGGTCTCCATCCGGCCCTGCCAGCGCGACATCCCGTAGAACGTGGAGCGGGCGAGCTTGCGCGCGGAGCGCTCGACGTAGCGCAGGTGGCCGGAGAGGTCGCGGTGGCCCGCCGGGTGGAACTCGGCGTACGTGCGCGGCAGTTGGCCCGGCCCGGCGACCAGCTTGGGCAGCCAGCGGGCGTAGAAGCCCCCGGCCTTGGCGCCCGCCTTCGCCTTGTCGCCGAGGGACTTGTCGGGGTCGATGAGGTCGCCGGCGACCGACAGGTGGGTGTCGACGGCCTCGCGGGCGATGAGCAGGTGCATGATCTCGGTCGAGCCCTCGAAGATCCGGTTGATGCGCGCGTCGCGCAGCATCTGCTCGGCGGGGACGGCGCGTTCGCCCCGGGCGGCCAGGGAGGCGGCGGTCTCGTAGCCGCGGCCGCCGCGGATCTGGACCAGCTCGTCCGTCATCAGCCAGGCCATCTCGCTGGCGTAGAGCTTGGCGAGGGCGGCCTCGATGCGGATGTCGTTGCGGTCCTCGTCGGCCATCTGGCCCGACAGTTCGAGGACGGCCTCCAGGGCGAAGGTCGTCGCGGCGATGAAGGAGATCTTCGCGCCGACGGCCTCGTGCTTGGCGATGGACTTGCCCCACTGCTCGCGGGCCAGCGACCACTCACGGGCGATCTTCAGCGCCCACTTGCCGCCGGAGACGCACATCGCTGGGATGGACAGGCGGCCGGTGTTGAGCGTGGTCAGCGCGATCTTCAGGCCGGCGCCCTCGGGGCCGATGCGGTGCGCGGCGGGGACCCTGACCTGGTGGAAACGGGTGACGCCGTTCTCGATGCCGCGCAGGCCCATGAAGGCGTTGCGCCGCTCGACGGTGACGCCCTCGGCCGCCGTCTCGACGACGAAGGCGGTGATGCCGCCCTTGTGGCCCTCGCTCTTCGGGACCCTGGCCATGACGACGAGCAGGTCGGCCACGACGCCGTTGGTGGTCCACAGCTTGACGCCGTCGAGGACGTAGTCGTCGCCGTCGGGCACGGCGGCGGTGGCCAGCCGGGCCGGGTCGGAGCCGACGTCGGGCTCGGTGAGCAGGAAGGCCGAGATGTCGGTGCGGGCGCAGCGGGGCAGGAAGGCGTCCTTCTGCTCCTGGGTGCCGAAGAGCTTGACCGGCTGGGGCACACCGATGGACTGGTGCGCGGAGAGCAGCGCGCCGACGACGGGGCTGGCCGAACCCACGAGGGCGAGGGCCTTGTTGTAGTAGACCTGGGTGAGGCCGAGGCCGCCGTACTTGGTGTCGATCTTCATGCCGAAGGCGCCGAGCTCCTTCAGCCCGGCGACCGTCTCGTCGGGGATCTGCGCCTCGCGCTCGATGCGGGCGCCGTCGATGCGGTTCTCGCAGAAGTCGCGCAGCTCGGCGAGGAACTCCTCGCCGCGGCGCACGTCCTCGGGCAGGGGCATGGGGTGCGGGTGGATGAGATCGAGCCGGAACCGGCCGAGGAAGAGCTCCTTGGCGAAACTGGGCTTCTTCCAGCCCTGCTCCCGGGCCGCCTCGGCGACCTGGCGCGCCTCTCGCTCGGATACCGGTCGTACGGATGGTGCGGTCATCTGGCACCTCACCGCTGAGTCGGTTGTCCCGGTCGACTACCGACCGGTGCTACTCGTCCGTATGTACCTACCCGATCCGCACGCCCTCTACCAGCCCCCGCGCAAGGTTCCGGCCCCCGGGTCAGCCGGGCGAGCCGGGGACGACGAGGCCGCTCTCGTAGGCGGCGACGACGGCCTGGGCGCGGCTGCACAGGCCCAGTTTGGCCATGGCCCGGTTGAGGTGGGTCTTGACGGTGGCCTCGCTGATGACGAGCTCGTCGGCGATGCCGGCGTTGGACAGGCCGCGTCCGGTCAGCCGCAGGACCTCGCGTTCCCGGCCGGTGAGCACCTCCAGGGCGCCGGCGGGCCGTCCGGGGCCGGTTCCGGGCGGCTGTCTGCGGGCGAAGGCCTCGATCAGACGGCGGGTGACGGTCGGGGCGAAGAGGGTGTCGCCGCCCGCGACGGCCGTGACGGCGGCGAGCAGGCGTTGCGGGCCGGCGTCCTTGAGGAGGAATCCGGCGGCTCCGGCCCGCAGGGCGGCGTAG
>NZ_JABBXF010000063.1 GCF_013030945.1 Streptomyces morookaense | reverse complement strand
CGAGCAGGCGTTGCGGGCCGGCGTCCTTGAGGAGGAATCCGGCGGCTCCGGCCCGCAGGGCGGCGTAGACGTACTCGTCGAGGTCGAAGGTGGTCAGGACGAGGACCCGGGGCGCGGGGTCGGCGGCGCCCTCCAGGATGCGTTCGGTGGCGGCGATGCCGCTCATGCCGGGCATGCGGATGTCCATGAGCACGACGTCGGGCCGGTGCGCGGCGGCGAGGACGACGGCCTCCTCGCCGTCGGCGGCCTCGCCGACGACCTCCATGCCGGGGGCGGCGCGCAGCAGGGCGGCGACGCCCGCGCGGATGAGGACCTGGTCGTCCACGACGAGGACGCGGATGTCCTCCTGCTTGCCGGTCATTCCGAACTCCCGTGCAGCCGGGGGGAGTCAGAGCGGGAGCGTGAGCAGCACCTCGAACCCGCCCTCGTCGCGCGGCCCGGCGGCCAGGGTCCCCCCGTAGATCCTGGCGCGCTCGCGCATGCCGATCAACCCGTGTCCGGTGGAGGGCCCGGGGATGGCCGGAACCGTTCCCTTCCCGTCGTCGGTGACGCGGACGGTCAGCCGGTGCGCGCCGTAGTCGACGCGGACGGCGGCCCGGGCGGGGCGGGCGTGCTTGATGACGTTGGTGAGGGCCTCCTGGACGACGCGGTAGGCGCACAGGTCGGGGCCGGGCGCCAGGGGCCGCCGCTCCCCCGTGACCTGGAGCGTCACCTCCACGCCGGCGGCCCGTACCCGTTCGGCGGTCTCCTCCAGGCGGCCGAGTCCCGGGGTCGGCCGGTACGCGCCCTCGCCCGCGGTCTCCCCGACGCCCTCGGGGCCGACGCGCAGGACGGCCAGCAGCCTGCGGAGCTCTTCGAGGGCCTCGCCGCTGGTGGCCGAAATCGTACCCAGGGCGGTGCGGGCGGTGTCGGCGTCGGTGGTGAAGACGTAGTGGGCGAGCCCGGCCTGGACGGATATGACGGACATGTGGTGGGCGACGACGTCGTGCAGCTCGCGGGCGATGCGGACGCGCTCCTCGGCGACGGCGCGGCGGGCGTTCTCGGCCTGTTCCCGGCGGAGTTGAGCGGTGACGGCCGACAACCGGGCGTTGCTTTCGGCAAGTCGGCGGGCGTTGTTGCCGAACCACCAGAAGACGCAGGGGATCAGGATGCTCTGGGCGGTGACGGTGCCCATGTCGCTGTGGGCGGGGTTGGAGAGCCCGGCGAGCATCCAGACCGCCCAGAGGACCGCGGCGCACCCGGCCGTGATCCGGGGCGGGCGGGAGGCGGCGACGGTGTAGAGGGCGAGCATGGCGCCCGCGGACTCGACCACCGGCCAGTAGCCGAGGGCGATGTGGAGCAGCCATAAGGCGTGCAGGGCGGCGAAGACGGCCACCGGCGCGCGCCTGCGGAAGGCGAGCGTCGCATACAGCGCGACGGTGAGGGCGTAGCCGACGGGACCCAGCGGACGCCAGCCCTCGGGGGGCGGCTCATGCCCCAACAGCAGCGCGACGACGGCGAATCCGCCCGCCAGCGGCACGTCGAGGGCCGCGACATGCTTCCGCATCAGCGCAGCGTAACGGCGTTGCGGACGGCGGGACATCGGTCAGGGGGAGGCAGTGCCGCCTACTGCGGGAGTTGCAGGCGGAGGACGGGGTACCGCATCCGGTTGACGGGAACCCCGCGCCCCGAAGGGGCGCGGGGAACTGCGCGGGCAACCGAACGACGACCCGCAGCCGAAAACTCAGAGATCGAGCCCGGTGAGCACGAGCACCCGCTCGTACGTGTAGTCGTCCATGGCATAGCGGACACCCTCGCGCCCGACCCCCGACTGCTTGGCGCCGCCATACGGCATCTGGTCGGCCCGGTACGACGGCACGTCGCCGATGATGACGCCGCCGGTCTCCAGCGCGCGGTGGGCGCGGAAGGCGGTCTGCAGGTCGTGCGTGAAGACGCCCGCCTGGAGGCCGTACGGGGAGTCGTTGACGGCGGCGAAGGCGGCCTGCTCGCCGTCGACGCGGCTGAGGGTGAGGACCGGTCCGAAGACCTCCTCGCACGCGATGGTGACCCCGGCGGGGACGTCGGCGAGCACGGTCGGGGCGTACGTGGCGCCCTCGCGCTTGCCGCCCGTGAGCAGCTTCGCGCCCGCCTCGACGGCCTCGTCCACCCAGGACTCGACGCGCTTGGCGGCGTCCTCGCTGACGAGCGGGCCGACGTCGGTGGCGTCGTCCGACGGGTCGCCGGTGACCTGGGCGTCGACGGCGGCGACGACCTTCGGCACCAGGCGCTCGTAGAGCGAGGCGTCGGCGATGACGCGCTGCACCGAGATGCAGGACTGGCCGCCCTGGTAGTTGGAGAAGGTGGCGATGCGCTGTGCCGCCCAGTCCAGGTCCTGCTCGGAGGACCAGTCGGCCAGGACGACGGCCGCGCCGTTGCCGCCGAGCTCCAGGGTGACGTGCTTGCGCGGGGCGGAGTCGAGGATCGACCAGCCGACCGGGCCGGAGCCGGTGAAGGAGATGACCGGCAGACGCTCGTCCTGAACCAGTGCGGGCATCCGGTCGTTGGGGACCGGGAGCACGCTCCAGGAGCCGGCGGGCAGGTCCGTCTCGGCCAGGATCTCGCCCAGGACGAGCGAGGAGAGCGGGGTCGCCGGGGCCGGCTTGAGGATGATCGGGGCGCCGACGGCGATGGCCGGGGCGACCTTGTGCGCGCTCAGGTTGAGCGGGAAGTTGAAGGGCGCGATGCCGAGGACGGCGCCGCGGGGGAAGCGGCGGGTCAGGGCGAGGCGGCCGGTGCCGCCCGCGTCGGTGTCCAGGCGCTGGGCGTCGCCCGCGTTGAAGCGGCGGGCCTCCTCGGCGGCCCAGCGGAAGACGGAGACGG
Source organism: Streptomyces morookaense (assembly GCF_013030945.1). Taxonomy (GTDB): domain Bacteria; phylum Actinomycetota; class Actinomycetes; order Streptomycetales; family Streptomycetaceae; genus Streptomyces; species Streptomyces morookaensis. Next base: position 65,041 of record NZ_JABBXF010000063.1, on the reverse strand, counting down.
CGCGGCCGACCTCGCCGCGGGCCCACTTGACGGGCTTGCCGTTCTCGGCGGAGATCAGCAGGGCGATCTCCTCGGAGCGCTCGGCCAGCCGCCGGGCGACGTGGTCGAGGGCTGCGGTGCGCACGTGCGCGGGCGTCGCCGCGAACTCGTCCCGCACGGCGTGCGCGGCGGCGACGGCCTCCTCGACCTGCGCCTCGGTGGGCACGCTCACGGTGCCGACGAGACGGCCGTCCCAGGAGTTCGTGACCTCGAAGGACTCCTCGCCGGTGGCCTCGCGGCCGGCCAGCCAGAATCCGCGCGGGGCAGCGTCAGTCACAGTCCCGGCCCCTTCCCAAGTGGTGGTGTGCGATGTGATTCCCCCACGGTAGGGGGCCTCCGGCCGGGGCCGGTTTGTCCACGGCGGAGCGGTGGGGCGGCACGGGGTGCCGCACTGGAAGGGTCGGGGTACGCCGGGGGCGGGTTCCACGGGTCGCGCCGTCCCGCGGGGCTGAGTGCCGAACCCTGCTCGGCCCGCGCAGCGCACCCCCGGCCGGAGGCCGATCAGGCTTCCCCCGCACCGAATGGCGACCCCGTGGCCTTGAGGGCGAGCCACAGCTCCATCCGCACATCAGGATCGTCCAGAGAGCGACCGAGGATCTCCTCGACCCTCCGCATGCGATAGCGCAGCGTATGCCGGTGCACGCCCAGGTCCGCGGCAGCGGCGTCCCACTGGCCGTGGCGCGAGAGCCACGCGTGGAGCGAGCGGACCAGGTCGCCGCGCCCGGTCTCGTCGTGCTGCCGCAGCGCCCGCAGCATGCCGTCCGCGAAGGCCCGTACCGCGTCGTCGGCCAGCAGCGGCAGGACGGAACCGGCGGCGACGTCCTCGTGCTCCACCAGGGCGCGGCCCCGCCGCCGGGCCACGGACAGGGCCTGCTCGGCCTGCCGGTGCGCGGCCGCGGCACCCGCCGGTCCCGTCGGTGCGGAGAGCCCCACGGCGACGCCGAGGACCCCGGCGCAGGCGGCCACCGCCGCGCCCCCGTCGGGCGCGAGGACCACGAGCCGCGCGCCCTCGGGGACGGCCAGCACCGCCTCGGCCCCCCGGCTCGCCGCGGTGTCCACCGCGTCCGCCAGCGCCCCGAGCGGGTCGTCCGGCACCGCGCCCTCCGCGCCTTCCGAGCCCTCCGCAGGAGCCACCGCCTCGGCGACCAGCACCCGGAAGGGCGCGTCCAGCAGGGTCCCGTACAACTCCCCCGCGACGGCCCGCGCATGCTCCGGCTCCCCCGCGAGCAGCATGTGCAACACCGCGGCGCCGAGCCGCTGTTCGGCGTCCTGGAGCGCGCGGGAGCGCTCGGTGGTGAGGGTGAGGAGTGCGATCGCGGACTGCACCGCGTAGCGCTCGGCCGTGCCCAGCGGTGCGCCCGTGCCGACGGCCAGCACGCCCCGGGCGCGCCGCCCGGAGCCGAGGGACTGCAGCTCGACCCGGTCGCCGCCCTCGTCGCCTTCGTCGGCCCCGGAGCCGACGACCGCCGTGGCGGGCGCGGGCTTCTCCCTCAGGCGCCCGGCGTCCGCGCCGAGCCGGGCAGCCCGGCGCGCCGCCCAGTCGGGCGCGGCGGCCACCACGGCGCCCGACGCGTCGTACAGCGCGGCCCATCCGTCGAGGTGCGCGGCGAGCCGGGCCAGCAGCGCGGCGGGTCCCTCGGGGCTCAGCGCGGCCCGGGTCAGTTCGCGCTGCGCCTCGAAGCCCGCGGTCACCGCCCGGTACTGGTCGGCGGCGATGGCCGCGGAGACGGCCTTGGTGATGGCGATGAACGGGGTGCGGCGCGGCACCTCCAGCAGCGGCAGCCCCTCGGCCTCCGCCGCCTCGACGAGCGCCCCGGGCACCTGCTCGTAGTTGACGCCGACCGCGAAGCCCAGGCCCACGACCCCGGCCCGGACCAGGCGGCGGACGTAGCCGCGTGCCGCCGCCGGGTCCTCGGCGTCGATCTGCAGGGCGGTGGTCAGCAGCAGTTCACCCCCGTCCATCCACGGCACGGGGTCGGGCAGCTCGCTCACGTGCGCCCAGCGGACGGGCGTCTCCAGCCGGTCGCGCCCGGCGAGGACGCCGAGCTTGAGCGCGGAGTGGTGGACGAGCGAGGCGAGCGTGGGGGGCATGGCACCTTCGGTGGAGCAACATGAAGCAACACTGCCGTCCCGTATGAACGGCTGCCACCGATTCTGCCTCAGTGGAGCAATGGGCGGCATGTCACCAAGGGCTCATGCCTCCAGGTCCACCAGCACCGGAGGGGCGCTCTCGCCCCGCACGGACGTCACGGACAGCACCGCGTGCCCGGCGGGCACCCCGTGCGCCAGCTCGGACGCGGACCAGCGCTCCCGCTCCACCTTGCGGACGGTCACCGACTGCGCGGTGACGGCCCGGCCGGTGACGATGCGCCGCACGACGTGCGTGGCACGGGTGAACGGCTCATGGGCGATGACCTGCCGGTCGGTGACGTCGCGGGCCTCGACCCACTCCTTGCCCCACACCTCGGCGAAGCGCGCCCCGTCCCAGGTGGTCACGCCGGAGAAGGCCATCCGGCAGCCGACCGCGCCGAGCAGGGCGCTGCGCAGCGCCTCGGGCACGTCGTCGAGCGTGCGCAGGGTGAGCACGGCGCCCGCGTGGGCGGAGCGCAGCCGCTGCAGTCCGCGGACGGACTCGGGGGTGACGGTGCGGGTGGCGTCGTCGAGGACGAGGCAGGCGAACAGCGAGCGGTCGGCGCGCCCGGCGGCGCACTCGGTGAACTGGGCGAGGACGAGCCGGGCGAGCATCCGGGAGGCCTCGGCGTGCCCGCGCTCGGGGAGATCGATCCGTACGCGCAGGGGATGCTCGAGGGCGCGCAGCGAGAAGGTGCGGGCGGGGTCGGAGGTGCCGAAGAAGCCGGCGAAGGCGGGCCGGTCGAGGAGGGCGAGCCGGTCGGCGAGCAGGCTCCCGACGTCGCCGGGGCGCTGGGCCTGCCGTTCGCGCGCGTCGAGTTCGCGGGCGAGCGCGTCGTGCCCGCCGGTCCTGAGCGCGGTGCGCAGGGCGGCGACGGAGCCGTCGAGCAGTTCGCGCAGCTCGGGGACGGACGGGAAGCGGCCGTGGACGGCCCGGAAGGGGCCGAGGAGCTGGGCCAGGGCGGTGGCGGCGCGCCGGCCGTCCTCGCCGGAGGCGCCGGGGGCGAGGTCGCCGACAAGGCCCTCGGCGAGGACCCCGGCCGCCTCGTCGGGGTCGTCGGTGCCGCCGTACAGGTCGAGGTCGTAGGCGGAGTCGGGGCGCCCGATCTTCACGACGACGTCGAAGGCCTCGTCCGGTGCGAGCTGTGCGCCCGCCGCGCCGACCGCGACGACCGCGGCCCGCCCGGCGAGGGCCTGCAGGCACAGCGACTCCAGGACGGGCCGCACCAGGCGCCCGGTCTTGCCGCAGCCGGGCGGGCCGACGGCGAGCAGGGAGGTGCCGAGCAGCGAGGGGTCGAGGGCGCAGCCCGCGCCGCGGTGCTCGTAGGGGTTGCGCGGGTCCGCGGCGGCGGCACCCAGCCTCACCTGGCGGGTGATCAGGTCGTGCGGGGCGGCGCGTACGGGCAGGTCGCGCGCCCCCGACGGGTGGGCGCAGGCCGCGGCGCCGTGCCGCAGCACGGCGTCCGTGAAGCCGGCGAGGCGGCCGGGCTGGGCGCGGACGGACTGCCAGGCGCGCTCGATGCGGGCGTGGTCGACGTCGGTCATCAGGCCGGCCTGCGCGTCCGCCGCCAGCCGGTCGGCGGCGTCGTGCGCCCCGGCGGCGCGCAGCAGCGGCCACTCGGCGGGGTCCTCCTGCGGCGCGGGGGCGACCGGCGGCGGATTGCCGGAGTCGTCCCACAGCCGGCGCAGGGCGGGCACGGCCCAGCGGCGCCAGACCTGGGACCAGCGGCCGAGGCGGCCGAAGACGACGACGAGCACGAGCAGGCAGAGGCCGTAGTAGATGTAGACGGTCCAGACCGCGACCATGCCGTCGCGCCAGGAGTCGGGCGTCAGCGCGTACAGCGGCCACATCCAGTAGTGGCCGAGGTAGCCGTTCCACAGCAGGGACCACAGCAGCCAGCCGCAGAGCAGCGAGATCAGCGCCCCGCTGAACAGCTGCCGGCCGGGGATCCGGTCGGGCTCCTCCGGCGGTTTGGGCCGGTGCCCGTAGCGCCAGATGCCGGGGGCGGCGTCCGGGCGCGGGGTGCGCAGCCAGGTGAGGAACGGGGGCGGCACGACGGGGACTTCCCCCCCGGTCCGGGGCGGCGCGGCGGGGCGCGGAGGCACCGGCGGCGGGGCGGCGTGGGGCTCGGCGGGGCGCGGCACGCTGTCGCGCCGGGTGCCGGGTGCGTCGTACGTGCCCTCGGTGTCCATCACTGTCCCTCGCCCCCCGCGGGCCCTCTCGCGCCCGCGTGTGTCCGACGTGTCCGACCGGCTCAACCTACCGGCGTTTTCCCCGCCGTGCCGGTCCGCCATATCCGGTACGGACAACGCGACGCGCACACTTCTCCCGAACGGAACATGCCGGGCTGCGGCCCGCGCCCCTAGCCTGCGGGGGAAAGCCCGTCCACCCACCCCCTCGGGAGCCCCTCATGACCGACACGACCGGAGGCGCGGCCCTCCCCCAGGAGCGCCGCCTCGTCACCGCGATCCCCGGCCCGAAGTCGCTGGAGCTCCAGGCCCGCCGCACCGCCGCGGTGGCCGGGGGCGTGGGCTCGGTGCTGCCGGTGTTCACCGTCCGCGCGGGCGGCGGCGTGCTGGAGGACGTGGACGGCAACTCCCTGATCGACTTCGGCTCCGGCATCGCCGTGACCTCGGTCGGCGCCAGCGCGGAGGCCGTGGTGCGCCGTGCGTCCGCGCAGCTCGCCGACTTCACCCACACCTGTTTCATGGTGACCCCGTACGAGGGCTATGTGGAGGTCTGCGAGCAGCTCGCCGAGCTGACGCCCGGTGACCACGCCAAGAAGTCGGCGCTGTTCAACTCCGGTGCGGAGGCCGTCGAGAACGCGGTCAAGATCGCCCGTGCGTACACCAAGCGCCAGGCGGTCGTCGTCTTCGACCACGGCTACCACGGCCGGACGAACCTGACGATGGCGCTCACCGCCAAGAACATGCCGTACAAGCACGGCTTCGGCCCGTTCGCGCCCGAGGTCTACCGCGCCCCGCTGGCCTACGGCTACCGCTGGCCGACCGGCCCGGAGAACTGCGGCCCCGAGGCGGCCGCCGCGGCCATCGACATGATCGGCAAGCAGGTCGGCGCGGAGAACGTCGCCGCGATCATCATCGAGCCGGTGCTCGGCGAGGGCGGCTTCATCGAACCGGCCAAGGGCTTCCTCCCGGCGATCGCGCAGTTCGCCAAGGACAACGGCATCGTCTTCGTCGCCGACGAGATCCAGTCCGGCTTCTGCCGCACGGGCCAGTGGTTCGCCTGCGAGGACGAGGACATCGTCCCCGACCTGATCACGACCGCCAAGGGCATCGCGGGCGGCCTGCCGCTGGCGGCCGTCACCGGCCGCGCGGAGATCATGGACGCGGCGCACGCGGGCGGCCTCGGCGGCACCTACGGCGGCAACCCGGTGGCCTGTGCGGCGGCGCTCGGCTCGATCGAGACCATGCGCGAGCTGGACCTCAACACCAAGGCGAAGCGCATCGAGGAGGTCATGAAGGGCCGTCTGGCGGCCATGCAGGAGAAGCACGACATCATCGGCGACATCCGCGGCCGCGGCGCGATGATCGCCATCGAGCTGGTGGAATCCGGCACGAAGAAGCCGAACGCCGCGGCGGCCGGTGCGCTGGCGAAGGCCTGCCACGCGGAGGGCCTGATCGTGCTCACCTGCGGCACCTACGGCAACGTGCTGCGCTTCCTGCCGCCGCTGGTCATCGGCGAGGACCTGCTCAACGAGGGCCTGGACATCATCGAGGCCGCGTTCGCGCGTCTGTGAGCCCCATGTGCGCCCCTTGTGAGTGAGTGAAGAACCTGTGCGGGGCGGGTGGTGGACGGGTGATCCGGCTTCTCGCCCCCTCTTGCCTGCCGTACGGTTTCTTCAGATGAACGCAACACCCGGCCCGCAGGAGACTGCGGGCGACGCCGAGCCGGTACCTCCCCAGTACCGGTCAGGCCGTGCCATCGCGCACACCGCCGGGGCCGCAGGCCCCGGGCATCCTCACCGATCGAACGGCCGCTCGTCCCACACCCCCCGGGGCGCACGGTCCGCCGGCCGGAACGGCGACTCCGGAACCATCCCCCCTGTTCCGGGGTCGCCGTCTTCTCGTCTCCTCCCCCTGGTCTTCGTGCTGTTGTGCGCGCTGACGGCCTGGCAGGTCGCCGCGCACGGCCCGCTGCGCACCCTCGACGAGCGCCTGGGCCGGGCCGTCGCCGGCTCCGCCTTCCCGCGGCCCCTCGCCGGCTTCCTCGCCGACCTGGGCAACGCGACGGTGGCGGTGCCGGTCCTCGCCGTGGCCGTACTCGTGTGGTTCCTGCGCTTCGGCCGCTCCACGGCCCGGCCGTGGCTGCCGCCGCTCGCCGCCGCGCTGGCGATGGCGGCGGTGCCGGCGCTGGTCGTCCCGCTCAAGACGTGGATCGCACGCCCCGGCCCGCCGCCCATGGCCGCTGTCCACGAGGGCTTCTTCCCGTCGGGCCACGCGGCCACGGCGGCGGTGGCGTACGGGGCCGCCGTGCTGCTGCTGTTCCGGGGCTCCCGGTGGGCCGTCGCCATGTACGCGCTGCTGAACGCCGCCGTCGGCGCGGGCCTGGTCCGGTGCGGCTACCACTGGCCGCTGGACGTGGTGGGGGCGTGGTGCCTGTCGGGGGTGGTGCTGTGGGCCCTGGCCCTCAGCTGTCGAACCCGAGCCCGACCTTGTCCATCGCCCTGAGCCACAGGTTGCGCCGACCGCCGTTGTGGTCGGCGCGCGTCATCGCCCACTGCGTGATGCCGATGCCCATCGACCGCACGGGCTCCGGCGGGAACGGCAGCGGCTTGCTGCGCACCATCTCCAGTTCGGTCCGCTCGGTGCGTTCGCCCGCCAGCAGGTCGAGCATCACCTCCGCGCCGAAGCGCGTCGCGCCGACGCCCAGTCCGGTGTAGCCGAGCGCATAGGCGACCCGGCCGCCGTGTGCGGTGCCGAAGAACGCCGAGAAGCGCGAGCACGTGTCGATCGCACCGCCCCACGTGTGCGTGAAGCGCACACCCTCCAACTGCGGGAAGCAGTGGAAGAAGTTCTCGGCCAGGCGCTGGTAGGTGGCCGGGTGGTGGTCGTACTCGGCGCGCACGCCGCCGCCGTAGCGGTAGACGATGTCGTAGCCGCCCCACAGGATGCGGTTGTCCGCGGTGATGCGGAAGTAGTGGAAGTGGTTGGCGCTGTCGCTCAGGCCCTGGCGGCGCTTCCAGCCGACGGAGGCGAGCTGCTCCGCCGTGAGCGGCTCGGTCATCAGGGCGTAGTCGTAGACCGGTGCGATGTACGGGCGCAGGCGCTTCACCAGGCTCGGAAAGGCGTTGGTCGCGAGGGCGGCGTGCCGGGCGAAGACGCGGCCGTACGGCGTGCCCACCGCCACCCCGGCGCCGCGCGCGGAGAACCGGGTGCCGGGCGTGTGCTCGTAGATCCGCACTCCGGCCCGCAGGCATGCGCGTTTGAGGCCCCAGGCGAGCCGGGCGGGGTGCAGCATGGCCACGCCGGTGCGGTTCCAGAGGCCGCCGAGGAAGGTCGGGGAGTCCACTTCGGCGCGCAGGGCGTCGCGGTCGAGGAATTCATGGCCGGTCACACCGAGCGAGGCCGCCTCCTCGGCGGCCTCCTGGAGCTCCAGGACCTGGTGCGGGGCGGTGGCGATGTCTATCTCGCCGGTGCGTTCGAAGTCGCAGTCGATGCCGTGCCGGACGAGGTCGGCTTCGAGGGCGTCGAGGTTGTGATGGCCGAGCTGTTCAAGTGTGACGAGCTCGTCGGGCCAGCGGGCCGCGCCGTTGGCCCAGCCGTGGGTGAGGGACGCGGAGCAGAAGCCGCCGTTGCGTCCGGAGGCGGCCCAGGCGGTCTCCTGGGCCTCGATGAGGACGACGTCCCGGCCGGGAGCGCGCTCCTTGGCGAGGAGCGCGGTCCACAGACCGGAGTAGCCGCCGCCGACGACGAGCAGGTCGCAGTGCTCGTCGCCGACGAGCGCGGGGAGCGCTTCCGGGCGGGAAGGGTCGTCGAGCCAGTAGGGCCGCAGTGCGGCATCAGAAAGTGCTTTGGCAGGGTTCATGGCACTGGAGGCCATGGTTCTCAGCTCCTTTTTCGGCGTCTCCCGACCAGCTGTCCGGCGAGGACGCACAGCACGGCAGTGGCGAACATCGCCGTTCCGATGACATTGATTTGAACGGGGGTGCCCCGTTGCGCGGCTCCCCAGACGTACATGGGGAAGGTCACACTCGAGCCGGCGTTGAAGTTGGTGATGATGAAGTCGTCGAAGGACAGGGCGAAGGAGAGCAGCGCGCCCGCGGCGATGCCGGGGGCGGCGATGGGCAGGGTGACCCGCAGGAAGGTCTGCAGCGGGGAGGCGTAGAGGTCCTGCGCGGCCTGCTCCAGGCGCGGATCCATGCTCATCACCCGGGCCTTGACCGCCGTCACCACGAAGCTCAGACAGAAGGTGATGTGGGCGATGAGGATGGTCCAGAAGCCGAAGCTGATGCCCATGTTGAGGAAGAGGGTGGCCAGCGAGGCGGCCATGACGACCTCGGGCATGGCCATCGGCAGGAAGATCAGGGTGCTGACGGACGAGCGGGCGCGGAACCGGTGGCGGGCCAGCGCGAAGGCGATGGCCGTGCCCAGCGCGGTCGCGCCGAGTGTGGCCCAGACGGCGATGCGCAGGCTGAGCGAGAGCGAGCCGCACAGGTCGGCGACGCCGCAGGGATGCGTCCAGGCGTCCGTGGAGAAGTGCTGCCACTGGTAGTTGAAGCGGCCGTTGGGCTTGTTGAACGAGAAGACCGTCACGACGACGTTGGGCAGCAGCAGATAGCCGAGCGTGCCCAGGCCCGCGATCACCACGAGGTGACGGCGCAGCCAGCGTGCGGGGGTGGCCAGAGGAGCCATCAGACCAGTTCCTCCGTCCCGGACTTGCGGATGTAGAGGGTGACCAGGGCGAGGATCGCGGCCATGAGGATGAAGGACAGGGCGGCGGCGGTCGGGTAGTCCAGGACGCGCAGGAACTGCGACTGGATGACGTTGCCGATCATCTTCTGGTCGGTGGAGCCGAGGAGTTCGGCGTTGATGTAGTCGCCCGCGGCGGGGATGAAGGTCAGCAGAGTGCCGGCGACGACGCCCGGCATGGACAGCGGGAAGGTCACCTTGCGGAAGGTGGTCAGCGGCCGGGCGTAGAGGTCGCCGGCGGCCTCGTGGAGCCGGCTGTCGATGCGTTCCAGCGAGGAGTAGAGCGGCAGGATCATGAACGGCAGGAAGTTGTAGGTGAGTCCGCAGACGACCGCGAGCGGGGTGGCGAGCACCCGGTGGCCCTCGGTGAGGCCGAGCGCGTCGGTCAGGCCGAGGACGTGCAGCGAGCCGAGCGTGGAGACGACGATGCCGCCGTCGGACAGGATCGTCTTCCAGGCGAGGGTGCGGATCAGGAAGCTGGTGAAGAACGGTGCGATGACCAGGACCATCAGCAGGTTGCGCCAGCGGCCCGCGCGGAAGGCGATGAGGTACGCCAGCGGGTAACCGAGCAGCAGGCACAGCACGGTGGCGGCGGTCGCGTAGCCGATCGAGCGGAGGAACTGCGGGTAGTACTCGCCCAGCGCGTCGGCGTAGGTGCCGAAGTGCCAGGTGAGCTTGAAGCCCTCTTCGAGCGACCCGGTCTGCAGGGAGGTGGAGGCCTGGTAGACGAGCGGGGCTGCGAAGAAGACGAGCAGCCAGAGGATGCCGGGGATGAGCAGCCAGTAGGGGACGAGCTTCTTGCGGCGGGCGGTGGCGCCGTCGGAGACCGCGGGCTCGCCGGTGGTGGTCGTGAGGGTCATCCTGCGCCCTCCGCTTCCACGTCGGTGCCGGCCTCGATGTTCTGGGCGGCGTCCAGGCCGAAGCTGTGGCCGGGGTTCCAGTGCAGGACGACCTCGGCGCCGGGGACCAGGCGGGAGTCGCGCTCGATGTTCTGCTCGTAGACCGACAGGCCGGAGGCGGCGGGGCTGTCGACGAGGTACTGGGTGGAGACGCCGGTGAAGCTCGACTCGGTGATCCGGCCGGTGATCCGGTTGCGGCCGTCGGGGACGCTGCCCGCGTCGTCGGCGTGGGTCAGGGTGATCTTTTCCGGCCGTATGCCGACCAGGAGCTTCTCGCCCGTGCGGGCGCTGGCTGTACATCGTGTCGCCGGAAGGGCGAGTTTGGTATGGGAGGCCCGCAGAAGGATGTCGTCGCCGGACGTGTCGAGGACGTCGGCGGTGATGAGGTTGGACGTGCCGAGGAAGTTGGCGACGAAGGTGGTGCGCGGGGTCTCGTAGAGGTCGGCGGGGGCGCCGAGCTGTTCGATGCGCCCGGCGTTCATGACCGCCACCGTGTCGGCCATGGTCATGGCCTCCTCCTGGTCGTGGGTGACGTGGATGAACGTGATGCCGACCTCGTGCTGGATGCGCTTGAGCTCCAGCTGCATCTGCCGGCGCAGCTTGAGGTCCAGGGCGCCGAGAGGCTCGTCCAGCAGCAGCACCTGCGGGTGGTTGATCAGGGCGCGGGCGACGGCGACGCGCTGCTGCTGTCCGCCGGACAGCTGCTGCGGCCTGCGGCGGGCCAGGTCGCCGAGCTGGACGAGCTCCAGCATCTCGTCCACCTGCTTCTTCACCGACTTGATGCCGCGGCGGCGCAGGCCGAAGGCGACGTTCTCGTAGATGTCCAGGTGCGGGAAGAGCGCGTAGCTCTGGAAGACGGTGTTGACGGGCCGCTTGTAGGCGGGCAGACCGGTGACGTTCCTGCCGGCCAGCTCCACGGTGCCGGTGCTGGGCTCCTCCAGGCCGGCGATCATGCGGAGCGTGGTGGTCTTGCCGCAGCCGGAGGCACCGAGGAGCGCGAAGAACGAGCCCGCGGGGACGGTGAGGTCCAGGGGATGCACGGCGGTGAAGGAGCCGTAGGTCTTGCTGATGCCGGTGAGGCGGACATCGGTGCCGCTGGTGCCGGCCGGTGCGGTGGTCGTCATGGGGCTGGGTCCAGGAGGGTTTCGCGGGGACGGAGAACACGTAACAGTGACATACGCCGGGGCGCACCTTTGTACGGGCGTGCCGCCGCCGGGGGCGTGCGTTCCTGATGCCGAATCGGCCGACCTGAAGTGATTGCCGATCCTGGCAGAGGCGCATGGCGACAACAAGGGATTCCGTAGCAATTTCTCAACCCGGCAACGGAATCGGTGTTCTGTCAGAGGTCGCTGCAAGAATGGCGGGCATGAACGACACGGGGGAGAGACAACCGCACGCCGCCCGTTCGGTGGCGGAGCTGACGGCAGCCGTCCGGCGCGGCGAGCGCGTGAAGTACGTGCCCTTCTGGGGGCACCGCCCGCGCCGCGACGGGAGCGTGGGGCCGGGGTGCTTCAGCCAGTGGTGGCCGTCGCCCTTCACGGTGGACGGCACGGTCTACGCGACGGCGGAGCACTGGATGATGGCGGGCAAGGCGCGGCTGTTCGGCGATGCCGAGGCGGAGGCCGCGGCGTTGGCGGCGGCCCATCCCCAGCAGGCCAAGGCCGCGGGCCGTTCGGTGCGCGGCTTCGACGAGGAGCAGTGGCGCCGGCACCGCTTCGAGCTGGTCGTGCAGGGCAGCGTCCACAAGTTCGCGCAGCACCCGGAGCTGCGCGCCTTCCTGCTGGGCACGGGCGACCGGGTGCTGGTGGAGGCCAGCCCGCTGGACCGGGTCTGGGGCATCGGACTGGCCGCCGACGACGAGCGGGCGCAGGATCCCGCGCAGTGGCGCGGGCTGAATCTGCTGGGCTTCGCCCTGATGGAGGCGCGTCAGCGCCTGGCGGGGAGCGCGAGCGGCGCGGACGCGGCCGGCCGGTGCATATAGGCGCCGTAGGTGGCGTCGGGGTCCTCGTCGGGGGTGCGGCTGCTGTGGTGGCTCGCGGCCGTGATGTAGAGGGCGAGCATGAGCGCGGTGGCGAGGAGCGCCGCACTGCCGAGCACCAGCCCGGCCAGCGCCTGCCCGCCGTTGTTGGCGAGGCCGGTCCTCGCCTTGTTGCGGCCTATCGCGCCGAGCACGATGGCCAGCACCCCGAGGATGACGCCGAACACGATCGTCGGTGAGAAGACGATGCCGACGATGCCGAGCACCAGGGCCGCGGTGCCGAGGGCGTTGTCGGGGCGCTGCGCGGGCTGCCAGCCGGGGGCGCCCCATGCGGTGCCGTAGGCCGGCTGCCCGTACCCGTACGGCCCGGGGGCGTAGGGACCCTGGGGGTGCTGCGGGTGCGGCCCGGGTATGCCCTGCCAGTACGGCTGTTGGGGGTGCTGAGGGTGCTGGTGATGCGGGCCGTACGGCCCGCCCTGGTACGCGCTCGGCGTGCCCGGCCCGGTCGGGGCCTGCGGTATCGGCGGCACGGCCGGGGCGTCACCGGCGGGCACCGCGGGGGCAGGCGCCGGGGCGGCTGCGGGGGCGTCCTGCACCGGAGCGGCATCGGCAGCGGCTGCCGGGGCCCCATCGCCGGCCGGGGCCTGCGGCGGCACCGCCGCACTGTCCGGTTTGTCCAGCGAGACCCGTTCCCCGGGCGGAGCCCACGGGTTCTGTTCCCGCTGCTCCCGCTGCTCCTGCTGCGCTTCGCTGTTGCCGTCCTTGCCGGACATGGTCCTCCCCACTCGGTACCCCGTCATGCTAAGGCCTGGGGAAAGGCCCCGTGCCCGCCCCGCATACGATGACCGGCAGTCGCACCAGCCGCGCCAACAGCCCTGGAGGCCCGCATGTCCGCACTCGACCCGTTCATCGCAGGACTGCCGAAAGCGGAGCTGCATGTGCACCACGTGGGCTCCGCGTCGCCGCGCATCGTCGCCGAACTGGCCGCCCGGCACCCCGACTCCCCGGTGCCGACCGACCCGGAGGCGCTGGCCGACTTCTTCACCTTCCGCGACTTCGCGCACTTCATCGAGGTCTACCTGTCCGTCGTCGACCTGATCCGCGACGCCGAGGACGTGCGCCTGCTGACGTACGAGGTCGCCCGCGACATGGCCCGGCAGAACATCCGCTACGCCGAGCTGACCGTCACCCCCTACAGCTCCACGCGCCGCGGCATCCCCGACGCGGCCTTCGTGGAGGCGATCGAGGACGCCCGCAAGGCGGCGGAGTCCGAGCTGGGCGTGGTGCTGCGCTGGTGCTTCGACATCCCCGGCGAGGCAGGGCTGGAGGCCGCCGAGGAGACCGCCCGGATCGCGTGCGACCTGCGGCCGGACGGGCTGGTCTCGTTCGGGCTCGGCGGCCCCGAAATCGGCGTCCCGCGGCCGCAGTTCAAACCGTACTTCGACCGTGCCATCGCGGCCGGGCTGCACAGCGTCCCGCACGCCGGCGAGACCACGGGCCCGCAGACGATCTGGGACGCCCTCACCGAGCTGCGCGCCGAGCGCATCGGCCACGGCACCAGTGCCCCGCAGGACCCGGCGCTGCTGGCCCACCTCGCCGAGCACCGCATCCCGCTGGAGGTCTGCCCGACCTCCAACCTCGCCACCCGGGCCGTGACGGACCTGGAGCGGCACCCGGTCAGGGAGATGGTCTCGGCCGGCGTCCTGGTGACGATCAACAGCGACGACCCGCCCATGTTCGGCACCGACCTCAACACCGAGTACGGCGTCGCGGCCCGGCTCCTGGACCTCGACGCCGCGGGCGTCGCCGCCCTCGCCAGGAACGCGGTCGAGGCCTCGTTCATGGACGCGGCCGGCAAGGCGGCGCTCACCGCGGAGATCGACGCCTACACGGCGGCCTGGCGCGGCTGACGTCCGGCCGGCCGACTCCGCCACAATGAGCCTCATGGCCACCGTGTTCACCGCCGTCGCCCACCGCGGCGACCCGTATGTCCACCGTGAGAACACCCTGCCCTCGGTCCGTTCCGCGGTGCGGGCGGGTGCGGGCGCCGTGGAGATCGACATCCGGCTGACCCGCGACGGGGTGCCCGTCCTGCTGCACGACGCGACGCTGCAGCGGCTGTGGGGCGTGGACCGGCCGCTGGGCGCGCTCACCGCCGACGAGGTGCGCGAGCGGACCCGTGGCGGGGTGCCGACGCTGCGGGAGGCCCTCGCGGAGACGGCCGGAAACGGCTGCGGGGCACGGCTGTTCATCGATCTGCCCGACCCGTCGGCCGCCGCCGCTGCCGTCGCCGAGGTGCACGCGTCCGGCGCGGCCGGGCGCGTCTACTACTGCGGCGCCGCGCCCTCGATGCTCGCGGTGCGCCGCGCGGACGCCGCTGCGGAGATCGCCCTGACCTGGACCACGCTGGCCCCGCCACGGCCGCCTCTGCTCGCGGAGGTGCGGCCGCGCTGGCTCAACTACCGTTTCGGACTGGTGAGTCCGGAGCTGGTGGCCCGCAACCACGCGGACGGTCTGCTGGTCTCGGCGTGGACGGCGGACACGCGGCGCACGATGCGGCGGCTGCTGGCCGCAGGCGTCGACTCGATCACGACGAACCGCATCGACACGCTCCGGGACCTCACAGCCCCACGATCTCGTTCCACACCTTCGTGAACTCCGGCCGCTCCCTGGCCGTCATGTCCCGTGCCGTCGCAAGCCGCTTGCGCATGTCCTCCGTCGGGAACACCAGCGGGTTCTCCGCGAGTGCCGCCTCGTCCTTCTTCCCGGACGACGCCAGCACCTCGCGTGCCGCGGGCACCGGGCAGACGTAGTTGACGGCGACCGCCAACCGGGCGGCCACTTCGGGCTCGTAGTAGTAGTCGACGATCCGCTCGGCGTTGGCCTTGTGGGCCGCCAGGTTCGGGATCATCATGCTCTCCGCCCACAGCTCGGCCCCCTCCTCCGGCACCACGAACTCGATGTCGGGGTTGTCGGCCTGGAGCTGGATGACGTCGCCGGAGTAGGCCTGGCAGGCGAGCACGTCGCCGGAGGACAGGTCCTTGATGTAGTCGTTGCCCGTGAAGCGGCGGATGTGCTTCTTGCGGACGAGTTCGCGCAGCTGGTCGGCCATGCGGTGGAAGTCGTCGGCGGTCCAGCGGGTGACGTCGGCGCCGTTGCCCTGCATCAGCAGGGAGAAGGCCTCGTCCATCCCGGCCAGCAGGGTGACGCGGCCACGCAGGTCGTCCTTCCACAGGTCCGAGGTGTGCCGGATCTCGCGGCCGAGTTTCTTGCGGTTGTAGGCGATGCCGGTGATGCCCGACTGCCAGGGGACGGTGTGCCGCCGCCCGGGGTCGAAGTGCGGGTTGCGCAGCAGCGGGTCGAGGTTGCGGGCGACGTGGGACTGGCGGTCCCGGTCCATCTCCTGGACCCAGCCGAGCCGGACGTAGCGGGCGCACATCCAGTCGCTGACGACGATGATGTCCCGGCCGGTCCGCTGGTGGTTCATCAGCGCCGGGCTGATCTTGCCGAAGAACTCGTCGTTGTCGTTGATCTCCTCGGTGTACTTCACCGAGATGCCGGTGCGCTTCTCGAAGTCGTCGAGGGTCGGCCGGCGCTGCGGGTCCTTGTCGTCGGTGTCGATGTAGAGCGGCCAGTTGGCGAAGACCAGCCGCCTGTCCGTGGCGGAACGATCCGCCGCGGCCCGGTCGCGCGGGGCGACGTAGGCGGCGGGCACGCCGCAACCGGCGAGTGCGGCGGCCCCGGCGCCGGCGCCCAGCGCCCGCAGCAGGGTCCGGCGGGACAGGGGCTTCACGGGCTTCTCTCGCATTCCGGGATGGTCACGGTGGGGGCGGCGGGGGCCGATGATATCCCGGCCCCCGCCGGAACCGGGCACGGCCCGGCAGCGGCCCGGCCTCAGCCCAGCGAGGTCATCACGTGCTTGATGCGCGTGTAGTCCTCGAAGCCGTAGGAGGAGAGGTCCTTGCCGTAGCCGGACTTCTTGAAGCCGCCGTGCGGCATCTCGGCGACGAGCGGGATGTGGGTGTTGATCCAGACGCAGCCGAAGTCCAGGGCCTTGGACATCCGCATGGCCCGCGCGTGGTCCTTGGTCCATACCGAGGAGGCCAGCGCGTACTCGACGCCGTTGGCGTACTCGACGGCCTGCTTCTCGTCGGCGAAGGACTGGACGGTGATCACGGGGCCGAAGACCTCGTGCTGGATGATCTCGTCGTCCTGCTTGAGGCCGGAGACCACGGTGGGCTCGAAGAAGAAGCCCTTCTCCCCCACCCGGCGGCCGCCGGCCTCGACCTTGGCGTGGGCGGGCAGGCGCTCGATGAAGCCGGAGACCTGCTGCAGCTGGTTGGCGTTGTTGAGGGGGCCGTAGAGCACGTCCTCGTCGTCCGGCAGGCCGGTCTTCGTGTCGGCGGCGGCCTTGGCCAGGGCCGTCACGAACTCGTCGTGCACCGACTCGTGCACCAGCACCCGGGTCGCGGCCGTACAGTCCTGGCCGGCGTTGAAGTACCCGGCGACGGAGATCTCCTCGACGGCCTTGGCGATGTCCGCGTCCTCGAAGACGACGACCGGCGCCTTGCCGCCCAGCTCCAGGTGGACGCGCTTGAGATCGCGGGAGGCGGACTCGGCGACCTGCATGCCGGCCCGCACGGAGCCGGTGATGGAGGCCATCGCGGGCACCGGGTGCTCGACCATCAGCCGGCCCGTCTCGCGGTCGCCGCAGATGACGTTGAACACGCCCTTGGGGTGGCCGAGTTCCTCCAGCACCCCGCCGATGATCTCGGCGAGCAGCACGGTGGAGGCGGGGGTGGTGTCGGAGGGCTTGAGGACGACGGTGTTGCCCGCGGCGAGCGCCGGGGCGAACTTCCAGACGGCCATCATCATCGGGTAGTTCCAGGGCGCCACCTGGGCGCAGACGCCCACGGGCTCGCGCCGGATGATGGAGGTCATCCCCTCCATGTACTCGCCGGCCGAGCGGCCTTCGAGCATCCGGGCGGCACCCGCGAAGAAGCGGATCTGGTCCACCATCGGCGGGACCTCCTCGCTGCGGGTGAGCGCGAGGGGCTTGCCGGTGTTCCGGGACTCGGTCGCGATCAGCTCCTCGGCGCGTGCCTCGATGGCATCGGCGATCTTGAGGAGGACCTTCTGCCGCTCGCCGGGGACCAGGTCGCGCCAGACGGGGAACGCGGCCTGCGCGGCGGCCATGGCGGCGTCGACGTCGGCGGCGCCGGACAGCGGGGCGGTCGCATAGGCCTCGCCGGTGGCCGGATCGACCACGTCGGTGGTCCGCCCGTCGGAGGCGTCCCTGAACTCCCCGTCGATGTAGTTGCGCAGTCGACGCAGCTCGGTGGTCACGATGCGCCACCCCTTCTGTCCATGTCCGATTGCTGAGACGCCCAGCCTAGCCAGTCCGGCCACGTTTTCGACATACCCACCCGACACGAACAACGGAATCAGTGATTTATACGATCTCCAACAACGGATTTCATCGCCACGGGCTTGCCCCACAGCCGAGTCCTCATGCACAGTGGTGCCCGTGGCCACTCGTAACGCAGACCCCAAGAGCGTGACCGGCACGCAGCCGATCGACGCCGTCTCCCTGGCGATCATCGAGCAGCTCCAGGAGGACGGCCGCCGCCCCTACGCGGCGATCGGCAAAGCGGTCGGACTGTCCGAAGCGGCGGTCCGGCAGCGCGTGCAGAAGCTGCTCGACCAGGGCGTGATGCAGATCGTCGCCGTCACCGACCCGCTCACCGTGGGATTCCGGCGGCAGGCGATGGTCGGCATCAACGTCGAGGGAGACCTCGACCCGGTCGCCGACGCCCTGACGGCGATGGACGAAGTGGAGTACGTCGTGGTGACGGCGGGCTCCTTCGACCTCCTCATCGAGATCGTGGCCGAGGACGACGACCATCTCCTCCGGACGATCAACAAGCGGATCCGCACCCTGCCCGGCGTGCGCTCCACGGAGAGCTTCGTCTACCTCAAGCTCCGCAAGCAGACCTATACCTGGGGAACCCGATAGCCGTGAGCAAGGACCGTTCCAGCACCGCTTACGACCACCTGTGGATGCACTTCACCCGCATGTCGTCGTACGAGAAGAGCCCCGTCCCCGTCATCGTGCGCGGCGAGGGCACCTACGTCTACGACGAGCACGGCAAGCGCTACCTCGACGGTCTCGCCGGCCTGTTCGTGGTGCAGGCCGGCCACGGCCGCGCCGAGCTGGCCGAGGCGGCCGCCAGGCAGGCCCGGGAGCTGGCGTTCTTCCCCGTGTGGAGCTACGCGCACCCCAAGGCCGTCGAACTGGCCGAGCGCCTGGCCCACTACGCCCCCGGCGACCTCGACAAGGTCTTCTTCACCACCGGCGGCGGCGAGGCCGTCGAGACGGCGTGGAAGCTGGCGAAGCAGTACCACAAGCTCACCGGCAACCCCACGAAGTACAAGGTCATATCCCGCGCCGTCGCCTACCACGGCACGCCGCAGGGCGCGTTGGCCATCACCGGACTCCCGGCTCTCAAGGCCCCCTTCGAGCCCCTGGTCCCCGGCGCCCGCAAGGTGCCCAACACCAACATCTACCGGGCGCCGATCCACGGCGACGACCCCGAGGCCTTCGGCCGCTGGGCCGCCGACCAGATCGAGCAGCAGATCCTCTTCGAGGGCCCCGACACTGTCGCCGCGGTCTTCCTGGAGCCCGTCCAGAACGCGGGCGGCTGCTTCCCGCCGCCGCCGGGCTACTTCCAGCGGGTCCGCGAGATCTGCGACACCTACGACGTGCTGCTCGTCTCCGACGAGGTCATCTGCGCCTTCGGCCGCCTCGGCACGATGTTCGCGTGCGACAAGTTCGGCTACGTGCCGGACATCATCACCTGCGCCAAGGGCATGACCTCCGGCTACTCCCCCATCGGCGCCGCCGTCGTCTCCGACCGCATCGCCGAGCCGTTCTTCAAGGGCAGCAACACCTTCCTGCACGGCTACACCTTCGGCGGCCACCCGGTCTCCGCGGCGGTCGCGCTCGCCAACCTCGACATCTTCGAGCGCGAGGGCCTCAACCAGCACGTCCTCGACAACGAGGCCGCGTTCTTCGGCACGCTCTCCAAGCTGCACGACCTGCCGATCGTCGGCGACGTGCGGGGCAACGGCTTCTTCTACGGCATCGAGCTGGTGAAGGACAAGACCACCAAGGAGTCGTTCACACCGGAGGAGTGCGAGCGGCTGCTCTACGGCTTCGTCTCCAAGCAGCTCTTCGAGAACGGGCTGTACTGCCGCGCCGACGACCGCGGCGACCCGGTCGTCCAGCTCGCGCCGCCGCTGATCTCCGACCAGTCGACCTTCGACGAGATCGAGCAGATCGTCCGCGGCGTCCTGACGGAGGCATGGAGCAGGATCTGATCGCCGTCTGATCGCTGTCCGGCGCATGGCCGCCGCAGCACACGGGTAGTCCTCGGGGCGGTTGTGACCGATGGGATGAGTCCGATGGGAGGAAAGTCGGGCTCTCCCGCGCCGAGCCTGGACCGAGGCTAGGATCCCGGTTCCGTACGGTGCCAGTGACCCAATGGCCTCCGGTTCGTTCACCCGGACAGGGGAACGGACCCTTCATTGACCCGAGGTGTGCTTCACATGGTGGCCCCGCCGGACAACGACGTGCTCTGGGCACGTGGCCTGCACTACTCCTACAGCGGTTCCCCCGCCCTCACGGGCGTCTCGATCGGTGTCCGCGAAGGCGAGGTCCTGGCCGTCACAGGGCCCCGCGGCGCCGGGAAGACCACGCTTCTGAAGTGCCTGTCGGGCCAGCTGCTGCCCGACCCCGGCGAGGTGTGGTTCAACAGCGCTCCCGTGCACACCCTCTCCCGCGCCGCCCGCGAGCGGCTGCGCCGCGAGCGCTTCGGCTGGATCGACTCCACCCCGCACCTGGTCCCCGAGCTGTCGGGCTGGGAGAACGCGGCGCTCCCGCTCCTGGTGCGGGGCACGGCCCACCGGACGGCCAAACAGACGGCGCTGGAGTGGCTGGAGCGGCTCGACGTCGGCGACTGCGCACGCAAGAAGCCCAACGCGCTGACACAGGCGCAGCGCCAGCGGATCGCCATCGCCCGCGCGCTGGCCGCCGAGCCGACCGTCGTCTTCGCCGACGAACCGACCGCGCCCCTGCACACCGCCGACCGCGCCCAGGTGCTGCGCACCCTGACCACGGCCGCCCGCTCGCACCACATCACCGTCGTCCTGGCCACGCTGGACGACGAGAGCAGCGCCCTGGCCGACCGCTCGGTCACGCTGGTCGACGGCCGTCGCGGCGGCGGCATCCCGGTGCCGGACGCGACCGACGGGGAGGGCAGAGCGGCGTGCTCGGTCTCCGCCTAGCCCGCGGGGCGCACCCGCTCGTCCTGCTGCGCCGGCTGCTGGTCGCGCTGGCCGCGTCGGGGGTCGGTTTCCTGCTGCTGTGCACGCTGGGGTTCGCGGTGGCGCACCCCGAGCAGCCGGAGGAGTCGCTGGTGCGGCTGCTGTGGTGCGCGGTGCCGCTGGCCGCCGCGGTGCAGTTCGCCGTGGCGGTGGCCCGTTCGGACCCGGCGACGCGGCCGCGCGACGGGCTGGACGCGGCGGGCTTCGGCCCGGTGCAGCTGTCGCTGCTCGCGGCTGCGTCGACCGCCGCGGCCTGCCTGGTCGGCAGCGGCGCCGCCCTCCTCGTCTACCTGGAACTCCGCGGCGACCTCGGCGGCACCCCGCTCAGCGGGGCGGCGGCACACCTGCTGGACGCGGACGCCGGGCTCCCGTGGGGCGCGGCCCTCACCCTGCTCGGACTCCTGCCCGCGCTCGCGGCGGGCGCGTGCGTCGTCCTGCTGCGCCCGCGCAAGGAGCGCACGAGCAGCGCCCCGAAGCACGCCGGACCGGGCGTTGCGGAGGCCGCGCGCCATGAACCCCGGCCGGTCTACGCCGGGTTGCCCTGGGGCGTCGCGGTCATCGCGACGGGCCTCGCCCTGGAGGCGTACGTGGGCCACGCCCCGGCGCCCGAGCCGGGCGCCCTGCTGGCGCTGCCGGGCCGGGAGGGCGCCGCCTCCCCCGGCCTGCTCGGCGGCTGGCTGCTGGCCTGCGCCGGCCTGGTGCTGGCCGGGCCGGGCCTGACGCACTGGTGCGGGGCGCTGCTGGCCACCGGGCGGCCGGGGGCCGTGCGGCTGCTGGCCGGGCGGATACTGCAGGACGCCGCGACCCGGATCGGCAGGCCCCTCGGCGTGCTGTGCGCGGTCGCCTCCGGCGCGCTGGCCGCGGTCGAGCTGTACGGCGCGGCCTGGGAGCACTCGGGCCCCCGCCCGTTCGGTCCGCTCACCGGTCTGGGGGCCGCCGTGGTGATGGCCTGCGTCACGGCCACCGCGATCACCGCGGCGCTGGAGGCCCGGCAGACCCGTGGAGAGACCACAACGGCCCTGCTGCGCCTGGGGATTCCGCTGTCCCTGCTGCGCGGCGCGGCCGCCGTGCGGACCTGCGCGATGCTGGCCGTGCTGACGCCGCTGACCTGGGCGATCGCCGAGCTGGCCGCGCTCCCGCTCACCCGGTGAATGATCACGACTTTTGACCAGTTCTTGACTTGAGGCAACTCCGGCCCCGAAAACCACGTCTGCTACAGGCACGACGGTTTACTGACGTTTTCGGGTGAACGGAGCAATTGGTGATCATCGGCCTTGTGACGGCTGTCGCGGCCTCGGCCTGTTACGGCACGGGCTCGGTCCTGCAAGCCGTGGGCTCGCGCAAATCGGCCCGCAGGGAGGCCGCCACGGCCTCCGGCACCGGGACCACCCAGCACGGCGGACCGAGCCTCTCCTCGACCGCGAAGGCCGCGGTCACCTGGGAGTTCATGGTCGGCACGGTGCTGGACTTCGTGGGCTTCGGGCTCGGCGCGCTGGCCGCACGGATGCTGCCGCTGTTCCTCTCCCAGACGGTCATCAGCGCCAACCTCATCGTCACCGCCCTGCTGAGCATCAAGCTCCTGGGCATCCGGCTCACCCGGCCGGAGTGGATATCCATCGGCGTCGTCTGCTCGGCCCTGGTGCTGCTGGCCACGGCGGCGGGTCACGAGGGCAGCGGCGACGCCGCGATGTCCACGCACTGGTGGCTGCTGGTCATCTCCGTCGTCCTGATGGGCGGCGGCACCGTCGCGGTGCGCCTGATGGGCTCGCGCGCCGCGATCCTCGCCGGCCTGCTGTCCGGCCTCGGCTTCGGCGCGATCGGCGTGGGCGTACGCATCCTGCACGGCATCGACCCCTTCGACCTGCCGGCCCTCGTCACCGACCCGGCCCTCTACGCGATCCTCGTCTCCGGCGCGGTCGGCATGTACCTGCACACGGTCGCCCTGCAGATCGGCTCGGTGAACGGCGCCACGGCGGCCCTGGTCGTCGGCGAAACGGTCCTGCCCGGCATCATCGGCGTGGTGTGGCTCGGGGACGCCTCCCGCGACGGTTTCGCGTGGGTGGCGATCCTGGGCTTCCTGCTGGCAGTTGCGGGCGCGGTGGCGGTGGCGTGGTTCGGGGAACCGGATGGCCATGCGGTTGCGCCGGAGCAGGAACGGGAGCGGGAACCCGAACCGATCAGGTCGTGACGTTCGGGGCAATCGGGTGGGCGGGCGGGTGAGAACCGGGGGTCCGGGGGCGAAGCCCCCGGCTCACGGCCTCAGCGGAGGACGACCACCTCGGCCGCATCGAACCGCACCCCCACCCGCGCAGCGGGTTCCGGCGCCTCGCCGAGCCGGCACACCGCCTCCAGCTCCGGCCCCGCATCCGGCCGCAGCCGCACGGCCACATGGTCCCCGCGGAACGTCCGCGAAACCACCCCGCACGGCACCCCCTCCCCCACGGCACCGAGCCGGACCCCGGCCGGCCGCACCAGCACCCGGCACACACCGCCCGGCGTCCCCGCCGGCACCGGCACCCGGCCCCACACCGTGTCGGCCCGCTCCCCGCTCACCGTCGCCTCGACGATGTTGTCGAAACCGAGGAAGCGTGCCACGAACTCCGACGCCGGCCGCTGCCACACCTCCAGCGGGGTCCCCGACTGCGCGATGCGCCCGTCGCGCATCACCACCACCCGGTCGGCCAGCGCGAAGGCCTCGCCCTGGTCGTGTGTGACGGCCAGCACGGTCGTCCCCAACCGGCGGAACAGCTCGCGCAGTTCGGCCACCAACCGCTCGCGCAGGCCCCTGTCGAGCTGGCCGAGCGGTTCGTCCAGCATCAGCAGCCGCGGCTCCGGCGCGAGGGCCCGCGCCAGGGCGACGCGCTGCTGTTCGCCGCCGGACAGCGCCGCCACCGCGCGCCGCTGCGCATTCGGCAGCCCCACGAGGTCGAGCAGCGCGGCAACCCTGCGCTCCGTCTCCGCCCGCCCGGCCCTGCGCATGCGCAGGCCGAAGCCGACGTTGCCCGCGACGTCCCGCTGCGGGAACAGCTGGTGGTCCTGGAACATCAGGCCCACGCCGCGCTTGTGGACGGGCACGCCGCCCTGGTCCTCGCCCGCGAGGAACACCCGCCCGGCGTCCGGGCGTTGCAGCCCGGCGACGACCCGCAGCAGCGTGGACTTGCCGCTGCCGCTCGGCCCGAGCACGCAGACGGTCTCGTGCTCGGCGACGTCGAGGTCCACGGCGTCCAGCACCGCACGCTCGCCGAAGCGGACGGTCACGCCGTCGAGTCGCAGCATGGACATCAGAACTCTCCCGTACGGTCGGTGCGCAGGCGTTCCAGCACCAGCAGCGCCGCGGCGCAGACCAGCATCAGGATCGTGCTGAGGGCCATCGCCTGCCCGTAGTTGAGCTCACCGGGACGGCCGAGCAGCCGGGCCACGGCCACCGGAAGCGTCGGGCTGTCGGGGCGGGCGATGAAGACGGTCGCCCCGAACTCGCCCAGCGACACGGCGAAGGCGAAGCCCGCCGCGACCGCCAACGCCCGTCCCACCAGCGGCAGATCGACCTCGCGCCACGCCCGCAGCGGCGAGGCGCCCAGCACGGCGGCGGCCTCGCGCAGCCGGTGGTCGACCGCGCGCAGGACCGGCAGCATGGTCCGTACGACGAAGGGCACGCCCACCAGCGCCTGGGCCAGCGGCACCAGGATCCAGGACGTCCGCAGGTCCAGCGGGGGTTCGTCGAGGCTGATGAGGAAGCCGAATCCGACGGTGACGGCCGAGGTGCCCAGCGGCAGCATCAGCAGGGCGTCGAAACCGCGGACGAGTCTGCCCTCCCGCCGGGTGAGCGCCGCGGCGGCGAGACCGCCGACGACGACGGCGAGGGCGGTGGCGGCCAGCCCGTAGGCCGCGGAGTTCCCGATGGCCTCCAGCGGGGCGACGACGAAGGTGCCGCCGTTGTCGCCCGCGGAGGCGAGGGCGCGGTAGAAGGCGAGCCCGTAGCCGTCGGGCCCGTCGAAGGAGCGCAGGACGAGGACGGCGAGCGGTACGAGCACCAGCAGGACGACCGTGCCCAGGACCGCGGCCAGCAGGGCCCACTGCCCCGCTCCCTGCGGGCGGCGCGCGGTCCGTGCCGCACTCACCAGCCGCAGGGTGGCCTCGCGCCGGCGCACGGTCCGGGCGTGCACCGCGAGCAGCAGGGCCACGGCCAGGAACTGCAGCAGGGTG
The DNA here is from genome assembly GCF_013030945.1 of Streptomyces morookaense. Classification (GTDB taxonomy): domain Bacteria; phylum Actinomycetota; class Actinomycetes; order Streptomycetales; family Streptomycetaceae; genus Streptomyces; species Streptomyces morookaensis. The sequence goes on along the minus strand of NZ_JABBXF010000063.1, from coordinate 40,474 downwards.
AGCACCGCGGCCGTGGGCAGGTCCAGCAGTTGTGCGGTCTGCTGGTAGATCTCCACCTCGAGCGTGGCGTAGCGCGGTCCGCCGAGGATCTGGACGACGCCGAAGGAGGTGAAGGTGAACAGGAAGACCATCAGCGCCGCCGCCGCGACGGCCGGCGCGAGCGCGGGCAGCGTCACACGCCGCCAGGCGGCCAGGCGGCCCGCGCCGAGCACGCGGGCGGCCTCTTCCTGGCGGGGGTCGAGCTGGGCCCACAGACCGCCGACGGTCCGTACGACCACGGCGTAGTTGAAGAAGACGTGGGCGACGAGGATCGCCCAGACCGTGGTGTCCAGGCGGATGCCCCACCACTCGTCCAGCAGTCCGCCGTGCCCCAGCAGCGCCAGGAAGGCCGAGCCGACGACAACGGTCGGCAGCACGAACGGAACGGTGACCACGGCCCGCAGCAGCTGCTTGCCGGGGAAGTCGAAACGCGCGAAGACATACGCGCCGGGCAACGCGAGTGCGAGCGTGAGGGCTGTGGAGGCGGCGGCCTGCCACGTGGTGAACCACAGAACGTGGCCGGTCTCCGGATCGGCGAGCACCTCGCCGATCCGGCCGAACTGCCACTGCCCGTCGCTCTTCAGTCCCCGGGAGACGATCGAGGCGACGGGAAAGGCGAAGAAGACCCCGAAGAAAGCGAGCGGCAGAGCCATCAGACCGAGCCGCACGGCCGTCGGCCGGACGGTCGCACGGGACGCCTTTTCGGCGTCCCGCGCGGTCACCTCGGGACGGTCTGTCGCTTCAGAACGGTCTACTTCAGGACGAGCGAGGACCATGCCTTGACCCACTGGTCACGGTTCTTGGCGATCTTCTGCGGGTCGACGGTGGCCGAACTGTCGATCTGCGCACCGTACTTGGTGAACACCTCGGGCAGCTTGGCGTCCTGGTTCGCCGGCTTGACGAACATCTGGAGCGGCATGTCCTCCTGGAACGTCTTGCTCAGCAGGAAGTCGATGAGGGCCTTGCCGCCGTCGGGGTTCTTCGCGCCCTTGAGCAGCCCGGCGAACTCGGTCTGCCGGAAGCACGTGCCGGTCGCGACGCCGGTCGGGGCGTCCTTGGGGTCCGGCTGCGGCTTCATGTCGAGCACCTCGGCCGGCGGGCTGGAGGCGTAGGAGACGACGAGCGGCTTGTCGCCCTTGGCCTTCTTTCCGGCGGCGGAACCGGAGAAGCGGCTGTTGTACGCCTGCTCCCAGCCGTCGACGACCTCGACGTTGTTGTCCTTGAGCTTCTTCCAGTAGTCCTGCCAGCCGTCGTCGCCGAACTTGGCGATGGTGGCGAGCTGGAAGGCGAGGCCCGGGGAGGAAGTGGCGGAGTTCTCGGTGACGAGGAGGTTCTTGTACTCCGGCTTGACCAGGTCGTCGAGCGTCTGCGGCGGGGCCAGCTTGTGGTCGGCGAAGTAGGCGCGGTCGTAGTTGACGCAGATGTCGCCGGTGTCGATGGGCGTGACACGGTGCTGCGCGGCGTCGAGCTGGAGGTCGCCGGGGACCCGGTCCAGGCCCTTGGCCTGATACGAGGTGAACAGCCCGTTGTCCAGCGCCCGCGAGAGCAGCGTGTTGTCGACGCCGAAGAAGACGTCGCCCTGCGGGTGGCTCTTGGAGAGGATGGCCTGGTTGACGGCCTGGCCCGCGTCGCCGCTCTTGAGCACCTTGACCGTGTAACCGGTCTGCTGCGTGAACTCCTTGAGCACGGAGTCCGAGGCGGCGAAGGAGTCGTGCGAGACGAGGGTGACGGTCTTGTCGCCCTTGCCGCCCGACGACTCGGAGTTCTTCGAGCTGCCGGAGCCGCCGCACGCGGCGAGCGCGGGCAGGCCGAGCACGCCGACGAGGGCGGCCCCGAGGGCACGCCGGAGGGTGGTGTTCATGGTCGAGCTGACTCCCTACGCCGGTACTAACCGGATCAGGTCCGAGGGTCTGCGGGCCGTGCCGCACTCTCAGCGCTGTGTGCGCTCCCCTGTCGGATGTTCATTTGTGCGAATGATGCAGATGGACAGTACCAGCCGGGCTCAGCGCTCGGTGGCGGCGAGCTGGCCGCAGGCTCCGTCGATCTCCTGGCCGCGGGTGTCCCGGACGGTGACGGGCACGCCGTGCGCGGCGATCGCCGCGACGAAGGCCCGCTCGTCCTCGGGGCGGGAGGCCGTCCACTTCGACCCCGGGGTGGGGTTGAGGGGGATCAGGTTGACGTGCACCCGCTTGCCCTTGAGGAGCCTGCCCAGGAGGTCGCCGCGCCACGCCTGGTCGTTGATGTCCCGGATCAGGGCGTATTCGATGGAGATCCGGCGGCCGGACTTCTCCGCGTACTCCCAGGCGGCGTCCAGGACCTCGCGGACCTTCCAGCGGGTGTTGACCGGCACCAGGGTGTCGCGCAGCTCGTCGTCGGGGGCGTGCAACGAGACCGCGAGGCGGCACTTGAAGCCCTCGTCCGCGAACCGGTGCATCGCGGGCACCAGGCCGACCGTGGAGACCGTGATGCCGCGCTGGGACAGCCCGAGGCCGTCCGGCTCCGGGTCGGTGAGCCGGCGGATGGCGCCGACCACGCGGTTGTAGTTGGCGAGCGGCTCGCCCATGCCCATGAAGACGATGTTGGACAGCCGCGCCGGGCCTCCGGGCACCTCGCCGTCGCGCAGTGCGCGCATGCCGTCCACGATCTGGTGCACGATCTCGGCGGTGGACAGGTTGCGCTCCAGACCGGCCTGGCCGGTCGCGCAGAACGGGCAGTTCATGCCGCAGCCCGCCTGGGAGCTGATGCACATGGTGACGCGGTCGGGGTAGCGCATCAGCACCGACTCGACGAGCTTGCCGTCGTGCAGCCGCCAGAGAGTCTTGCGGGTGGTGTCGTTGTCGCACGAGATGTGCCGCACCACGCTCATCAGCTGCGGCAACAGCTCGCTCGCGAGCTTCTCCCGCGCGGCGGCGGGGATGTCGGTCCATGCCTCCGGGTCGTGCGCGTACCGGGCGAAGTAGTGCTGGGACAGCTGCTTCGCGCGGAACGGCTTCTCGCCGATCGCGGCGACGGCCTCGCGGCGTTCGGCGGGGCTGAGGTCGGCAAGGTGCCGCGGGGGCTTCTTGGCTCCGCGGGGGGCGACGAAAGTGAGTTCTCCGGGCTTAGGCATGGTTCTTCCAGTGTCGCAGACGAACGGAACGGGGCCCGCCGTCCGTGGACGGCGGGCCCCGCACAACAAAAGGTGCAGCTCAGCAGCTCAGGAGCCGACGAAGACCACCATCAGCAGCCAGACCACCGGCGCGGTCGGCAGCAGGGAGTCCAGCCGGTCCATGATCCCGCCGTGGCCCGGCAGCAGGGCGCCCATGTCCTTGATGCCGAGGTCCCGCTTGATCATGGACTCGCCCAGGTCGCCCAGGGTGGCGCTGACCGCGACGGCGAGGCCCAGCAGCAGGCCCTGCCACCAGACGCCGTCGTCGATCAGGAACTGCATGCACAGCGCGCCCGCCACCATCGCGAACGCCACCGCGCCGAGCAGACCTTCACGGGTCTTGCCGGGGCTGATGCGCGGCGCGAGCTTGTGCTTGCCGAACCGCCAGCCCACCGCGTAGGCACCGGTGTCGCTGACCACCGTGAGGATCAGGAAGGTCAGCACCCGCCAGGCGCCGTCCCCCGCGGCCAGCATCAGCGCCACGAACGTGGCGAGGAACGGCACGTAGAAGGCCGCGAAGAGGCCGGCCGTGACGTCCTTGAGGTAGTCGTCCGGCGGTTCCGTCATCCGCCAGACGAGCACCGCGAGCGCCGTGAAGGCCATGGCCACCCAGGCGCCCTCGGCACCGTTGACGTAGCCCGCGACCACCATCGCCGCGCCGCCGATCGCCAGCGGCACCAGAGGGGCCCTGATGCCCTTCCGCTCCGCGAGCCGGGAGGTCAGCTCCCACAGCCCGACCACCACGGCGAGCACGATCACGCCGAGGAAGACGGGCTTGTAGACGAACAGGGAGGCGAGGATGACCGCGCCGAGGCCGATCCCGACCCCTATCGCGGCCCGCAGGTCGCGGCCTGCGCTCTTCTTCCCCGCCTGCGCCGCCTGCGGGGCGGCGGGCTCCTCCGGCCGGATGTCGGGCTCCTGTTCATCGCGGAACAGGGGGCCGCCGACATGAGCGGCACCCTGCTCACGGTCGTCCTGGTCTCCGCCTGCGTCGGGCACGATGGGCATGGGGCGAGTCTGCGCCGCCGCGCCCGCCTCGTGCAGAGGACCCGCCGGGCCGGCGGGTCCCCCGTCGGGGGACCACCGGTGTCCCATATGCGGCGGAGCTCCCCAGGATGCGTCGTTCATCAGACCTCGAGGAGCTCGGATTCCTTGTGCTTGAGCAGCTCGTCCACCTGCGCGACATACTTCGCGGTGGTGTCGTCGAGCTCCTTCTCGGCGCGGCGCACCTCGTCCTCGCCGGTCTCCTTGTCCTTGACGAGCTTGTCCAGGGCGTCCTTGGCCTTGCGGCGGACGGAGCGGATCGAGACCTTCGCGTCCTCGGCCTTGGTCTTGGCGACCTTGACGAAGTCCCGGCGGCGCTGCTCGGTCAGCTCGGGGAACGTCACCCGGATGATGTTGCCGTCGTTGCTCGGGTTGACACCCAGGTCGGAGTCGCGGATCGCCTGCTCGATGTTGCGCAGCGCGCTCTTGTCGAACGGCGTGACGACGGCCATGCGCGGCTCGGGCACCGAGAACGACGCCAGCTGGTTGATCGGCGTCAGTGCACCGTAGTAGTCGGCCACGATCTTGTTGAACATCGCGGGGTGCGCACGCCCGGTGCGGATCGCCGCGAAGTCCTCCTTGGCGACCACAACGGCCTTCTCCATCTTCTCCTCGGCCTCGAGGAGGATCTCTTCGATCACCACTTGCTCCTGGTGTTATCAGTAAGCAGAGCCTCGCCCCTGCGCGCGTCTTCTCCTGCACGGTGTCCGACCGGCAGGCAGTTGTCCATCCCCGTGCCGAGGGTCTTCCCGCGGCACGGAGTTGCCGCCCCGGGCCCGCCGAGGCCGTCGGCGGGCGGTACGGGCGGCCGTGCGGGCTCTCAGTCCCGCGAGCCCTGGTCGCTCACGAGCGTGCCGATCTTCTCACCCTTGACCGCACGGGCGATGTTGCCCTCGGCGAGCAGCTCGAAGACGAGGATCGGCAGCTTGTTGTCCATGCACAGGCTGATGGCCGTGGCGTCGGCGACCTTGAGGCCGCGGGCGAGCACCTCGCCGTACTCCAGCGCGTCGAACTTCACCGCGTCGGGGTTCTTCTTCGGGTCGGCGTCGTAGATCCCGTCGACACCGTTCTTGCCCATGAGGATCGCCTCGGCGTGGATCTCCAGGGCGCGCTGGGCGGCGGTGGTGTCCGTGGAGAAGTAGGGCATGCCCATGCCCGCGCCGAAGATCACGACGCGGCCCTTCTCCAGGTGGCGCACGGCGCGCAGCGGGATGAACGGCTCGGCGACCTGGCCCATGGTGATGCCGGTCTGCACCCGCGTCTCGACGCCTTCCTTGACCAGGAAGTCCTGAAGGGCGAGGGAGTTCATCACGGTGCCGAGCATGCCCATGTAGTCCGAGCGGGCCCGGTCCATGCCGCGCTGCTGGAGCTCGGCGCCACGGAAGAAGTTGCCGCCGCCGATGACGACGGCGATCTCGTAGCCCTCGCGGACCACGGCCGCGATCTCACGGGCGATGGCGTGCACGACATCGGGGTCGACACCGAGCCCGCCGCCGCCGGAGAAGGCCTCACCTGACAGTTTCAGCAGGAACCGGCGGCGACCGGCCTTGACGGCGCTGTTGTCGGCGGCCTGCGTGGCGTCCGCACCCTGATTCATTGGAAATCTCCTCGTGCACATACGAAGAAGGCCATTGCCGGACGGGTTCACTTCGGATCCCTCTGCGGCAATGGCCTCCTCGTCACATCAGCGGCCGGCCGGTGGACGGTCGGCTGCATACGACCCTAGCGGGTCGCAGGTCGTTCGCTGCCCTGCCGGGCGGCTCAGGCGCCGACGCGGATGCGCGCGAAGCGCTTCAGCGTGACACCGGCCTCGTCCAGGACCTTCTGGACGGTCTTCTTGTTGTCCTTCGCGAAGGGCTGGTCCAGCAGGACCTGCTCCTTGAAGAAGCCGGTGACGCGACCCTCGACGATCTTCGGGAGGGCGGCCTCGGGCTTGCCCTCGGCGCGAGCGGTCTCCTCGGCGATGCGGCGCTCGTTGTCCACGACCTCGGCCGGGATGGCGTCGCGGGAGAGGAACTTCGGCGCGAAGGCGGCGATGTGCTGCGCGACGTCCTTGGCGACCTCGGCGTTCTCCTTGTCCAGCTCGACCAGCACGCCGACCTGCGGGGGCAGGTCCGCGGCGGTGCGGTGCATGTACGCGGAGACGTAACCGCCGGCGAAGGCGGCGAAGCGGTCCACGACGATCTTCTCGCCGAGGGTGGCGTTGGCCTCGTCCACGAACGCCTGGACGGTCTTGCCGGCCTCGATCTCGGAGGCCATCAGGGCCTCGACGTCGGCCGGAGCGGTCTTGGCGACGTGGGCGGCCAGGGCCTCGGCGACGGCCACGAACTTCTCGCCCTTGGCGACGAAGTCGGTCTCGCACTTGAGCTCGACGATGACACCGGAGGTGTTGTCGTCGGCGATGTTCGAGACGACCGCACCGTTCTCGGTGGTGCGGCTCTCGCGCTTGGCCACGCCCTTCAGGCCCTTGACGCGGACGATCTCGATGGCCTTCTCGAGGTTGCCCTCGGCCTCGTCGAGCGCCTTCTTGCAGTCCATCATGCCGGCGCCGGTCTGCTCGCGGAGCTTCTTGACGTCAGCGGCGGTGAAGTTCGCCATCCTTGAATCCTTCTCGTGCACTACGCCTGGTCCCGGGCCGTCGGCACCGGGCTTGGGCTGGTCCGTCTTGAGGTCACCACAACGACCGGGCCCCGTCCAACGGACGGGATCCGGCCGTGGATCCACCGGGACACCGCGGGGGCCCCTGGCCCCCACGGTGCGGTGCGGAGGGTCAGGCCTGCTCGGCGTCCGCGGCCGGCTTCTCGGCCTCGGCGGCGGGCTCGTCGGCCTTCTTCTCGCCCTCGAGCAGGTCGCGCTCCCACTCGGCCAGCGGCTCGCCCGCGGCCTTCTCGCCCTTGCCCTCGGTGGCAACACCGGAACGGGCGATGAGGCCCTCGGCGACGGCGTCGGCGATCACGCGGGTGAGCAGGGTGACGGAGCGGATGGCGTCGTCGTTGCCCGGGATCTTGTAGTCGACCTCGTCGGGGTCGCAGTTGGTGTCGAGGATGGCGACGACCGGGATGCGGAGCTTGCGCGCCTCACCGACGGCGATGTGCTCCTTCTTGGTGTCGACGACCCAGATGGCGCTCGGCACCTTCTGCATCTCGCGGATGCCGCCGAGGGTCTTCTCCAGCTTGGCCTTCTCGCGGGAGAGGACCAGGAGCTCCTTCTTGGTGAGGCCGGAGGCGGCCACGTCCTCGAAGTCGATGAGCTCGAGCTCCTTCAGGCGCTGCAGGCGCTTGTAGACGGTCGAGAAGTTGGTGAGCATGCCGCCCAGCCAGCGCTGGTTCACGTAGGGCATGCCGACACGGGTCGCCTGCTCGGCGATGGCCTCCTGGGCCTGCTTCTTCGTACCGACGAACATGATGGAGCCGCCGTGCGCGACGGTCTCCTTGACGAACTCGTAGGCGCGGTCGATGTACGACAGCGACTGGAGCAGGTCGATGATGTAGATGCCGTTGCGCTCCGTGAAGATGAAACGCTTCATCTTCGGGTTCCAACGACGGGTCTGGTGACCGAAGTGGACGCCGCTCTCCAGCAGCTCCCGCATCGTGACGACGGCCATGGCCGCGCTCCTTGAGGTACTCGGTTTCCACGGCGGCCGGCCGGCCGCCGCTCCTGACGCCCCGACGCGCCAGCCGTGACACTCCGTGTATGCACAGGAGATCGACGGACCGAGGGACACGTCCACCGGGAAACCGGTGGCGGGGCGTGCGAAGTCGACCCGGTGACCCGGATCGCCAAGAGAAGTGTACGGGACCCGAGAAGGCGCGGGTGACGGCGTTGTGCACAACCCGCGAGTAGTCCACAGATCCCGTTCAAGATCCCCGCGCTGCGCCGGGATCCGTCACCGTGGGCACATGCGACAGCACCACGTGCGACGGCACGCCCACGGCTTCTTCGGCCTCTTCTGCCTCTTGTTCCTCCTCTGCATCTGCGCCCCGCCCGCCCGGGCCGACGGTCGCGGTCCGGACCGGGCCTGGCCCGTGACGGGGGCGCGGGGCGGCCGGCCGCTGGTGTTACGCGGGTGGGATCCGCCGCCGGTGCGCTGGGCGGCCGGGCACCGGGGGGTGGATCTCGGTGCCCGCGCGGGCACCGAGGTGCGGGCGGCCGCGCCGGGCAGGGTGTCCTTCGCGGGCACGGTCGCGGGCCGCGGGGTGCTGTCGGTGGAGCTGGACGGGACCGGCAGCCCGCCCCTGCGGACGACGTACGAACCGGTCCGGGCGACGGCGCACGAGGGCGACCACGTGGCGGCGGGCCAGGTGGTGGGGTTGCTGGATGCGGGTCCTGCCCACTGCGCTGCCGGCTGCCTGCACTGGGGCCTGCTGCGCGGGGACGTCTATCTCGACCCGCTGAGCCTGCTGCCGCCGTGGATGCTGCGGCGCCCGCCGTCGCGGCTGCTGCCGCTGACCGGGCGCCTGGGAGGTACAGCCGCGGCCTCAGCCGCGGACGCCTCGCAGGGCCATGGAGACGGCGGCCTCGGTGATCCGCCCGGGTTCCTCGGCCGCACCGAGTTCGATGCGGCGCACCGCGGCGTCGACGACGCCCTGGAGCAGCATCGCGGCCAGCCGGGGCTGCTCGTGGCCCAGTTCCTCGAGGGCCTCCACGACCATGGCGATCAGCCCGCCGTGCGCGGCGCGGATCTTCTCACGGGCACCGGCGTCCAGCTCGCCCGCGGAGATCGCGACCACGGCCCGGTGCCGGCGGTCGCCGACGAGCGCCAGCTGCCGGCGCACATAGGCCTCGATCTTGCCCTCGGGGGTGGCGGCACGCTCCATCGCGGCCTCGACCTCGGCGGCCCAGACGGGGAAGTCGACGGCGCACAGTTCCTCGACCACGGCCGCGCGTGAGCGGAAGTACTCGTAGACGGAGGACCGCGCGAGCCCGGTGCGCTCGGCGAGGGCGGGGAAGGTCAGCGCCTCCGTCCCGCCTTCGGACAGCAGGGAGCGGGCGGCGTCGAGCAGGGCGCCGCGCTGCATGGTCCGGTGCTCGGCCACTGAGGCCGCTCGAATCCTGGGCACGGTCCCCACTTTACGGATCTGCCGTACGGGAGACGACGGTGGAGGCCGGAATCGGAGGAAGGACCGGAGGGACGGTTCAGCGTCCGACGTCCGCCAGCTTGGCCCTGAGCTGGAGGACGGACTTGGTGTGGATCTGGCTGACCCTGCTCTCCGTGACGCCGAGCACGTGGCCGATCTCGGCGAGGGTGAGGCCCTCGTAGTAGTAGAGGGTGACCACCGTCTTCTCGCGGTCCGGGAGGGTGTTGATGGCGCGGGCCAGGAGCCGGCGCAGCTCGTGGTCCTCGGCGACCTCGACGGGGTCGTCGGCGGTGGTGTCCTCCAGCGTGTCCATCAGGCTCAGCCGGTCGCCGGCCTCGCCGCCCGCGTGCAGCAGTTCCTCCAGGGCCACCACGTTGGCCAGCGACAACTGGCTGAAGACGGAGTGCAGTTCGTCGAGCGGGATGCCCATCTCCGCCGCCACCTCGGCCTCGGTGGGCGTGCGGTGCAGGGCGGCCTCCAGGGTGGCGTACGCGCGCTCGACGGCCCTCGCCTTCTGCCGGACCGAGCGCGGGATCCAGTCCAGCGCGCGCAGTTCGTCGATCATGGCACCGCGGATCCGGGTGATGGCGTAGGTCTCGAACTTGATCGACCGCGCGGGGTCGAACTTCTCGATGGCGTCGATGAGTCCGAAGACCCCGGACGAAACGAAGTCCGCCTGCTCGACGTTGGGCGGCAGGCCCACACTGACGCGTCCCGCCACGTACTTCACCAGCGGCGAGTAGTGGAGGATCAGTTGCTCGCGCAGCCGGTCGTCGCCCGAGGTCTTGTACGCCTGCCACAGCTCGTCGAGCGTGGCGGGCGCGGGCGGGCGCACGGCGCCGCGGGCCGCGGGAGGTGCCGCCGCGCGGTCGGAACCCGAGGTGTGCCGGTGCATACGTCGTCTTGAGCCGTTCTGCTGTGACGTGGATCGGGTGGTGCGGATGGCTGGAATCCGTGAGCGTAGCGTGACTGGAGCACTGCGGTGCGCGAGGAGACCCCTTCGGTGTGCGCAGATACGTTCCGCGGACCGCAACGTCACGGCGACGGCCGCGGGGCGCCCGCGACGGCAGGGGCCCGTCGTGGGGCCGCAGCGGTCGTCCTCTTCACCCTTTCACCCGATCACCCCAGGTCAATCACCGCCTCGCCGCACACCGCCATGCCGTCCGGGGGGCTTGGGGGTACCGGATGTTGACGCCGTGGCAGCCAACTGCCAGAGATCACCCTGTCGTTCCACGAAGCCCAGGGCCTGGAGCTCGTAGAGCCGGGCCAGGGCCCGCTCCCGTCCCGTCCCGGCCTCGCGGGCGATCGCGCGGGCCTGTGCGCCCCCGCGCGCGGGCACCGCCTCCAGCACCCCGGCCGCCTCGGGGTCGAGCAGGTCCCGGGCCACCACCGGCCCCCGGCGCGGCGGCGCCAGCTCCCCCATCCCGCCGACGAGCTCGGCCACATCGTCGGCGTCGGACACCAGGCACGCACCCTCGCGCAGCAGTTCGTGCACCCCGGCCGAGAGCCCCGACGTGACAGGACCCGGCACACCCATGGTGTGGCGTCCGAGTTCCCGCGCCCGGCGGGCCGTGACGAGCGATCCGCTGCGGTACTCGGCCTCGACGACGACGGTGCCGCGCGTCAGGGCCGCGATGACCCGGTTCCGCAGCACGAATCTGCTGCGCGTCGGGTGCCCGCCCGGCGGCAACTCGGCCAGCAGCAGCCCCTGTTCCGCGATGCGGTCGAGCAACTCGGTGTGCCCGCGCGGATAGGGCACGTCCACCCCCGAGGCCAGCACCGCCACCGTCGCCCCGTCGGCGGCGAGCGCTCCCCTGTGGGCGGCGCCGTCGACCCCGTAGGCCGCCCCCGAGACGACGACCCAGCCGCGCTCCGCGAGCCCGGCGCCCAAGGTGGCCGCCACATGGGAGCCGTAGCCGGTGCAGGCCCGGGCGCCGACCACCGCCACGGAGCGCAGCGCCCATGTCCGCACGCCCGGACTCCCGCGCACCCACAGGCCGATGGGCCGGGCGTCGCCCAGGTCGTCCAGCTGGCCGGGCCATTCGAGGTCGCCGGGGCAGAGGAAGCGGCCGCCGAGCCGGGCGACGGCGGCGAGGTCGGCCACGGGGTCGAGCACCTCGGCGCGGGCCCGGCACCCGGCCAGCCGTTCCTCCCGGGCGCCCCGGGGCGGTGATCCCTTGCCCGTCAGCCCACGCACCAGCCCCACGGGCCCCATCTGCCGCAGCCATCGGCCGATGGTCTCGTCGCCGGGCTCGGTCAGCCGGGTCAGGGCCGCCCGCGCCAGCCGCTCCTCCCGGCCGGGCCCCGTCACGGCCGTCCCCCCGCCAGGACCGCGCCCCGCCGGATGCCAGTGCGCAGCTCCAGGGCCTGGGCGACGTCCTCGGCGTCGGGCCGGTCGTGCCCGGCGAGGTCGGCCACCGTCCAGGCCACCCGGAGCACCCGGTCCAGCCCGCGGGCCGTCAGCAGGCCGCGCTCCATGTCCCGCTCGGCCTCGGCCAGCGCGCCCGGACCGGCACGCCAGCGGGTGCGCAGCTCGTGCCCGGGCACCTCGCTGTTGGTGCGCCACGGCGTGCCCGCGTACCGGTCGGCGGCCCGCTCGCGGGCGGCGAGCACCCGGGAGGCGACCACGGCGGTCGGCTCGGCGGTGCCCGGCCCGGTGAGCTCGGAGCGCGCCACCGGCTCGACGATCACCCTGAGGTCCACGCGGTCCATCAACGGCCCCGAGAGCCGGGCGAGATAGCGCCTGATCACCCGCGGCGGGCAGTCGCAGCCGTCCCCCGTCATGCCGTGCCGGCCGCAGGGGCAGGGGTTGGCGGCGAGGGCGAGCAGGAAGCGGGCCGGGAGGCGCATCACCCCGCCCGAGCGGGCGATGACCACATGACCGGATTCGAGGGGCTGCCGCAACGCATCGAGCACCCGCCCGGGGAACTCCGGGGCCTCGTCCAGAAAAAGTACGCCGCGGTGCGCCAACGACACCGCCCCGGGCCGCGGCATCCCCGAGCCGCCGCCGACCAGGGACGGCATGGAGGCGGAGTGGTGGGGCGCGCAGAACGGCGCGCGGTCGATGAGGGGCTGCCCCGGCGGAAGCACCCCGGCCACCGAGTGCACCGCCGTCACCTCCAGTGACTCCTGACGGGTGAGGGGCGGCAACAGCCCGGGCAGCCGCTCGGCCAGCATCGTCTTGCCCGCTCCTGGCGGCCCTTGGAAGAGGAGGTGGTGGCGCCCGGCGGCGGCCACCTCCAGGGCCCGGCGGGCGCGGTGCTGGCCGGCGACCTCGGCCAGGTCGGGCCGGTCGAGGGCGTCCGGCGCGGGCCCGCCCAGGGCGGCTCCCGGCAGGACGAGCCCGGCCAGCATGGGGTCCGGGTGGCCCTCGCCCGGCAGGCTCTCGTCCTCCTCGGGCACCGGCTCGTCGGCCAGCACCGCGATGACCTGGCGCAGGCTGCGCACTCCGAGGACCGAGATCCCGGGCACCAGCGCCGCCTCGGCCGCGGTGGCCTCGGGGACGACGACGTGCCGGTAGCCCGCGTCGGCGGCGGCCAGCACCGCCGGGAGGACGCCGCGGACCGGGCGGACCCGGCCGTCGAGGCCCAGCTCGCCGATCAGCATCAGGTCGGCGATGGCGCGCGGGTCCACCCGCTCGGCCGCGCCCAGGACGGCGCAGGCCACGGCCAGGTCGAAGCCGCTGCCGCCCTTGGGGACGGAGGCCGGGCTCAGGCCCACGGTGAGCTTCTTCTGCGGCCAGTCGGCACCGGAGTTCACCACGGCCGCCCGGACCCGGTCCTTCGACTCGACCAGGCTCTTGTCGGGCAGGCCGACCAGGGTGAAGGCCGCGACGCCGGGCTCCAGCCCGGCCTGGACCTCGACCACGACGCCCTCGACCCCGACCAGGGCGACCGAGCAGGTACGGGCGAAGCCCATCTCAGGCCACCCCCTTGATGTGCTCCACCACGGGCGCACCGCGGTCGGGGACGACCACGCCCACCACGTCGATCCGCACACCGCCCGGCGGCGGCCCGCCGTGCCGTTCCAGCCAGCACTCGGCCAGCAGTCTCAGCCGGCCCGCCTTGCCGGGCCGCACGGCCGCCAGCGGATGTTCGTACGGCCCGGCTCTGCGGGTCTTCACCTCGCACACGACCAGGGCGTCCGCATCGCGGGCCACGATGTCCAGCTCGCCGTCACGGCACCGCCAGTTCCGCGCCAGCACCGTCATCCCGGCCTCGGCCAGCCGACGTACCGCCAGGTCCTCCCCGTAGCGTCCGAGCGCTCGTCGAGCGTCCATTCGGCACCACCTCCCGCACCGAGAGTGACGCCTGCGCCGGAAACTGTTGGATCTTGGTGGACAACCCGGCGGTTGTGGAAAACCCCGTCACCCTTCCGGGGACGGGAGCGTCACCCTCCCGGAAGGTCGAGGTCGGTCTTGTTCAGCTCCTCGATGTTCACGTCCTTGAACGTGAGCACCCGCACCTGCTTCACGAACCGGGCCGGACGGTACATGTCCCAGACCCACGCGTCGGCCATCGAGACCTCGAAGAAGACCTCTCCCTGCACGGAGTGGACCTGCATCTCGTAGTCGTTCGTGAGGTAGAAACGCCGTTCGGTCTCGATCACGTATTTGAACAGTCCGACGACATCGCGGTACTCCCGGTAGAGCTTCAGCTCCATCTCGGTCTCGTACTTCTCGAGGTCCTCGGCGCTCATGGCATGTTCCCCTTCAGCCGTGCGTCCCCCCATTGTGCTTCAGGCGCGCTCCGTCTCCAGGCGCACCGGTGAGCTCGGGGGACCCTCGTCGAGCAGCCTCTGCAGCAGCTCGGCGAGCCTGGTCGGATACACCGTCTCACGGGTCGCGAGCAGTTCCCCGCAGGTCCACCACCGCAGACCCGTGAGACTGCGCCGCTCCAGCTCCGTCCCCCCTCCGGTCCAGTCGGGCTCCTGGTCGGTCCGGGCCAGGAAATAGCACTCGTCCTGGTCCCAGCGCCGCCCGTCGAACGGGAAGGAGCAGATGCGCCGCCAGAGCACCGGACCCAGCTCGATCTCGGTGATCCCGGTCTCCTCGGCCAGTTCCCGGCGTGCCGCGTCCGCCCAGTCCTCGGCGCCCTCCAGCCCGCCGCCGGGGGTGAACCACCAGGTGTCGGAGGGGTCGTCCGGTTCGTAGCCGTGGAGCAGCAGGATGCGGTCCTGCCGGTCGAGCAGCACCACCCGGGCCGCCTTGCGGAGCGCGTCGTGCTCAGCCATGGGAGGCCACCGCCCTCTCGTGTCGCTCCCGTCGCGCCGCCCGTCCCGCCGCGCGGCGGGCGACGGGACCGTACGCCGCACCTCCCAGGATGAGCACGGCGCCGGCGATCACGGCGGTCGCCAGCTCCGGCAGCGGTCCGGGCTGCGAGGTGCCGCCCGGGAGCGCGGCGAAGGAGGACGGGCGGCCGAGCATGCCCCAGCGCGGCCAGGCCGTGGCGTCGACGCGGGCGCGGACGGTGTCGCCCGGCACCGTGCCGTGGCCGGGATCGGTGAGGTGGTAGCGGGAGTCGAGGGAGTCGGTGCGGTGGTCGCCCAGCAGGAAGAGCTGTCCCTCCGGCACGGTGGCCGAGAAGCCGGTGGGCGAAGCGGGCCCCTCGGTACCGAGGTACGGCTCGTCGACGGACCGGCCGTCGACCGTCAGCCGCCCCTGCTTGTCGCAGCACGCGACGGTGTCCCCGCCCACCCCGACGACCCGCTTGACCATCGGCACGTCGCCCCAGACCTTGTCCCGGAAGACGACCACGTCCCCGCGGCGCACGTCGCCGCCGTGGATGCGCTCGGCGAGCACCCGGTCGCCCCGGCCGATGGTCGGGGACATGGAGTCGGTGGGCACCGTGTACGGCTGGTACAGGAACGCGCTCCAGGCGAAGCCGCCCAGGAAGAGCACACAGCCGAGAGCCACGGCCAGCCCGGACAGCACCCTGCCCAGGCGGCCGCGGCCCTCGCCCGTACGTTCCGCTGCGCTCATCGCGACCCCCGTGTGCCTCGGATCCGCATCCCGCCGCCCGCGGCGGCATGGAATCGCACCCTACCCGGGGGTACCGGCGCCGGTCAGCCCTTCTGCGCGGCCTTCCGGACGGTGATCCGGCGGCGGCGCCACAGCACCAGCGGCACCGCGCCCGCCAGCCCCAGCGCGGGCGGTGCGGCAGCGGCCGCCGCGCTCAGGCCCGGCTGGTCGAAGGTGTCCGGCACCGGCAGCGTGGACCAGCGGTTCAGCGGCCAGGCGACGACGATGGCGCGCCCGACGACCTCGTCCTCCGAGACCGTGCCCTGGTACTTGTCCAGCTCCTGGTGGTAGCGGGAGTCGAGGGAGTCCTGGCGGTGGTCGCCCATGACCCAGATCCGGCCCTTGGGCACCTTGATCGGGCCGAACGGCTTGTCACCGCAAGGCGTGTTGCCCGGGAAGATGTACGGCTCGTTCAGCGGCTTGCCGTTGACGACCACCGGGTCGTTGTTGCCCTTGCACTCGACGGTGTCCCCGCCGGTCGCGATGACCCGCTTGATGAGGTCCTTCTCCTCGGCCGAGGGCATCAGGCCGATGAAGCTGAGCACCTTCTGCAGGCCGCCCGCGATGGGGCCGTTGTCCTGCTGGGGGGTCTCGCCGAGCCAGCCGCCCGGATCGTGGAAGACGACGACCTCGCCGCGCTCGGGTTTGGAGCCGAACCACGGCGTGAGCTTGTCGACCAGCACCCGGTCACCGCGCTGCAGGGTGTTCTGCATCGACTCCGACGGGATGGAGAACGCCTGCACCAGGAACGTCTTGATGATGAGCGCGAGGACGAGAGCGATGCCGACCAGGATCGGCAGCTCCTTCCAGAAGGATCGTTGCTTCTTGGGCACCATGTTGTTCGCACCCCGCCCGGACGCCCGCGGGGGCTCCTCCCCGGACGTCACCTCTCCGTTCTCCGGCCCGGCCGGCCCGGCCTCGGCCTGGGACATGGCCTCATCGGGCGCGTCACCCCTCGGTGACCCCGGTGCCCCGTCCGGCCCGCCCGGCCGCTTCTCGGGCTCTCCGTGACCGGACCGTGCGCCGACCGCCAAATCCCCCACAATCCACTCCTCACTCCACGCTGCCGCCTGTCGTACATACGACGCAGGCCCACCACTCCCATAACGAGCGGGAGTTCCGCAGGGGTCGGGAGCCGGATCAATCCTTCCTGATCCGTGGGGGACACCCTATGCTCCGGGGCGCCCGCCCGCGCTCCCGCCGACGGCGCGTCCCCGACCGAAGAAAAAGTGCCGGATCCGGACAGCCCGCGCCAGTGGTCGAACGGCCAGGCGATCACGATCGCCCGCCCGACCACCAGGTTCTCCGGTACGGTCCCCTGCCCGGCCTCGTCCAGATGGAAGCGGGAATCGGCCGAATTGGAGCGGTGGTCCCCCATGACGAAGAGCCGTCCCCGGGGCACCTTCACCTCGAAGCGGATCTGTGAGGGCGGGTTGCCGGGGTGGATGTACGGCTCGTCCAACGGCGTTCCGTTGACCGTGATTTTGCCGTCCTTGTCGCAGCACTTGACGGTGTCGCCACCGGTGCCGATCACGCGCTTGATCAGGTCCTGCTCGTCGGCGGACGGCAGCAGGCCGATGAACGTCAGCCCCTGCTTGATCTGCCGGATGCCCACCGGATCCTGCCCGGTGTGCGTCTGCTCGCCCTCCAGCCAGCCGCCCGGGTCCTTGAAGACCACCACGTCACCGCGCTGCGGTGTGGACCCGAACCAGGGCGTCAGCTTGTCGACGAGCACCCGGTCGCCGATCCGGATGGTCTGCTCCATGGAACCGGACGGGATGACGAACGCCTGGACCAGGAACGTCTTGAGCACCAGCGCGATCAGCAGCGCCACCGCTATGAGGACCGGCACCTCGCGGATCGTGGCCCGGCGCCTGCGCCGCACGGCCCGGCGTGCGGCCTTCCGCCGCGCGGCCCGGCCCTCCGGTACGGGGGTCTCCTCGGCCGCGCGTCCTGCCGCCCGGCCGCGCCCCCCGGTGGCAGCACGGCTGTGGCTACCCATGCGGCATACCGCCGTGGGCGGCCCCCCGCCCCGGAGCCGGCACGCCGTCGAAGGCGCCGGTCCTCGGCAGCGAGCGGATCCGGCCGAACGGCCAGCCGATCCAGTCGGCACGTCCTATGACCCGGTCCACGGGGACCGTGCCCCCGCCGGGCTCCCCCAGATGATCACGGGAGTCACGGGAGTCGTCGCGGTGATCCCCCATGACCCAGAGCTTTCCCTCCGGCACCACGATGTCGAACGGTACCCGGGACGGGGCGTCGCCGGGGTGGAGATAGCCGTCCTCCAGCACCGGATGGCCGTTGACCTGCAGCAGCCCGCGCTTGTCGCAGCAGGTGACGCGGTCGCCGCCGATGCCCACGACCCGCTTGACGTAATCCGTGCCCGCCGGGGTCATCAGGCCCACGGAAGAGCCCGCCTTGCGGATCACCGCCGTCACCGGGTTCTCGGGGGGCGGGTCCTGGACGAAGGAGTCGGTGCCGTCGAAGACGATCACGTCGCCGCGGCGCGGCGTGTCACCGAAGCGGTAGGCGAGTTTGTTGACGAGCACCCGGTCGCCGATCCGGAGCGTGTTCTCCATCGAGCCGCTCGGGATCAGAAAGGGCTGCACCAGATAGCTGCTGACCAGGAGCACGAACACCATGCAGCAGGCCAGCAGCAGCACGGCCCGGCGCAGCGGCCCGCCGCCCGTCGCCCACTCCCGCAGGGCGCGCAGCGGGGAGGAGCCCCGGACATGCGCGGAGCGCGACCCCTGCTCCTCCCCCTCGACGGGTTCTGGAGAGTGGTCGCGCTCCGGAAGCTGTGCGAACTGTGCGTCGGTGTCCATCGGACCGAAAGCCTATCCGGCCCGGTCGGGACTCCGACGAGCAGATCAGCGCTCGCGCTTCTCCTTGATCTTCGCGGCCTTGCCGCGCAGCTCACGGAGGTAGTACAGCTTGGCGCGACGGACGTCACCGCGGGTCACGAGCTCGATCTTCTCGAAGATCGGGCTGTGCACCGGGAAGGTGCGCTCGACGCCGACGGAGAAGGAGACCTTGCGGACCGTGAAGGTCTCGCTGATGCCCGCGCCCTGACGGCGGATGACGACACCCTTGAACTGCTGGATACGGGAGCGGTTGCCCTCGATGACGCGAACGTGGACGTTCACGGTGTCACCGGGACGGAAGGCGGGGACGTCGGTGCGCAGCGACGCGGCGTTGACGTTGTCGAGCAGGGAGGACATACGAGTCTGCTTCCTCGCCGATGCCACAGGTCATCGGCGGAACGGTTCCGGAAAGTCGAAGGTGCTGCCTGGGCGGCGGGCGGCGTCTTTCCCCCTGTGGCAGGGGCGCGCGCCGGACGCAAGGCAACGGCTCATTCTTCCACGGCCTGCCCCGGACGCCCAAATCGGCCGTCATCGCCCGGGGCCCAGCCCAGGATCGAGAGCATTTCGCGGTCCTTCTTGTCGAACGCCGCCGGGTCGGCCCGCTCGATCAGGTCGGGCCGGTTCGCGGCCGTCCGGCGCAGCGCCTCGTCGCGGCGCCAGCGGGCGATCTTCCCGTGGTGGCCGCTGACCAGCACCTCCGGTATGCCGCGGCCGCGCCACTCCGGGGGCTTGGTGTAGACCGGGCCCTCCAGCAGGTCGGCCATGGCGCCGGGTGCGAAGGAGTCGTCGCGGTGCGACTCGGCGTTGCCCAGCACTCCGGGCAGCAGCCGGGCGACGGCCTCGACCATCACCAGGACCGGGGCCTCGCCGCCGGCCAGCACATAGTCGCCGATGGAGACCTCGCGCACGTCGACGCGGTCGCCGTACTCCTCGATGACGCGGCGGTCGATGCCCTCGTAGCGGGCCGGGGTGAACACCAGCCACGGCTTCTCCGAGAGCTCGACGGCCAGTTCCTGGGTGAACGGCCTGCCGCTCGGGGTGGGGACCACGATCACGGGCTCCCCCTCGCCCGAGGCGATGATCTCGTCGAGCGCCTCGCCCCACGGCTCGGGCTTCATCACCATGCCGGGGCCGCCGCCGTACGGGGTGTCGTCGACGGTGTTGTGCTTGTCGTGCGTCCAGCCGCGCAGGTCGTGGATGCGCACATCCAGCTGCCCGCGGGCGCGGGCCTTGCCGACGAGCGAGACGTTCAGCGGTTCGAGGTACTCGGGGAAGATCGTGACGACGTCGAGGCGCATCAGGCGTCACCCTCTTCGCGGGTGCCCTCTTCGCCGGAGCCCTCTTCCTCGGAGCTCTCCTCGCGGGAGCTCGCGACCTCGGCCTCGGCGGCGTCGAGGAGACCGCGCGGCGGGTCGACGACCGCGCGCTGGGCGTCCAGGTCGATCTCCGTGACGATCTCGGAGACGAACGGGATCATGACCTCGCCGCCGTCGGGGCGCTCCACGATGAACAGATCCTGCGAGGGCAGGTGGGAGATCTCCGCGATCCGGCCGACGACCGTGCCGTCGACGGTGACGACCTCGAGGTCCATCAGCTGGTGGTCGTAGAACTCCTCGGGGTCCTCGGGCGTCTCGTCCGGGTCGACCTCGGCGATCAGGAGGGTGTTGCGCAGCGCCTCGGCGGCGTTGCGGTCGGCGACGCCGGTGAAGCGGAGCAGCAGCCGGCCGCTGTGCACCCGGCCGGACTCGACGGTCAGCGGCCCGGCACCGGCCGGGTCGGTGGCCAGCACGGCACCGGGTCCGAGCCGCAGCTCGGGCTCGTCCGTACGCACCTCAACGGTGACCTCGCCCTTGATCCCGTGGGCGCGGCCGATCCTGCCGACTACGAGCTGCACGATCCGATCCTCTGTCCTTCAGGTTTTTCCGTACGAACGCGACAACGGGCCGGGAAGGAGAACCCTTCCCGGCCCGTGCCGGTGCTCAATCGCTTGCTCAGCGAACGTGGTCCACGTCGACGAGGTCGACGCGGATGCCCCGGCCGCCGATGGCACCCACGACAGTCCGCAGTGCACGCGCGGTGCGGCCGTTGCGGCCGATCACCTTGCCGAGGTCGTCGGGGTGGACCCGGACCTCCAGCACGCGCCCGCGGCGCAGGTTGCGCGAGGCGACCTGCACGTCGTCGGGGTTGTCGACGATGCCCTTCACGAGGTGCTCAAGGGCCTCCTCGAGCATCCTCAGGCCTCGGTCGACGCGGACTCGGCCTCGGCGGCCTCGTCCTTCTTCTCCGACTTCTTGGCCTTCGGGGTGATGGCCTCACCCTTCGCCTCGCTCGCCTCGAGAGCCTTGGTGAACTCGTCGAACGCGGCGCGCTTGTCCTTCGGCTCGGCCACGAGCATCGGGGCCGGGGCCGGCAGGCCCTTGAACTTCTGCCAGTCGCCGGTGACCTTGAGGATGGCGAGCACGGGCTCGGTCGGCTGGGCGCCGACGCTCAGCCAGTACTGGGCGCGCTCGCTGTTGACCTCGATGCGCGAGGGGTTCTGCACCGGGTGGTACAGGCCGATCTCCTCGATCGCACGGCCGTCACGGCGGGTGCGGGAGTCGGCGATGACGATGCGGTAGTGAGGCGAACGGATCTTGCCCAGACGCTTCAGCTTGATCTTGACTGCCACTGGAGTGGTGTCTCCTGGTCTTGACGTGGTTGGGCACAACGGGATGCCACGTGGGGTTGCGGTACTCGGGTGCCCGATGGACGCGTCAGCCGGAGGAGAGAGGGGTCCTGTGCGACTGTCGAGTACAGCCCCCCATTGTGCCATACCGGCCGGGGGCGGCCGACCCGGACCGGCCTGCCGCACCCCGTGAACCGGCCCGGGCCCGCCTCAGCCGACGGAAACGGTCTCCGGGATGCGGAACGGCTGCCCGCAGCCGCCGCACATGATCGGTGCCTGCGCGAGCACGGAGGGCACGACCCGGACGTTGCGCCCGCAGTCGCACACCGCCTTCACCCGCACCCCGCCGCCGGACGAGCCGTGCCGGGCCGCCGGGCCCCGGAAGGTACGGGTGGTGTCGGCCGCCGTGGCGACCGTGTGCGCCTTGAGGGCCCGCTGCAGTCTGTCCATGGTGGGCCGGTAGCGCTTGCGCGCCTCCGGGTTGAGCACGACCAGGGAGAAGCCGCTGCTGGGATGCGGCTCTTCGCTGTGGTCGAGTCCCAGCTCCTCTGCGATCGCCAGGAACCGGCGGTTGTGGTAGCGGCCGGCGCGTGAGGTGTCCCGGACACCGCGGGCGGCCGCGATGCCGTGCACTGCCTCGTGCAGCAGCCTTTCGAAGGAGAGCTCGGCGCCACAGGCGGACGACGACTCCCCGATCAACGATTCGGGCGCGGCTAGATCCGGCAGCTCGGGGTGGTACCGCTGAATGTCGGCCCACGCCTGCGCCAGCTCTGCGGCGAGTACAGGTGGTGTCGTGCTCACGTCGTGACAACGAGCAGGGACGGCCCGGTGTTCCGATACCGGGCCATCCCAAATATTTTGCACGTACCAGTCAGTTTCCCGCCTCATACGCCCCGACGAGGGCGGGTGCGCAGAACTGCGGAGAACCCGCGCACCTGTTCGCAAGGTGGGACGTACTGACGCATCAGTCAGCACTCACGCGCCGACCGGACGGTGCCTCAGTAGGCGCGCGCGACGATCGCCAGGGCGCCCGGGGCGTCGTCCGACTCCGGCACGGAGCCGTCCTCGTTCACCAGGCAGCGCACCGTCACGGCCTGCTCGGCCAGCTCGGCCTCGCCCTCCGTGCCCAGCACCGACCACGGGATCCGCGCCCAGCCGCCGGCGACCGCGGCCTCGGCCGCCTCGCCGATGGTCTTCACGTCCGTCGTGCGGGAGACGCGGCGCTCGCGCGACTGGCGCAGCAGCAGCTCCTGGTCCTCCTCCAGGACCTTCGGCAGCAGCGCGGCCAGCTCGTCGATGCGCACCGGCTCCTTGCCGCCCGGAATGCGGCGGGCCAGCATCGCGGTGCCGTTCTCCAGGTCGCGCGGGCCGATCTCGATGCGGACGGGAACGCCCTTGAGCTCCCAGTCCACGGCGCGGCGGCCGAAGGGGGTGTCGGTGCGGTCGTCGACCTGCACGCGGACGCCCGCGGCCTTGAGCACGTCACCGATCTCGCGGACCTTGGCCAGCACGGCCTCGTCACCCTTGATCGCCAGGACGACGGCCTGGACCGGCGCCAGCCGCGGCGGGACGCGCAGGCCGTTGTCGTCGCCGTGCGACATGATCAGACCGCCGACCATGCGGGTCGAGACGCCCCAGGAGGTCTGCCAGACGAGCTCCTGCTGCCCGTCCTTCGACAGGTAGGAGGTGTTGAACGCCTTGGCGAAGTTCTGGCCGAGCTCGTGGCTGGTGCCCATCTGCAGCGCCTTGCCGTCGCCCATCATGCCCTCGAGGGTGAGGGTGTTGATCGCGCCCGCGAAGCGCTCCTTGGGCGTCTTGCGGCCGAGGACCACGTCGATGCCCAGGACGTTGACCATGAAGTCGTAGTAGACGTCGCGGTGGATGCGGGCGGCGTACTCGCGGGCGTCCTCGTAGGTGGCGTGGGCCGTGTGGCCCTCCTGCCAGAGGAATTCGCTGGTGCGCAGGAAGACGCGCGGGCGCATCTCCCAACGGACCACGTTCGCCCACTGGTTGATCAGCAGGGGCAGGTCGCGGTAGCTCTGCACCCACTTGGAGAAGTACTCGTTGATGATCGTCTCGGAGGTCGGCCGGACGACGACCGGCTCCTCCAGTTCCTTGCCGCCGCCGTGCGTGACGACCGCGAGCTCGGGGGCGAAGCCCTCGACGTGCTCCGCCTCCCGCGTGAGGTAGGACTGCGGGATGAAGAGCGGGAAGTACGCGTTGGAGGCGCCCGCGTCCTTGATCCGCGCGTCCATCTCCTGCTGCATGCGCTCCCAGAGCCCGTAACCGTACGGTCGGATGACCATGGTGCCGCGCACCGGGCCGTTGTCGGCCAGCTCGGCCTTGTTGATCAAGTCCTGGTACCAGCGCGGGAAGTCTTCCGCCCGGGGAGTGAGAATGGGAGCCTTTGCCATGGTGGGAATGGTACGGGGCGCGTCACGCCGAGTGTGAATCCGCTCGTCCGCAACCCCGTCCGTCCGGCCTCCCGAACGTTCTCCCTTCGGACCCTGGACTCGGGCCCCGAAGCGGAGTTCTCTGGCATCGGGGGGCTTTTGCACCAGCGCGCACGGCACCACACATGGGGGCGGCTTTTCGGACGTTGACACGGCTCTCGGCGGATTGGGGCGCTTTCGATGACACCAACGCTCGCTCGGCGGCACCGGCCGTCCTCGACCTCGCCCGACACCCGGGCCCGCGACTGGGCGGAAATCCAGGAAAGGATGCTGGTGCCGCTCTACGAGGCGGTCTACGAACGGCTGGAGACCGGACCCGGCACCCGGCTGCTCGCCCTCGGCTGCGGCTCGGGCCTCGCCCTGCTGATGGCCACCGCCCGCGGCGCCGAGGTGTGGGGCACCGAACACGACCCGTACCGGCTGGAAATGGCCCGCGGCCGGCTGCTGTCGGACGGCGCACCCGGCGCCTCCCCGACCCGTGCCCGGCTGCGGCCGGGCGGCCCGGAGGGCGTACCGCAGCCGGGCGACGGGCCGTTCACCCTCGTCACGGCCTTCGGCCCGCTCTGCCCGACGGGCGGCGGTCCCGGCGTCGGCGTGCCGGAGCTCGTCCGCGCGGCGGGCCTCGCCGAGCGCGGTGCACCGGTCGTGCTGGCGGGCTGGGGGCCGCCGGAGCGCTGTGCGGCGTCGGGGGCGTTCCGGGTCGCGGCCCGGCTCGCGGACCCGATGTGCGCGCCCGCCCGGTGGCGGCCCAGCGGGCGCGACGACTTGGAGGAGCTCGCCCGGGCGGCGGGTCTGCGGCCCGCCGGTTCGGGACGTGTGGCCTGCCCGTACGGATATGCCGACTTGGACAGCGCCATCCGCGGCCTGCTCTCCACCGGTGCCTTCGACGCGGCCGAACGGGCCACGGACGGGGAACAGGTGGCCAAGGAACTGGCCGAGGCCCTGCATCCCTATCTGCGCCACGACGGCACGGTGTGGATGCCGAATGTGTTCCGCTACCTGGTGGCGCACAACTAGGGCACGGGCGCCCGTCAACGCGGGCGCCCGGAACCTCACTTCATGAACTTCTTGAATTCCTCGGGGAGTTCGAAGTCCTGGCCGTCCTGACCGCCGGCCGGCAGGCCGAACGGGCTCGCCGGCTGCTGCGCGCGGCGCTCGGCGGCGGCCTGCTCCTCGGCCTTGCGCTTCATCGGGTTGCCCGACTGCCGCTTGCCCTTGGCCTGCTTGGTCTGCTTCTTCTTGCGGGCCGCACCGCCGCCCATGCCCGGCAGGCCGGGCATCCCGGGCATGCCGCCGCCCTGGGCCATGCGGGACATCATCTTGCGGGCGTCGAAGAACCGCTCGACCAGGTTCTTGACGGCGCTGACGTCCACGCCGGAGCCCTTGGCGATACGGGCGCGGCGGGAGCCGTTGATGATCGTCGGGTCCTGGCGCTCGGCCGGGGTCATCGACTTGATGATCGCGGCGGTACGGTCGACGTCGCGCTCGTCCAGGTTGTTGATCTGGTCCCGCATCTGGCCCATGCCCGGGAGCATGCCGAGCAGCTTGCTGATGGAGCCCATCTTGCGGACCTGCTCCATCTGCGACAGGAAGTCGTCGAGCGTGAACTCCTTCGGCCCCTTCGCCAGCTTGGCCGCCATCTTCTCGGCCTCGTCCTGGCTGAAGGTCTGCTCGGCCTTCTCGATGAGGCTGAGCATGTCGCCCATGCCGAGGATGCGGGACGCCATGCGGTCCGGGTGGAACGCGTCGAAGTCGTCCAGCTTCTCGCCGTTGGAGGCGAACATGACCTGCTTGCCGGTCACGTGCGCGACCGACAGCGCGGCACCGCCGCGGGCGTCGCCGTCGAGCTTGGAGAGCACGACGCCGTCGAAGCCGACGCCGTCGCGGAAGGCCTCGGCGGTGTTCACCGCGTCCTGGCCGATCATCGCGTCGACGACGAAGAGGATCTCGTCCGGCTGCACCTCGTCGCGGATGTCCGCGGCCTGCTGCATCATCTCGGCGTCGATGCCGAGGCGGCCGGCGGTGTCGACGATCACGATGTCGTGCTGCTTGGAGCGGGCGAACTCGACGGAGTTCTTGGCGACCTGGACCGGGTCGCCCACGCCGTTGCCCGGCTCCGGTGCGAAGACCGCGACGCCGGCGCGCTCGGCGACGACCGAGAGCTGGTTGACGGCGTTGGGGCGCTGGAGGTCACAGGCGACGAGCAGCGGGGCGTGGCCCTGGTTCTTCAGCCAGAGGCCGAGCTTTCCGGCGAGCGTCGTCTTACCGGCACCCTGCAGACCGGCGAGCATGATGACGGTCGGGGGGGTCTTGGCGAGGCGGAGCCGGCGGGTCTCGCCGCCGAGGATGCCGATGAGCTCCTCGTTGACGATCTTGATGACCTGCTGGGCCGGGTTCAGGGCCTGGGAGACCTCGGCACCGAGGGCCCGCTCCTTGACCTGCTTGATGAAGGCGCGGACGGCGGGCAGCGCGACATCGGCCTCCAGCAGGGCGATGCGGATCTCGCGCGCGGTGGCGTCGATGTCCGCCTCGGAGAGGCGCCCCTTGCCCCGGAGGTTCTTGAACGTCGCTGCGAGGCGGTCGGAGAGGGTATCGAACACGGTGGTCGCGGATCCTTCTGGTCGAGGCTCGAGTCGGCGGCTGACCCCCAAGGGTATCCGTACGCCCCCGGTGCGGTCAGCCGCCCAGCATCTCTTGCATGGCACAGGCCAATGCGGCGGCCTCGTCCCCGGGCAGTGCCCGCCCGTCCGTCCCCGTCACATAGAACGCGTCCACCACGCTGGCGCCCAGCGTGCTGACGTGCGCGCTGCGCACCCGCACCCCCGCCGCGTCCAGTGCACGGCCCATCCGGTGCAGCAGGCCCGGCGCGTCCTGGGCCCGCACCTCCAGGACCGTCGCCGTGCGGGAGCCCTCCGGCGCGACCGTCACACGCGGGGGCGCGGAAACGGGCCTGCGGCGCGTCGCGTACGCCGCCTCGCGCTCGGCCAGGCGTGCGGCGACGCCGAGCGAGCCGTCCAGGGCCCGGACGAGGTCGTTGCGCAGCCGGGCCGCCTCCGGCAGGGAGCCGTACTCGGCGGCGACCTGCCAGTCGAGGAGCAGCACGCCCCGGACCGTGCGCAGCTCCGCGGCCCGCACCGTCAGCCGGTGCAGGGCCAGCACACCGGCCGCGGCCGGCAGGACGCCCGGCCGGTCCGGGACGGCCATCAGCACCTCGACGCCGACGGGCTCCTGGGCCAGGGTGACGACGGGCCCGCCCGCGCCGAGCGCCTCGGCGGCGCGGCGCTCCTGCTCCGCCGTGGGCGCTCCGCACTCCCGGCGGTCGGCGAGCGGGGCACCGGCGAGCGCGGCGGCGGCGCGCCGGACGAGGCCGTCCACGAGCGAGGCCCGCCAGGGGTTCCAGGCCGCCGGGCCGGTGGCACGGGCGTCGGCCTCGGTGAGGGCGTGCAGCAGCTCCAGTGTCCCGGCGGTGGCGACCGCGTCGGTGACCGTCCGGACCGTGGCCGGGTCGTCGAGGTCGCGGCGGGTGGCGGTCTCGGCGAGCAGCAGGTGGTGGCGGACGAGCGTGCCGAGGACGGCCGTGTCGGCCGCGCCGAAGCCGAGCCGGGCGGCGACGTCACGGGCGATGGCCTCGCCCGCCTCGGAGTGGTCGCCGGGGCGGCCCTTGCCGATGTCGTGCAGCAGGGCGGCGACCAGCAGCAGGTCGGGCCGGTCCACGCGGCGGGCGAGGGCGGAGGCCTGCACGGCCGTCTCGACGAGGTGCCGGTCGACGGTCCAGCGGTGGACGGGGTTGCGCTGCGGGCGGCAGCGGACGTGCTCCCACTCGGGCAGCAACCGCGCGACGAGGCCCTCCGCCTCCAGCGCCTCCCAGACGGCCACCGCGGGCTCCCCCGCGCCCAGCAGGGTGACCAGTTGCTGCCGGGCCTCGGCCGGCCAGGGCACCGGCAGCGGTGCGGCGCCCACCATCCGCCGCACCGCGTGCGGCGACAGCGGCAGCCCCGCCTGCGCGGCCGCGGCGGCCGCGCGCAACGGGAGCACGGGATCGCGCTCGGGGCGCGCGGTACGGGCGAGCACCGCCTCGCCCTCCTGCTCGACGACACCCTCGGCGAGCGGGATCCGCTCGGGCTCCACGAAGCCGCCCCGGCCCCCGCGGCCGCCGAGGATGCGGCGCAGCCGGGCCCGTCCCGAGCGGGCGCGCAGCACCCGGCCGACCTCGCGCCAGGTGATGTCGGCGGCGTAGGACACCGTGCGGGCCGCCTCGTAGACGCGGCGCAGCAGGGCATCCGCGTCGGGCAGGCCGAGGGCCGCGGCGACCTGGTGCTGTTCCTGGAGGGTGAGCCGGTCGGAGGCGCGGCCGGTGGCCAGGTGAAGGGCGTCGCGGGCGTCGAGGAGCAGATGGCGGGCCTCCTCCAGGCCCTCGCGCGGGGCGTCGGCGAGCCAGGAGGCGGCGACCGCGCGCAGGGCGGTGGCGTCGCGCAGCCCGCCGCGGGCCTCCTTGAGGTCGGGCTCCAGCAGGAACCGCAGCTCGCCGTGGCGCCGGGCGCGGTCCTCGCACAGCTCGCGCAGCTCCGGCAGCCGGCCGGGGGCCTGGGCGCGCCAGTCCTCGTAGGCCGTGGTGCGCAGGGCGGCGGTGAGGGCGGGGTCCCCGGCGAGGTGCCGGGCGTCGAGCAGGCCGAGGTGGACCTTGAGGTCGGAGGCGGCGGCCTTGCGGGCCTCGGCGGGAGTGCGGACGGAGTGGTCGAGGGCGAGGCCCATGTCCCAGACCGGGTACCAGACGCGGTCGGCCAGGGCGGCCGTCTCGGCGGCGTCGGCCGTGCCGTCGTGGAGGAGCAGCACGTCCAGGTCGCTGCGCGGGGAGAGCTCCCCGCGCCCGTAACCGCCGACGGCCACCAGGGCGGCGCCCCGGGTGCGGCCCAGCAGCCCGCCGAGCCAGCCGTCGGTGAGCCGGGCGAGCTCGGCCCGCAGCCGGGGCCCGCCCTGCGCCTCCTCGTGCAGGAGGCGCAGGCGGGCGGCCGCGTAGCCGTCTTCGGTGTCCGTCACCGTGAGAGCTCCCTGGTTCAGAGCGCGTCCGGGCCGCGCTCGTCGGTGCGGACGCGGACGACCGTCTCGACGGGGACGACCCACACCTTGCCGTCGCCGATCTTGCCGGTGCGGGCGGCCTTGACGATGACGTCGACGACCTCCTCCGCATCGACATCGTCGACGAGTACCTCTATGCGCGTCTTGGGCAGCAGGTCCATCCGGTACTCCGCACCCCGGTAGACCTCGGTGTGGCCGCGCTGCCGGCCGTGGCCCTGGGCGTCGGTGACGGTCAGGCCGCTGACCCCGTACTCGCGCAGGGCCTCCTTGACCGCCTCCACCTGGAAGGGCTTGACGACTGCGGTGATGAGCTTCATGCATCGACCTTCTTGCTGTTCGGGGCCGGGGGCTGCTGCTCGGCGGCGGACGGGGCCGGGGCGGCGGAGCGGTGCGCCGGGGCGCCGCCGACCGCGCTGAAGTCGTAGGCGGTCTCGGCGTGCAGGGCCTGGTCGAGGCCGCTGACCTCGTCGTCCTCGCTCGCCCGGAAGCCGACAAGCTTGTCGACGAGCTTGGCCAGGAACCAGGAGACGGTGAAGGAGTAGGCGAGCACCGAGAACGCCCCGACCGCCTGGCGGCCCAACTGGACCGCGCCGCCCACCCCGTTCACGGCGAGGACGCCGACGAGCAGGGTGCCGATGACGCCGCCGACGAGGTGGACGCCGACGACGTCGAGCGAGTCGTCGAAGCCGAGCTTGAACTTGAGGCCGACGGCCCAGGAGCAGACGGCTCCGGCGACGACGCCGATGAGCAGGGCGCCGAAGGCGTTGACGGCGGCACCGGAGGGGGTGATGGCGACGAGGCCGGCGACGGCCCCGGAGGCCGCGCCCAGGGTGGTGAACGCGCCGTGCTTGATGCGCTCGTAGACCAGCCAGCCGAGCATGGCCGCGCCCGTGGCGACCTGGGTGTTGAAGGCCATGGTGGCGGCGGTGCCGTTGGCGGCGAGGGCGGAACCGGCGTTGAAGCCGAACCAGCCGAACCACAGCAGTCCGGCGCCCAGCATCACCAGGGGAAGGCTGTGGGGACGCATGGGGTCCTTGGTGAAGCCGATGCGCTTGCCGACGACGAGGACGGCGGCCAGACCGCCGATGCCCGCGTTGATGTGGACGGCGGTGCCGCCGGCGAAGTCGATGACCTTGAGCTGGGCCAGCCAGCCGTCGGGCTGCCAGACCCAGTGTGCGATCGGGAAGTAGACGACCGTCACCCACAGGGTGATGAACAGCGCCCAGGCGCTGAACTTCACGCGGTCCGCGAGGGCGCCGCTCATCAGGGCGGGGGTGATGACGGCGAACATCAGCTGGAAGAGGGCGAAGGCGAGGACCGGAATGCCGTCCTTGCCGCCGGTCAGCGTCTCGGGGCTGATGCCCTTGAGCCCGATGTGGTCGAAATTGCCCAGCAGTCCTGCGCCGATGTCATCACCGAAGGCGAGCGAGTAGCCGTAGAGGACCCACAGCACGCTGACGATGCCGAGCGAGATGAAGGACATCATGAGCATGTTGAGGGCGCTCTTCACCCGCACCATGCCGCCGTAGAAGAAGGCCAGGCCCGGCGTCATCAGCATCACGAGCGCGGCACTGATCAGGACGAATGCGGTATCTGCGCCATTCAAGTCGGTGTCTCCTCGCAGCAGCGGTCCGGCCCCCGTGCGGGCCGTCGTCCCCCGGGCCGGTGTCGCGTCAGGCTCGCGCAGCGCCGTTTCAGCCGATGCCGCCGGTTGTTTCGCGCCAGTGACGAACGCATCGGCCGTGTTACGCCCGGGTGAATTGCCCTGAGCCGGGCGGGCGCTGCCACTACGCTCCGCCGGACCGCCCCGGCGGCCGTGCAGACCGGCCGCGACGACCACCCGGTATGACCTGGCGTGGGGGAGCCGAGTCGGGCTGTACGGGAGGGTCGTCGCGGCCGGGGCCGAGGGGCCGGAGGGCGTCAGACCGCCTGGGCGGCTTCCACCGAATCCGGCAGGTGAAGGGCGAGTTGATCGGTGAGCTCACGGACTTCGGCCACTCCCCCGAAGTCGCGCACGGCCGAGTCCACGGTCTTGCGCAGGCGGTTGTTCACCCGCTCCGAGCGGACCTGCTTGGCGATCCTGAGCGCCTGCCCGGCCAGGATCGTGGACTCCTCCGGCTCGCGCTCCATGAGGTGCACGGTGGCCATGCCGATCAGATTGAGCGCATACGACCGCTGGTGCTCCGGGTCCTGGGAGAACAGCTCGACGGCGCGCTCCATCTTGGGCCGGGCCAGCGAGGCGTACGTCGGGCTGCGGCCCGCCACATAGGCGAGATCGCGGAAGGAGTGGGCGTTCTCCGCGTTGAGCTCGGCCTCGGAGAAGAAGCGGATCCAGTCCGGATCGCCGTCGCCGGGCAGGCAGTCGGCGAAGCAGTCCTCCGCCATGGTGACCGCGCGCTTGCACTTGGCCGGCTGCCCCATGCTGGCGTACGCCCGCGCCTCCATCGCATAGAGCATGGCCTGGGTGCGCGGGGTGGCCGTCTCCCGCGAGCCGTACTGGCCGAGGTGGATCAGCTCCAACGCATCGTCGGGGCGGCCGAGATGGATCATCTGGCGGCTCATGTTGGAGAGGATGTACGAACCGAGCGGGCGGTCCCCGGCCTCCTTGGCGGCGTGCAGTGCCAGGACGAAGTACTTCTGCGCCGTCGGGTGCAGGCCGACGTCGTAGCTCATCCAGCCCGCCAGCTCGGCCAGTTCGGCGGCGACCTTGAACAGGCGCCGGGACGTGGCCTCCGCCTGGGGCTCCTGGAGCAGGTCCGTCACCTCGTGGAGCTGGCCGACCACGGCCTTGCGGCGCAGGCCGCCGCCGCACTGGGCGTCCCACTGGCGGAACATCTTCGTCGTGGACTCCAGCAGCTCCAGCTCCGGTTTGGAGAGCCGGGTGCCGCGCCGGGACCGCTCCTGCGCCGCACCGTCGGAGCGCTCCTCCCGGCTCGACGAGCCCGGGACCAGCCAGCGCTGCATCGGCTCGATGAGGCCGGGTCCCGCGGAGAGGGCGAGCGAGGTGCCGAGGAAGCCCCGGCGGGCGAGCATCAGATCGCTGCGGGAGAACTCGCTGAGCAGCTCGATCGTCTGGCGGCCGGCCCAGGGCATGTCCACCCCGCCGACGGAGGGCGACTGGTGCGCGGCGCGCAGCCCGATGTCCTCGACGCCGACCACGCAGCCGAACCGCTCGGAGAACAGCTCGGAGAGGATCTTCGGAATCGGCTCGCGCGGCTGCTCCCCGTCCAGCCAGCGGCGCACGCGGGACGTGTCCGTGCTGATGTGATGGGCGCCCAACTGCCGGGCCCGCCGGTTCACTTGCCGGGCCAGCTCGCCCTTCGACCAGCCGCTCCGCAGGAACCAGGAGTTCAGCTGCTCGTTCGGACGCTTCTCGGACCGCTCCTGCCGATCGGCCCTGCCGGCTCCATCGGCACCGCTGACGTTGCCGCCCACTGGAATGCCCCCATCCCGAACTCTGCTCTGTGCGCGCTGCCGCGCGAACCGCCAACAGCATGCCGCCTGTTGCGACGGCCTGTCCGGCGATGCGCGGGCGCCGCCGGGAACGACGGGAAGCGTCACATGCCTCCGGCATACCCACTGCTGGGCGCATCTCCCGGGGTTCTTGCACCGAAAGTAATCCTACGATCACCGATCAGGCGAGTGCAGTCCAGCAAACGCCACCATTCGCCACCCCAACGGATGAACTGCTGTGCCACCGGCCGCGATTGACTTGACACCGGGCAACGCCGAAAAGGATCAAGGGAGATCGGCGAGCCGCCGACGACGGTGGTGGGCGACCGGCGGGCGGCCGACGGGTGGACCGGTGCGCAGGGCAGCGCGCGCCGCACTCCGCACCACCTCCCGCACACCGTCGCGCCGCCCCGGAGACGAGGTCCGCGACCGTACGTGTCCGAGACACTCCGACACGTAACCAACCGCGGAACAGACCCGTTGGAGGGGGCATGGGCTTCACAATCGGCGGCATCCGGGATCTGCGCTCGGGCTCTCGGCGCCGAGGCCGCGCGTCCGACACCGTGACCACGGTCGCGGAGTACACCGGCCTGTGGGGGTGGGACGTGGTGCCGGGCGCCCGCGCCGCGCGCGGCGGCCGGGTGAGCTGCTCCTGCGGCGCCGCCGGCTGCCCCGCCCCCGGGGCCCATCCGCTCTCCTTCGCCCCGCCCGTCCCGGCCGGCGCCACGCTGGACGAGGCGGCGGCGGCCTGGGCCGAGGTGCCGGGAGCGGCCGTGCTGCTGCCGGTGGGGCGCTCGTTCGACGTCCTGGAGGTCAGCGAGGCGGCCGGGCGGCACGCGCTGGCCCGCCTCGAACGGATGGGGCTCCCGCTCGGGCCCGTCGCCCTCACCCCGCACGGCCGCGCGCTGTTCTTCGTCGCGCCGGGCGCCGCCGCGCAACTCCCCCAGCTGCTCTACCGGATGGGCTGGGACGACACCCGCCTCGACCTGCGCGGCCTGGGCCCCGGCGACCACATCACCGCCCCGCCCTCGGACTTCGCCGGCCTCGGCCCGATGCGCTGGCTCCGCCCGCCCGCCCTCGACACGGCGGCCCGCCCCCCGGAGGCGAGGCTGCTGCTGGGCACGCTGGCATACGTCTCGCATCGGGCGGGCGGGGCGCCGTAGCCGCCCGCCACGGCGCCCCCGTAAGGGGCGCGGGGAACTGCGCGAGCAACGACGACGCGCCCGCAGTCGAGGTGCTCGGGGCTGCACCCCGGACGCCAAGGGTGGCGCGTTGCGTGCAGGCCGGTGGGGGCTGGTCGCGCAGTTCCTCCCCCAGCTACCGCTGGGAGGTGCCCCCAGCGCCCCTTACGGGGGCGCTTGACGGGGCGCAGCCCCACGGCAAAGGGCCCCTCCGCCCTTGCGGAGAGGCCCTTTTGTCACGCCCGTGGAGATCGCGACGTTCAGTCGCCGATCAGCGCATCGACGAACGCCTCCGGCTCGAACGGCGCCAGGTCGTCCGCACCCTCGCCCAGCCCCACCAGCTTCACCGGCACACCCAGTTCGCGCTGCACGGCGACGACGATGCCGCCCTTGGCGGTGCCGTCCAGCTTGGTGAGGACGATGCCCGTGATGTTCACGACCTCGGCGAAGACCCGCGCCTGCACCAGGCCGTTCTGGCCGGTGGTGGCGTCCAGGACCAGCAGGACCTCGTCCACCGAGCCGTGCTTCTCGACGACCCGCTTGACCTTGCCCAGCTCGTCCATGAGCCCGGTCTTGGTGTGCAGCCGGCCCGCGGTGTCGATGAGGACGACGTCCGCGTTCTCGGCGATGCCCTCCTTGACCGCGTCGAAGGCGATCGACGCCGGGTCGCCGCCCTCGGGGCCGCGGACCGTGCGGGCACCGACGCGCTCGCCCCAGGTCTGCAGCTGGTCGGCCGCGGCGGCGCGGAAGGTGTCGGCGGCGCCCAGCACGACGGACTTGCCGTCGGCCACCAGCACCCGGGCGAGCTTGCCCGTGGTGGTGGTCTTGCCGGTGCCGTTGACGCCGACGACCATGACGACGCCCGGCTTCTCCTCGCCGTTCACGCCGACACCGGGCTCGGTGTGGACGCTGCGGTCGAAGTCGGTGCCGACGAGCGCGAGCAGCTCCTCGCGGAGCAGGGCGCGCAGTTCCTCGGGGGTGCGGGTGCCGAGCACCTTGACGCGCTCGCGCAGCCGCTCGACCAGCTCCTGTGTGGGCGCGACACCCACGTCGGCGGTGAGCAGGGTGTCCTCGATCTCCTCCCAGGTGTCCTCGTCGAGGTGCTCCCGGGAGAGCAGGGTCAGCAGACCCTTGCCCAGGGTGTTCTGCGAGCGCGAGAGCCGGGCGCGCAGCCGGACGAGGCGGCCGGCGGTGGGCTCGGGGACCTCCACGGCGGGCGCGGCCGGGGCCGCGGCCTCCGCGGCGGTCTCCGGCTCGACGACCGGCGCCTCCTCCGCCGGGGCCTCGGCGGCCTCCGGCAGTTCCACCTCTTCGATGGTGCGGCGCGGTTCCTCGCGCGGGGCTTCGGCCTCCTCGCCGACGTGGGGCTCGGCGGGCGGCGCGGTGACGGACGGGCTGCTCGGCGGCGCCGGGGGCAGCTGCTTCTTCTTGCGGCTGCTCACCACGAGCCCGCTGATCGCGCCGAGCGCGACCACAGCGATGACTACGGCAAGGATGACGAATTCCATAACGACCCCAGTATCGGACACCGGGGCGGGATGCCGGTGCCGTCTTGCCGGCCTCGTGTTTTCGCGGCGTCGTGGCCGGATTTTTGTGCTTTACCACGAGGACCAATCGCACTATCCGGCCAAAGTTGGAGCAAAGTACGATGGCGTGGAGCTGTGCGACGCGCGTAGAGTCCGCAAAGACCTTCTCTGGTCAGAGGCCTTGGCGAGCCGGCCCGGCTCGCCGACACCCCCGAGGCCTCCCGCCCCCCGCATCACCTGCACGGAGCCCCCATCCCCATGGCCCCCA
The DNA here is from genome assembly GCF_013030945.1 of Streptomyces morookaense. Taxonomy (GTDB): domain Bacteria; phylum Actinomycetota; class Actinomycetes; order Streptomycetales; family Streptomycetaceae; genus Streptomyces; species Streptomyces morookaensis. Next base: position 5,660 of record NZ_JABBXF010000063.1, on the reverse strand, counting down.
CCACGGACAACGCCGTCCGCTCGGACGGCGCTCTGGTGGACGATGTGTCCACCACTGCAGTCGCCGACTCCGAAGGCGCGATAGAAACCCGCGGCATCGAGCCCGTACCGGACCACGAGCGGCACGGCCGGGTCAGGGAACTCTTCCCGACCTGGGTCGCCGCCAACATCAGCGTGCTGCTGCTCACCATGGGCGCCGCCCTGGTGGTCTTCAACAAGCTCAACTTCTGGCAGGTCCTGATCGTCGCCGGATGCGCCGCCGTCGCCTCCTTCGGCATGGTCGGCGTGCTGTCGGTCTCCGGGAAGTGGGGCGGCGCCCCGGGCGCGATGCTCTCCCGTGCGACGTTCGGCGTGCGCGGCAACCTCTTCCCCGGTGCGATCCTGTGGGTCGCCCGGTTCGGCTGGGAGACGATCAACGCCGTCACGGGCGCGTACGCCGTCCTGACCGTGCTCGACCTGCTGTTCGGGATCAAGAGCAACAGTGTGCTGATTGTGATCACGCTGTTTGTTTTCGTTGCTTGTACGTTCCTCGTGAGCGGCATGGGGCGGAAGGCCCTGAACGTCTGCAACAAGTGGTCGACGTATTTGTTCGGCGTCTTCAGCGTGCTCGTGCTCGGGTACCTCGTCGTCCACATCAAGTGGCACGACGTCTTCTCGAAGCCGGCCGGTTCGACCGCGATGATGATCGCCGGTATCGGCACCATCGCGGCGGGCGGCATCAGCTGGGTGCCCACCGGCCCCGACTTCGCGCGGTACCTGCCGCACTCCGCGTCCGGCAAGAAGATCGTCGGCGCGACGGTCTCCGGTGCCGGTGTGGTGATGGTGCCGATGGTGCTCATGGGCGCCGTGATGGCCGTGGCCGCGCCGGGGCTCGCCGAGGCGCCGGACCCGGTGTCCTTCCTCGGTGACATCCTGCCGACGTGGCTGGCCGTGCCGTACCTGGTCACCGCGATCGTGGGCATGCTGCTGATCAACTCGCTGTCGATGTACTCGGCCGGGTTCACCGCCCAGACGATGGGTGTGAAGCTGCCGCGGGCGATGGCCGTGAGCATCAACGCCGCCATCTCGCTGGTGGGCGGTCTGATGCTGATGCTGGTCGCGAAGAGCTTCCTGAGCTCGTTCATCACGTTCCTGATCCTGCTGGCCGTCTCGTTCTCCGCCTGGATCGGCGTCTACGCCGTCGACATGGCGCGGCGCCGGGTGCGGGCCGTGCGGTACGACGCGGAGGGGCTGATGGACACCAGCCCGTCGAGCCGGTACTGGTACCAGGGCGGCTTCTGCTGGCAGGCCATGACCGCGTGGGCGGTGGCGCTGATCGCGGGTCTCTGCTTCACGCAGTGCGCGTGGTTCAGCGGGCCGCTGTCCGGGACGTTCGTGGGCAAGTACGGGCTGGGCTGGGCGGCGACGATCGCCATCTCGGCGCTGCTGATGGCTGTGCTGCCGACGCCGCGGGAGAAGTGATCCTGTAGTTCGAACGGCCCCCTGCGTCACGCAGGGGGCCGTTTTGCATGCGTGGGTCGGGGGTGGGGTGGGGACGGGCCCTTCCGAGGGACTGGACTGTTCGCGGGGAAGCGGTCCCCGTGCGGGTGCCCCGCACTACCGCAAACAGCCCTTTACGTCCCTCTCCAGGGCCCGTCCCCACCCCACCCCCTCGCGTCCGTACGACGCCGACGGTGATCCGCCCCCACGAGGGAGCCGAGGCTGCGGTGCCAGCAACGGGTGGAGCGGGAGGGTGGCCAACGCCCGCCACGGCGGCGGGGCGGCCGGACATAGGCCCCCGGCCCCGGCAAACGCAAAGGCGCTGACCCGTAAGTCGGGTCAGCGCCTCGCAGAGGAGCGGGCGGGCGGGGTAGGTCAGCCCATCTCCTCCAACGCCTTGCCCTTCGTCTCCTTCACGAACTTCATCACGAAGGGGATGGAGAGCACGGCGAAGACCGCGTAGATGATGTACGCGCCCGAGAGGTTCCAGTCCGCGAGGCTCGGGAAGCTGGCCGTGATGGCCCAGTTGGCGATCCACTGGGCCGAGGCGGCGACGCCCAGGGCCGCGGCGCGGATGCGGTTGGGGAACATCTCGCCGAGGAAGACCCAGACCACGACGCCCCAGGAGAGGGCGAAGAAGAGCACGAAGGCGTGGGCCGCGATGAGGGCCACGGTGCCCTGGCCGGTCGGCAGGGTGCCGTCCGCGGACTTGGAGGCGAAGGCCCAGGCCTCGAGGGCGAGGGAGACGGCCATGCCGACGGAACCGACGAGGGCGAGCGGCTTGCGGCCGATGCGGTCGACGAGGACCATCGCGATCACGGTGCCGACGATGTTGATGATCGACGTGGTGAAGCTGTAGAAGAACGAGCTCTCGGGGTTGATGCCCACCGACTGCCACAGCGTCGAGGAGTAGTAGAACGCGACGTTGATGCCGACGAACTGCTGGAAGACCGAGAGGCCGATGCCGATCCAGACGATCGGGAGCAGACCGAAGCGGCCGCCGAGGAGGTCCTTGAACGTGGACTTCTGCTCGTTGTGCATCGCGTGCTCGATCTCGGCGACGCGCGCGTCGAGGTCGGTGCCCTTGCCCTCGACCTCGGCCAGGACGGTCTTGGCCTTGTCGAGCTTGCCGACCGAGATCAGGAAGCGGGGGGACTCGGGGATGGCGAAGGAGAGCAGGCCGTAGAGGACGGCCGGGACGACCATGACGCCGAGCATCAGCTGCCAGGCCTCGATGCCGAGGAGGTGGCCGCGCTGGTCGCCGCCCGCGGCGTTGAGGATGCCCCAGTTGACGAGCTGCGAGACGGCGATGCCGACGACGATCGCGGCCTGCTGGAAGGAGCCGAGCCGGCCGCGGTAGGCGGGCGGGGAGACCTCGGCGATGTAGGCCGGGCCGATGACCGAGGCCATGCCGATGGCTATGCCGCCGAGGACGCGCCACAGGGCGAGGTCCCACAGGGCGAACGGCACGGCCGAGCCGACGGCGCTGACGGTGAACAGGGCCGCGGAGATCTGCATCACGCGGATGCGGCCGATGCGGTCCGCGACGCGGCCGGCCGTGGCGGCGCCGATCGCGCAGCCGATCAGCGCGATCGCGATGACCTGGGCGAGAGCGGCGGAGCCGATGTCGTACTTGTGGCGGATGCCCTCGACGGCACCGTTGATCACGGAGCTGTCGTAACCGAAGAGGAAGCCGCCCATGGCCGCGGCCGCGGTGATGAAGATGACGTGGCCGAGGTGGTCCGGCTGGGCCTTGCGGCTCTCGGACCCCTTCGCTGCCGTCGTTGTGCTGGTCAACGTGTACTCCTGGGGCACCCCGGCCACACTGCCGGGGGTGGGGGGCGGCCTTTCCGGTGGAAGATCAAATGACCACCACGTGAAGGCGTAAGCAACGTGGGAGACCCTATGCCTTCATTTCTCTAAGTCAAGAGAATGTGATGAATCTGTTTCCCCCCGTTTGCCGGGGAGTTGAGTTCAAGTAGTGAAGTTGATCAACGAAGCCGCTGGCTGATGACCTTCGAAACGCCGTCGCCCTGCATCGACACCCCGTAGAGCGCGTCCGCGACCTCCATGGTCCGCTTCTGGTGGGTGATCACGATCAGCTGCGAGCTCTCCTGCAGCTCTTTCATGATCCCGATCAGCCGCTGGAGATTGGTGTCGTCCAGCGCCGCCTCGACCTCGTCCATCACATAGAACGGGCTCGGGCGGGCCTTGAAGATCGCCACGAGCAGGGCGACCGCGGTCAGGGAGCGCTCCCCGCCCGAGAGGAGCGACAGGCGCTTGACCTTCTTGCCCGGCGGGCGGGCCTCCACGTCGACGCCGGTCGCCAGCATGTCGTCCGGGTCGGTCAGGATCAGGCGCCCCTCGCCGCCTGGGAAGAGCCGGGAGAAGACGCCCTCGAACTCGCGGGCCGTGTCCCGGTAGGCCGCGGTGAAGACCTCCTCGACGCGCTTGTCGACGTCCTTCACCACCTGGAGGAGGTCGGCGCGGGTCTTCTTGAGGTCCTCCAGCTGCTCCGAGAGGAAGTTGTGCCGCTCCTCCAGGGCCGCGAACTCCTCCAGCGCCAGCGGATTGACCTTGCCCAGCTGCTGGTACGCCCGTTCCGCCGCCCTGAGGCGCTTCTCCTGTTCCGCCCGTACGAAGGGCACCGGCTGGTTGCGGGGGTGCTCCGGGTCCTCGGGCAGCGTCTCGCCCTCGGCCGGCGGCGAGGGCGGCACCGGCTGGTCGGGACCGTACTCGGCGACCAGGCCCGCGGGCTCGACCCCGAGCTCCTCCAGGGCCTTGGCCTCCAGCTGCTCGATGCGCAGCCGCTTCTCCGCGCCCAGCACCTCGCCCTTGTGGACCGAGTCCGTCAGCTTGTCCAGCTCGGTCTTGAGCTCGCGCGCGGCATTGCGCCCGGCGACCAGTTCGCGCTCGCGCTCCGCCTTGGCGGCCTCGGCCGACCGCCGCTCCTCGTCGGCGCGGACCAGCGAGGCCTCCACATGGGCCAGCAGCTGCCGGGCCCCGGCCGCCACCGCCCCGGCCACCTCGGCCTCGTGGCGCAGCCGGGCTCGGCGCTGCTCCGCCCGCGCCCGCGCCTCCCGTTCGGCACGCGCCGCGCGGTCCAGCCCGTCCGCCCGGCCCGCGAGCGCCTTGACCCGCTCCTCGTGGGTACGGACCTGCAGCCGCGCCTCCATCTCCGTCTGCCGGGCGTTGGCGCCGTCGGCCGCGAGCCGGTCGCGGGCGGCGGTGTCGGGGTCGTCCGTGCCGTCGGTGTCCGCGAACTCCTCGGCGGCCGCGAGCCGTTCCGCCAGTTCGGCGGCCTCCTCGGCGGCGCGCGCCAGTGCTTCCTGTGCGCGCTCGACGGCCGCGGCGCTGCGTTCGGCCTCGCCCTCCGCGGCGCGGGCCTGCCCGGCGAGGCGGCCCAGGTCCTGGGCGGTCTTCGACTTCGCGCGGTCGGCGGTGCTGCGGGAGGCCGCCAGCTCCTCGACGAGGGCGGCGGTCCGTGTCCTGTTCTCTTCCGCTGCGCGCTGAGCCATGCTCAACTCCGCGCATTCCTTTTCGAGTTCGGCGAGTTCCGCCGTCGCCTCGTCGACGGCGGCCTGCACCTCCAGCAGGCTCGGCGCACCGCCGGAGCCGCCCTGCGCGAAGTGGGCGCCCAGCACGTCGCCTTCGGCGGTGACGGCGGTCAGGTCGGGGCGCGCGGCGACCAGGTGCTCGGCGTCCTCCAGGGTGTCGACGACCACCGTACGGGCCAGCAGGCGCCGGACGGCAGGCCGCAACTCCTCGGGCGCGCGCACGAGTTCGGCCGCCGTCCGGAAACCCGCGACGGGTTCGGCGGGGGGCTCGTCCGGTGCTCCCGCGAGGAGCAGTGCCGCGCGGCCTGCGTCCTCTTTCTTCAGCAGGCGCAGTGCTTCCGCCGCGGCCGCGGGGCCGGTGACGGCGACGGCGTCCGCGGCCGCGCCCAGCGCGGCGGCGACGGGGAGTTCGCTGCCGGGGGTGACCGTGAGGAGTCCGGCCGCCGGTCCGAGAAGTCCGGAGATTCGTTCCTTCGCTGTCAGGAGCGCGCCCGTGCCGTCCTTGCGGCGCAGACCGAGGGCCAGTGCGTCGCGGCGGGCCGTGATCGCCGCGCGCCGCCGCCCGGCCTCGCCCGCCGCCTCGCGGGCCGCGTCCAGGGCGGCCTCCGCGGCGGCGAGCTCCGCC
>NZ_JABBXF010000062.1 GCF_013030945.1 Streptomyces morookaense | reverse complement strand
CTCCGAGGTGAACAGGCGGCGGGACACATCGCTCCCTGGGGTTGCAGCGGCTGCTGGCTGATCATTGACGGACCCGGCCGAGAGCTGCGCTCGACTCGGATCCGATGACAGTTTATCCGGCGTTCTCGCGCTTCGGGCATCCCGTCTCGGATCGGCACCTGCGTGACCTGCGACACTCGCCTCCGGAGTCCCAAGCGGCGCACGGGAAACCGGAGGGTAGGAGTCCGCCGGCGCGCTCAGCCGAGGCGACGGGCGACGAGGTCCCAGACGACGTCCGCAAGGGCCTCCTTGGGGCCGTGCGGGACGGGGGTCTCGGAGCCGTCGGGGGCGAGCACGACGGCCTCGTTCTCCGTCGAACCGAAGGTCTTGCGCTCCCCCACCTCGTTGACAACCAGCAGGTCACAGCCCTTGCGCGCCAGCTTGGCGCGGCCGTTGGCCAGCACGTCGTCCGTCTCCGCGGCGAAGCCGACGACGACCTGGCCGGGGCGGGCGCGGTCGGCCGAGAGCTCGGCGAGGACGTCGGGGTTGCGGACGAGCGCGACAGGCTCGGGGTCCTGCCCGTCCCGCTTCTTGATCTTGCCGGCGGCGTACTGCGCCGGCCGGAAGTCGGCGACGGCGGCCGCCATGACCACGGCATCGGCGTCGGCCGCGGCCTTGATCACGGCCTCACGCAGTTGAACAGCCGTGCCGACCTGGACGACGTCGGCCCCTGCCGGATCCGGCAGGGTGCTGTTCGCCGCGACAAGCGTCACCCGGGCCCCACGGGCCACCGCGGTCCGGGCCAGGGCGTAGCCCTGGAGGCCCGAGGAGCGGTTGCCGAGGTAGCGCACGGGGTCGAGCGGCTCGCGGGTGCCGCCGGCGCTGATCACCACGTGGCGGCCCGCGAGATCCGGAGCCTGCGGGCCGCGGGCCAGCACCCGGCGGCAGACCTCGAAGATCTCCTCGGGGTCGGGCAGCCGGCCCTTGCCGGTGTCGACGCCGGTCAGCCGGCCGACGGCGGGCTCGATGACGACCGCGCCGCGGCGGCGCAGGGTCGCCACGTTCTCCTGGGTGGCCGGGTTCTCCCACATCTCGGTGTGCATCGCGGGCGCGAAGACGACCGGGCAGCGCGCGGTGAGCAGGGTGTTCGTCAGCAGGTCGTCGGCGAGTCCGTGCGCCGCCTTGGCCAGCATGTCCGCCGTGGCGGGGGCCACGACGACGAGCTGCGCCTCCTGTCCGATGCGCACGTGCGGCACCTCGTGGACGTTCTCCCACACCTCGCTGCCGGCCGGGTGGCCGGACAGCGCGGACCAGGTCGCCGCGCCGACGAAGTGCAGTGCGGACTCGGTCGGCACCACCCGTACGTCGTGCCCGGACTCCGTCAGCCGCCGCAGCAGCTCACACGCCTTGTAGGCGGCGATCCCGCCGCTGACCCCCAGAACGACCTTCGGCTTGTCCATTGCCGGCTGCTCCCCGCGCTCGCGTTTCCTACAAGCTCTATGACACACCAAGGGCCCGGCAGCCGTGCTGCCGGGCCCTCGGGCAAGAAGGTCGCCGCTTAGGCCGCCGGGGCCTCGATGGCCTCGGAGGTCAGTAGACCCGCGTTGATCTCGCGGAGCGCGATGGAGAGCGGCTTCTCGTGGACGTGGGTGTCCACCAGCGGGCCGACGTACTCCAGCAGGCCCTCGCCGAGCTGCGAGTAGTACGCGTTGATCTGGCGCGCGCGCTTGGCGGCGTAGATCACGAGGCTGTACTTCGAGTCGGTCGCCTCGAGCAGCTCATCAATCGGCGGGTTGATGATGCCCTCGGGCGCGGTGATGGAAGAGGACACTCTCTGCCTTCCGATGGGGGTGAAGAAAGATGTTCAGCGCAGCAAGGCTAGCAGTTCGCGTGCAACGTCCTCGACCGAGGTGTTGACCAGCGTGGTGTCGAACTCCGACTCCGCCGCCAGCTCGATGCGGGCGGCCTCCAGGCGGCGCTCGATCACCTCGGGCGACTCGGTGCCCCGGCCGGTGAGCCGGCGGACCAGCTCCTCCCAGCTCGGCGGGGCGAGGAAGACCAGCTGGGCCTCCGCCATGCTCTCCCGGACCTGCCGGGCGCCCTGGAGGTCGATCTCCAGCAGCACCGGCACGCCCGCCTCCAGGTGGTCCAGGACCGCCTGGCGCGGGGTGCCGTAGCGGTTGCCCGCGAACTCGGCCCACTCCAGCAGCTCGCCGTTGGCGATGAGCTTGTCGAACTGCTCGTCGTCCACGAAGAAGTACTGGACCCCCTCCCGCTCGCCGGGGCGCGGCTTGCGGGTGGTGCAGGACACCGAGAGCCACACCTCGGGGTGGGCCTTGCGCATATGGGCGACAACCGTGCTCTTGCCGACCCCGGAGGGGCCGGAGAGCACGGTCAGCCGCGGTTGTCTGGCCGGGGGAACGGGGGACGTCCCCCGGGAGACTGCAGTACTCATGCAGCGATTATCCCGGTTCCCGGGAGTGCCTGGGAACGTCAGGCGGCCGAGCCCCCGAACTCACGCTCCAGGGACGCGATCTGGTTGGAGCCGAGACCGCGCACCCGGCGGCTCTCGGAGATGCCGAGCCGCTCCATGATCTGCTTGGCACGGACCTTGCCGACGCCGGGAAGGCTCTCCAGGAGGGCGCTCACCTTCATCTTGCCGATGACATCGTTCTTCTGGCCCTGCTCGATGACCTCGTGCAGCGAGGCGCCGGAGTGCTTGAGTCGATTCTTGACCTCGGCCCGCTCCCGGCGAGCCGCGGCGGCCTTTTCGAGCGCGGCTGCGCGCTGTTCAGGGGTAAGGGGCGGAAGAGCCACGCCTACGTCACCTCGGATGTCGAACTGTCGGATACGGACCGGTGAGGAACCTAGTCGGCCCACACCTGGGGAGCAACGAGCAACGCGCTTGCACGTTCGCTCTCGTCGGAGACTAGCGGCCGATCCCGCTCCAGTCAGCGAGAACAAGCGAAAAGTCCTGGTCAGACTCCGTCGACCAGGACTTTTCGGGACATAACAACCAACAATTTCGGCGTTAATGCGCCGCCGGACCGCTCGCCGTGACCGCTTCCTGCACCTCACCGGCGAACCGCGCGGCACTTTCGCGCAGCGCGGCGACATCCGGACCGTGACGCAGGACACCCCGGCTGACGTTCGGGACGACGTCGCGCACTGCCGCGCCGAAGACCTTCGGCAAGTCCGCGGCCGTGGCGCCCTGGGCACCGATCCCGGGGGCCAGCAGCGGGCCGTCGATGGACAGCTCCGCACCCGCGGCACCGGCCGAGCCGCCCAGCGTGGCGCCGACGACCGCGCCGTACGAGCCCATCGCCCCGGCGGCGGCCTCGGCGGCGTTCTCGGCGCGCAGGTGGTCCAGCATGGTGGCCGCGACCGTCGCGCCGTCGGCGCGCACGGCGTGCTGCACCTCGGCGCCCTCCGGGTTGGAGGTCAGGGCGAGCACGAAGACGCCGGTGCCGCTCTCCCGCGCCAGGTCCAGCGCCGGGCGCAGCGAGCCGTAGCCGAGGTAGGGGCTGACGGTCACGGCGTCCGAGAACAGCGGCGAGGAGGGGGCGAGGTAGGTGGCGGCGTAGGCGGCCATGGTGGAGCCGATGTCGCCGCGCTTGGCGTCCATCAGCACCAGGGCGCCGGCGGCCCGGGCGTCGGCGACGGCCCGTTCGAGGACGGCGATGCCGCGCGAACCGAACCGCTCGAAGAACGCGGACTGCGGCTTGAGCACGGCGACCCGGTCGGCCAGTGCCTCCACGACGGTGTGCGTGAAGCGCTCCAGACCGGCGATGTCGTCGGACAGGCCCCAGTCGGCGAGCAGCGAGGCGTGCGGGTCGATGCCGACGCAGAGCGGGCCGCGCTCGTCCATGGCACGGCGCAGCCGCGCGCCGAACGGCTCCAGCGGGGTCATGCGGTCACCTTCCGGTGCTCGGCGCCGACGGCGTCGGCGAGGGTGGCATACGGGCTGGCGGCGAGGCGCTCGGCCAGGCCGCGGTGGATGCGGCGGCACCAGAACGGGCCCTCGTAGATGAACGCGCTGTAGCCCTGGACCAGCGTGGCACCCGCCAGGATGCGCTCCCAGGCGTCGTCGGGGGTCTCGATGCCCCCGACACCGACCAGGGTGATCCGGTCGCCCACACGGGCGTACAGGCGGCGCAGGACCTCCAGCGAGCGCTCCTTCAGGGGGGCGCCCGAGAGGCCGCCCGCGCCGATGGCCTCGACGGTGCGCTTGGGGGTGCGCAGCCCGAGGCCGTCGCGGGCGATGGTGGTGTTGGTGGCGATGATGCCGTCCAGGCCGAGCTCGACGGCCAGGTCGGCGACGGCGTCGACGTCCTCGTCGGCGAGGTCGGGGGCGATCTTCACCAGCAGCGGGACCCGGCGCCCGGTCACCGACCGGTCCGCGGCCTCGCGCACCGCGGCGAGCAGCGGGCGCAGGTGGTCGACGGCCTGGAGGTTGCGCAGGCCGGGGGTGTTCGGGGAGGAGACGTTGACGACCAGGTAGTCGGCGTGCGCGGCGAGGCGCTCGGTGGAGGTGACGTAGTCGGCGACGGCCTCCGCCTCCGGCACCACCTTGGTCTTGCCGATGTTGACGCCGACGGTGGTCCTGAAGACGGGGTTCCGCGTGGCGAGGCGTTCCGCGACGGCCGCCGAGCCGTCGTTGTTGAAGCCCATGCGGTTGATCAGCGCGCGGTCCGCGACGAGGCGGAACAGCCGCTTCCTGGGGTTGCCCGGCTGCGGCTGGGCGGTGACGGTGCCGATCTCGACGTGGTCGAAGCCGAGCATGCTCATGCCGTCGATGGCCGCGGCGTTCTTGTCGAAGCCGGCGGCCAGGCCGAAGGGGCCGTGCATCCGCAGGCCGAACGCCTCGGTGCGCAGCGCCTTGTGGCGGGGCGCGAGGACGGCCGCGGCGAAGGTGCGCAGGACGGGGATGCGGGCGAGGAGCCGGATCCAGCCGAAGGCCAGGTGGTGGGCCTTCTCGGGGTCCATGCGCTTGAAGATCAGGTCGAAGAACAGGCGGTACATTCCATGCCTTCCGGGCGAGGGCGGCGGGCGGGGCGGGTCGTGGGGGCTCGCGAAGAGGGGGACACCCTTTCCGGTGTCCCCCTCCGTCGCCTCACGCCTCGCGGGCGGCGATCAGATGCTCCGCGTGTTCCTGCAGGGAGCGCACGCCCACGTCGCCGCGGGTGAGCGCCTCGATGCCCTGGACGGCGGCCGCGAGGGCCTGGACCGTGGTCAGGCAGGGCACCGCGCGGGCGACCGCGGCGGTGCGGATCTCGTAGCCGTCGAGCCGGCCGCCGGTCCCGTAGGGGGTGTTGACGATCAGGTCGACCTGGCCGTCGTGGATCAGCTGGACGATCGTCTTCTCGCCGTTGGGGCCCTCGCCCTCGCTCTGCTTGCGCACCACGGTGGCGTTGATGCCGTTGCGCTTGAGCACCTCGGCCGTGCCGGAGGTGGCCAGCAGCTCGAAGCCGTGGGCGACGAGCTCGCGCGCCGGGAAGATCATCGAGCGCTTGTCCCGGTTGGCCACCGAGACGAACGCGCGGCCCTTGGTGGGCAGCGCGCCGTACGCGCCGGCCTGCGACTTGGCGTAGGCGGTGCCGAAGACGCTGTCGATGCCCATGACCTCGCCGGTCGAGCGCATCTCCGGGCCGAGGACGGTGTCCACGCCGCGGCCGTGGATGTCGCGGAAGCGGCTCCAGGGCATGACGGCCTCCTTGACGGAGATCGGCGCGTCCAGCGGCAGCGTGCCGCCGTCGCCCTCCTTGGGCAGCATGCCCTCGGCGCGCAGCTCGGCGATCGTGGCGCCGAGGGAGATCCGGGCGGCGGCCTTGGCCAGCGGCACCGCGGTGGCCTTCGAGGTGAAGGGCACGGTGCGGGAGGCGCGCGGGTTGGCCTCCAGCACGTAGAGGATGTCCCCGGCCATGGCGAACTGGATGTTGATCAGGCCGCGCACGCCGACGCCCTTGGCGATGGCCTCCGTCGAGGCCCGCAGGCGCTTGATGTCGAAGCCGCCGAGGGTGATCGGGGGCAGCGCGCAGGCGGAGTCGCCGGAGTGGATACCGGCCTCCTCGATGTGCTCCATCACGCCGCCGAGGTAGAGCTCGTGGCCGTCGTAGAGCGCGTCGACGTCGATCTCGATGGCGTCGTCGAGGAAACGGTCCACCAGGACCGGACGGGTCGGGGAGATCTCGGTCGACTCGGCGATGTACGCCTCCAGGCGCGTCTCGTCGTAGACGATCTCCATGCCGCGGCCGCCGAGCACATACGACGGACGGACCAGCACGGGGTAGCCGATCTCGTCGGCAATGGCCTTCGCTCCCGCGAACGTGGTGGCCGTGCCGTGCTTGGGGGCGGGCAGGCCCGCCTCGGCGAGGACCCGGCCGAAGGCGCCGCGGTCCTCGGCGGCGTGGATGGCCTCGGGCGAGGTGCCCACGACCGGGACGCCGTTGTCCTTCAGCGCCTGGGACAGGCCCAGCGGCGTCTGCCCGCCGAGCTGGACGACCACGCCCGCGACCGGGCCGGCCTGCTGCTCGGCGTGCACGATCTCCAGCACGTCCTCCAGGGTGAGCGGCTCGAAGTAGAGCCGGTCGGAGGTGTCGTAGTCGGTGGAGACGGTCTCCGGGTTGCAGTTGACCATCACGGTCTCGTAGCCGGCGTCGCTCAGGGCGAAGGAGGCGTGGACGCAGGAGTAGTCGAACTCGATGCCCTGGCCGATCCGGTTCGGGCCGGAGCCCAGGATGATCACCGCGGGCCTGGTGCGCGGCGCGACCTCGGTCTCCTCGTCGTAGGAGGAGTAGAAGTACGGGGTCTTCGCGGCGAATTCGGCGGCGCAGGTGTCGACGGTCTTGTAGACCGGGCGCACCCCGAGGGAGTGCCGGACCTCGCGCACGACGTCCTCGGTCAGCCCGCGGACCGCGGCGATCTGGGCGTCCGAGAAGCCGTGCCGCTTGGCCTCGGCCAGCAGCTCCGGGTCCAGGCGCTCGGCCGCGCGCAGCTCCTCGGCGATCTCGTGGATCAGGAAGAGCTGGTCCACGAACCACGGGTCGATCTTCGTGGAGTCGAAGACCTCCTGCGGGGTGGCCCCGGCGCGGATGGCGTCCATGACCGTGTTGATCCGGCCGTCGGTGGGCACCGCGGCCTTCTCCAGCAGCGCGGCCTTGTCGCCGGGCTCGCTCACGAAGTCGAACTGCGAGCCCTTCTTCTCCAGCGAGCGCAGCGCCTTCTGCAGGGCCTCGGTGAAGTTGCGGCCGATGGCCATGGCCTCGCCCACCGACTTCATGGTGGTGGTGAGGGTGGCGTCGGCGGAGGGGAACTTCTCGAACGCGAAGCGCGGGGCCTTGACCACGACGTAGTCGAGCGTGGGCTCGAAGGAGGCCGGGGTCTTCTCCGTGATGTCGTTCGGGACCTCGTCCAGCGTGTAGCCCACGGCCAGCCGGGCGGCGATCTTCGCGATCGGGAAGCCGGTCGCCTTGGAGGCCAGCGCGGAGGAGCGCGAGACGCGCGGGTTCATCTCGATGACGATGACCCGGCCGTCCTCGGGGTTGACCGCGAACTGGATGTTGCAGCCGCCGGTGTCGACGCCGACCTCGCGGATGATCGCGATGCCGATGTCGCGCAGCACCTGGTACTCGCGGTCGGTCAGGGTCATCGCCGGGGCGACGGTGATGGAGTCACCGGTGTGCACGCCCATCGGGTCGAAGTTCTCGATGGAGCAGACGACCACGACGTTGTCGTGCTTGTCGCGCATCAGCTCCAGCTCGTACTCCTTCCAGCCGAGGATGGACTCCTCCAGGAGCACCTCGGTGGTCGGGGAGAGCGTGAGGCCCTGGCCGGCGATGCGGCGCAGCTCCTCCTCGTCGTGCGCGAAGCCGGAGCCGGCGCCGCCCATGGTGAAGGAGGGGCGGACGACGACCGGGTAGCCGCCGAGCGTCTCGACGCCCGCGAGGATCTCGTCCATGGTGTGGCAGATGACCGAGCGGGCGGACTCGCCATGGCCGATCTTGGCGTTGACGGCCTCGACGACGCCCTTGAACAGGTCGCGGTCCTCGCCCTTGTGGATGGCCTCGACGTTGGCGCCGATGAGCTCGACGCCGTACTTCTCCAGGACGCCGTTCTCGTGCATGGAGATCGCGGTGTTGAGCGCGGTCTGGCCGCCGAGGGTGGGCAGGAGCGCGTCGGGGCGCTCCTTGGCGATGATCTTCTCGACGAACTCGGGGGTGATCGGCTCGACGTAGGTGGCGTCGGCGATCTCCGGGTCGGTCATGATCGTGGCCGGGTTGGAGTTGACCAGGATCACCCGCAGGCCTTCGGCCTTCAGGACGCGGCAGGCCTGGGTGCCGGAGTAGTCGAACTCCGCGGCCTGGCCGATGACGATCGGGCCGGAGCCGATGACCAGAACGGACTGGATGTCGGTGCGCTTAGGCACGCTGGCCCTCCATCAGGGAGACGAAGCGGTCGAACAGGTACGCGGCGTCGTGCGGGCCTGCTGCTGCCTCGGGGTGGTACTGGACGCTGAAGGCCGGCTGGTCGAGCAGCTGGAGGCCTTCGACCACGTTGTCGTTGAGGCAGACGTGGGAGACCTCGACGCGGCCGTAGGGGGTGTCGGTCGCCTTGTCGAGCGGGGCGTCGACGGCGAAGCCGTGGTTGTGCGCGGTGACCTCGACCTTGCCGGTCGTACGGTCCTGCACGGGCTGGTTGATGCCGCGGTGGCCGTACTTCAGCTTGTAGGTGCCGAAGCCGAGGGCGCGCCCGAGGATCTGGTTGCCGAAGCAGATGCCGAACAGCGGCGTCCTGCGCTCCAGCACGCCGCGCATCACGGAGACCGGGTGGTCGGCGGTGGCCGGGTCGCCCGGGCCGTTGGAGAAGAACACGCCGTCCGGGTTCACGGCGTAGACGTCGTCGAGGGTCGCCGTGGCGGGCAGGACGTGCACCTCGATGCCGCGCTCGGCCATCCGGTGCGGGGTCATGCCCTTGATGCCCAGGTCGATCGCGGCGACGGTGAACTTCTTCGCACCGATCGCCGGGACGACGTAGGCCTCCTTGGTGGCGACCTCGGCGGAGAGGTCGGCGCCCTTCATCTCGGGGGCCTGGCGCACCTCGAGGAGCATGGTGCCCTCGTCCGGCAGGGCGTTGCCGGAGAAGATGCCGACGCGCATGGCGCCGCGCTCGCGCAGGTGGCGGGTGAGGGCGCGGGTGTCGATGCCGCTGATGCCGACGATGCCCTGGTGGCGCAGCTCGTCCTCCAGCGAGCGCCGGGCGCGCCAGTTGGAGGAGACGCGGGCGGGGTCGCGGACGACGTAGCCGGCCACCCAGATGCGGGCGGACTCGGGGTCCTCGTCGTTGACTCCGGTGTTGCCGACGTGCGGGGCGGTCATCACGACCACCTGGCGGTGGTAGGAGGGGTCGGTCAGGGTCTCCTGGTAGCCGGTCATGCCGGTGGAGAACACCGCCTCGCCGAAGGTGACCCCGTGGGCCCCGTAGGCACGGCCGCGGAAGGTACGGCCGTCCTCCAGGACGAGTACGGCGGGAACCCTGGCGGCTCCCCTGCTGGAGGTCGTCATCGTGCGCCTTCCGTCGTGCTGTCGTTCGTGGTGGGGGTCATGGTGGTGAGGGCCTCGACCCAGGCCGCGTGCTCGGCGGCCGTGTCGGAGCGGAAGCCCGAGTCGATCGTCTTGTCGCCGTGCTGCCAGGTGATCACGAGCAGGCCGCCCTCGGTGAGGACCTTGCCCGCGATGCCCTTGTCGAGGCGGGCGCCGCGCAGGGCGGCGGCGGGGATGAAGAAGTCCTGCGCCCCGGGGCGGTCGACCCGGACGCCTTGCTCCGTCAGGGTGAGTTCCGCCCGGCTGCGGGTGCCCAGGCCCTGCGCGACGATGCGGTCGAGCCACTGCCCGGCGGTGGTCGAGCCGTGGTACCGCCCGGTCATCGTGAGCGTGCTCGCGCCGGGGTCCGCGGGGGCGGCCGGCAGCCCGGGCAGGTCGCCCTGGAGCGTGCCGCGCCACTTCCAGCCCTCGCGCATCAGCCAATAGAGCAGTGCGATGAAGAGGAGGAGTCCCACGACCCAGCCGATCCGGCCGGCCCAGTGGGTGACGGCCTGGGACTTCTCCTCGGCCGCCAGAATCATCAGTGCAGGTGTCACGCCAGCTTCCCGTCCACGACCGTTGCCCGGCCCCGCAGGAAGGTGTGGGTGACGCGACCCGGCAGCTCGCGGCCCTCGTAGGGGGTGTTGCGGCTGCGGGAGGCGAAGCCCGCGGGGTCCACGACACCACGGTAAGCGGAATCCACCAGCGTGAGGTTGGCGGGCTCCCCGGGGGCGATGGGGCGGCCGTGACCGGCGAGGCTGCCGATGCGGGCGGGCTTGAAGGACATGCGCTCGGCGACCCCGGCCCAGTCCAGCAGCCCGGTCTCGACCATCGTGTGCTGGACGACGGACAGCGCCGTCTCCAGGCCCACCATGCCCATGGCCGCCGCGGCCCACTCGCAGTCCTTGTCCTCGTGCGGGTGCGGCGCGTGGTCGGTGGCCACGATGTCGATGGTGCCGTCGGCCAGCGCCTCGCGCAGGGCCAGCACATCGCGCTCGGTGCGCAGCGGCGGGTTCACCTTGTAGACCGGGTTGTACGAGCGCACCAGCTCGTCGGTGAGCAGCAGGTGGTGCGGGGTGACCTCGGCGGTGACGTCGATGCCGCGCGACTTGGCCCAGCGGACGATCTCGACCGAGCCGGCCGTGGACAGGTGGCAGATGTGCACCCGGGAGCCGACGTGCTCGGCGAGCAGGACGTCGCGGGCGATGACCGACTCCTCGGCGACGGCCGGCCAGCCGCCCAGGCCCAGCTCGGCGGAGACGACGCCCTCGTTCATCTGGGCGCCCTCGGTGAGCCGCGGCTCCTGGGCGTGCTGGGCGACGACGCCGCCGAAGGCCTTCACATACTCCAGCGCGCGGCGCATGATCACGGCGTCGTCGACGCACTTGCCGTCGTCGGAGAAGACGGTGACCCCGGCGGCGGAGTCGTGCATGGCGCCCAGCTCGGAGAGCTGCTTGCCCTCCAGGCCGACGGTGACGGCGCCGATGGGCTGCACGTCGCAGTAGCCGTGCTCCTTGCCGAGCCGCCAGACCTGCTCGACGACGCCGGCGGTGTCGGCGACGGGGAAGGTGTTGGCCATGGCGAAGACGGCGGTGTAGCCGCCGCTCGCGGCGGCGCGGGTGCCGGTCAGGACGGTCTCGGAGTCCTCGCGGCCGGGCTCGCGCAGGTGGGTGTGCAGGTCGACCAGGCCGGGCAGCAGGATCTTCCCGTCGGCCTCGATCACCTGGGCGCCCTCGGCGCCGAGGCCGGTGCCCACCTCGGCGATGGTCTCGCCGTCGACGAGGACGTCCTGCGGCTCGCCGCCGAGGACCTTCGCACCGCGGATCAGGATCTTGGACATTACTTGTTCTCCTCGGTGCGGGCGTGGTTCGTGGCGACGGCCGGCTCGGAGCCGCCGAGCAGCAGGTAGAGGACGGCCATCCGGGTCGAGACGCCGTTCGCGACCTGCTCGACGGCCGTGCAGCGGACGGAGTCGGCGACCTCGGCGGTGATCTCCATGCCGCGGTTCATCGGGCCGGGGTGCATCACGACGGCGTGCTCGGGCATCTTCGCCATGCGGTCGGCGTCCAGGCCGTAGCGCCGCGCGTATTCGCGCTCGGTCGGGAAGAAGGCGGCGTTCATGCGCTCGCGCTGTACCCGCAGCATCATCACGGCGTCGGACTTCGGCAGCACCTGGTCGAGGTCGTAGGAGACCTCGCACGGCCAGCTCTCGACACCGACGGGGACCAGGGTGGGCGGTGCGACGAGGGTGACCTCGGCGCCCAGCGTGGTCAGCAGGTGGACGTTGGAGCGGGCGACGCGGCTGTGCAGCACGTCGCCGACGATCGTGATGCGGCGCCCGGACAGGTCCTTGCCGAGCCCGGCGTCGGGGCCGACCAGGCGGCGGCGCATGGTGAAGGCGTCCAGCAGGGCCTGGGTGGGGTGCTCGTGGGTGCCGTCGCCGGCGTTGACGACGGCACCGTCGATCCAGCCGGAGTTGGCGAGCCGGTAGGGGGCGCCGGAGGCGTGGTGGCGGATGACGACGGCGTCGGCGCCCATGGCCTCCAGGGTCAGGGCGGTGTCCTTGAGCGACTCGCCCTTGGAGACCGAGGAGCCCTTGGCCGAGAAGTTGATGACGTCGGCGGAGAGCCGCTTGGCGGCGGCCTCGAAGGAGATACGGGTCCGGGTCGAGTCCTCGAAGAAGAGGTTGACGACGGTGCGGCCGCGCAGGGTGGGCAGCTTCTTGATCGGCCGGTCGGCGACGCGGGCCATCTCCTCGGCGGTGTCGAGGATCAGGACGGCGTCGTCGCGGGAGAGGTCGGCGGCCGAGATGAGATGACGCTTCATCCGGTTTTCTCCGTGGTTGAGGAGGTATGCGGGGGTGAGGTGCGGGCGTGCGACTGCGCGGTCCCGGACAGGCCGGTTCCGCCCGGGGGTCGCTACTGCCCGTCGGCCGATGCGGTCGCGCGCGTGCCGAGGAGCACGCTGTCGCGGCCGTCCTCCTCGGTGAGCTGGACCTTGACCGTCTCCCGCAGCGACGTGGGGAGGTTCTTGCCGACATAGTCGGCACGGATGGGAAGTTCGCGGTGGCCGCGGTCGACGAGGACCGCGAGCTGGACGGCGCGGGGGCGCCCGATGTCGTTCAGCGCGTCGAGGGCGGCACGGATGGTGCGGCCGGAGAAGAGCACGTCGTCGACGAGGACCACCAGGCGGCCGTCGATGCCCTCGCCGGGGATCTCCGTGCGGGCCAGCGCCCGGGCGGGGCGCATCCGCAGGTCGTCGCGGTACATGGTGATGTCGAGGGAGCCGACCGGCATCGTCCTGCCGGTGATCTGCTCCAGCTTGGCCGCCAGGCGGTGGGCGAGGAAGACGCCTCGCGTGGGGATGCCGAGGAGCACCACGTCGTCGGCGCCCTTGGCGCGCTCGTCGATCTCGTGGGCGATACGCGTCAGAACACGGGCGATGTCCGGTGCTTCGAGCACCGCACGCGCGGGTTCCGGCGGAGGAATGACTGCGTCCATGAAACGGACCTCCTTCTCCGCCTCACAGGACGGACATTAAAGGACGTCGGATTTACCTGTTCACCGTATCAGGCCCTGCGGTGGGCACGGGCCGCGACCACCGACGGCCCAGCCGGTGGACCATTCGGCTTGACGAAGTGAGATTACGCTGCGTAACCTCACAGTGAGTTACCAGACACGCGGCGGCAGCCGCACGTCATACAGCGTCCGGGGAGCTTTATGTCCAGCGAATACGCCAAACAGCTCGGGGCCAAGCTCCGCGCCATCCGCACCCAGCAGGGCCTCTCCCTCCATGGCGTCGAGGAGAAGTCCCAGGGTCGCTGGAAGGCCGTCGTGGTGGGTTCGTACGAGCGCGGCGACCGCGCCGTGACCGTGCAGCGGCTGGCCGAGCTGGCCGACTTCTACGGCGTGCCCGTGCAGGAGCTGCTGCCGGGCACCACGCCCGGCGGTGCCGCCGAGCCCCCGCCGAAGCTGGTCCTGGACCTGGAGCGGCTCGCCCACGTCCCGGCCGAGAAGGCCGGCCCGCTGCAGCGCTACGCCGCCACCATCCAGAGCCAGCGCGGCGATTACAACGGCAAGGTCCTCTCGATCCGCCAGGACGACCTGCGCACCCTTGCCGTGATCTACGACCAGTCGCCCTCGGTGCTCACCGAGCAGCTCATCAGCTGGGGCGTGCTCGACGCGGACGCCCGCCGTGCCGTGCAGCACGAGGACGTCTGATCCTCCGACTCCAGGGAGAAACGTAAAACCGCCGGGGGCGGGAAGAACCGAAAGGTTCTTCCCGCCCCCGGCGGTTTTCGTGCCTGCGGCTACGCATCGCGGTGCGGA
>NZ_JABBXF010000061.1 GCF_013030945.1 Streptomyces morookaense | reverse complement strand
TTTTCGTGCCTGCGGCTACGCATCGCGGTGCGGAGCCGCGCCCCGAAGGGGCGCGGGGAACTGCGCGACCAGCCACCGACGGCCAGTACTCGCAGAACCGCGCTCCCAGCGGAGCGGCTACGCGTCGTCGCGGCGCAGGCTCGGCTTGAGCTCCTTGAAACGGCCGAGGAGGCCGTTGACGAACGCGGGCGAGTCGTCGGTGGAGAACTCCTTGGCGAGCTGCACCGCCTCGTCGATCGCCACGGCGTCCGGCGTGCCGTCCTCCCAGATCAGCTCGTACGCACCGAGCCGGAGGATGTTCCGGTCGGCGACGGGCATCCGGTCGAGGGGCCAGTCCACCGAATAGGCGGCGATCAGCTCGTCGATCCGCGCGACATGCTTCGCGTAGCCCTCGACCAGCTGCATCGTGTACTCGTTGACCGGCGGCTGTCGGTCGTCGGACCGGGAGTGCCGCACCCAGTCCGCGAGGACGGCCAGCGCGGTGCTGTCGCGCTGGTCGGCCTCGAAGAGGATCTGGAAGGCACGCTTACGGGCCTTGCTGCGGGCGGCCACGGTTAGCTGTTCACCCGACCGAGGTAATCACCGGTGCGCGTGTCGACCTTGATCTTCTCGCCCGTGGTGATGAAGAGCGGGACCTGGATCTCGTAGCCGGTCTCCAGCTTGGCGGGCTTGGAGCCACCGGTGGAGCGGTCGCCCTGGACACCGGGCTCGGTGTGCTCGATGACCAGCTCGACGGCGGCCGGGAGCTCGACGTAGAGCACCTCGCCCTCGTGCGTGGCGACGGTGGCGGTGAAGCCCTCGATCAGGAAGTTGGCGGCGTCGCCGACAGCCTTGCGGTCGACCATGAGCTGGTCGTAGGTCTCCATGTCCATGAAGACGAAGTACTCGCCGTCCATGTAGGAGAACTGCATGTCGCGGCGGTCGACGGTGGCCGTCTCGACCTTCACGCCGGCGTTGAAGGTCTTGTCGACGACCTTGCCGGAGAGCACGTTCTTCAGCTTCGTACGGACGAAGGCGGGGCCCTTGCCGGGCTTGACGTGCTGGAACTCGACGACGGACCAGAGCTGGCCGCCTTCGAGCTTGAGCACCATGCCGTTCTTGAGGTCGTTCGTGGATGCCACGGTTGCGGTATCTCCTGGACTGCAGCTGGTGGAACCAGAAAGTGCGATGCGCTCCGTCAGAGCGCGAGCAGCTCTTTGGTCGTAATGGTGAGTAGCTCGGGTCCGCCGTCCGCCTCGGGGCGGACGACGAGCGTGTCATCGATCCGGACGCCGCCCCGCCCCGGGAGGTGAACCCCCGGATCTACGGTGACCGGCACGCAAGCGTCCAGTTTACCCATTGCCGACGGCGCCAGCCGCGGGTCCTCGTCGTTTTCCAGACCCACACCGTGTCCCATCCTCGGTCCGGTGTGCTCCGCCAGGCCCGCTGCCTCCAGTACAACACGGGCTGCCCGGTCCACGTCGCGGTACGCGGTGCCCGGTGCCAGCGCCTCGCGGCCGGCGCGCTGGGCGGCGAAGACCTGGTCGTACAGCTCGATCTGCCAGTCCGCCGGCGAGGTGCCGATGACGAAGGTGCGGCCGATCTCGCTGCGGTAGCCGCGGTAGTCGGCGCCCAGGCAGACGCTGAGGAAATCGCCCTCCTCGACCCGGCGGTCGGTGGGCACGTGCCCGGCGAGCCCGGAGTTCGGCCCGGCCCCCACCGAGGTGGGGAAGGCCGGGCCGCCCGCGCCGTGGTCGACCAGGCGGCGCTCCAGCTCCAGCGCCAGGTGCCGTTCGGTGCGCCCGACCAGTATCGACTCCAGCAGTTCGCCCAGCGCCTGGTCGGCGATCTCCGCGGCGATGCGCAGGCAGGAGATCTCCTCGTCGTCCTTGACCACCCGCTGCTGCTCGACGGCCGGGCCCAGGTCGCCCAGCCGCAGCCCGGGTGCGACCGAGCGCAGGGCGCGGTGGCGGCTGACGGTCAGGTGGTGCTCCTCGACGGCCAGCGAGCGGGCCCCCGCCGCACCGGCCCGCTCCGCGGCGGCCACGGCCGGGTCGCCGTCGGGGGCCGTCAGCACCTCGACCTGGACGTCCTCGCCGGGACGGCTGCGGCCGGTGGCGTCGGCGTACGGGTCCGCCGTGCAGACCAGCAGATCGCGGTCGGGGCCGACGAGCAGGACGGCACCGGCCGGCGCACCGCCCGACAGATACCGGACGTTGGCGTCGCCGGACACCAGGGCGGCCTCGCTGCCGCCCGCCGCACAGCGCTCGCGCAGCCGCGCGCGGCGCGCCGCGTAGACCTCGGACATGGTTCCGAGCGTACGTTCGGCGGCGGCGGGCGGCCGGTTCAGCGCGTCCGACCGGGCGTTCCCGGCGGTCAGCGCCCGGCAGCACCGGCCAGGGACCGCGCCACGGCCTCGTCCAGCAGCCGGGCCGTGGTGGCGACGTCCTGCTGGGAGTTGTCGATGATCGGCAGTCCCGAGCCGTACCAGCCCGCCATACGGCCGTGGATCCGGGCGACCTCCTCGTCGTCGAGGCGGCGGTTGCCGGTGCGTTCGGCGTTGCGCTCCAGGACCACGTCCAGGCCCGGCAGCAGGACGACCGGCAGCAGGCCGGGGCCGACGTGCCGCTTCCAGCCGCCGAGGCCGACGACCGGGCGGTCGGGGAAGACGGCGTCGTCGAGGATGCAGGAGATGCCGTTGGCGAGGAAGTTGCGGGCGGCGAACCCGCAGGTGCGCCGGGCGAGGCGGTACTGCGCCTCGGAGTTGTCGTTCCACCCGGACTGCGGGTCGGCGAAGCCGGAGCGCACCCACTCGCGCACGTCGTCCAGGCTGATGTGGGCGGTGGGCACGGCACGGCGGTCGGCCCAGTGCCGGGCGACCGTCGTCTTGCCCGCCCCGGCCGGGCCGATGAGCAGCACCGCCACGGCGGCGTGCGCCGCGTCGACGGGCGGCGGCACGGGCAGTCCGGGGGCGAGGGCGAAGTGCCCGGTCGCGCCGTCGGACGGCACGGGCGGCGAGGACGGCGGGGTCGGCGGCGGTCCCGGCGGCACCGCAGGAGGCGGCGCGGGCGCGGACCAGCCGGGCGCCGGGGCGGGGCCCGGCGGCATCGGGGGGTGGGGCGGCGGCAGCGGCGCTCCCACTGCGTGCTGCATCCGGTGGCACTCCAGTCTCGAGAAGGGGCCGCAAGCACGGCCGGACGGGAGAGTACCGGAGCGCGCCCGCCCGCCCGGCCGCAGTGGGGTCAACGGCCGGGGCGGGCGCCGAGTGCCCGACGCGCCGCGGGGGTCAGGCGAGTTGCTCCGCGAGGGCCCGCAGCGCGAGCCGGTAGGAGCCGATGCCGAACCCCGCGACGGTGCCGCTGGCGACCGCCGCGATCACGGAGGTGTGCCGGAACTCCTCGCGTGCGTACGGGTTCGAGATGTGCACCTCGATGAGCGGCGCGGTGCGCTGGGCGGCCGCGTCGCGCATGGCGTACGAGTAGTGCGTGAACGCACCGGGGTTGATGACGACGGGCACGGAGCCGTCCGCGGCCTCGTGCAGCCAGCGGATCAGCTCGCCCTCGTCGTTGGTCTCCCGCACCTCGACGGCGAAGCCGAGTTCGGCGCCGAGGGCGGTGCACTCCTCCACGAGCCCGGCGTAGGACGTGGCCCCGTAGACATCGGGCTCCCGGGAGCCGAGACGGCCCAGGTTGGGGCCGTTGAGCACGAGAACCCGGCGGCCGCTCACGCTGCGATCTCCGCGTGCGCGGCCAGCAGCATGGCCGGATCCGGCGCCTCCATCACGGCCGGCTTCGCCAGGCCGTCCAGGACGATGAAGCGCAGCCGGTCGCCGCGGGTCTTCTTGTCGACCTTCATGGTGTCCAGCAGCTTGGGCCACTGGTCGCCGCGGTAGGTGACGGGCAGGCCCACCGCCTGCAGCACCATGCGGTGCCGGTCGGCGGTAGCGTCGTCCAGCCGGCCTGCGATGCGGCCGAGTTCGGCGGCGAAGACCATGCCGACGGCGACGGCCGCGCCGTGCCGCCACTCGTAGCGCTCGTTCTTCTCGATCGCGTGGGCGAGGGTGTGCCCGTAGTTGAGGATCTCGCGGCGGCCGGCCTCCTTGAGGTCGCCGGAGACGACCTCGGCCTTGACCCGGATGGCGCGCTCGATCAGCTCGGCCGTGTGCGGGCCCTGCGGGGTGCGGGCCGCCTCGGGGTCCGCCTCGATCAGGTCCAGGATGGCCGGGTCGGCGATGAAGCCCGCCTTGATGATCTCGGCGAGGCCGCTGACGTAGTCGTGGACCGGCAGCGACTCCAGCGCGGCCAGGTCGCACAGCACCCCGGCCGGCGGGTGGAAGGAGCCGACGAGGTTCTTGCCCTCGGCGGTGTTGATGCCGGTCTTGCCGCCGACGGCCGCGTCGACCATGCCCAGCACCGTGGTGGGCACGGCGATCCAGCGCACCCCGCGCAGCCAGGTGGCGGCGACGAAGCCGGCCAGGTCGGTGGTGGCGCCGCCGCCGACGCCGACGATCACGTCGGTGCGGGTGAAGTTCGACTGGCCCAGCGCCTTCCAGCAGTAGGCCGCGACCTCGGCGGTCTTGGCCTCCTCGGCGTTGGGCACCTGGATGGCGATGGCCTCGTAGCCCTGGGCCGCGAGGTCCTCGCGCAGCGCCTCGCCGGTGGCGGCGAGGGCCTCGGGGTGCAGCACCGCGACCCGCTTGGCGGGGCCGACGAGAGCGGGCAGCTCGCCCAGCAGCTGCTGCCCGACCAGGACCTCGTACGGCGCGGTGCCCGCGCTGCCGGCGACCTGGATACGGGTGGGGGCGTCCGTCATGGGTTCCTCACTGCGTGATGTCCGGTGTGGGGCCGGCGGGGAGGCCGAGCGCGTCGAGCACGGCGTCGGCGACCTCGGCGGGGGCCCGGCCGCCGGTGGCCACGACGGCCCGGGCGACCTCGGTGTAGAGGGGGCGGCGCTGCTCCATCAGCTCGCGCCAGCGCTTGCGCGGGTTGACGGCGAGGAGCGGGCGCGGGGTGTCCAGGCCCACCCGGTGCACGGCGTCGGCGAGTTCGACGTCGAGGAAGACCACGGGCAGGCCGGTGAGCAGGGCGCGGGTGGCGGGGTCCATGACGGCGCCGCCGCCGAGGGCGAGCACCCCTGGGTGCTCGGCCACGGCGGTGCGCACGGCCTGCCGCTCCAGCTCGCGGAAGTGCGGCTCGCCCTCGTCGATGAAGATCTCCGGGATGGGCTTGCCGGCCGTCCGCTCGATGTCGGCGTCGGTGTCCCGGTAGCCGGTGCCCAGCTTCTCGGCGAGCAGGGCACCGACGGTGGACTTGCCGGCTCCCGGCGGGCCCACCAGGACGACGGCGGGGGTCACTTGACGGCCAGGTTGTCGAGGTAGCCGCGGACGTTGCGGCGGGTCTCGGCGACGCTGTCGCCGCCGAACTTCTCGACCACCGCGTCGGCCAGCACCAGCGCCACCATGGCCTCGGCCACGATGCCGGCCGCGGGGACCGCGCAGACGTCGGAGCGCTGGTGGTGCGCCTGGGCGGGCTCGCCGGTGGTCACGTCGACGGTGGCCAGCGCCCGGGGCACGGTCGCGATCGGCTTCATCGCGGCGCGCACGCGCAGCAGTTCGCCGGTGGTCAGGCCGCCCTCGGTGCCGCCGGAGCGGCCGGTGGCGCGGCGGATGCCGTCCTCGGTGGGCACGATCTCGTCGTGCGCCTGCGAGCCGGGCACCCGCGCCAGCTCGAAGCCGTCGCCGAGCTCGACGCCCTTGATGGCCTGAATGCCCATCAGCGCGGAGGCCAGGCGGGCGTCCAGGCGGCGGTCCCAGTGCACGTGCGAACCCAGGCCGACGGGCACGCCGTAGGCCAGGACCTCGACGACGCCGCCCAGGGTGTCGCCGTCCTTGTGGGCCTGGTCGATCTCGGCGACCATCGCCTTGCTCGCCTCGGGGTCGAGGCAGCGCACCGGGTCGGCGTCCAGACGCTCGACGTCCGAGGGCTTCGGGTAGACGCCGTACGGGGCCTTGGCGGCGGCGAGTTCGACGACGTGCGAGACGATCTCGATGCCGGCGGTCTCCTTCAGGAAGGACCGGGCGACCGCGCCCAGCGCCACCCGCGCCGCCGTCTCGCGGGCCGAGGCCCGCTCCAGCACCGGCCGCGCCTCGTCGAAGCCGTACTTCTGCATGCCCGCCAGGTCCGCGTGACCCGGACGGGGCCGGGTGAGCGGGGCGTTGCGGGCGAGGGCGGCGAGCTCGTCGGGGTCGACGGGGTCGGCCGCCATGACCTGCTCCCACTTCGGCCACTCGGTGTTGCCGACCATGACGGCGACGGGGGAGCCGAGGGAGAGGCCGTGCCGGACGCCGCCGAGGAAGGTGATCTCGTCGCGCTCGAACTTCATACGCGCGCCGCGTCCATAGCCGAGGCGCCGCCGGGCCAGGTGGTCCGCCACCATCTCGGTGGTGATCGGCACGCCGGCGGGAAGGCCCTCCAGCGTCGCCACGAGTGCGGGGCCGTGCGACTCTCCTGCGGTCAGCCAGCGCAACCTGCTCAACGGGACTCCTCTTGCTCACACCTCGGATCGTGGCGGCCGCGGCAACCCGGTCCGCCACCCCCGATCCTCCCATGCCGCGGGGTTTTCCCCGGCTGCCGGTCCAGGGTGTGGACCTGATGCGTCAGGTTCCGGGACGCCGTCAGCGGCCGCGGGCGGCCAGCGCGGTCTCGCCCGCGGCGCGCATCGCGGCCAGCGGGGCCGGGGCACGGCCGGTCATCTGCTCGACCTGGAGGACGGCTTGGTGGACCAGCAGGTCCAGGCCGCCGACGACCTGGCCGCCGCGCTGCTGCCATGCGGCGGCCAGCGGGGTCGGCCACGGTTCGTAGAGCACGTCGAAGAGCGTGCCGGGCCGCTCGGGCACGGAGGCAGCCAGCGCGTCGGTGGCACCGGCGGGGGTGGTGGCGACGACCAGCGGGGCGGCGAAGGCCTCGGCGGCGTCCGCCCAGTCCGCCGTGCGCACGGGGACGCCGAGCCGCTCGCCCCACCGCTGCATTTCGGCCGCGCGCTCGGCGCTGCGGACGTAGACGGTGACCTCGCCGGTGCAGATGCGGGCGAGCGCGGCGAGGGCGGAGGAGGCGGTGGCCCCGGCGCCGAGGACGGCGGCGGAACCCGTCTTCTCGACGCCGCGTTCGGCGAGGGCGGCCGCGATGCCGGGGATGTCGGTGTTGTCGCCGAGACGCCGGCCGTCCTCGGTGAACACGACGGTGTTGACCGCCTCCACCGAGCGGGCCGTCGGGCCGACCTCGTCCAGCAGCGGGATGACCGCACGCTTGAGCGGCATGGTCAGGGACAGCCCGGCCCACTCGCCGCCGAGGCCGTCCAGGAAGGCGGGCAGCGCGGCCTCGTCGACCTCGAAGCGGTCGTACGTCCAGTCCTGCAGGCCCAGTTCCGCATAGGCGGCCCGGTGCAGCACCGGGGAGAGCGAGTGGGCGATCGGCGAACCGAGCACCGCCGCACGGCGGCGGTGCTGCGTCAGGTCACTCATCCCTGCTTCTTCTTTTTCTGGCTGTCGTTGAACTCGCGGACGAGCTTGTCGTGCTCGGCGAGGGTGGTGGCGAACTGCGTCTTGCCGTCGATGGAGACGAAGTAGTACCAGTCCCCCTGCTCCGGGTCCATGGCCGCCTGCAGGGCGACCATGCCGGGGTTGCCGATGGGGCCGGGCGGCAGGCCCTTGTGCACATAGGTGTTGTACGGGTCCTGGTCGGAGTGGATCTCCGCCGTCCCGATGTTGATCTTGCTCTGGTTCTTGAGGTAGTTGAAGGTCGAGTCGAACTGCAGCTTGCCGTTCGTCTCGGTGTTGGTGGGCTTGAGGCGGTTGTAGACGACCCGCGCCATCTTGCGGAAGTCGTCGTGCGTCACGCCCTCGGCCTGCACCAGGCTGGCCACGGTGACGAGCTGCATCGGCGATTTCAGGCCGAGTTCCTTCGCCTTGCCGTCCAGGTCCTGCTGCGCGTAGTTGTCCTTCGCGCGGGCCACCATCTGCCGCAGGATGTCCTCCGGCTTGGTGCCCTTGCCCGCGTTGTACTGCGACGGGAAGAGGAAGCCCTCCAGCGGATCCTTGATCTTCGGGTCGTCGTTCGCCCAGTCCGGCAGCCCCAGGTTCTTCGCCTGGTCCTTGGCGACGTCCTTGGTCGTGCCCGGCTTGAGGTCGAGCTTCTTGTCGATCGCCGCGTAGACGTCGACGGCCCGGGTGCCCTCGCCGAAGGTCAGGAAGTTGGTGTTGTCGCTCATCATGGCGATGGCCGCCTGCGCCGACATCTCCTTGCGCAGGCTGTACGTGCCCGGCTGGATGCCCTTGCCCTTGGCGCTCTTGTCGGCTGCCTCGGCGAACGCGCGGGCGCTCTTGACCACGCCGTTCTTCTCCAGGATCTGGCCCATCTGGGTCAGGCTCGACCCCTTCGGGATCACCACCTGGACCTGGCCGGTGCCCTCGCCGTCGAAGTCGGGCGCGGGACCGAAGTTGGCCTGCCAGTAGTCGTAGCCCAGGTACCCCAGGCCACCCACGCCGCCGACCAGCACCACGGCGACCAGCAGACAAGCCGTGCCGCTGCGGCGCTTCTTGGGCTTCTTGGTGCGCCCGCGGCCGCGCTTGCGCTCCCCGGCGGGCTCGGCCTCGCCGGCCTCCTCGTCGGTACCGGCGGGGACCGCCGGGTCCTCGGCCGGGTCGTCGAAGAGCGAGATCCGGTCGTCCGCGGGCTCCGCCTCGGCGGTGCGCTGCTCGCCGACGTACGCGGTCTGCTGCTGCGGCACCTGCTCCTGGTGCTGCGGCGGGTAGGGGTCGGTGTGGCCGTAGTGATCCGCCTGCTCGACGGTATGGCCGACCGGGTACTGGCCCGTGTGCTGCTCGGTGTACGGGACCGCGCCGGGCTGTGCGGCGTAGGGACCCCCCGTGTCCTGCGAGGGGTCCCAGCCGTACTGCTGCTGACCGGGGTAGTGCTGCTGACCGTAGGGGGGCTGCTGCACCTGCTGCTGCTGCGCGGCGTACTGCTGCCCGGTGTACCCCTGGTCCCCGTACAGGGGGTCCTCGGGGTGCCACGGTTGGGAGCCGGGACCCCGGCCGTACTCAGTCATCTATCCCCTAGTGCCGCACAGCGGCAGCCGATGAGCGCCCCTTGAAGCCTCGCGGAGCGCAGGTCCGATATCTCGTCCTGCCCGGCAGAGATTCGAACAGCTGCCATGTCGCGCGGAACGTTACCGTATTGCGATCAGATGACCACGTCGACGGCCTCGCCCGGGGGCCGCCCCGAGACCTTCTCGGTCTCCAGGGCGTTCTGCAGGATCACCACGGCCGCGGCCTGGTCCACCACGGACCGGCCCTTCTTGGAGCTGACGCCCGAGGCCCGCAGGCCCTGTGCCGCTGTGACGGTTGTCATCCGCTCGTCGACCAGCCGGACCGGGACCGGCGCGATGCGCCGGGCCATCTCCTTGGCGAAGGTCCGCACCTTGGCGGCCGCCGGGCCCTCCCGCCCGCTGAGCGAGCGGGGCAGGCCGACGACGACCTCGATGGGTTCGTACTCCGCGACGATCGCCGCCAGCCGCTTGTGGGCCTGCGGGATGTCCCGGCCGGGAACGGTCTCCACCGGGGTGGCGAGGACCCCGTCGGGGTCGCACGAGGCGACCCCGATCCGGGCGTCCCCGACATCCACGGCGATGCGCCTGCCGCGTCGCACCGCGATCAGGCCGCTTCCGTGACGAGACGCTCGACGGCGGCCATGGCCTCGCCGACGGCCTCCGGGTTCTGGCCGCCGCCCTGGGCGACGTCCGGCTTGCCGCCGCCACCGCCGCCGAGGGTCTTGGCGGCCGTGCGCACCAGGTCACCGGCCTTCAGACCGCGCT
The DNA here is from genome assembly GCF_013030945.1 of Streptomyces morookaense. Classification (GTDB taxonomy): domain Bacteria; phylum Actinomycetota; class Actinomycetes; order Streptomycetales; family Streptomycetaceae; genus Streptomyces; species Streptomyces morookaensis. Next base: position 53,076 of record NZ_JABBXF010000061.1, on the reverse strand, counting down.
CGCGGGCGGCGTCGTTGGTGGCGATCACCGTCAGCGGACGGCCGTTGGCCACCGTGAACAGGGCCACGACGGCCGGGCGGCCGCCGTTGATCCGGCCGCGCACGTCGAGGACCAGCTTGCGCAGGTCGTCGGCGCTCGTGCCGTCGGCCACCCGCCCCGTCACCAGGGCCACGCCGCGGACGTCCTTGGCACCGTCGGCCAGACCGGCGGCGGCCTGCAGGACCTTCTCGGCGCGGAAGCGCTCGATCTCCTTCTCGGCCTCGCGGAGCTTGGCGAGCATCCCGGAGATCTTCTCCGGCAGCTCCTCCGGGCGGCCCTTGACCAGCTCGGTGAGCTGGGCGACGACCGTGTGCTCCCTGGCCAGGAAGTTGTAGGCGTCGGCACCGACCAGGGCCTCGACGCGGCGCACGCCGGAGCCGATCGAGGACTCGCCGAGCAGCTTCACCAGGCCCAGCTGGGCGGTGTTGGCGACGTGCGTACCGCCGCACAGCTCCTTGGAGAAGTCGCCGATGGTCACGACGCGCACGCGCTCGCCGTACTTCTCGCCGAACTCGGCGATGGCACCGGCCTTCTTGGCCTCGTCCAGGCTCATGACCTCGGCGTGGACGTCGAGTTCACGGGAGAGGACCTCGTTGATCTTCTGCTCGACGTCGGTGAGCACGGTGCCGGGCACGGCGGCCGGCGAGCCGAAGTCGAAGCGGAAGCGGCCGGGCGAGTTCTCGGAACCGGCCTGGGCGGCCGTCGGGCCGAGGGCGTCGCGGAGCGCCTGGTGGGTGAGGTGGGTGGCGCTGTGGGCGCGGGCGATGGCCCGACGGCGCGTCACATCGATGACGGCGTAGGCGGATGCGCCGAGCGTGACCTCGCCGACCTGGACGACACCCTTGTGCACGCTGACGCCCGGAACCGGCTTCTGCACGTCGCGGACCTCGATGACCGCACCGCTGTCGAGCCTGATCCGGCCCTGGTCGGCGAGCTGGCCGCCGCCCTCGGCGTAGAAGGGGGTGCGGTCGAGGACGACCTCGACCTCGTCGCCCTCGGTGGCGGCGGGCGAGGGCACGCCGTCCACCAGCAGACCGACGACCGTGGCCTCGTTCTCGGTGTGGGTGTAGCCCGTGAAGGCGGTCTCGCCGGACTCGTCGGCCAGGATGCGGTAGGCGGAGAGGTCGGCGTGGCCGCTCTTCTTCACCATGGCGTCGGCCTTGGCGCGGTCCCGCTGCTCCTTCATCAGGCGGCGGAACCCGGCCTCGTCCACCGAGAGGCCCTGCTCGGCGGCCATCTCGAGGGTGAGGTCGATCGGGAAGCCCCAGGTGTCGTGGAGCAGGAAGGCCTTCTCACCGGCCAGGACGGTGCCGCCGGCGGCCTTGGTGTCGGTGACGGCCGTGTCGAGGATGTTGGTGCCGGCCTTCAGCGTCTTGAGGAAGGCGGCCTCCTCGGCGAGCGCGACGGTCTCGATGCGCTTGCGGTCCGTCTCCAGCTCCGGGTACTGCTGCCCCATGGTCTTGATGACCACGTCGAACAGCTCGCCGGCGACCGGGCCGGTGGCGCCCAGCAGGCGCATGTTGCGGATGGCGCGGCGCATGATGCGGCGCAGGACGTAGCCGCGGCCCTCGTTGCCGGGGGTGACGCCGTCACCGATGAGCATGGTGGAGGTGCGGATGTGGTCGGCGACCACGCGCAGCGAGACGTCGGTGTCGTGGGCGGCGCCGTAGCGGACGCCGGTCAGCTCGGTGGCCTTGTCGATCACGACGCGCAGGGTGTCGGTCTCGTACATGTTCTGCACGCCCTGCAGGATCATCGCCAGGCGCTCGAGGCCGAGACCGGTGTCGATGTTCTTGCTGGGCAGGTCGCCGAGGATCGGGAAGTCCTCCTTGCCGGCGCCCTCACCGCGCTCGTACTGCATGAAGACCAGGTTCCAGATCTCCACGTACCGCTCGTCGTTGACGGCCGGGCCGCCCTCGACGCCGAACTCGGGGCCGCGGTCGTAGTTGATCTCGGAGCACGGGCCGCAGGGGCCGGGGACGCCCATGGACCAGAAGTTGTCCTTCTTGCCCAGGCGCTGGATGCGCTCGGCGGGGACGCCGACGACATCCCGCCAGATCTGCTCGGCCTCGTCGTCGTCCTGGTAGACGGTGATCCAGAGCTTCTCCGGCTCCAGGCCGAAGCCGCCGTCGGCGACGGGCTTCGTCAGCAGCTCCCAGGAGAGCTTGATGGCCCCTTCCTTGAAGTAGTCGCCGAAGGAGAAGTTGCCGCACATCTGGAAGAACGTGCCGTGCCGGGTGGTCTTGCCGACCTCTTCGATGTCCGGGGTGCGGATGCACTTCTGCACGCTGGTGGCGCGCGGGAAGGGCGGCTTGACCTCGCCGAGGAAGTACGGCTTGAAGGGGACCATGCCCGCGTTGACCAGCAGCAGCGTCGGGTCGTCCGCGATGACCGAAGCCGACGGCACGACGGTGTGCCCGCGCTCCTCGAAGAAGCGCAGCCAGCGGCGGCGGATTTCAGCCGACTCCATCAGTGGTCCTCTTTCCGGGTCGAATTGGTCGAGTTGTAGGTGTGGTGCTTGGGGTACTGCCGGCCGAGGGCGGGCTGGGGGCGCTGACCGGGCAGGGCGCGGTGGCCGGGCTCCGGCTCCGGCGCGCTCAGCCCGAGCGCGTCCTTGAGCGCCGCCTCGCGGTGCGCCATGCCGTCCGCGACGTCGAGCGCGAAGAGCTTGACCCGACGGCCCGCGATGACCGCGCGGTCCGCGGCCTGCAGGGCCAGGCTCTCCGGCGTGAGCTTGTTCAGCGTGCGGTTGACCTTGGTCGTGGCCCACACACCGGCGGCTACACCGGTGGTGAACCAGAAGGCGCGGCGAAACATTTCTGGGGTCAACCCTTCCCACGGGTACGGCGGCTGCCCCGCCGGGCGGACGGCAGGCTCTTGCCGACGAAGACGGTGCTCTGCGGGGCGTCCCGGTCGCGGCGGCCCATCGCACGGCGGACGCCGTAGCCGAAGGCCGCGACCTTGACCAGCGGCCCGCCGAAGGCCGAGGAGACGGTCGAGGACAGCGCCGAGGCGTTGGCCGTGACCTCCTGGACGTCCGCGGCGATCGAGTCGACGCGGGCCAGCTGGGTGTTGGCGGAACGCACGGTCGCGGAGGCGTCGGCCAGCAGCGGCACGGCCTGCTCGGTGACCTCGGCGACCAGCCTGGTGGCCGCCTTCAGCGTCTGCGCGAGGCGGACCAGCACCAGGGCGATGAACGAGACGAGGATCGCCCAGAAGACGGCCACGAGGATCCCGGCCACCTCTCCACCGGACACGCTGCACCGCTCCCTGCTGTTGCATCTCACCGAACGTCGGGTTCCGACCTTATCGCGCCGGACCTGCGGCCCCGTACCGCATTACCGCGCGCAGCAGGGCCGTACGGACGGAGCCCGGGAACGCGCAAGCCCGCCGGCTCGCCGGCCGCGGGGGCCGGGGAGACGACGGGCTGAGCAGAAAGGGAGCCTACGGCCGGATCAACGGGCGTAGTACTCGACGACGAGCTGCTCGTCGCAGATCACGGGGATCTCCTTGCGGTTCGGCTCGCGGTCCAGGCGGAACGCCAGCGCGGCCAGGTTGACCTGGAGGTAGCGCGGGGTCTCGCCCTCGGCGGCGAAGCCACCGGCGCGGGCCGTCTCGAAGAGGGTCTTGGAGCGGCTGCGCTCGCGGACCATCACGACGTCGTCGGGGCGGACGCGGAAGGACGGCTTGTCGACCTTCTGGCCGTTGACCTCGATGTGGCCGTGGACGACCATCTGACGGGCCTGGTAGATGGTGCGGGCGATGCCCGAACGCAGGACCAGGGCGTCGAGGCGGCGCTCGAGCTCGACCACCAGGGCCTCACCCGTCTTGCCCTCGGCCTTCTTGGCGCGGTCGTAGGCGCGGGCCATCTGGCGCTCGCTGATGTCGTACTGGGCGCGCAGACGCTGCTTCTCGAGCAGACGGACCTTGTAGTCCGAGTTCTGCTTGCGGCCACGGCCGTGCTCGCCCGGCGGGTAGGGGCGGGCCTCGAAGTACTTGACGGCCTTCGGCGTCAGGGCGATGCCGAGCGCACGAGACTTCTTGACCTTGGGACGCGACTGGTTAGGCACGTTCTCCAGACCTCCGTTGTAGGTTAGGTTAGGCTCACCTTACTCAAGGAGATCGCATGTCTCGTCCGGGGAACACCGGTCACATCACGGACAGCACGAAGAAAGCCGACGCTCTCGATGGCGCCGACATGACGGAGGTCCGATCAGATCGTGGTCAGCCGCGTCCCAGCGGACTTGAGATCGCACGGATGCCGTCAGCAGCCGAGCGCACACGAACTCTCGTACAGAGTACATGCTCCGGAGCACTGCTGATTTCCGGCCTCGACGTCCTGCGCCCCGACCAGCTCGTCCCCGAGGCCCGCACGGTGGGCCCCGACGGCGAGGTCCTGCTGGTGTTCCCCGCCGACTCCCCCGCCGTCCGGGCCGCCACCCACGCGGTGGAGGACGAACTGGCGGCCGTCCTGGAGCTGACCGATGTGGCCCCCGTCTCGGTGCCGAACCGGATCCGCGGCCGCGCCTGGCTCTCCGGCTGGCTCACCTGCCTGCCGGGGGTCGCCGAGCCGGGGCGGATGATGCTGCGGCTGGAGCTCGGCGACATCTGCGTGGACGACCTGTGGGGCGTGGAGAACGCGGAACCGGACGCGTTCGCCCGGGCCGCCGCCGATCCGCTGGCGGAGTACGAGACGGAGCTGCTGCAGCACCTGCACTCGTCCCACGACGAGCAGATGCTGGGCCTGTACTCCCTGCTGGGCGAACAGGCCGACGGGGCCCGCGCCGCGGGCGACCGCGCCGTGCCGCTGGCCCTGGACCGCTTCGGCTTCCGCGTGCGCTTCACGCGCGGCCGCGGCGACGGCACCGCGGCGGACCGCTCCTTCGACGCCCGCTTCGAGTTCCCGGAGCCGGTCCGCGACATCGCGGGGCTGCGCAGGGCGATGCGCACGCTGTTCGAGGCGGCGGCCGAGTAGGGACCGGGCCTCAGCCCTCCGCACCGCCGCGCAAGCGGTCCCGCACCCGCTCGACGACATCGGCATACCTCGCCTCGGCCCCGTACCGCGTCGGCTCGTAGTACCGCTTGCCGTGGATCGCGTCCGGCGCGTACTGCTGCGCGGCGATACCCCCCGGCACGTCGTGCGGATACACATACCCCTGCGCATGCCCCAGCTTCTCCGCGCCCTTGTAGTGCCCGTCCCGCAGATGCGGCGGCACGGGCCCTGCGAGGCCCGCCCGGACATCGGCGAGGGCGGCGTCGATCGCCAGGTACGCGGCATTCGACTTCGGCGCGAGGGCCAGCGCCACGGCGACCTGGCTCAGGACGATGCGGGCCTCCGGGAAGCCGATGAGCGCCACGGCCTGGGCGCCGGCCACGGCCGTCTGCAGAGCCGTCGGGTCGGCCAGGCCGACGTCCTCGCTCGCCGAGATCATCAGCCGCCGGGCGATGAACCGGGGGTCCTCCCCCGCCTCGATCATCCGGGCCAGGTAGTGCAGCGTGGCGTCGACGTCCGAGCCGCGGATGGACTTGATGAGCGCGCTGGCGACGTCGTAGTGCTGATCGCCCGCGCGGTCGTACTTCACCGCCGCACGGTCGACCGAGTCCTCCAGGGTCTCCAGGGTGACCTCGGACTCGCCCTTGGCGATGGCCGAGCCCGCGCCCGCCTCCAGGGCGGTGAGGGCACGCCGGGCGTCGCCGCCCGCGATGCGCAGCAGGTGCGCCTCCGCGTCCGCGTCGAGGGTCACCGCACCGCCGAGCCCCCGCTCGTCGGTGAGCGCGCGGTGGACGAGGCCGCGCAGGTCGTCGTCGGTGAGGGCCTGGAGCGTCAGCAGCAGGGAGCGGGAGAGCAGCGGGGAGATGACGGAGAAGTACGGGTTCTCCGTGGTCGCCGCGATGAGGGTGACCCAGCGGTTCTCGACGGCCGGCAGCAGGGAGTCCTGCTGGGCCTTGCTGAAGCGGTGGATCTCGTCCAGGAAGAGGACCGTCTCCTTGCCGTACCCGCCGGAGGCGCGGCGGGCGCCGTCGATGACGGCCCGGACCTCCTTGACGCCCGCGGTGATCGCGGAGAGCTCCACGAAGCGCTTGTTCGTGGCCTGGCTGACGACATACGCCAGGGTCGTCTTGCCGATGCCGGGCGGGCCCCAGAGGATCACCGAGGACGGCCCGGCGGGGCCGCCGCTGCCCTCCCCCACCAGCCGCCGCAGGGGCGAGCCGGGCTTGAGCAGGTGCTGCTGCCCCACGACCTCGTCGAGGGTGCGGGGGCGCATGCGGACGGCCAGCGGACTGCTCGCCGGATCCTTCTCCTGGCGGTCCTCTGCGGCTGCGGTGAACAGGTCGGGCTCCACGCCGGAAACCCTAAGCCACAGGACTGACAACGCCGCCGGACCGGGAGGTCCGACGGCGTTGATCAGGACAGCTGCGGGAGGCGGGCGGTCAGGCCGTGCCGCCCGTCCAGAACCACCACCACTTGGTGAGGATCAGCATGCCGATGATGCCGACGTGCAGCACCGGCAGCACCCAGTGGAACTCCAGCAGCGCCCGCTTGAGGCCGGCCGGGGCGGGGATGAAGCCGTGCCGGATGTTCTGCACGGTGACGTACCAGAACATCACGATCGTGGCGACCCAGGCCAGGCAGCACCACAGGCACAGCGACCCGATGACGTACAGCGACTGGTACTGCAGCCAGGAGACGAAGCCGACGCCGAAGAGGCAGCCGGCCTCCATCCCCAGCCAGTACCAGCGGCGGAAGCGGGCACCGGCCAGCAGGCCCGTGCCGACCGCCAGGATCACGCCGTAACAGACGAGCCCCAGCATCGGGTTGGGGAACCCGAAGGCCTTCGCCTGCGGGCTCGACATGATGTTGCCGCAGGAGACGATGGGGTTGAGGCTGCAGCCGGGGACGAAGTTCGGGTCCTCGAGCAGCTTGAACTTGTCGAGCGTGATGACCCAGGAGGCGAGCACCCCTGCGGCGCTGGTGATCACAAGCATCCAGGCGAAGGCCCGGCTGCCGCCCACGGCCCCCGGGGCGGGGCCGTCCCGCTCCGCGCCGTCGGTGTCGGAACGGTCCAGTGCCGAAGTGGTCATAGTGCCGTGGATCCCATCAGTCCGTCGTTGCAGCCATTGTGCACCAGGGGCCCGACAATCAGCCCTGTGCAGCCAGGAGTTCACTCACGACAGTGTCGAAGGCGACGGGCCGCTGCTCACCGCTTTCCAGATCCTTGAGCTGCACCACACCGTCCGCGAGGTCGCGCTCGCCCGCGACGAGCGCGTAGCGCGCGCCCGAGCGGTTGGCCGACTTCATGGCGTTCTTCAGACCCTTGCCGCCGAAGGCGAAGTCGGTGGCGACGCCCGCGCGGCGCAGCTCCGTCACCAGGCCGAAGAGCTTCGTGCGGGCCTCCTCGCCGAGCGGCACCGCGAAGACCTGGGTGGGGGCGGGCAGTTCGAGCTCGATGCCCTCGGCCTTGAGCGCGAGGACCGTGCGGTCGACGCCGAGCGCCCAGCCGACGGACGGCAGCGCGGGGCCGCCGATCATCTCGGACAGGCCGTCGTAGCGCCCGCCGCCGCCGACGGCGGACTGCGAACCGAGGCCGTCGTGGACGAACTCGAAGGTGGTGCGGGTGTAGTAGTCGAGGCCGCGCACCAGCTTGGGGTCGTCCTCGAAGGCGACGCCCGCCGCGGTCAGCAGCTCGCGCACCTGCTCGTGGTACGCCTTGCAGGCCTCGCACAGGTGGTCGCGGAGCATGGGGGCGCCCACGAGCTGCTGCTGCACGGACTCGCGCTTGTCGTCCAGCACGCGCAGCGGGTTGATGTCGATGCGGCGGCGGGTGTCCTCGTCCAGGTCGAGCCCGCGCAGGAAGTCCTGCAGCGCGGCGCGGTAGGCGGGGCGGCACTCCTTGTCGCCGAGCGAGTTCAGCAGCAGGCGGAAGTTCCGCAGGCCCAGCGACTTGTAGGCGTCGACGGCCAGGATGATCAGCTCGGCGTCCAGGGCCGGGTCCTCGGCACCGATGGCCTCGGCACCGACCTGCGAGAAGTGGCGGTACCGGCCGGCCTGCGGGCGCTCGTAGCGGTAGTACGAGCCGGAGTACCAGAGCTTGACCGGCAGGTTGCCGCCCTTGTGGAGGTTGGCCTCCAGCGCGGCGCGCAGCACGGAGGCGGTGCCCTCGGGGCGCAGGGCGAGCTGGTCGCCGCCGCGCGTGGTGAGGGTGTACATCTCCTTGGTCACGATGTCGGTGGACTCGCCGACGCCCCGGGAGAACAGCTCGACCTGCTCGAAGCCGGGGGTCTCGATGTAGCCGTAGCCGGCGCGCCGGACCGGCGCGGCGATGGCCTCGCGCACGGCCAGGTAGACCGCGGAGTCGGGCGGGGTCAGGTCGTAGGTGCCCTTGGGGGCCTTGAAGGTGCTCACGGAAACTTTCGTCACATTCCTCGTCGCGGAGCCGGGTGTGCGGCTCCGAGGCCGGCGGCCACTTCCCGCAGATACGGGTTGGCGGCGCGCTCCTGGCCGATGGTCGTCTGGGGGCCGTGGCCGGACAGCACCACGGTCGAGTCGTCGAGCGGCAGGCACACACGGGCCAGCGACTGGAGGATCTCGGCGTGGTCACCGCCGGGCAGGTCGGTGCGTCCGATGGAGCCGGCGAACAACAGGTCGCCCGAGAAGAACACCGAGGGGATCTCGGAGGTCTCGGGGAGCCGGAAGGTCACCGACCCCTTGGTATGGCCCGGTGCGTGCGCGACGGTGAACTCCAGGCCCGCGAGGTCGAGACGGGCACCGTCGGACAGCTCCTTGAGGTCGTCCGGCTCCCCCACCGTCAGCTCGCCCATGAGGTGCGCCCCGATGGAGCGGCCGAGCGCCTTCTCCGGGTCGCTCATCATGTAGCGGTCGGCGGGGTGGATCCAGGCCGGGACGTCATGGGCGCCGCACACCGGGACGACCGAGGCGACGTGGTCGAGATGGCCGTGGGTGAGGACGACGGCGACGGGCTTGAGCCGATGCTTCTTCAGCGTCTCCTCGACGCCCTGGGCCGCCTGGTGGCCCGGGTCGATGATCACGCACTCCTCGCCTGCGGCCGGGGCGACCAGATAGCAGTTGGTCCCCCAGGCCCCGGCGGGGAACCCGGCAATGAGCACGTTCGTCCTTAAATGTCGGCCGGCAGAGGTTCGGCAGGAGCCCCGTCGAGGGGATCCGGCCCCTCAGAGCCTACCGGCGCCGCTCCCGCAGCCGCGAACCCGTATACGGTACGGACACGCCTGCGATTCGCGGCTCAGTGGCACGGCGGATGAACAGTGACACCGACAGTCACGGACGAGACGGTTACGAGGAGACGACCCGGTGGTCAGTAACGAGCAGCGGCGGCGGCAGCTCGCCCGTGAGAAGTTCGAGCGTCAGCAGCAGCGCCGCGAGGCGGCCCGGCGCAAGGCCCGCCGGCGCAACGCGGTGATCGCCGCGGGCCTCGCCGCGGTGGTGGCCGCGGGCGGCGGCGCGTACGCCGCGGGCGCTTTCGACGGCAGCAAGAAGGACAGGGCCGACGCCGCCGAGTCCTCGCCCAGTGCGAAGCCGGACCCGTGCGCCAAGCCGGCGCCGGGCTCGCCCTCCGCGAAGACGTGGAAGTCCGAGCCGGAGATGACCGTCGACAAGTCGGCGTCGTACGCGATGAAGCTGAACACGACCTGCGGCACCATCGACGTCAAGCTCGATGCGGAGAACGCCCCGCACACGGTCAACTCGTTCAACTTCCTGGCGGGTGAGGGCTTCTTCGACCACTCCAGGTGCCACCGCCTGACCACCAGCGGGATCTACGTCCTGCAGTGCGGCGACCCCAAGGGCACCGGACAGGGCGGCCCCGGCTACACGCTGCCCGACGAGAACCTCAAGGACCCGAAGCTCAAGGGCAACGTCTACCCGGCGGGCACGATCGCGATGGCCAACACCGGCCAGCCGCACACCGGCGGGAGCCAGTTCTTCCTCGTGTACCAGGACAGCCAGCTGCCCCCGCAGTACACGCCGTTCGGCACGATCGGCGAGGAGGGCATGAAGACCCTCAAGAAGATCGCCGGCGCCGGTGAGCAGTCGGGCGCGGGTGACGGCGCACCGAACGCGACCGTGGTGATCGACAAGGCGTCCGTGACCAAGTCCTGACGCACGGAAGGCGAAATTTCGGTCGCGCGGGATACGGACAGCCGGGCCGCCGTTCGCCTATGTTGGCGTTGTGTAGGGTGCCTGCTCCGACGGCTGCCCGCACCCAGATGATCAAGCCGTCGGACCGGTCGGGGCGCGGCCCCGCCCGGAACAACTGTGGACGATGCGCGAGGGCCGCACGCCGGCCCCGGCATCATGTGGAGGAGGCGCTGTGAGCAGCGACCCATGGGGCCGCGTCGATGAGACGGGGACCGTGTACGTGCGTACCGCCGACGGCGAGAAGGTCGTCGGCTCGTGGCAGGCGGGTTCCCCGGAGGAGGCTCTCGCTTACTTCGAGCGCAAGTACGACGGCCTGGTCGTCGAGATCGGCCTCCTCGAGCGACGGGTGAGGACCACCGACCTGTCGGCCAAGGATGCGATGACCGCCATCGAGCATCTGCGCACCCAGGTCGACGAGCACCACGCGGTCGGCGATCTGGCCGCGCTGCGCAAGCGGCTGGACGCTCTCGTCGCGGTCGTCGAGTCGCGCCGCGAGGAGCGCAAGGCGGCGAAGGCGAAGCAGTCCGAGGAGGCCCGTACGGCCAAGGAGGCGCTGGTCGCCGAGGCCGAGGAGCTGGCGGCCAGCGAGCAGTGGCGGTCGGCGGGCGAGCGGCTGCGCGCCCTGGTCGACACCTGGAAGGGCCTGCCGCGGCTGGACCGCAAGACGGACGACGAGCTGTGGCACCGCTTCTCGCACGCCCGCTCGGCGTTCTCCAAGCGGCGCAAGGCCCACTTCGCCTCGCTGGACGCGCAGCGCGAGGACGCCCGCAAGGCCAAGGAGAAGCTGGTCGCCGAGGCGGAGGCGCTCTCGGGGTCCACGGACTGGGGCCCCACGGCCGCCCGTTACCGCGAGCTGATGCAGGACTGGAAGTCCGCGGGCCGCGCCCAGCGCGAGGCCGAGGACGAGCTGTGGGCCCGCTTCCGCGGCGCGCAGGACGTCTTCTTCCAGGCCCGCAGCGAGGTCTTCGCCGAGCGCGACGCCGAGCAGGCCGGCAACCTCACGCTCAAGGAGGAGCTGGCCGCGGAGGCCGAGAAGCTGCTCCCCGTCACGGACCTCAAGGCGGCGCGCGCCGCGTTCCGTTCGATCAACGAGCGCTGGGAGGCCATCGGCCACGTGCCGCGGGACGCCCGGCCGAAGATCGAGAGCCGGATGCACGCGGTCGAGCGCGCCATCCAGGACGCCGAGGAGTCGGAGTGGCGGCGCACGAACCCGGAGGCGCGGGCCCGTGCGGCCGGCCTGACCGGGCAGCTCCAGGCCGCGGTCGACAAGCTCCAGGAGCAGGTCGACAAGGCGCGTGCCGCGGGCAACACCGCCAAGGCGGACAAGCTCGCCAAGGAGCTGGAGGGCCGCAAGGCTCTGCTGGACCAGGCCCTGAAGGGGCTTGAGGAGTTCGGCGGCTGAGCCGTCGGCAGAAGGTAAGGGGCGTCGGCCAAGGCCGGCGCCCCTTACTCATGTCCGCTTACTCATGTCCGCCGTATTCCGCTTACGGCCTGCGGGCTGAGGTCACGCGGTAGACGTCGTAGACACCCTCGACGCCACGCACCGCCTTCAGCACATGGCCGAGGTGCTTGGGGTCGCCCATCTCGAAGGTGAAGCGCGAGGTGGCCACCCGGTCGCGGGACGTCTGCACGGCCGCGGAGAGGATGTTGACGTGCTGGTCCGACAGGACGCGCGTGACGTCCGACAGCAGCCGCGACCGGTCCAGGGCCTCGACCTGGATGGCGACCAGGAAGACCGACGACTGGGTGGGCGCCCACTCGACGTCGATGATCCGCTCGGGCTGCTGGGAGAGCGAGTCGACGTTGACGCAATCGGCGCGGTGCACGGAGATGCCGTTGCCGCGGGTGACGAAGCCGATGATGGGGTCGCCCGGTACGGGCGTGCAGCAGCGGGCCAGCTTGACCCATACGTCGTCGACGCCCTTGACGACCACGCCCGGGTCCGCGGTGGAGCGGCGCTTGGAGCGCGTTCTGATCGGGGCGGTCTCCTCGATGTCCTCCGTCGCCGCGTCCTCGCCGCCGAGCGCCTGGACGAGCTTCTGCACCACGCCCTGGGCGGCGACATGGCCCTCGCCGATGGCGGCGTAGAGGGAGGAGATGTCGGGGTAGCGCATCTCGTGCGCGAGGGTGACGAGCGAGTCGCCCGTCAGGATCCGCTGGATCGGCAGGTTCTGCTTGCGCATGGCCCGCGCGATGGCGTCCTTGCCCTGCTCGATGGCCTCGTCGCGGCGTTCCTTGGAGAACCAGGCGCGGATCTTGTTGCGGGCGCGCGGGGACTTGACGAAGCCCAGCCAGTCGCGCGAGGGGGCGGCGCCGGGGGCCTTGGAGGTGAAGACCTCGACCAGGTCGCCGTTGTCCAGGGTCGATTCGAGCGGTACCAGGCGCCCGTTGACCCGCGCGCCTATCGTGCGGTGGCCGACCTCGGTGTGCACGGCGTACGCGAAGTCGACCGGGGTGGCCCCGGCGGGCAGCGCTATGACGTCGCCCTTGGGCGTGAAGACGAAGACCTCGTTGCGGGAGAGGTCGAAGCGCAGGGACTCCAGGAACTCGCCCGGGTCCTCGGTCTCCTTCTGCCAGTCGAGCAACTGCCGCAGCCAGGCCATGTCGTTGACGGTGTCCTGGTTCTTGCCGGCGTTCCTGGGCACATCGGTACGGATCTTGGAGGCTCCGGCGACGGCCTCCTGCTTGTACTTCCAGTGCGCGGCGATGCCGTACTCGGCGCGGCGGTGCATGTCGAAGGTGCGGATCTGCAGCTCGACGGGCTTGCCGCTGGGCCCTATGACCGTCGTGTGCAGCGACTGGTACATGTTGAACTTGGGCATCGCGATGTAGTCCTTGAACCGCCCCGGAACCGGGTTCCAGCGGGCGTGGACGGTGCCCAGCGCCGCGTAGCAGTCGCGGACGGTGTCGACGAGGACGCGGATGCCCACCAGGTCGTAGATCTCGGCGAAGTCGCGGCCGCGCACGATCATCTTCTGGTAGACGCTGTAGTAGTGCTTCGGGCGCCCGGTGACGGTGGCCTTGATGCGGGCGGCGCGCAGGTCGGACTGCACCTCGTCGATGACGGTCGCCAGGTACTCGTCCCGCTTGGGGGCCCGCTCGGCCACCAGACGCACGATCTCGTCGTACATCTTGGGGTAGAGGATCGCGAAGGCGAGGTCTTCCAGCTCCCACTTGATGGTGTTCATGCCCAGCCGGTGCGCCAGCGGGGCGTAGATCTCCAGCGTCTCGCGGGCCTTCTTCTCCTGCTTCTCCCGCTTGAGGTAGCGCATCGTGCGCATGTTGTGCAGCCGGTCGGCGAGCTTGATGACCAGGACGCGCGGGTCCTTGGCCATGGCGACGACCATCTTGCGCACGGTCTCGGCCTGGGCGGCCTCGCCGAACTTGACCTTGTCGAGCTTGGTGACGCCGTCGACGAGCAGGGCGACCTGGTCGCCGAAGTCGCGGCGCAGGGTGTCGAGGCCGTACTCGGTGTCCTCGACGGTGTCGTGCAGCAGGCCCGCCATCAACGTGGCCGGATCCATGCCCAGTTCGGCGAGGATCGTGGTGACGGCCAGCGGGTGGGTGATGTACGGGTCGCCGCTCTTGCGCTTCTGGCCGCGGTGCCAGCGCTCGGCGACCTGGTAGGCGCGCTCGATCTGGCGCAGCGTGGCGACGTCGGCCTTCGGGTCGTTGCCGCGGACGATGCGCAGCAGCGGTTCGAGCACGGGGTTGTACGGGCTCTGGCGCTGGACGCCGAGGCGGGCGAGCCGGGCGCGGACCCGGCTGGAGGAGCCGGGGCGGGGCGCGGGGCCCTGCACGGGGGCGGACCGGACCGGGGCGGGGGCCGGGCGGGCCTCGCCTGCGGTCTTCTCGCCGCGTCCGTCCGGGGCGGGAGCCTGCGCGGGCCCGTCCGGGCCCTGCGGGCGGCCCGTGGGCGTGCCCGCGGCCGCCGCGGCCTCGCGAGCCGTTTTGTCCTGCTGGGCGGCGGTGAGCGGCTGGGCCTCGTCTGGCAAGAGCACTCCTCAGGGGTGTCCGGCCCCCCGATCAGGTCCGGACGTCCGGACTGCCATGGTATCGATCCCGGCCGGGGGAACGCCGCTCGCCCGCGACCGGAGGAACGACGGAGGCGGGCACCGGGGTGCTCCCCGGTGCCCGCCTCGCTGTCCGTGCCGGCCGGTCAGACCGTGATCAGGACCTCCAGGGGCGCGCCCTGCAGGGCTGCCTCCAGCCGCCGGCGGCCCGGCAGGAAACCGAGCTCCATCAGCATGCCGACGCCCGCCACCTGGGCGCCCGAGCGGCGGATCAGCTGCAGCGCGGCCTCGGCCGTGCCGCCGGTGGCCAGGACGTCGTCGATGACGAGCACCCGGTCGCCCGGCTTCAGTGCGTCGGCGTGTATCTCGACCTCGGCCGTGCCGTACTCCAGCTCGTACGCCTGGGCCAGGGTCGCGCCCGGCAGCTTGCCGGCCTTGCGGACGGGGACGAAGCCGCGGCCCGCCCGGACGGCCACCGGGGCTCCGAGGATGAAGCCGCGGGCCTCCAGGCCGACGACCTTGTCCGCCTGGACGCGCTCGCACAGCCCGGCGAAGGCCTCGGTCAGTGCGCCGAACGCCGTGGCGTCGGCGAGCAGCGGGGTGATGTCCTTGAACGTCACGCCCGGCTTCGGGTAGTCGGGGACGTCGATAATGCGGCTGAGCAGCAGCTCACGCAGCTCCTGGCCGGTGTCCTCGGGACGGAGGGTGCTCACTGGCGCCTCCCCGAGGGACGGCCGCCGCGGTTGCCGCGGCTGCGGCCCCCGTCCTGGCGGCGCTGGCCGACGACTCCGGCCGGGGAGGCGTCCTCCGGCTCCTCGCCGTCGGCGTCGTCGGCGTCCTGCAGGCCGGTGTCCTCGCCGGAGTCGGCCTTGGCGGCCGCGGCGGCCCGGCGGGCGAGCACCCGCTTGCTGAGGGCCCGCATCTGCGGCTCGCGCTCCTTGAGGTCGGCGACCAGCGGGGTGGCGATGAAGATCGACGAGTAGGCACCGGCCGCGAGGCCGACGAACAGGGCGAGCGAGATGTCGTTGAGCATGCCCGCACCCAGCACGCCGCCGCCGATGAACAGCAGTCCGGCCACCGGCAGCAGGGCGACGACCGTGGTGTTGATCGACCGCACCAGCGTGCCGTTGAGGCTGCGGTTGGCGAGCTCGCTGTAGGTGAAGCGGGTCTGCTTGGTGATGCCCTTCGCGCTCTCCTTGAGGCCGTCGAAGACGACGACGGTGTCGTAGAGCGAGTAACCGAGGATGGTCAGCAGACCGATCACGGTGCCCGGGGTGACCTCGAAGCCGACCAGGGCGTAGATGCCGACGGTGATCGTGAGGTCGTGGACCAGGGCGATCAGGGCGGCGAGCGCCATGCGCCACTCGAACGCGATCGCCAGGTAGATCACCACGAGGACCATGAACACGCCCAGGCCCGTCCAGGCCTTGTTGGCGATCTGGTCGCCCCAGCTGGGGCCGACGATGTCCGTGTTGATCTTGTTCGTCGAGACGTCCAGCTTCTTGGCCAGCGCCTCCTGCGTCTTGCGCGACTGGTCCGTGCTCAGCTCGCTGACCTGGACCCGCAGGGTCTTGTCACCGAGCTTCTGGACGGTGGCCGAGTGCCCGGAGGCGTTCTGCGCCGTCAGCCGGGCCTGCTCCGCCGAGACGGAGGTCTTGGGCGTGGTGAAGACCGCGCCGCCCTTGAACTCGATGCCCATGTTCAGGCCGCGCACCGACAGGCCGACGATGGCCGTGATGGTGATGAGGATCGAGATGCCGTACCAGATCTTCCGCTTGCCGACGAAGTCGTAGCCGACCTCGCCGCGGTAGAGCCGGGCGCCGAGAGTGCCGAGTCGCGACATCTCACGCCTCCTTCGGGTCGACGGTGGCGGAGGGACGGCGGCGGGAGGCCCGCAGCGGCGGCCGGGCGCCGAGCCGCTGGGGGTCGAGCCCGGACCACGGGTGGCCGCTGGCGAAGAACTTGCGGCGGGCGAGGAGCGTCATGAGCGGCTTGGTGAAGAGGAAGACCACGACGACGTCGAGCAGCGTGGTCAGACCGAGGGTGAACGCGAAGCCCTGCACCTTGCCGACGGTGACGATGAACAGCACCGCGGCGGCCAGGAAGGAGACGAAGTCCGAGACGAGGATGGTGCGGCGGGCCCGCGGCCAGCCGCGCTCCACGGCCGGCCGCAGGCTGCGGCCCTCGCGGATCTCGTCACGGATGCGTTCGAAGTAGACGATGAACGAGTCGGCGGTGATGCCGATCGCCACGATGGCACCGCACACGGCCGGCAGGTTCAGCGCGAAGCCGATGGCCGGGCCCAGCAGGACCATGATCGTGTAGGTGAGGATCGCCGAGCACAGGAGGCTGGCGAGGGCGACGAGCGCGAGACCGCGGTAGTACGCCACCAGGTAGACGATCACCAGGGCGAGACCGATGGCACCGGCGATCAGACCGGCGTTCAGCTGCTCGCCGCCGAGCGCGGCGGTCACGGTGGTCTCGTTGACCACGTCGAAGGACAGCGGCAGGGCACCGTAGGACAGCACGTTGGCCAGGTCCTGGGCGCTCTGCTGGGTGAAGTTGCCGGAGATCTCCGCCTGGCCGCCGACGATCGAGGTGCTGACCGACGGGTCGGAGACGACCTCGCCGTCGAGGACGATCGCGAACTGGTTCTGCGGCGGCGCCTTGCTGGCGAGCTGGCCGGTGACCGCGGCGAACTTCTTCGAACCGGCCGAGGTGAACTTCAGCTGGACGAGCCAGCCCTTGCCGGTCTGGCTGTCGAAGGCGGCGTTGGCGCTGCTGACGCCGGTGCCCTCGACGGACACCGGGCCGAGGATCTCCTTGACCCCGCCGTCCTTGCGGCACGCGACGATGGTGTCGGTGGGCGCCGCGTTGGCCGCCGCCTTGGCGGCGTCGGAGCGGCCCTCCTTGGTGGAGCAGTCGACCGCGTCGAGCTTCTTCTGCAGGGAGGCCATGTCCGTGGCGGACGGGCTGGGCGTGGGCGCCTTCTGGTCGTCCTTCTTGCCGTCGCTCTTGCCGTCCGGCGAGGCGGAGGCGGACGGCGTCGCCGAGGGGCCGGAGGCCTTCAGGGCGTCGGTGACGGCACGGCCCTGGGTGCTGGCGCTCGCGGACGGCGAGGGCGAGCCGGAGGGCTTGCTCTTGTCGCCCTTGTCCTTGGAGCCGCCCGAGGCACTGGGCGTGGGCTCGGGGGCCTTGGCACCGGAGGTCGACACCAGCACGGGCCGGAAGCCGAGCTGGGCTGTGGTGCCCACCTGCTCACGGGCCTGCTTCGCGTTCGTCCCGCGCGGGATGTTCACGATGATGTGCCGGCCGCCCTGGGTCTGGACCTCGGCCTCCGAGACACCCAGACCGTTCACACGCCGCTCGATGATGCCGACGGCGGTGTTCATGTTGGTCTGGTTGATCGCGTTGGGCCTGCCGGGCTGGTTCTTGGCCTCCAGCGTGAAGCTGGTGCCGCCCGCGAGGTCGATGCCCAGCCGCGGCGTGGTGTGCCCGGAGGCGAACATCCCCCCGGTCAGCGCCACCATGGCGATCAGGATGAAGGCCAGGACTCTGCCCGGCCTGCCCTGGCCGCCCGGGGACCTGCGGCCCTTCTTCGGTGCTGCCACCTTGTCGTTTCTCCCTGTCCAACCGCCGGGCGTCGGGTGTGCGCCGGGCGGCCACGAAGTCTTGTGGGGACCTGCCCCCGCCGGAGCCTAGACGACCGCAGCGGAACCGCGGTGCACCGCTCCATGGGTGCTCCGCGGTTCCGTGACACGGCTACTTCGCGTCGGCGTCGCCGTCGCGCTTGGCGTCCTTCGTCCCCTCGGCGGACTCGCCGGGCTGGTCGGCCTTGTCGGCCGGGTTCTCGGAGCCGGCCGCGGCGGCGGTCTCCTTGCCCAGGTCGGTCTTCTTGCTCAGATCCGTCTTCGGCTCGCCCTCGGCGGCCTCGGCCGCGGCCCCGGTCTCCTCGGCCTGGGTGGCCTCGGCCTCGGCCCCGGTCAGCGAGGAGACATCGTCGGGGACGACCGTCTCGCCGGGCTCGATGCCGTGGACGATGCGGTTGTACTCGGCATCCTCCAGGACGGCGCCGATGGAGTTCTTCGCGTAGATCGCGTGAACGCCCGGGGCGACCTCCAGGAGGACCGTGTCGTCGTTGACCTCCTTGACGGTCGCGTACATGCCGCCGATCGTCCGCACGCCGGTGCCCGGCTGCATGTGGTCGCGCATCTGCGCCGCCTGGCGCTGCTTGTTCTTGGCCGACCGGGTCATCAGGAACATGGCCCCGATGAGCACGATGAACGGCAGGAGACTCACGATATTCACGGGACGGGGTTTCCTTCACACGACCGCGATGGGGACACGGCCTGGTCTACGGGGGTGGTATGCCGCACCGATAAGGACGGCATCGGCGGAGTCTAAGCGAGTCCGCACCTATGGAACAACGCTCAGCATGGCACCGGGGTTCCTGACGGGACCAGCCCCCGCGCCGTCACCCGCCGAAGAGCGCGGACTGCCCGGGGCCGCCCGGACCCTGCTGCGGCGGCACCAGGCCGAGGTGCGCCCAGGCCGCCGGAGTGGCGACCCGGCCCCTCGGTGTACGGGCCAGCAGCCCCTCCCGTACCAGGAACGGCTCGGCGACCTCCTCGACCGTCTCGCGCTCCTCCCCCACCGCCACCGCGAGGGTGGACAGCCCGACGGGACCGCCGCCGAAGAGCTTGAGCAGGGCGCCCAGCACGGCGCGGTCCAGCCGGTCCAGACCGCGGGCGTCGACCTCGTAGACCTCCAGGGCCTGGGCGGCCACCTCGCGGGTGACGACCCCGTCCGCCTTGACCTGGGCGTAGTCGCGGACGCGGCGCAGCAGGCGGTTGGCGATGCGCGGGGTGCCGCGCGAGCGCCCGGCGATCTCGGCCGCGCCGTCCGCCGCGATCTCCACATCGAGCAGCCGGGCCGAGCGGTGCACGACGCGCTCCAGCTCGGCGGGGGCGTAGAACTCCATGTGCCCGGTGAAGCCGAAGCGGTCGCGCAGCGGGGGCGGGAGCAGTCCGGCGCGGGTGGTGGCGCCGACGAGGGTGAAGGGCGGCAGCTCCAGCGGAATGGCCGTGGCCCCGGGGCCCTTGCCGACGACGACGTCGACGCGGAAGTCCTCCATGGCCATGTAGAGCATCTCCTCGGCGGGCCGGGACATGCGATGGATCTCGTCGAGGAAGAGGACCTCGCCCTCGGTGAGGGAGGAGAGGATCGCGGCCAGATCCCCGGCGTGCTGGATGGCGGGGCCGGAGGTGATGCGGATGGGGGCGCCCATCTCCGCGGCGATGATCATCGACAGGGTGGTCTTGCCGAGGCCGGGCGCACCGGAGAGCAGGACGTGGTCGGCGGTGGCGCCGCGGGCGCGGGCCGCCCGGAGGACGAGGTCCAGCTGCTCGCGGACGCGCTCCTGGCCGATGAACTCGCCCAGGTCCTTGGGCCGCAGGGCCGCTTCGACGGCCTGGTCCTCCCCGTCGGCGGCGCCTCCGACGATCCGGCCGCCCGCGGCGGGCAGGCCGGTCGTGCTCGCGGGTGCGGACTCGTCGTACGGGTTCACGGGTGGGACCTCATGGTTCGTGGCGGGTCGGGGTACGGGCGCGGGCGGGGCGCCCGGGCGGGCGGTGCGGTGCGGACGGGGCCCGGGGCCATCGGTCAGCGCGCCCGGTTGAGCGTCTGCAGGGCGGCCCGCAGCAGGTGGCCGACCTGGGGCTGGGTGCCCTCGGCGAGGGCGGCCTCGGCCTGCGGCGTCACGGCCGCCACCGCTTCGTCCGCCTCGCGGGTGGCGTAGCCCAGGCCCACGAGCGCGGCGTGCAGCTGGTCGCGCCAGCCGGCACTGACCGGGGTGCCGACACCCGCCTGCGAACCGCCGGAGGCGACCGGCTCGCCGAGCCTGTCCTTCAGCTCCAGCAGCAGCTTCTGGGCACCCTTCTTGCCGATGCCGGGCACGGCCGTCAGGGCTTTCTCGTCGCCGGAGGCGAAGGCGCGGCGCAGCGCGTCGGGGCTGTGCACGGCGAGCATGGCCTGGGCGAGGCGGGGGCCCACGCCGCTTGCGGTCTGGAGCAGTTCGAAGGTCTGCCGCTCGTCGTCGTCGGCGAAGCCGTACAGCGTCAGGGAGTCCTCGCGGACGACGAGGGAGGTGGCGAGCCGGGCAGGCTGTCCGACCCGGAGCGTGGCCAGGGTGGCGGGCGTGCACTGGACGGCCATGCCGATGCCGCCGACCTCGACCACGGCGGCGTCGGGGGCGAGGGCCGCGACCGGCCCGGAGACGAAGGCGATCATCGGGTGCCCTTCGGGAGTCGTGCGGGAACGGTGCTGCGGTGGGCGGCGGCGATCTGCTGCAGGCGGTTGGCCGCAGGCGCGCGCCAGATGTGGCAGATGGCCAGCGCGAGGGCGTCGGCGGCGTCGGCGGGCTTCGGCGGGGCGTCGAGCCGCAGCAGGCGCGTGACCATGGAGCCGACCTGTGCCTTGTCGGCCCGCCCGGAGCCGGTGACGGCGGCCTTGACCTCGCTGGGGGTGTGCAGTGCGACGGGCAGTCCACGGCGGGCCGCACAGAGCATCGCCACGGCGCTGGCCTGGGCGGTGCCCATGACCGTGCGGACGTTGTGCTGGCTGAACACCCGCTCCACGGCGACGTATTCGGGCCGGTGCTCGTCGAGCCACTGCTCTATGCCGCGCTCGATGAGGACCAGCCGCTCGGCCGTCTCGGCATCGGCCGGGGTCCTGACGACACCGACGCCGACCATGGTCAGCCGGCGGCCGGCCGCCCCCTCGACGACCCCCACGCCGCACCGGGTCAGCCCCGGGTCCACGCCCAGCACCCGCATGGCGCCCCTCCCTTCGATCACCTGCGCGCAGGCTATCGGCTGCCACTGACAACGCCCGGTCACGCCGACGGGCCGGCGGGGGAACCACCCCGCCGGCCCGTCGGCCGAGCACATCGCACGCCTTACGCGTCGACCTTGGCCATGACCTCGTCGGAGACGTCGAAGTTGGCGAAGACGTTCTGCACGTCGTCGCTGTCCTCGAGGGCGTCGATCAGCCGGAAGATCTTGCGCGCGCCCTCCTCGTCGAGCTGGACCTGCATGGTGGGCACGAAGTTGGCCTCGGCGGAGTCGTAGTCGATGCCGGCCTCCTGGAGCGCGGTGCGCACCGCGACCATGTCGGTGGCCTCGCTGAGGACCTCGAAGTTCTCGCCGAGGTCGTTGACCTCTTCGGCACCGGCGTCCAGGACGGCACCCAGCACGTCGTCCTCGGTGAGCTCGCCCTTGGGGACGATGATGACGCCCTTGCGGTTGAACAGGTAGGACACCGAGCCCGGGTCGGCCATCGAGCCGCCGTTGCGGGTCATGGCGACGCGGACGTCACCGGCGGCGCGGTTGCGGTTGTCGGTGAGGCACTCGATGAGCACCGCGACGCCGTTCGGGCCGTAGCCCTCGTACATGATCGTCTCGTAGTCGGCGCCACCCGCCTCGAGACCGGCGCCGCGCTTGACGGCACTGTCGATGTTCTTGTTCGGGACCGACTGCTTCTTCGCCTTCTGGATGGCGTCGTAGAGCGTCGGGTTACCGTCGATGTCGGCGCCGCCCATACGGGCCGCGACCTCGATGTTCTTGATCAGCTTCGCGAAGAGCTTGCCGCGCTTGGCGTCGATCACGGCCTTCTTGTGCTTCGTCGTAGCCCATTTAGAGTGGCCGGACATCTCGCCTGTCTCCTTCGCGTAACCAAATTCGGAACGAACGACAGTGATCCTACCGGGATCCCGTCACTGCGCTGCGCGCACCATCTCCACGAAGAGCCCGTGCACACGGTGGTCTCCGGTGAGCTCCGGATGGAAGGACGTGGCCAGGACATTGCCCTGCCGGACGGCGACCGTGTGGCCGTCGTGGGAGGCGAGCACCTCGACCTCGGCTCCGGTCGACTCGACCCACGGGGCCCGGATGAAGACGCCCTCGACGGGACCGCCCGCTATGCCGCGGACGTCGACGGCCGCCTCGAAGGACTCGTTCTGCCGGCCGAAGGCGTTGCGGCGGACGATCATGTCGATGCCGCCCAGGGTCTCCTGGTCGTCGCGACCGTCCAGCAGCTTGTCCGCCAGCATGATCATGCCGGCGCAGGTGCCGTAGACGGGCATGCCCGAGCGGACGCGCTCGCGCAGCGGCTCCAGCAGGCCGAAGACGACCGCGAGCTTGGACATGGTGGTGGACTCGCCGCCGGGGATGACCAGGCCGTCGACCTCGGCCAGTTCCTCGGGACGGCGGACCGGACGCGCCACGGCATCCGCCGCCGCCAGGGCGACCAGGTGCTCGCGGACGTCGCCCTGGAGGGCGAGAACGCCGATGGTGGGGGTGGACACGGGATACTCCCTCTTCGCTCTGCTTCCGGTGCACGTGCCGGCGGGCGGCCGCAGGAACCCCTGCGCACCGCCCACCGGGAACCGCCGTGTCACCAGCCGCGGTTGGCGTACCGCTCGGTCTCGGGGAGGGTGTCGCAGTTGATGCCGACCATGGCCTCGCCCAGGTTGCGGGAGGCATCCGCGATGATCTTGGGGTCGTCGTAGAAGGTGGTGGCCTTCACGATGGCGGCGGCGCGCTTGGCCGGGTCGCCGGACTTGAAGATGCCGGAGCCCACGAAGACGCCCTCGGCACCGAGCTGGCGCATCAGCGCGGCGTCGGCGGGGGTGGCCACGCCGCCCGCGGAGAACAGCACGACGGGCAGCTTGCCCAGCTCGGCGACCTCCTTGACCAGCTCGTACGGGGCGCGCAGCTCCTTGGCCGCGGCGTACAGCTCGTGGTTGTCCAGGCCGCGCAGACGGGCGATGTCGCCCTTGATCTGGCGCAGGTGGCGGACGGCCTCGACGACGTTGCCGGTGCCGGCCTCGCCCTTGGAACGGATCATGGCCGCGCCCTCGGCGATACGGCGCAGCGCCTCGCCCAGGTTGGTGGCACCGCAGACGAACGGGGTGGTGAAGGACCACTTGTCGCTGTGGTTGACCTCGTCGGCCGGGGTGAGCACCTCGGACTCGTCGATGTAGTCGACGCCGAGGGACTGCAGCACCTGGGCCTCGACGAAGTGGCCGATGCGGGACTTGGCCATGACGGGGATGGAGACCGCGTCGATGATCCCCTCGATCATGTCCGGGTCGGACATCCGGGCCACGCCGCCGTCCTTGCGGATGTCGGCGGGCACCCGCTCCAGGGCCATGACCGCGACGGCACCGGCGTCCTCGGCGATCTTGGCCTGCTCCGGCGTGACGACGTCCATGATCACGCCGCCCTTGAGCTGCTCGGCCATGCCGCGCTTGACGCGCGCCGTGCCGGTCTCGGGAGTCTGCGGGGTGCTGGCGGTGGACACGATGTGACCTCACTAATCAAGGGCCGGTGATGCTGGCAGGTTCATCCAACCCACTGCCGGGCGGGCCGAAAAAGGGCCAATCCGAGGTCAGTGGCCTGTCCGGTCCGCCAGCGCGACGGGCGGCTCGTCGTCCATCTCGAAGGCCAGGGGAAAGGGCGCGTGCCCCGCGAGCCGGAACCAGCGCACCACGCGGTGCCGGCGCACGGCCCGCGCCGCCCGCACCGCGTCGTTGTGGAACCGGCGGGCCATCGGCACCCTGCGCACGGCCTGCGCCAGCTCCTCGAGCGACTCCTCCCCGCCGGGGGCCTCGCGCACGGCCTCCACCTGCGGCCCCTCCGTGAAGACCGCGCGCAGCGCCTGGCTCAGCTCGCTCTCGGCGACCTCGCGCTGCTCCTCCTCGGCCTGCCGGGCGGCGTGCGCGGCCTGGTAGAGGACGATCGACGCGGCGGGATCGAGCACTCCGGCGGTGCCGAGCTCCTGGGCGACCGAGGCACGCCGCAGCAGCTGGGCGTCCAGGGCGGCGCGGGCCGCGTCGATGCGGCTGTGCAGCCGGTCCAGGCGCCCGGCGGTCCAGCTCAGGTAGACGCCGACGAGGACGAGCGCCACCGCGATCCAGATCAATGTGGTCACGCCGGGCCACAGTACCGGGCCGCCCGGCGGGGCCCGCTCCACCCGGGGGTGGAGCGGACAGGGTGGAGACGCCCGGGCCGAGGACCCACCCGGGCTCCGATCCGTCTCCACCCGCCGGGTTCCTACCGTCGAGACATCGACCGGGACATCGGTCGAGACGTCGATGCAGACGGTGGGACCGACGGAGGACTCCCATGCAATCCCGTTCCAGGCACACGCTGTTCACCTCGCTCGCGGTCAACGTCGGCCTGCCGCTCGTGCTGTTCTACGTGCTGCGCGGCGCGGGGATGGTGCAGTGGCAGGCACTCCTGCTCAGCAGCGCCCCGCCGGCGCTCCACGCCCTCGGCGAAGCGGTGATACGACGCCGGGTCGATCCCTTCGACATGTTCATCCTTGTCCTGCTGCTGGTCTCGGCCGGCACATCGGTGATCAGCGGGAGCCCGCGCGTCCTGCTGCTGAAGGACGCGGCGCTGCCCGCCGCCCTGGGCCTGTGGATCCTGAGCACGCTGGCCATGGCACGCCCCTTCGCCTTCCAGTTCGGCGGCCGGCTGCGCGGCCCGGAGGCGGCCGCGGTCGCGGAGCGCGCCTGGCGGGATTCGGCCGAATTCCGCGGCGCCCTGCGGGGATTGACGGCGGTGTGGGGCGGCATAGAGCTGCTGGATGCGGTGCTCAACACGGTGAACGCACTGGTGCTGCCGGTCGACGTGGTGCCGCTGGTCGGCCGCATCGAATCACTGGGCCTGATCGGCCTGGCAGCCGTGATCAGCATCCACCGCAGCCGCAGCTTCCGGGCCCGGCACGGCATAGCCCTGTTCGGGACGCGCGCGGAGGCGCCGGCGAAGACACCGGCCGACGCCTGACCCGGGCCGGGCCGGGCCGCCTACGGGGGTGGTGGCCCGGCGCTCCCGGTTCCCCGAGCCCCGTAAGGGGGCGCCTCCTAGTCCCGCGCAAGCCCCAACCGCGCCCGCAATCCGGTCCGTTCATCGGCGGCGACCGAGGCCGCGCCGGCGGTCACCGTCTCGTAGACGGCCAGGATGTCGGCCCCGACCGTCGCCCAGTCGAAGCGCCGCACATGCCGGCGCCCGCGCTCGCCGAGCTCGGCCCGGCGGGCGGGGTCGCCCAGCAGCCGCACGGCCGCCGCGGCCAGCGCATCCGCGTCCTCGTTGGCGAACAGCTCGCCCGCCGCACCCTGGTCCAGGACCTGGGCGAAGGCGTCCAGGTCGCTGGCGAGGACGGGCGCGCCCGCCGACATGGCCTCGACCAGGATGATGCCGAAGGACTCGCCGCCGGTGTTCGGCGCCACGTACACGTCGACGCTGCGCAGCAGCCGCGCCTTGTCCTCGTCGCTGACCATGCCGAGGAACTCGACGTTGCCGCGCATCTCCGGCGGCAGGCCGGCGACGGCCTCCTCCTCGTCGCCACGCCCGGCGACCAGCAGCCGGGTTCCGGGGCGCTCCGCGAGGATCCCGGGCAGGGCACGCATGAGGACGGGCAGGCCCTTGCGGGGCTCGTCGATGCGGCCGATGAAGCCGATGGTCCCGCCCTGCCATTCCGGCCGCGGCTCGGCGGAGGCGAAGAAGCCGACGTCGACGCCGTTGGGGATGACGACCGCGTCGCCCCCCAGGTGCTCCACCAGCGTCCGGCGGGCGTATTCGCTCACCGCGATCCGGGCGCTGATCTTCTCCAGCGCGGGCTGGAGGATGGGATAGGCCGCGATCATGGCGCGCGAGCGCGGATTGGAGGTGTGGAAGGTCGCCACGATCGGGCCCTGGGCGGCCCAGCAGGAGAGGAGGCCCAGCGACGGGGTGGCCGGCTCATGGATGTGGATGACGTCGAAGTCTCCCTCGTGCAGCCAGCGGCGCACGCGCGCGGCCGAGAGGAAGCCGAAGTTCAGCCGGGCCACCGAGCCGTTGTACGGGACGGGCACGGCCCGTCCGGCCGAGACGACGAAGGGCGGCAGCGGGGTCTCGTCGTCGGCGGGCGCCAGCACCGAGACCTCGTGGCCCAGCCGGATCAGGTGCTCGGCGAGGTCCCTGATGTGGAACTGGACGCCGCCGGGGACGTCCCAGGAGTAGGGGCAGACGATCCCGATCCTCAAGGCTTCTCCGTTCCGGGACGGGGCTCGGCCGGCCGTGCCAGGTCGGCCAGCCACAGCCGCTGGAGCATGTGCCAGTCCTGCGGGTGCGCGGCGATGCCGGAGGCGAAGGCGTCGGCCATCTCCTGGGTCAGCACCGCCGCCTTCTCGGCCCGGGTGCCGGTCTCCGGCACCTCCAGGGGCGCGTGGACGCGGCCCTTCTGCACCGGCGTGCGGTCGTACCAGAGCGTCACCGGCAGCAGCAGGGCGCCGGTCTGCACGGCCAGCATGGCGGGTCCGGCGGGCATCTTGGCCGCCTCCCCGAAGAAGGACACCTCTATGCCCGAGGAGGACAGATCACGGTCGGCGACCAGACAGACCACGCCGCCGGAGCGCAGCCGGCGGGCCAGCGTGCCGAAGGCGCTGCCGCCGGCGTGCGGCAGGACCTCCATGCCCAGCCCCTCGCGGTAGGCCACGAACCGGTCGTAGAGGGTCTCGGGCTTGAGCCGCTCGGCGACGGTGGTGAAGGGCACCCCGAGCCGGGTGGTGAGCCAGGCCCCGGCGAGGTCGTAGTTGCCCATGTGGGGCAGCGCCAGCACCACGCCCCGCCCGGAGGCCAGGGCCTCCTCCAGGTGGTGCAGGCCCTCGGGGTCGAAGCCGGTGCGGATGCGGTCCTTGCTCCACGAGGGCAGCCGGAAGGACTCCATCCAGTAGCGCAGGTAGGAGCGCATGCCCTCGCGGGACAGCCGGGCGAGCTCCTCCGGTCCCGCGCCGGGGACCACCCGGGCGAGGTTGGACTCCAGCCGCAGCACGCCCTTGCCGCGCCGCCGCCAGGTCACGTCGGCGAGCTGCCGGCCCAGCGCGGTGGCGACGGGCTCGGGGAGCGTCCTGACCGTGCTCCACCCGAGTCCGTACAGCGCGTCGGTCAGCTGTTCCTTCACCCGGCGCCGCCCTCGCCCGCCATCACGGACGCGTCGGCCTCGGCCGCCTCGCGGCGCACGGTCACGACCCGCTGGACGAGCGTGATCAGGCTGCCGACGGCCACCAGCCACAGGGCGATGGGCAGCAGGATCTGGACGTGCGGGACGCCGAACTTGTGCAGTCCCGAGAGTCCGCAGGCGACCAGGGAGACGACGAGCCGCTCGGCGCGCTCGACCAGGCCGTTGACGTTCACCGGCAGGCCGATGCTCTCGCCGCGGGCCTTGGTGTACGAGACCACCTGGCCGCTGGCCAGGCAGAAGATGGCCACCGCGCACAGCGCCAGGCTGTCGCCGCGTCCGGCGTACCACAGGGCCAGGCCGCCGAAGATCGCCGAGTCGGCGACCCGGTCGAGGGTGGAGTCGAGGAAGGCGCCCCAGCGGCTGGAACGGCCGAGCTGGCGGGCCATGTTGCCGTCGACGAGGTCCGAGAAGACGAACAGCGTGATGACGATCGTTCCCCAGAAGAACTCGCCTCTGGGGTAGAAGGCCAGCGCGCCCGCCACCACACCACCGGTACCGACGAGGGTCACCGCGTCGGGGCTCACGCCCAGTCGGATGAGCAGCGCGGCGAACGGCGTGAGAACACGCGTGAAGAACGCACGCGCGTACTTGTTCAGCATGGCCTTCCCGGAGGGTCGTATGCGGGCCGGAGGTCGGAAGGCCACCGGCTGGCCCATCGTAGCCAGGCCGCCGGAACCCGCCGCGCACACCACCCCCGCTGCGCCCGCCGGGGCGGAGGGCGATCACCGGCCACTCAAACGGTTGCGCCCCCGTGTGCGACGTATGGACGCAGCGTGACCACGGTGGAAAGCTCGAAGGACCGCAGGTGTCGACCGGAGAGGCGAGACACATGGGCGAAAAGACGAATGCACATCCAGGGGCCGCCGGCAGGGCGGTGACGGCCGACCGGCCGCACAACATCCGCAACGTGGTGCTGGTCGGCCACAGTGGGTCCGGGAAGACGACCCTGGTGGAGGCACTGGCCCTGACCACCGGCGCCGTCAACCGGGCCGGCCGGGTCGAGGACGGCGCCTCGCTCTCGGACCACGACGAGATCGAGCACCGCCAGCAGCGCTCGGTCCAGCTGTCCCTGGTCCCCGTCGAATGGGCCGGGATCAAGATCAACGTGTTGGACACACCCGGCTACGCCGACTTCGTCGGCGAGCTGAGGGCCGGTCTGCGGGCTGCGGACGCGGCCCTCTTCGTCGTCTCGGCCGCGGAGGGCGCCGAGGGCATCGCGGGGGCCACCCGCATGGTGTGGGAGGAGTGCGCGGCCGTGGGCATGCCCCGCGCGATCGTGCTCACCCATCTGGAGGCCGCACGGGCGGACTTCGAACAGCTCACGGAGACCTGCCGCGCGGCCTTCGGAGGGGACTCCCCCGACGGCGTGCTCCCGCTCTACCTCCCCGTGCGCGGGCCGGAGGGCCCCGACGGGCACCGTCCCGTCACCGGGCTCGTCGGCCTGCTCTCGCAGCGGGTCTACGACTACTCCGGCGGCGAACGCACCGAGGCAGCACCCTCCGCCGACCAGCTGCCGCTGATCGAGGAGGCACGCAACCGGCTCATCGAGGGGATCATCGCCGAGAGCGAGGACGAGACCCTCATGGACCGCTACCTCGGCGGCGAGGAGATCGACGTCAAGACGCTCGTCGAGGACCTCGAACGGGCCGTCGCCCGGGGCAGTTTCCACCCCGTGCTCGCCGCCGCCCCGGCGGCCGAGGGCGCCCGCCAGGGCCTGGGCACGGTGGAGCTCCTGGAGCTCATCACCGGCGGTTTCCCGACCCCGCTGGAGCGCGAGGCCCCGGCCGTCACCGCCCCGGACGGCAGCGCCCGTCCCCCGCTGTCCTGCGACCCGGAGGGTCCGCTCGCCGCCGAGGTCGTCAAGACCGCCTCCGACCCCTACGTCGGGCGCCTCTCCCTGGTCCGGGTCTTCTCCGGCACCCTGCGCCCCGACGAGACCGTGCACGTCTCCGGACACGGCCTGGAGGACCGCGGGCACGAGAGCCACGACGTCGACGAGCGCGTCGGCGCGCTCTCCTCCCCGTTCGGCAAGCAGCAGCGCCAGCTCGCCCAGGCCATCGCGGGCGACCTGGCCTGCGTCGCCAAGCTCACCCGCGCCGAGACCGGCGACACCCTCTCCGCCAAGGGCGATCCGCTGCTGATGGAGCCCTGGCTGATGCCCGACCCGCTGCTGCCCGTGGCCATCCAGGCGCACAGCAAGGCCGACGAGGACAAGCTCTCCCAGGGCCTGGCCCGGCTCGTCGCCGAGGACCCCACCATGCGGCTGGAGCAGAACCAGGACACCCACCAGGTGGTCCTGTGGTGCCTGGGCGAGGCCCACCGGGACGTCGCCCTGGAGCGGCTGCGGACCCGGTACGGGGTGCAGGTCGACATCGTCCCGCACAAGGTGTCCCTGCGCGAGACGTTCGGCGGCAAGGCCGCCGGCCGCGGCAGGCACGTCAAACAGTCCGGCGGCCACGGCCAGTTCGCGATCTGCGAGATCGAGGTCGAGCCGCTGCCCGGCGGCTCCGGCATCGAGTTCGTCGACAAGGTCGTGGGCGGCGCGGTCCCCCGGCAGTTCATCCCCTCGGTGGAGAAGGGCGTACGGGCCCAGGCCGCCCGCGGAGTGGCCGCCGGCTATCCGCTCGTCGACGTCCGGGTCACCCTCCTCGACGGCAAGGCGCACTCGGTGGACTCCTCCGACGCCGCCTTCCAGACCGCCGGTGCCCTGGCCCTGCGCGAGGCGGCCGCCGAGGTCCGCATCCACCTCCTGGAACCGGTCGCCGCACTCCAGGTCCTGGTCGCCGACGACTACGTGGGCGCGGTCATGAGCGATCTGTCCGGACGGCGCGGACGCGTCGTCGGCACCGAACAGTCCGGCGCGGGCCGCACCCTGGTGCGCGCCGAGGTGCCCGAGATCGAGATCGGCCGCTACGCCGTGGACCTGCGTTCCCTCTCGCACGGCACCGGGCGGTTCAGCCGCGGGTACGCCCGGCACGAACCGATGCCGCCGCAGCTGGCCGACCGCATCCGCGAACAGGAGGATAACGGGGCATAGTTGGCAAGCCGCCCGTCCCAACTCGGCCAGGACGGGCGGCTTTCCGCTCACCTGCCCCCCTCTGACACCCCGCACCATTACGCTGAGCATGCGGCCCATGACACGGGCCGGGGGTCGGGAGCAGGCCGCGGCATTGGGGGCAGAGTGGCAGGGGACGCGTTCGACTTCAGTCCGGGGGCACAGATCCCGGTCGCCGGCGGCGCCGGACAGACCGCCGCCACCCAGGCACTGGCCTCGGCCGCCTACCGCGACGGCCCGGTCGACGAACTCCTCAAGGCCAATTCGGACTGGGCCACCTCCGAGGTCAAGCCGCCCCGCATCTCGCTCTTCGAGCCCAACCTGGGCGAGGCCTTCGCCCGCGCCGTGCAGAACCGCATGCTCGGCAGCGGCCGCAAGCCGCTCATCCAGTCCTTCGGACTCGAACCGCAGGTCATCGTCGAGCACTGCCTGGCCGCCTCCCGCATCCGCAAGGAGCGCGACGCCCGGCTGACCCTGATCATGCTCCTGTTCGGGCTGCTCTTCCTGCCCGGCGTCCTGCTCTGGCTCGGCGCCTTCCAGCTCCGCCGCACCCTCGCCGGCTCCCAGGACAGGCGCGCCGGCGCACTGGGCGCGGCCCTCTTCGGCATCCTCGGCCTGGCCATCGTCGCCCTCTTCGTCAAACTCCCCTTCACCGGCTTCTGGTACCTCTACCTGCGCGCCATGCTCGTCGCCCCCGTCATCGGCGGCCTGTGGGCGCAGCAGATCTGCGAGCGCACCGCAAAGGACCTCCGCGAGCGCTGGACGGGCCTGCTCGACGGCGGCGGCATCGGCGCCAAGATCCCCGAGGCCGTGCCCTCGACCCCCGGCGAGAGCGCCGCCGAACAGCTCCGCCAGAACCTCGAACGCATCGCCGCCGAGCAGCGCAGCAACGTCGTCTTCTACGCCGGCCCCAAGGGCATACTCGGCATGGGCACCCGCTGGGGCAGCTGGCAGCTCGCCGAGGAGCTCGTCCCCCTCGACCCCGGCAAGGACATCAACCCCTTCCGCAGCTGGGACATCGTCCGCGCCATCCACGACCAGCTCAAGCTGCTGGAGCGCACCCCCATCAACACCGGCGGCCTCACCGCCCCCGACATCGAGCACTGGGTGGTCTCCCCCATCGGCGAGGGCGCCGGCTCCGTCTCCCGCCCCGCCGGCACCGACTCCGCCACGTACCAGATAAGGGGCTCCCAGCTCCAGGAGATCTGCGACAAGCAGCACTTCGGCAGCGGCGACCGGCACTACCTGGGCGTCCAGTTCGTGCTGTGGGACGGCCAGTTGGTCATCACCCTGCTCATCAACGTCACCGTGCTGCACAAGACGCTGCGCATCGAGGTCACCGGCCACGCCCTCGGCCCCACCCACGCCGTCTTCAACGGCCGTCCCAAGAACCGCACCCGGACGTTCCGCAAGGCCCTCAAGTTCTGGGAGACCTGGGAGCGCACACTGCGCGTCGTCGAGCCCCGCGAGGTCGTCCGCCTCTCCGTCCGCGCGCCGCTCACCTGGTACCCGCCGCTGCTGGAGTACTGGGGCGGCAAGCTCGTCCTCCCCGAGCCGTTCGGGCTGCGCCACGCGTGGGCCGACAAGCCGTGGCGGCACCGTTTCATGGCGGACGACGCCCTGCGCGCAGCAACTCCGGTGCTGCGCGTGGTGCATCAGGCCGCATTGCGTGTCCTCGCCGACAACGGCGTGGACACGGAGAAGTTCGGCAACCGGGCCAACACGTTGAGCGGGGCGATCCAGGACCCGACGCCCCGTCAGGCCGACGTCTACAACGCCTGACAGGGCGCAGCGGCGGCACTCCGCAACTTCACCTGAAGATGCCCGTGTGGCCCAGCGAATAGCGTCCCGGCTGGGGGTACACCGCCAGGCCGTGCGGTCCCGCCCCCACCGGGATGCGGGCGATCTGGTGGCCGTCGTTGGTGTCGATCACGTACACCTCGCTGTTGTAACGCCCCGACAGCCACAGCTCCTTGCCGTCCGCCGACACCCCGCCCATGTCCGGACTGCCGCCGTCCGGCAGCTCCCACTTCTTCACCAGCTTGCGGGTGGCCAGATCCAGCACCGAGATCGACCCCTCGCCCCGGTTGGAGATATACATCGACTTCGAGTCCCGGCTCACGTACAGACCGTGCGCCCCCTTGCCGGTCGGCATCAGCCACGGCTCGGTGAACTTGTCGCCGTCCAGCACCCACACCCCGTCGGCCATCATGTCGGCGACGTACCAGGTCTTGCCGTCCGCGGCGATCTTCACGTCCTGCGGCATCGCCCCGTCGAACGGCAGCTTCTGCTGGCCGATCACCTTCATCCGGGCCGTGTCCACCTTCAGCAGCTCACCGGAGAACTCGCAGGAGACGATGAAGTACCGCCCGTCCGGCGAGAAGTCGGCGTGATTGACCCCCAGGCAGCTCACCGGCTCCGTCTTCATCCGCTTCATCGTGTGGGCGTCCCGGAACACCAGCTCGCGGTCCATCGACGCCATCACCACCGCGTACTTGCCGTCCGGGGTGAAGTAGAGGTTGTAGGGGTCGTGGACGTCGACCGGCTTGCCCGCCTTGCCCGTTGCCGGGTCGATCGGGGTGAGCGTGTGGCCGCGGTCGTTGTTGACCCACAGCGTCTTCAGGTCCCACGACGGCACCACGTGCTGCGGCTGGTTGCCGACCGGGATCGTCTCGATGACCTTGTACGTCTTGGGGTCGATGACGCTGACCGTGTCGGATTCGGTGTTGGGCACGTACACCCGGGACGGGAAGTTCCGCACCACCGGAGACAGGGCGTTCGGCCGGTCCGCCGCGTACACGTCGTTCGGATCCAGCAGCGGCGGCATCCCCGGCAACCCCTGCGGCACCCCCCGCGCCGCCCCCTGGCCGTGCCCGCCCGGATGCGTCTGCCGGGCGACCGGCCCCTCCTTGCCGCTGCCGCCCCCGCCGCAGCCGCTGACGGCCGCCAGGACGAGGCAGAAGGCCGCCGCCAGCACGGCAGGACGGCGCAGCGGACGCGAGCGGACAGGACGGAAGGGGTGGCGAGGACCGGGACGAGCGGGCGAGAACGGGATCATCGGGTCAGCAGCTCCGTAGTCGTCACCGCACGCAGACCGCGGCGGTGGAGGCCGTCGAGGATCGCGGGCAGCGCGGCGACCGTGCCGGCATGCCCGAAGTGCAGACTCACCACCGACCCGGGCCGCACCGCATTCAGCACGGTACGCCGGACCGCCTCGGCGCCGGGGTCGGTGAAGTCGAGGGAGTCCACGTCGTACGACAGAACGTGCGGGTAACCGGCCTTTCGCGCCAGCCGGACCACCTGGTCGGTGGCCCGCTGCGCCCGGGACGGCCGGAACCAGCGGCCGATGCCGCCCGTGAGCCGGCGCAGCCGGTCGGCGCACTCGGTGATCTCGGCGTAGGCGGCCTTCGCGCTCATCGAGCAGATGCTGAGATGGCGCATGGTGTGATTGCCGAGCTCGTGCCCGCCGTCGAGCACCCGGCGGGCCATCCGGGGCTGGGCGTCCAGCCACTCGCCGACCGCCAGCACGGTCACCCGGGCCCCGGCCCGCTCCACCTCGGAGAGCAGGGCGAGGGCCGACTTCGCATCGCCCTGGCCGTGGAACGTCAGGGCCACGCCGTGCCCCTGCCGCGGGCCGTGCTCGATCTGGGCGGGCAGCCCGGCCGGCAGCCGGGGCAGAACGGGCGGTGCGCCCGGCGGTACGGACACCCTGGGCTTCGCCGCGGGCGACCGCGAGGGCTGCGCGTGGGCCGGTTTCCCGTTCTCGTCGCAGCCGGAGGTGCCCGCCCCGGCCGCTCCGGCGAGGGCGCCGCCTGCGGCTGCGCGCAGCACGGTGCGACGGTGAAGGAAGGTCACCGTCCCATTAGATCTTCTTTAGTAGGAATCGATGCGATTTGCCCGATTCACCCTGTTCCGTGTCCTCTTGGAGAGGCCGGGACAGCCGAATTGCCGGTTTACCGGTTTATACGGTCGGCCAGACGTCGGCGAGCATCTTCCGGGTGTCCGCGAGCAGTTGCGGCAGCACCTTGGTGTGCCCGACGACGGGCATGAAGTTGGTGTCCCCGCCCCAGCGCGGGACGATGTGCTGGTGCAGGTGGGCGGCGATGCCGGCGCCCGCCGTGGCCCCCTGGTTCATGCCGATGTTGAAACCGTGGGCCCCGGAGGCGGCGCGCAGCGCCCGCATGGCGCGCTTGGTGAACGCGGCCAGCTCGGCCGTCTCGGCCTCGTCCAGCTCGGTGTAGTCGGCCACGTGCCGGAACGGGACGACCATGCAGTGCCCGCCGTTGTACGGGTAGAGGTTGAGCACGGCGTAGACGCGCTCGCCCCGCGCGATGATCAGCCCGTCCTCGTCGCTCTTCGCCGGGATCGAGCAGAACGGGCAGCCGTCGTCGGCGCCCGTACCGGTGGGCTTGTTCTCCCCCTGGATATACGCCATCCGGTGGGGCGTCCACAGGCGCTGGAAGGCGTCGGGAGCGCCGACTCCGAACTGCTGCTCCGGCTCACTCGTCATGCCGAGAAGCATATTCCCCGGCCGGGACGCACCGAGGGGCGGCCCTGTCGGGCCGCCCCTCGGGCTTGTCGTCCGCGGAACGTCAGACCTGGACGCGGCGCTCCACCACGTCGAGGATCTTCGCCAGGGCCTCCTCGCGCGGGATGCCGTTCTCCTGCGACCCGTCGCGGTAACGGAACGAGACCGTGCCCGCGTTCATGTCGTCGTCACCGACGATGATCATGAAGGGGACCTTCAGCTTCTGCTGGTTCCTGATTTTCTTCTGCATCCGGTCCGACGAGGCGTCGACCTCCACCCGCAGGCCCTTCTTCCGCGCCTCCGCGGCGAAGTCCTGCAGGTACGGCACGTGGGCCTCGCCGATCGGGATGCCGACCGCCTGGACCGGGGCCAGCCACGCCGGGAACGCGCCCGCGTAGTGCTCCAGCAGGACGCCGAAGAACCGCTCGATGCTGCCGAACAGCGCCCGGTGGATCATGACGGGCTGCTGGCGCGAGCCGTCCGCCGCCGTGTACTCCAGGCCGAAGCGCGCCGGCTGGTTGAAGTCGACCTGGAGTGTCGACATCTGCCAGGAACGGCCGATCGCATCGCGCGCCTGCACCGAGATCTTCGGGCCGTAGAACGCGGCGCCGCCCGGGTCCGGGACCAGCGGCAGACCCTGCTTCTCGGCCGCCTGGCGCAGCGCCTCGGTGGCCTCCTCCCACGCCTCGTCCGAGCCGATGAACTTGTCCGACTCGGGGTCCCGGGTCGAGAGCTCCAGCTCGAAGTCGGTCAGGCCGTAGTCGCGCAGCAGGTCGAGCACGAAGGTGAGGAGCGTGTCGAGCTCCTCCGGCATCTGCTCCTTGGTGCAGTAGATGTGGGAGTCGTCCTGGGTGAAGCCACGGGAGCGGGTCAGGCCGTGGACGACGCCGGACTTCTCGTAGCGGTAGACCGTGCCGAACTCGAAGAGGCGCAGCGGCAGCTCACGGTAGGACCGCCCGCGCGACTTGAAGATCAAGTTGTGCATCGGGCAGTTCATGGCCTTCAGGCGGTAGTTCTGCCCGTCGAACTCGATGGGCGGGAACATGCCCTCCGCGTAGTGCGGCAGGTGCCCGGACGTCTCGAAGAGGTTTTCCTTCGTGATGTGCGGGGTGTTCACGAACTCGTAGCCCGCGTTCTCGTGCTTCTTGCGCGAGTAGGTCTCCATCTCCTTGCGGATCACACCGCCCTTGGGGTGGAACACCGCGAGGCCCGGGCCCAGCTCGTCGGGGAAGGAGAACAGGTCCAGCTCGGCACCGAGCTTGCGGTGGTCGCGGCGCTCGGCCTCCGCGAGGAACTCCAGGTGCGCCTTGAGCTCGTCCTTCGACGGCCACGCGGTGCCGTAGATGCGCTGGAGCATCGGGTTCTTCTCGCTGCCGCGCCAGTACGCGGCGGCGTTGCGCATCAGCTTGAACGCCGGGATGACCCGGGTCGTCGGCAGGTGCGGACCCCGGCAGAGGTCCTTCCAGCACAGGTCCCCGGTCTTCGGGTCCAGGTTGTCGTAGATGGTGAGCT
This sequence comes from Streptomyces morookaense, assembly GCF_013030945.1. Classification (GTDB taxonomy): domain Bacteria; phylum Actinomycetota; class Actinomycetes; order Streptomycetales; family Streptomycetaceae; genus Streptomyces; species Streptomyces morookaensis. The sequence continues at coordinate 16,690 of NZ_JABBXF010000061.1, read as the reverse complement.
CGCCCGAGCCGACCTCGACATCCGCGCCGTCGTCGTGCGACGCGGAGCCCTTGAGGCCGATCAGCTCCAGCTTGTACGGCTCGTCCGCGAGCTCCTCGCGGGCGGCCTCGTCGGTGACCACGCGGCGGGAGAACTTCTGACCCCGCTTGATGATCTCCTGCATCTTCTTCTCGATGGCCTTGAGGTCATCGGGGTGGAACGGCTTCTCGACGCCGAAGTCGTAGTAGAAGCCGTCCTTGACCGGCGGGCCGATGCCCAGCTTGGCCTCGGGGAAGAGCTCCTGGACGGCCTGGGCCATGACGTGCGCGGTCGAGTGGCGCAGGATGTTGAGACCGTCCTCGGAGGAGATCTCGACGGGCTCGATCTCCTCGCCGTCTGCGACGGCATACGCGAGGTCCTTGAGCTCACCGGCGACCCGGGCGGCGACGACGGTGCGCTCGCCCGCGAAGAGCTCCGCAGCCGTCGTGCCCGTGGTCACCACGCGCTCTTCCCGCTCGGAATCGCGTTGGATGGTCACACGGACGTCTGACACCGGTCTCTCCTGACTCACGGGATGCTGCAGCGGTGCGCTGCGGGCTGAATCGTACCGAGCCGGGCCCGCTGCCCGCTAAACGGTCAGCCGTCTCCGTCCCTCTCCCCCAGCGCATCGAGATTCTCCTGCATCGTTTTGAGCAGCCGGTCGCGCTCCGCCTCGTCCACCTCCGCGGGCAGCACGCCGCCCGCGTCGGCCAGCCGCCGGAAGCCGCTGCGGCTCTCCAGCCGCCCGGTCACCCTGACCGGCAGGCCGAGCAGATGCGCGTAGCCGGCGATGCGGTAGTCCTCCTCGCCGAGCAGGGCCCGCACCTGGGTGACGTCCGCGCCGGCGAGCACCCGCAGCCGCACCGTCCCCGCTCCGTCCGGCGCCTCCCGGCGCATCCGCACCACGGTCGCGGTGAGCAGGACGGACACCGAGGGCTCGTCCCGGACGTACCGGGCGCCCGCCTCGCGCAGTGCCGGGAGGTCGCCCGGGCTGAACTCGACGGGCTCCGGCCGCGCGGCGAAGCCTCCGGGCGTACCGGCGGCGGGCGCCCACTCCACGCCGACGCGGATGCCCTCCGAGCCGCCGACGAGCGCGACCACGGCCTCGGTCAGCTCTCTGCTCACCCCTGCTGCGACGGCTGCGTCGAGGGCGTCCCAGCGCCCCGTGGCCCGCTGGTAGTCGCAGCCGTCGCGGGCCGCCTGCAGGGCGCGCAGCAGGGCGGTGACGACCGGGCGGGAGCCTTCGGCCGGGACGAACACGGTCAGTTCGCGGCCGCCCGCGGCGGGACCCACGAGCAGCGGCTCCAGCGCGGTCTCGGCGTCACGGCGGCGCCGGGCGCCGTGGTGGCCGGCCGGGCCGCGGGCGGCGAGGGCACCGGCGAGCAGCATGGCGCGGGCTCCCGCGCGCAGCCGCTCCTGCGCGGTCCAGGCCGCAGCGGGGACGCGGGGCTCGGGGATCCCGCGCCACCAGCGGATCTCGTCGCTGGGCAGGTGCAGGGCGATGAGGACGGCGCGCGCGGAGGGGGCGGCGCTGCGTTCGAGCGCGGTGAGGGCCTCGGCGAGCAGGTCGGCGCTGTCGGGGAAGGTGCTGTCCTCGGGGACGAGGAGGCTGGTGCCGGCGTCCTGGGGCGGGGTCCAGCGGCTGTAGTGCCCGTGGCTGCCGCCGCGGCGGCGCCAGCCGTGCCGGGCGAGCAGGGCGGCGAGAACGCGGGGGTCGGGCGGCGGGGCGGGCCGGTGCTCGGGCCGTTGATGCATCAGGGTCTCCCTCCCGCCCCGACCCGGTTCATGATCTCGCAGAGGGCGCGGTCGTCGAAGACGTGCGAGGCCGGTATCCGCACGGTGGTCCGGCGTCTGCCGGTCACGGGGTGCCCGGCGAGGTTGGTCCAGTAGCAGCAGTGCCGCAGTTCGAGGCGGTCGTGGCCGGCGCGGAGCCAGTCGTCCGGGGTCCGGGGCACGATCATCACGACGAGGATCTTGTGCACGGAGACCGGGGTGCGGGCGAGCTTGGCCAGGTGGTCGTTGTCGAGGGTGAACGGGAAGGACGTGCGGGCGCCGGGCACCGCCCGCCAGGAGCCGAGCTGGTAGGTGCACTTGAGCTGCACCTTGATGGTGACCTCGTCGTCGGCGGTGTGCCCGGGGGCGCTGTGGCTGACGTGCCAGTCGATGCCGTTGTCGGGAAAGGGCTGGGCGAGGGAGCAGCCGGCTGCGGCCGCCACCGCGTGCAGGTAGCCGATCTGCAGGGTCTCCATGCAGGCCGTGACGGCGAGCGTGCCGCGCACCGGCCCGGGCGGGGGAACCGGTGGGGTCAGCAGGCCGCTCGGCGGTGCGGCGGGGTCGGGCTGCGCGAGCGCCATGTCCGAAAGCCTTCCGGGCTCGCCTGTCCTGCGGTCCGTACATCTGTGTTGTCTCCGCACGAACTCACCGTCAAACAGGGGCGGTTCGGTCCGGACGACGGCCGGGTATCACCTGGCGGGGAGGGGAAACACGCCATTTGCCGGACAAGCGCGAGGAGTTGTGACATGCCGTGCTGGTTCGAAGGACCACTCGCCGCATTCGACACCGAGACCACCGGTGTCGACGTCGAACACGACCGGATCGTGTCGGCGGCGGTCGTGGCGCAGTCACAGGCGGGGGCCTCGCCGGTGGTGACGCGCTGGCTGGTCGACCCCGGGGTCCCGGTACCCGAGGAGGCGACGGCCGTCCACGGTCTGACGGAGGCCCATCTGCAGCGGAACGGCCGGTGGCCGTCCCCCGTGATGGAGGAGATAGCCCGGGCACTGGCCGGCCACGCCGCCCATGGTGTGCCGCTGGTGGTGATGAATGCGCCGTTCGATCTGACGCTGCTGGACCGGGAGTTGCGCCGGCACCGGGCGTCGTCCCTGGCCGGGTATCTGGCCGGATCGCCGCTGTGGGTGCTGGATCCGTGGGTGCTCGACAAGCACCTGGACCGCTACCGCAAGGGCCGCCGCACGTTGGTCGACCTGTGCGCGCACTACGGGGTGGAGCTGTCCGGGGCGCACGAGGCGGCGGCGGACGCGGTGGCGGCGCTGGAGGTGGTCCGGGCGGTCGGGCGGCGCTTCGCCTCGCGCCTGGACCGGCTGAGCCCGTCCGAGCTGCATGCGCGGCAGGAGGTGTGGCACGCGGCGCAGGCGCGCGGCCTGCAGGCGTGGTTCGCGCGCAACGGTTCGGACGAGCAGTGCGATCCGGCGTGGCCGCTGCGGCCGGAGATCCGCGCCGCGGCCTGACCGTCCGGCTGCAACGCACAAGGCCGGTCCGTCAGTTGACGGACCGGCCTTGCCGGGGTGGGCGATACTGGGATCGAACCAGTGACCCCTTCGGTGTGAACGAAGTGCTCTCCCGCTGAGCTAATCGCCCGGGTCGTTCCCGCGGTTTCCCGCGGCAACGCAGTGAACGATACAGGTGATCGCGCTGTTCCTTCAAATTCCGGGTGCCCCACGCTCCAGGCGGGCGCACAGTCCGCGTCGCCCGGCGCGCATCATCCACGCGTGATTGGCGAGAAAGAAGGGGCGGCCGGGCAGCGCGAAGCGCCGCATCAGGGGTTTGCGGACCTCCACTTCCTGTTCGAAGCGGGCCAGGCTGCCGGCCGGGCCGCGGTCCAGCACGGTCCAGCGGGCCCAGCCCTCCAGGTCGCCGGTCATGGCGATCTCCAGGACACGGGCGACGGGGTCGCGGCGGGTCTCGCGGGCGGTGACGGTCAGGTCGTACGGCAGGAACGAGCGGAAGCGCGCGGTGCCGCCGGTGTCGTCGACGGGGTCGACCCGCCGGACCTGCGGCCACCAGTCGGGATATTCCTCCGCGGCCTCGAGGACGGCGTAGACGGCGTCGGGGGATGCGGGCAGCGACCAGGCGTCGCGGAAGCGGTAGCGGTGGAGGGAGCGCCGGGGCATGCCGTCAGGGCACACCAAACGACCGAGGGCCCGCAAGGTGGCGTTCCTTGCGGGCCCTCGGTACCAGGGTGGGCGATACTGGGATCGAACCAGTGACCTCTTCGGTGTGAACGAAGCGCTCTCCCGCTGAGCTAATCGCCCGGGCGCACCGCAAACATTACCGCATGTCAGAGGGTGCGCCGAACCGTCTGAGGCAGGGCGGCGGAGCGGCGGCGACCGGTCCGTCACACTCCGTGTCCGCGGTCCTCGCGGCCGTCGCACCGCGGCGTCCACCGGGAGATTCCGAAAATGACCGGTTCGGCGGTATACACGGCGCCATGACTGGGCCGTCCGAGGTATCCGAAGAGCCTCAAAACGGTCAGAGGGGTTTACAACGGCACCGTAGGTGGCATGTCGATTTCGCCGACGTGCGAATCCCCGAGCGCACACTGAGCGAAAGGCCTTGGCGCTTATGAACACCACGGTCAGCTGCGAGCTGCACCTGCGCCTCGTTGTGTCGAGCGAATCCTCACTGCCTGTACCCGCGGGCCTGCGGTACGACACGGCCGATCCGTATGCCGTGCACGCCACCTTCCACACCGGAGCCGAAGAGACGGTCGAATGGGTTTTCGCCCGGGACCTGCTCGCCGAGGGCCTGCACCGGCCCACCGGCACGGGCGATGTCCGCGTCTGGCCGTCCCGCAGCCACGGCCAGGGCGTCGTCTGCATCGCGCTGAGTTCGCCCGAGGGCGAGGCGCTGCTGGAGGCCCCGGCCCGGGCGCTGGAATCCTTCCTGAAGCGGACCGACGCAGCCGTCCCACCGGGCACCGAACACCGTCACTTCGACCTGGACACGGAGCTCTCCCACATCCTGGCCGAGAGCTGACCTCCGGAGCGCACCGGCCCACTCGGGGAGGCAGTGCGCAGCACCTTGCACATCCGGCACCACACGGCGCCGTCGCCGCGGATCCTCCGCAGCGGCGGCGCCGTCGCGTTGCGCTCTTGCGGGCGCCGGTAAGGTCGGTGCCCGCGGTCGAACAGGTGCCGCCCCGGAACCATCCGCCCCGCCCGTCCCGTCCGCCCGGCAAGGGAGCGTCCGAATCCGTGCTGATCAACCATGACACCCGGTGTGCGCTGGATGCCGTCGTCGATCTTCTCAACAGCAGCCCCGGCGATCCGCAGGAGCTGCAGGGCTTTGTCGAGCGCCACGGGATCAGCGGGATCGGGGTCCTGCAGGAGGAGGACCTGCAGGCGGTGCTGGCCGTCCGGGAGAACTTCGCGCAGGTCTTCGACTCCGAGGCGACGCCGGCCGCGGCGGAACTGCTCAATGCGCTGATCGCCGGAGCGGGCACCACGCCGCGGCTGACGGATCACGACGGCTACGACTGGCACATGCACTACTTCGCGCCCGGCGCCTCCGTAGCCGAGCACCTGGCGGCGGACGGTGGGATGGCGCTCGCGTACCTGCTCGTGGCGGGCGAGCGCGAGCGGCTGCGGCGCTGTGCGGCGCCGGACTGCGGGCGGGCCTTCGTCGATCTCTCCCGGAACCGCTCGCGCCGCTACTGCGACGGCCGCACATGCGGGAACCGGCTCCACGTGGCCGCGTACCGGGCGCGCCGCCGGGAGGCGGCGGACTGAGCGTCACCACCGGTAGAGGTCGTGCACCGCGGTCACCAGGATCAGGGTGGCTATGAAGGTCAGGAAGAACATCAGGGGCGGTTGCGACAGTGCGAAGAGGCAGCCGCGCGGTTCCTCGGTGATCTCGGCCGGTTGTTCGTCGTTCATCTCCGTCGATCATGGCGCAGCCGGGACCCGGTGCACCGGCGAACACGCAAACTCGGCAGGGGAGTTCGTCAGATCCCGTGCTTCTTGAGGATCGCCTCGATGTCGGAGAAATCCTCCCCGTCCTGAGCAGGGGCCTTCGCCTTCGCCCTGCCCGCCGGACGCTCGGTGCGGGCGGGGCCGAGCGAGGGCGCGGAGGCGGCGGGGGCCACGGCGTCTCGCCCCGCGGCGGCGGCCGCGGCCCGGCGCTCCTTGCGGCTGCCTCCGCGGCGGCGCTCGACGGCCCTGCTCGCGGCGAACAGCACGGCCGAGAGCGCGAGCACGGCGAAGCCGGCCCAGACGGACGGCTTGAGGACGAGTCCGGTGAGCCAGTCGACGACGCCCGTCAGGACCAGCCCGATGGGGATCAGGGCATAGGCGGCGATGCGCGTCGCGGCGAGGAAGCGCTTGCGGTAGGCCGTCAGCGCGGCGATGCCGAGGCCGGCCGCGGACACCGCGGCACATACGGTCGAGGTCAGCATCCGGTCCTCCTGTCGTGACGGTCTTCTGCCTCCATCCTGCACCGGCCCGGACCGCGCGGGCCACGCCCGGCCGGGGGCTCAGGGAGATCTCCGGGTCGTCTCCGGGGCGTTCTCCTCCCCGGGACCGAGATCCCCGCGCCCCCTGCGGGCTGGGAGACTGGTCCCATGAGCGACACCGACACCACCGCCCCCGTCGTCCTCGACGTCTGGTGCGAGCTCCAGTGCACCGACTGCCGTACCGCCCTCGACGACCTGCGCGCGCTCCGCGCCCGGTTCGGCGAACGGCTGGAGATCCGGCTGCGGCACTTCCCGCTGGAGAAGCACAAGCACTCCTACGCCGCCGCGCAGGCCGCCGAGGAGGCGGCCGAGCAGGGGCAGGGGTGGCCGTACGCCGAGGCGGTGCTGGCCCGCGCCGAGGAGCTGGAGAAGCGGGGCGAGCCGCTGCTCACCGAGGTGGCGGCCGGGCTCGGGCTGGATGCCGAGGAGATCGACACCGCGCTGATCGACGGGCGGCACATGCTGGTGGTCGACGCGGACCAGGCCGAAGGCAAGGCGATCGGGGTGACCGGTACCCCGACCTATGTCATCGGCGGGGAGCGGCTCGACGGCGGGAAGAGTCAGGAAGGGCTGCGGGAGCGGGTCGAGGAGATCGCGGAGCGACTGCTGGCCGGTTGAACAGTCGGATCAGAGCAGTTCCTTCGACAAGTGGTACTCCTCCGGTTCGTAGCCCAGTGACTCGTACAGCCGGCGTGCCGGAGCGTTGTCGGCGAAAACGTTCAGCCTGAGGCGGTCCGCGCCGGCTGCGCGGAGCTCGGTCTCGGCCAGGAGCATCAGGGAGCGGCCATGGCCTTGGCCGCGGTGGGCGGGGTCGACCTCGACCCGGTAGACAAAGCCAGCAGGGCTGCGCAGGGCCGCCCACAGGGTGCCCACGGGGGTGCCGTGGTGGGAGAGGACGCGCAGCAGCATGCCGTCCGTGGCGGGGCCGTCGGGGAGCAGGGCGCGGTGATCCGCCTCGGCATGGGCCTGTGCCCGGTCGGCGGGGACGCCGTACGCGGTCCAGCGCTCCGCGTACTCCGCCCGCGCGGCCGGCTCCCAGACCGCGAACTCCGCCTCCGTCATGGGCCGTCCGCCGGTGCCGTCCGGCAGGGACGGCGGCTCGGCGGACAGGGGCTTGCCCATGGTGCGGTTGCGTTCGGTGTAGCCGAGCGCGGTGGCCAGCGGCAGGCCCGCCGCGGCCTGTCCGGCGGCGACGCAGACCTCCACCCGCCGGCAGCCCCAGCCGCGCAGCACCTCCTCGGCGGCGAGGGCCGCGACCGTGCCCCGGCCGCGGCGCCGGTCGGGCACCTCGACGGCGAGCCGGACGATCCGTCCGACACCGGGTCCGAAACGCCGGTCGGTGGCGAGGTCGATGCTGCCGACCGGGCGGCTGTTGACACGGATCTCGTACCGGCGGGACCGACCGCCGTCGTCGGTGCGCTGTTCGGGGGCAGCGGGGCGCAGGGTGGTGGTCACCTTCGTGTTGTACCGGCCCCGCGGCCGTACGTCACCGGCTTTACGGATCGGGAACGGTCGCCGCGTGCCCGTCGAAGACCCGCATCGCCTCCGCCGTCACCGGGCCGGGCGCGGCGGGGAGCCGGCGGCCGTCGAGGGTGTGGACGGCCTGGACGTCGCGGGTGCTGGAAGTCAGGAAGACCTCCTCGGCATGCTCCAGGACGTCGAAGGGCAGGTCGGTCTCCTTGGCGCCGAACCATTCCAGGACAAGGGCGCGGGTGATGCCGGCGAGGCAGCCGGAGGCCAGGGGCGGGGTGTGCAGTTCGCCGTCGAGGACGACGAAGACGTTGGAGCCGGTGCCCTCGCAGAGCCGTCCCGCGGTGTTGGCGAACAGGGCCTCGGAGGCGCCCTGTTCGCGGGCCCGGGCGAGGGCGACGACGTTCTCGGCGTACGAGGTGGACTTGATCCCGGCGAGGGCGCCGCGCTCGTTGCGGGTCCACGGGACGGTGACGACGGCCGTGCTGTCCGGGCGGCGGGGGACCTCGGTCAGGGCGACGAGGAGGGTCGGGCCGCCGTCCCCGCGGTCGGAGTTGAGGGGGGCGAGGCCTCCGGTGCAGGTGATGCGGAGTCTGCCCAGGGGTGCCGGATTGGCGTCGAGCACGGCCTCGCAGGCGGCGCGGACCTCGTCGAGGTCCGGCTCGGGCAGGCCGATGCCGCGGGCCGACGCGGTGAGCCGGGCCAGGTGCCGGGTGAGCGCGAAGGGCCGGCCGTCGGTGGTCTTGAGCGTCTCGAAGACGCCGTCGCCGACGGTGAGGCCGTGGTCGAAGACCGAGACCCTGGCGTCCGCGGGGTCGCACAGGGACCCGTCGAACCAGATCTTCACCGGATTCTCCCTTCGGTTCTCCCTCCGAGCGGCTGGTGCGTGCCCGACGCTATCGCCAGCAGCCGGGCCGCCTTGAGTTCCGTCTCGGCCCACTCCCCCTCGGGGTCGGACCCCCAGGTGATCCCGGCACCGGCGCCGAAGCGGAGCACGGGACCGCCGACGGCGGCCCGGTCGATCCAGAAGGTGCGGATGCCCACGGCGAGTTCACCGGTGCCGCGGTCGGCGTCGACCCAGCCGACGCCTCCGCAGTAGGGGCCGCGGGGGGCGGTCTCCAGGGATTCGATGATCTGCAGGGCGCTGGCCTTGGGGGCACCGGTGACCGAGCCGGGCGGGAACGTCGCGGCGAACAGCTCCGCCCACTCCCGTCCGCGGTGCTCCTCCGCCATCTCGCCGCGGACCGTGGAGACGAGGTGCACCATGCCGGGGTACGGCTCGACCGCGCAGAGCGCGGGGACGGTGACGGAGCCGGTGGCGCAGACGCGGCCGAGGTCGTTGCGGACCAGGTCCACGATCATGACGTTCTCGGCGAAGTCCTTCTCCAGCAGCTCGTCCGCGGTGCGGGCGGTGCCCTTGATCGGCCCGGACTCGACCGTCGTGCCGGTGCGGCGCAGGTACAGCTCCGGGGAGGCGGTGGCGACCTCCACGCCATGGGCGGGCAGCCGCACCGTGCCCGCGTAGGCGCCGGGGTTGCCGCGGGCGAGCAGCGCGGTGAGGGCGTCGACGTCGGCGGCGGCCGGGTCGGGCAGGGGCGCGCTCAGCACCCGGCAGAGGTTGGCCTGGTAGACCTCGCCGGCCGCGATGTGCTCGCGGATACGGCGGACGCCCGCGACGTAGGCGTCCCGGTCCAGCGAGCTCGTCCAGGCCTCCGGGGCGGGCCCGCGCCAGCGGCCGGGGTCCGGGGCGGGGGCCGGCGCGGGCCGGACGTCGGCGAAGCGGGCGCAGCGCAGGCCGCCCTCGAAGTCGGCGACGACCGCCCACCACCCCGTGGATTCCAGTGCGGCTGGGTCGCTGGTCACGTCGCGCAGGTCGGTCGCAAGCAGCCCGCCGAAGCGGGCCATGGGAGTCAGGTCTCGCACGTCAACGAGTCTATGGCGCGGTCCTCCGGCCCACCCGGGGACGGGATCAGCGCAGCACGCTGCGGAAACGGAATTTGAGCTGGCGCAGGAATCCGCTAGAGTTCAACACGTCGCCGGGACGCGGAAGCGGGCCGGTGGGGGCACCTCCCAGCGTTAGCTGGGGGAGGCAAACTGCGGACGTGGCTCAGCTGGTAGAGCATCACCTTGCCAAGGTGAGGGTCGCGAGTTCGAATCTCGTCGTCCGCTCGATGTGGGGGATCTTCCCGACCCCCCGCTCCTGGTGGAGTGGCCGAGAGGCGAGGCAACGGCCTGCAAAGCCGTCTACACGGGTTCAAATCCCGTCTCCACCTCCAAGGACGATTAGCTCAGCGGGAGAGCGCTTCCCTGACACGGAAGAGGTCACTGGTTCAATCCCAGTATCGTCCACTGGATCCCCATGGATCTTCCCCGCGCGATTAGCTCAGCGGGAGAGCGCTTCCCTGACACGGAAGAGGTCACTGGTTCAATCCCAGTATCGCGCACGCAGCACTCCCCGGACGATTAGCTCAGCGGGAGAGCGCTTCCCTGACACGGAAGAGGTCACTGGTTCAATCCCAGTATCGTCCACTGGATCCGCAAGGATCTTCCCCGCGCGATTAGCTCAGCGGGAGAGCGCTTCCCTGACACGGAAGAGGTCACTGGTTCAATCCCAGTATCGCGCACAGTGATCGGCCGGAGGCCGGAGCACCGCACGGTGTTCCGGCCTCCGGCTTTTTGCGGCGCCGGCCCGCACACACGCTTGGCCGGGCACCTCCCCAGGTACCCGGCCAGTCGTGCCGTCCGCCGCACCCCCGTCCCCACGGGGTCAGTGCCGGTCTGTCCCCGGCCCGGGCCGCTCTCCCGGGCCGGGGGCGCGCTCAGCGCCCCAGCATTCCGGCCACGGACGACGCCTGAGTGACGACGGCGTGCCAGCCGCCGAAGGCCACCGCGAGGAAGGCCGCCAGGGGCAGCACCATCACCGTGGCCACCAGCGGGTGGCGGGTCGGGGAAGGGCGCTCGCCGAAGACGTCCGCGGCACCGGGCGACTGCGCCCGGGCGGCCGTGCTGCGCCGTGCGGTGTCCGACATGCGCTCTCCTTCCTCCGTTCCCTGCCTGTCCGTCCCGCTGCAGGGGCGGCGGGCGTCCGACCTCGGGGGACGAGTGCTGTCGCCCGCCGCTTGAGCTCAACAGTAGGCGCGGGCCGCGGGCCGGACGTCATGCCCGCGTACCGCTTGCCGGGCCTCCCCGAGGATGAGGCCGCGGGCCGGGCGCTACTCCCCTGGGTGGAGAACACGGGTCCGCACCTGGGGGACTTCCCGGAGGCGCACGCCGGCGCGGGGCCGCCGCGGCGGGTGACTTCGATCACTCGGCCCCGGCCCGGGCTCCGCGCCGCCCCGTCCCCGGCCGCTTCCCGCGCCCGCGCCGCCCGGCCGGGCGGCCGGGGCCGTCAAACCCCCTTCTCCCACGGCTTCTTGGCACCTCCCCCGGGTCCGGCGGCCCGCAACCGGCGCCCTGCGCCCCCGCTTCGGGCCCCCGGCCGGGCACCGGCAAACCCGTTGCCGACGCATGCGCGGCCTCTCAGCGCGCCCGGCCGTCAATCCGTAAGCTGTGCCACGTCAGATGCCACGTCAGACGCCGGGCGTGCGACGGGCGGCCAAGTGGGGCGGTCCCACCGGAGGTAGGGGACGAAGATGACGATGATGCGGCTCCGGCGCGAGGACCCGCGTGTCGTCGGCTCGTTCCGGCTGCACCGGCGGCTGGGCGCGGGCGGCATGGGCGTGGTCTATCTCGGCTCCGACCGGCGCGGCCAGCGCGTCGCGCTGAAGGTGATCCGGCCGGACCTGGCCGAGGACCAGGAGTTCCGTTCGCGGTTCGCCCGCGAGGTGTCGGCCGCCCGGCGCATCCGCGGCGGCTGTACGGCGCGGCTGGTGGCCGCCGATCTGGAGGCGGACCGGCCGTGGTTCGCCACGCAGTACGTGCCCGGTCCCTCGTTGCACGACAAGGTGAACGAGGAGGGGCCGCTGTCGGCCGCTCAGGTCGCCTCCGTCGGGGCCGCGTTGGCCGAGGGGCTGCTGGCGGTGCACGACGCCGGGGTGGTCCACCGCGACCTCAAGCCGTCGAACATCCTGCTCTCGCCCAAGGGCCCCCGCATCATCGACTTCGGGATCGCCTGGGCCACCGGCGCGAGCACCCTCACCCACGTGGGCACGGCCGTCGGCTCGCCCGGCTTCCTCGCGCCCGAGCAGGTGCGCGGTGCCGCGGTGACGCCGGCCACGGACGTCTTCGCCCTCGGCGCCACGCTGGCGTACGCGGCCACCGCCGACTCTCCGTTCGGGCAGGGCAGTTCGGAGGTCATGCTCTACCGCGTGGTGCACGAGGAGCCTCAGCTCATGGGCGTGCCCGATGCGCTCGCGCCGCTCCTTCACGCATGTCTGGCCAAGGATCCCGAGGACCGGCCGAGCACGCTGCAACTGTCGCTGCGGCTGAAGGAGATCGCCGCGCGCGAGGCGCACGGGCTGTCCGAGGTCCGTCCGCCGGCGCCCCGGCGCGAGCCGGAACGGCCGCAGGGGCGGCGGGCCGAGGAGTACGAACGGCAGCGCACCGAGCGACAGCCGGGCAGCTCGCCCACGCCGCGTCCGCAGGCCCGGAAGCATCCGCAGCCGGCCGAGACGGTCCGCGCGCCGCGGCCCCCCGTCGCGGGCCGCAACGGCACGCGCCCCGGCCCCCGTCGCCCGGGTCCGGACCGGCGGCTGCTGCGCCAGCGGCTGATCGTCTTCGTGGTGGTGACGCTGCTCGTCGCCCTGGGCATCGCGGCGGCACAGGGCTGCCAGGGCCCGACCCACACGAACGGCCAGTCGGTCTCACAGGTGGAACCGCGCCCCGCAGGGGCGCGGGGAACTGCGCGACAAGCCACAGCGGATCCGCAGGCGGGGCACAACGCTCAACTTGCCGGGCGCCCCGACGTCACCGCGTAAAAGGCAACCGCCGCCGCGGCACCGACATTGAGCGAATCGATCCCGTGCGCCATGGGGATCCGCACCCATTCGTCCGCCGCCCGCAGCGCACGGGCCGACAGCCCCTCGCCCTCCGCCCCGAGCATGAGCGCAACCCGCTCCAGCCGGTGCGGCGCCGCCGCATCCATGGACGTGGCCTTCTCGTCCGGCGTCAGGGCCAGGATCCGGAAACCCGCCTCGCGCAGCGTCTCCAGGTCACGCGGCCACGTCTCCAGGCGCGCGTACGGCACCGAGAAGACGGCGCCCATCGAGACCTTGACGGAGCGCCGGTAGAGCGGGTCGGCGCAGTCCGGGGAGAGCAGGACCGCGTCCATGCCGAGGGCGGCGGCGCTGCGGAAGATGGCGCCGATGTTGGTGTGGTCGTTGACCTTCTCCATCACGGCGACGCGGCGCGCCCCGCGCAGCAGCCCGGCGGCGTCCGGCAGCGGCTTGCGCTGCATGGACGCCAGGGCGCCGCGGTGCACGTGATAGCCCGTCACCCGTTCGGCGAGCTCGGGCGCGACGGCGTAGACGGGAGCCGGGGACTCCTCGATGACGTCCCGCATCGTGTCGACCCACTTGGCCGAGAGCAGCATCGACCGCATGGCGTAGCCGGCCTGCCGGGCACGCCGGATCACCTTCTCGCCTTCGGCGATGAACAGGCCCTCGGCCGGTTCGCGGCGGCGCCGGAGCTCGACGTCGGTCAGGCCGGTGTAGTCGTGCAGCCGCGGGTCGTCGGGATCCGTGATGGTGATCAGGTCGGCCATGCTGGTGTGCTCTTCTCGGTTGTACTGAACGTGTCCGGCGCCACGGCGCCCCGTCAGGGGCGCCCCCTACGGGGCGGGGTACCGCACGACCTCGCCGATCACGATGACCGCCGGTGGGCGTATGCCCTCCGCCTTCACGCTCTCCCCCACCGTGGCGAGCGTCGCGTCGACGCGGCGCTGCGCCGCCGTGGTGCCCTCCTGGACGACGGCCACAGGCGTGTCCGCCGTGCGGCCGTGGCGGATCAGGGTCGCGGCGATCCTGCCGATGTTCTCCACCGACATCAGGAGGACGAGCGTGCCCTGCAGCCGGGCCAGGGCCTCCCAGTCGACCAGGGAGCGCGGGTCGTCGGGGGCCACGTGCCCGCTGACGACCGTGAACTCGTGTGCCACACCGCGGTGGGTGACGGGGATGCCGGCCGCGGCCGGCACGCTGATCGAGCTGGAGATGCCGGGGACGACCGTGCACGGGATGCCGTGCTCGGCCAGGGCCTGCACCTCTTCCATGCCGCGGCCGAAGACGAACGGGTCGCCGCCCTTGAGGCGGACGACGGCCTTGCCGGCCTTCGCATGCTCGATCAGGGCGTTGTTGATGGCCTCCTGGGCCATGAACCGGCCGTACGGGATCTTCGCCGCGTCGACGACCTCGACGTGCGGCGGGAGTTCGTCCAGCAGGTCGCGCGGGCCCAGCCGGTCGGCGATGACGACATCCGCCTCGGCGAGCAGCCGGCGGCCGCGGACGGTGATGAGGTCCGGGTCGCCGGGTCCGCCGCCGACGAGGGCGACGCCCTTGTGCCGGGGACGGTGGTGCGGGGCGGCGAGCGAGCCGTCGCGCAGGCCCTCGACGATCGTGTCGCGCAGCGCCGCCGAGCGGCGCGGGTCGCTGCCCGTCAGGACGGCGACGGTGACGCCCTCGCTGCGGCCGGTGGCCGGGGTCCAGGCGGAGGCCGCCGAGGCGTCGTCGCTGCGCACGGCCCACACGCGGCGGGCCTCGGCCTCGGCGGAGGCAGCCGCGTTGGCGGCGGGGTCGTCGGTGGTGATCAGGGCGTACCAGGCACCGTCGAGGTCGCCGTCGCGGTAGCGGCGGCGCTCCCAGCGCAGCTCACCGGCCTCGGCCATGGCCTCCACGGACGGGGTCGCGGAGGGCGAGACCAGCAGGACGTCCGCACCGGCCGCGATCAGCGCGGGCAGCCTGCGCTGGGCCACCTGGCCGGCGCCGAGGACGACGACGCGCCGCCCGGCAAGACGGAGTCCGACGGGGTAGGGGGCGTGCTCGGCCATGGCGGTGCGGCCTCTCGTAGTGCGGTACGGGTTCGTCGGCGCACACGCCGTTGTGTGCAGGGGAAGCGGGCGGGCGGGGCACACCCCCTGAGGGCGTACCCCGCCTGCGACGGGTCCGTCAACCCTTCTCCGTCACACCCGCGGTGTCGAAGGTGGCCACCTCGTGCATCGCGCGGGCGGCGCTCTGCACCACCGGCAGGGCCAGCAGTGCACCGGTGCCCTCGCCCAGGCGAAGGTCCAGGTCGACGAGCGGGCGCAGCCCGAGCTTGGTGAGCGCGGCCACGTGGCCGGGCTCCGCGCTGCGGTGCCCCGCGATGCATGCGGCCAGCGCCTCCGGTGCGATGGCACGGGCGACCAGGGCGGCCGCGCCCGCGCTCACGCCGTCCAGGATCACCGGCGTGCGCAGCGAGGCGCCGCCGAGGATCAGGCCGACCATGGCGGCGTGCTCCAGGCCGCCGACCGCGGCGAGCACGCCGATCGGGTCGTCCGGGTCCGGCTGGTGCAGCTCCAGGGCGCGGCGCACGACGTCGACCTTGCGGGCGTGCATCTCGTCGTTGATGCCGGTGCCGCGGCCGGTGATCTCGGCGGGGTCCGCGCCCGTGTAGACGGAGATGAGGGCGGCCGACACCGTCGTGTTGGCGATGCCCATCTCGCCCGTCAGCAGCGCCTTGTTGCCGGCCGTGACCAGGTCGCGGGCCGTCTCGATGCCGGTCTCGACGGCGCGCAGCGCCTCCTCGCGGGTCATCGCGGGGCCGGTGGTGAAGTCGCTCGTACCGGGCCGGATCTTGCGCGGCAACAGGCCGGGGGTGCTGGGCAGTTCGGCCGCCACGCCGACGTCCACGACGCAGACCTCGGCGCCGACCTGGTTGGCGAAGGCGTTGCAGACCGCCCCGCCGCCCAGGAAGTTGGCGACCATCTGGGCCGTGACCTCCTGCGGCCAGGCCGTGACGCCCTGGTGGTGCACGCCGTGGTCGCCCGCGAAGATCGCGACAGCGGCCGGCTCCGGGATGGGCGGCGGGCACTTGCGGGACAGGCCGCACAGCTGCGCCGAGATGATCTCCAGCATGCCGAGCGCGCCGGACGGCTTGGTCATCCGCTTCTGGCGCTCCCACGCCTCGCCGAGCGCCTTGGCGTCCAGCGGGCGGATGCCGCGCAGGGTCTCGGCGAGCAGGTCGTGCGGGTCCTCGCCGGGCAGGGCGCGGCGCCCGTACGTCTCCTCGTGCACCACCCACGACAGCGGGCGGCGCTTGGACCAGCCGGCCTGCAGCAGCTCGGGCTCGTCCGGGAATTCGTCGACGTAGCCGATGCAGAGGTAGGCCACGACCTCCAGGTGTTCCGGCAGGCCGAGGGCGCGGACCATCTCGCGCTCGTCGAAGAAGCTGACCCAGCCCACGCCGAGGCCCTCCGCGCGGGCGGCGAGCCAGAGGTTCTCCACGGCCAGCGCCGAGGAGTACGGGGCCATCTGCGGCTGGGTGTGCCGGCCGAGGGTGTGCCGGCCGCCGCGGGTGGGGTCGGCGGTGACGACGATGTTGACGGGCGTGTCGAGGATGGCCTCGATCTTCAGTTCCTTGAACTGCTTGGCCCGGGCCTTCGGCAGCGACTTGGCGTAGGCGTCGCGCTGCCGGGTGGCCAGCTCGTGCATCGTCCTACGGGTCTCCGCGGAGCGGATGACGACGAAGTCCCAGGGCTGCGAGTGCCCGACGCTCGGGGCGGTGTGCGCGGCCTCGAGGACGCGGAGCAGCACCTCGTGCGGGATGGGGTCGGTGCGGAAACCCTTGCGGATGTCGCGGCGTTCGCGCATGACGCGGTGGACCGCTTCGCGCTCGGCGGCGGCGTACCCGTCGGCCGGGGGGCCGGCCGGTTCGGCCGCGGCGGGCGGCTGGGCGTCCGGTTCGGCTGCCTCGGGGGCGGCGTCGGCCTGCGGCTGCGCCTCGGCGACCGGGGCCTGCGGCGCCGGCTCGGTCCGTGCCGGGGCG
>NZ_JABBXF010000060.1 GCF_013030945.1 Streptomyces morookaense | reverse complement strand
CGGCCGGCCTCGCGACGCCGCGGCGCGGCCTCGCCGAGCTGCCGGAGGCCTGGACGGAGGCGCTGGCGGCGGCCCGGGCGGCGGCCGCGGAGCGCCGCCTGGGGCCGGTGGCGGAGTGGGAACGGATCGGCGCGTACCGGGTGCTGACCGCCCTGCCGCCCGACCGCACGGCGGACCCGGCGGTCCGCCCCCTGCTGGCCCGCACCCACACGGAACTGGCCCGCACGGCCGAGGTCTTCCTCGACTGCGCGGGCCAGGCGGGCCGCGCGGCGGCGGCCCTGGGCATCCACCGTCAGACTCTGTACTACCGGCTGAACCGGGTGGAACAACTGACGGGCCTGGACCTGGACGACGGCGAGGACCGGCTGTTGCTGCACCTGAGTCTCAAGGCGTCGCGTCTACGGCTG
>NZ_JABBXF010000006.1 GCF_013030945.1 Streptomyces morookaense | reverse complement strand
AGTTTCGCAGGCCGAATCTGAGAGCGCTCTTATCCGGCTGCGGGCCGGTGGGGGCTTGTCGCGCAGTTCCCCGCGCCCCTTCGGGGCGCGATGCCGCCGCAACGGCGATCAACCGCAGCCCACGGGCCCCGCCTACCGGGCCGTCAGGCCCACTTGGTGCCCGTGAGGCGTTCGTACGCCTCCGCGTACTTGGCGTGGGTGCGTTCCACGATCTCCTCCGGGAGGGGCGGCGGGGGGAGGTGGCCGTGGCGGTCCCAGCCGGAGGCCGGGGACGTCAGCCAGTCGCGGACGAACTGCTTGTCGTAGGAGGGCTGCGCCCTCCCCGGCTGCCATTCGTCCGCCGGCCAGAAGCGGGAGGAGTCGGGGGTGAGGACCTCGTCCGCGAGGACCAGGTCCCGTCCGCCGAAGCCGAATTCGAACTTGGTGTCCGCGACGATGATGCCGCGGTCCCGGGCGATGTCCCGGGCCCGCCCGTAGACCGCGAGCGTCAGCTGCCGCAGCTGTGCCGCCGTCTCGGCGCCCACCTGGCGGGCGACCTCCTCGTACGGGACGTTCTCGTCGTGCTCGCCGACCTCCGCCTTGGTTGCGGGCGTGAAGATGGCGGACGGGAGTTCGGAGCCGTCCTCCAGGCCCTCGGGGAGGGCCAGTCCGCAGACGGTGCGGGTCTGCCGGTACTCGGCGAGGCCGGAACCGGTCAGGTAGCCGCGGGCCACGCACTCGACCGGGAGCATGTCCAGGGAGCGGCAGACGAGGGTGCGGCCGGCCCAGTCCGCGGGGGCGCCGGGCGGGGCGTCGGTGGAGAGGACGTGGTTCGGGACGAGGTCCGTGAGGCGGTCGAACCACCACAGGGACAGCTGCGTGAGGATGCGGCCCTTGCCGGGGATCTCGGTGGGCAGCACCCAGTCGTACGCGGACATGCGGTCGCTGGCGACCATCACCAGATTGCCGTGCTCGTCGCGGTAGAGGTCACGGACCTTGCCCGTGTGCAGATGCACGAGCCCCGGCACCTCGGCCGGTTCGGGCTTCTCGACGAATCCGGACACGCAATCCTCCTGGTGGTTTGTCCAAGCCCCCTCGATTCTGCCGCATGGGTCCGGACGGCGGAGGGGCGGGTTCAGCAGCGTTTGCAGATGCGGTCCAGAAGGTTGGCCGTGGCCCGCTGGACGCGGGCGTCCGTGTGGCCCGGGCGGTCCAGGGCGGGGGACCAGGCGAAGGTGCCCGCGGCGAAGACCAGGGCGCCGCTCGGGGCCCGGTACAGCGAGGTCTCCTGGTGGCGCACGGCGCCCTCGCCGTCCCGGTAGGGCGAGTGGGCGAGGAGGATGCGGCGGGTGTGCTCGGGCAGGGCCGTCCGGGGGTAGTAGCGGTCGGCCTCGCCCGCGACGAGGCCCGGCAGTTCGTCGCCCTCGCCCGCGCCCGTGGCCTCCCACAGCCAGTGGTCGGCGTTGCGGACGACGAGGGGGGCGGGTTCCGGGACCCGGCCCGCGTACTGGATGCCGAGAAGCTGCTGCTCGGGAGGAGAAACGTCCCTCCAGAGGGCTGAGCGCCCGGGGCCGCGGCGCTTGCGGCAGCTGAGCAGATGGTCGGGGCCGGCGGGCGAGGGGGCCAGATCGACCTGCCAGTACATGGTGTTGGCCGAGAGGAAGACCAGTGACGTGCCGGCGTCCCGCGCGGCCTCCACGGCCTGCCGCATGGGCACCGACCAGTACTCGTCGTGGCCGGGGAAGACCATGCCCCGGTAGCGGGAGGGGTCGATGCGGCCCGCGTGCAGGTCGCGGGTGTCGGCGTAGGCGAGGCTGTAGCCGTAGCGCTCGGCCCAGCGGATGAAGTCGTAGGCGTGGCCCACGTGCAGCGGCAGGCCGGCGCCCGCGAAGGGGCGGTCGAAGGAGACCGTGGTGGCCGCGCCCTCCTCGCCGAGCAGGCGGCCGTCCGCGTCCCACGCGTGGTAGAGGCTGGCGCCCGTGCGGCCGTCCTCCGGGTAGAGGTTGTAGGCCTGCCAGGTGATGTCGGGCAGGACGAGCAGCAGATCCGCGGGGGTGGCGTCGCGGATGAGGAAGGGGATGTGGCTGCGGTAGCCGTCGGCGGTGGTCAGGACGGCCACATGGGCACCGGTGCTCCAGTAGCCGGGGATCTGCAGCCGCCAGGAGAGCCACCAGTGGTGGCAGGAGACCGTGCGCTCCACGGTGAGCGGCGGCGGCTGGACGATGCCGGAGAGCCGGGGGCTGCTGCTGATCTTCGCGGCGCCGTCGCCCCCGTAGTGGCCGATGCGGTAGACGTCCACGCCGAACTGCTGCGGCGGGTCGACCGTGATGCGGAAGTCCACGGCCTCGCCGGGGGCGACGGTGCTCGCGGTGGCGAAGCCCTTGATCTGGCGGTGGACGTCGTCGGCCGTGCGGGGACCGGGCCGGCGGGGTGCGGGCACCCCCGCGCCGCCGCGGGCCGGCACCGGGTCCACGTACCAGGGGATGATCTGGCCGGTGTCGGCGAAGTAGTACTCGTCGCCGCGGAGCCAGGGCAGCGGGCCCTGGCCGAAGGGATCCGAGACGGCGTGCGCGAGCGCGCCGGACTCCCAGCGGCGGATCTGGTCCGTACCCATCTGCGCTCCCTCCCCTGTGCCCCCGTGGCGCCGGTTCCGTCCCGCCTCAGCCGTCCCAGCAGAGCACATGGACGATCCGGCTCGTCACCGGTTGTCGTGAAATTCCCCGAAAGTGATGGTCCGAGCCCATACGCAGCGTCACATCGTCACATCAGCCAGGCCGGTTCGCCAGGGGTCAGACCAGCCGTACCGGCTTCTCCGCCCGCACACCGACCTCGCCGAGCCAGGCACGCAGCGGCTCGCCGTCCCCGTCCTCGACCAGGCTCAGGACCGTACGGGCCAGATCCGCGCGGCGGGCGCCGCCGACCAGCAGGGCCGGGCCGTCCAGCCAGTCCAGGCCGGGAGCGGCGCCGGCGGTGTCCACGGCGGCGCAGCACACCATGGCCGTCACATGGTCCGTGAGCAGCTCGCGGCCGCTGCGCGGCGGCTGCAGCGGGAAGAGCGGGGCCAGGCCGTCGCACCGGGGGTCGGCCGCAGGGACGGCCGCGCCGGAGTGCTCCGGGCGCTCCTCCAGGGCGGCCTCGCGGGCCACTTCGGCGCTCAGCCGCACCCCCAGCTCCTCCCCCAGGCCGCTGCCCGCGGGTCCGCTGAGGCGCTCCAGGACCCTGGCCACGGTCGGCGCCGCCGGGGTGCCGTCCGGGCCGGGCAGGGCGTCGGCGGCGCCGTAGGAGGCCAGGTCGTCGAGGACATCGAGGACGCGGTGCAGCCGGGCGGCCTCCAGCCGCCACTTGCGGTCCACGACCTCCTCCGGGTACTGGCTCCAGGCGACCGGCGACCAGCCGGCGCCGGGCTCCTGCGGGCCGCCGTGGAAGAGCCGGGCGGCCAGCAGCGAGGCGGCCTCGTCGATGACGCCCGGCTCCTCCAGCAGGTCGCACGCGGGCCGCTCGCCCAGCCGGGAGGCGAAGCCCTCCGCCAGCCGGTCGCGGCGGGAGAGCTCGGTGAGCGCGGAGACCACGCCCGCGTCCAGCCGGGAGGGCCAGCGGCCCATCCGCCAGGCGGGCAGGGCGACCCGGTTCAGCAGCCGGTCCCAGCCGGCGTAGGCGAGGCCGACCTGCTCCTGGGCGACGATGCGCAGCCCGTAGTCCACCGTCTGCGCGCGCTCGGAGGCGGCTGCGGCCACCCCGCGCTCCATCTCGGCCGCATGACCGCGGCATGAGCGCAGCAGCAGCCGGGCGGCCCAGCCCACGAAGGCGAGGGCGGGCCGCCCGGCCGCGACCGCCACGGCGGCGTCCAGCCCCCGGACGAAACGGCGGGCGGCCGCTATGTCGGGGTGGGCGGAGGGGCCCGTGCCCGCCACCACGGGCGCGAGCAGGGCGCGCAGCTCGGCCACGCGCATCCACCACAGGAACGGGGAGCCGATCACCAGCACCGGGGCCGCGCAGGCCCGCCCGCGGGCCGGCAGCACGC
Organism: Streptomyces morookaense; assembly: GCF_013030945.1. Lineage (GTDB taxonomy): Bacteria > Actinomycetota > Actinomycetes > Streptomycetales > Streptomycetaceae > Streptomyces > Streptomyces morookaensis. Next base: position 285,260 of record NZ_JABBXF010000006.1, on the reverse strand, counting down.
CGCGCGCGGAGGCGTGCGCCGGATGCGTGCGGTCCTCCAGCCAGCTGTCGCAGTCCGGGGTGAGGGCTATGGCGGAGGGCGCCGGGACGTCCAGCCGGTCGGCGAGGTCGCGGACCAGGCGGTAGAGGTCGGGGGCGGTCTCCTCCGGGATCGGGACGGTGGGGCTGAGGGCCGGTCTCGCCCGCGCGACCACGGCGGCCACGGCGGCCGCCAGCAGCAGCACGACGACGGCGAGGGCGCCCACCGCACCGCGGGCCGTCTCCCAGCCGGAGCCGTCCGGGATGCGGCCGGTGAGCCGGCCCGTGAGCAGCACGACCGCTGCCGCCGCGGGCAGCAGGGCGACGGCCAGCGCTGCACTGCGCACACGCAGCACGGCGAGGGCTCGGGTGCGCGCGGCGTGCGCGCCGGGTTCGGGAACTGCCACGGGACCTGATCACCCCCAGTTGCCGGTAGTGCTCCGCCGAGGTGTGCGGCGCGGGCCCGGAGGGGCCCGTGCCGCAGTCCTTTGCCTGTCTCCCCCACTGTGGCACCGGCCTCCGACATCGCAATGCCGGTGGGCCAGTTGGGCCGCCCTCGCAGCCGGACGTCAGTCGTACGGCAGGCGGCCTGCGCCGACCCTAGATTGCGGGCACGGCATCCGTCAGCCGGTTGGGGGATCGGTCACCCGATCGAATGGCCTTGGCCAAAGGATGTGCGGCGGCGTCCCGTTCGGCCCCGTTCAGCCCCGTGCGGCCTGTTCCGCGATGTCCGTGCGGTGGTGCGAGCCGTCCAGGCGGATCCGGGACACCGCCGCGTACGCCCGCTCCCGGGCCGTGGCCAGGTCGTCCCCGGTGGCGGTCACGGACAGCACCCGGCCGCCCGCGCTGACGACACGGCCCTCGGCGTCCCGGGCGGTGCCCGCGTGGAGCACGTACGCCTCCTCCGCCGCGGCGGCCTCCGGCAGGCCCTCGATCACGTCGCCGGTGCGCGGCGTGCCCGGGTAGTTGTGCGAGGCGATCACGACGGTGACGGCCGCGCCGTCGCTCCAGCGCAGCGGCGGCACCTCGGCCAGGCGGCCCGTCGCGGCGGCCAGCAGCAGCCCGGCCAACGGGGTCTTCAGGCGGGCCAGCACGACCTGGGTCTCGGGGTCGCCGAAGCGCGCGTTGAACTCGATCACCCGCACCCCGCGCGAGGTGAGCGCCAGCCCCGCGTAGAGCAGCCCGGAGAACGGCGTGCCCCGGCGGCGCAGTTCGTCCACGGTGGGCTGCAGCACGCTCTCCAGCACCTCGTCGACGAGCTTCGGCGACGCCCACGGCAGCGGCGAATAGGCGCCCATGCCACCGGTGTTGGGGCCCTCGTCGCCGTCGAGGGCGCGCTTGAAGTCCTGCGCGGGCTGCAGCGGGACGACCGTCTCGCCGTCCGTGAGCGCGAAGAGGGAGACCTCGGGCCCGTCCAGGAACTCCTCGATCACCACCCTGTCGCAGGCCAGCGCATGCTCGCGCGCGGTCTTCAGGTCGGCCGTGACCACGACGCCCTTGCCCGCCGCCAGGCCGTCGTCCTTGACGACGTACGGGGCGCCGAAGGCGTCCAGGGCCTCGTCGACCTCCTCCGGGGTGGTGCACACATAGCTGCGGGCCGTGGGGACGTTCGCAGCGGCCATGACGTCCTTGGCGAAGGCCTTCGAGCCCTCCAGCCGCGCCGCCTCGGCCGAGGGGCCGAAGACGGGGAAGCCGCGCTCCCGGAGGGCGTCGGCCACGCCCGCCACCAGGGGGGCCTCCGGGCCGACCACCACGAGGTCCGCGCCCAGCGCCGCGGCGAGCTCCGCCACGGCGGCGCCGTCGAGGGCGTCCACCGGGTGCAGCTCGGCGACGTCGGCGATCCCGGCGTTGCCGGGGGCGCAGTGCAGCGCGCTGACGTCGGGATCGAGGGAGAGAGCGCGGCACAGGGCATGTTCGCGGGCGCCGCCGCCGATGACGAGGACCTTCACAGGGGCCACCCTACGGCCTGCCCTGTGGATCACTACGACGCGGGCCCCGGGCCGGGATCGTAGGAACCTCCGTGAAACCTCCGTGGACCCGTCGTCCACTCTTCGCCCCACTCTTTCGGGTGAGGGTGCGAGCGCCCTATACCCGATTCCCCTGCACTTACGGACGGAAAAGGCCGGATCTTGCCTCCAACGCCAACCGTTCGGCGGTAGGAAGGAGGCTGCGCACTGCCATGACGCCATGACGGCATGACGACAAATCGAGCTCGACAGATCACTCGACAGATCAAGGGAGAGCAGGGGTGAGCCAGCCTGAGATGCAGCCCGAGGGGCCCCCGCGGGAGCAGGGAGGCCAGGGAGGGCAGCACCGGGGCGACCTGCGCGGCCGGACCTTCCCCCAGGGGGACTGGGGCGAGCCCGCCGTGCGGCTCGACGAGCTCTACCGGTGGGTGGAGAGCGGCGCGCTGTATCTGGCCGACTGGTATCTCGCCGACCGGGCCTGGAAACGCCGGTGGGCCCGCGCCCTGCGGCTCGCGGCGGCCGTGTGCGCGGTGATCGGTGCCGCGTTGCCGCTGCTGGAGCTGACGAAGGCGCTGCGCGGGGGTACGGCCTGGGCGTTCCTCTTCCTGCTGGGCGCGGTGGCGTGCGTGGCCTGCGACCGCTACTTCGGGCTGACGACGGGCTGGATGCGGGCCGTCGCGACGGCGCAGGCGGTCCAACGGCGGCTGGAGGCGCTGCAGTTCGACTGGGCGTCGGAGTGCGTGCGCGAGGTCCTCGGCCCGACGGAGGGCACGGCCAGCGAGGCCGCCGAGCGGTGCCTGACGGTGCTGCGGCGCTTCTCGGAGGACGTGTCCGAGCTGGTGCGGGCCGAAACGGCGGACTGGATGGTGGAGTTCCGGGCCGGGCCGGCGCCGTTGCTGACGCAGTCGCTCGTCGCCTGGTCGCCTCGCGGCGATGCCGGTGGGGCAATTGGGCGGTTCCCGTTGCCTCCGGGGACGCGGCCCAACATGCCGCGGCAGCGGCCGCCGGAGTCGCCCCGCTAGGGCCGGGGTCCGTTCGTCCGCGGGTCCGCGGTTCCCCGCGCCCCTTCGGGGCGCAAGCCACCGCAGCGTCGACATGGGCGCCCCTCAGCTGAACACGATCATCGAGCCCTGCCCCAGGCTTCGCGTCGCCGCCGCGTGCAGCCCCAGCCATACGTGGCGTTCCCTCGCGAACGGGCTGTCGTCCTCCGTGGCCGGTGCCACGCGTTCGTCCAGGCGGGTGGGGCGGCCGGGGGCCGCCGGGGTGGGCGGGGGGTTGTCGGGGTCGATGCCCAGCGCCGGTGCCACCGTGCGGAGTTCGCGCAGCAGGCCGTGGCTGGAGCCCAGCGGGCCGCCGCCTTCGAGGAGTTCGTCGGTGGACAGCGGGTGCGCGAAGTCCACGGGGACGTACGCCCCGGCGTGGTCGTAGTGCCAGACCAGGTGCGACTGCTGGGCCGTGGTCTCGAAGATCTCCAGCAACTGCTCGTAGTCGCCGCCCAGTTCATCCACCGGAGTGACCTCCAGGCCGCACAGGTTGAGCAGATGGGCGCGGCGCAGGAAGTGCAGGGCGTCGTAGTCGAAGCCGGCGACCGGTGCCACGTCCCCCGACAGGCCCGGCATGTAGCCGAAGACCGGCACGGGCGGCAGGCCCGCCTCGCCCAGGGCCTTGTCGTACGCGGCGATCTCCTCCGCGAACGGGTTGTCGGGGCTGTGGCAGAGCACGTCGACGAGGGGCACTAGCCAGAGGTCACAGGCCACGCGAGCTCGCTCTCGTAGGTGGTCGGGCGTCGGGCCAGAGTAGTGCCGCTCAGCCGGTTGTCATACCGTCCCGGGGACCATCCTCGGCCATCGCGTGGACGTCCCACACCCACGTGTCACCCGTCCACTGCGGTTGCCGTCCCGTCAGCCGGGTGACGGTCTCGCGCAGCGGCAGTTCGTGGTCCTGGTGCGCGAGGACGAGGGCGTCCGCGCGCCAGAAGGCGAGGTCCTTGCGGAAGGCGCTGCGCTCCCGGTCGCCGATGGCCGGGGCCTTGCCCGTCTCCCGTACCTTGCGCAGCAGTTCGGCGGTGGGGCGCTGCTCGGGCCCGTAGATGCCGATGCGTTCCGGACCCCACGGGCCGTTGAAGTAGCCGCCGGGGAAGGCGAATCCGAGGTCGGCCTGCACCTGCCAGCCCAGTGCGGTGGTGTCCTCCGGGCTGGGCACGGGGACGGGCACCAGGGAGTGGCCGGGGCGTACGTACTGGCGCCAGGTGCCGTCCGCGACGAAGGCGGGCGCCGGGGCGTGGCCGGCCGTCGGGTACGGGGTGGGGACGAGCGGGACGAGGGCCGCGGCGAGGCCCGCCCAGCCGAGCAGCCTGCGCGAGGACTCGCGTTCGTTGCGCAGGCGCTTGACGGCGAGCCGGTCGCAGGCGAGGGCGAGCAGGATACCGAGGGCGGGCACGCAGACCATGGCGACGCGGGACTCGATGACCGATTCGTAGAACGGCATCTTGGCCAGCAGGCGCCACGGGCCGGGCAGCGTCTTGTCGGTGCCGAGCAGGGGGATGTTCTGGCCGAGCGAGAGCACGGCGGCCGCGAGTGCGGTGAAGCCCAGGGCGCGGACGCGCGGCTGGTCGCGCAGGCGGACGACGATCGCGACGGCGACGACGACGAGCGGCCAGCCGAAGAAGGCGTTCTCCTCGGTCCGGTTGAGCGACAGGGAGGCGGCCACCTTCGGGTCGCCGGCGAGCGAGCGGGTGGCGAACTCCAGCAGCGCCATGGGGTTGTTGCCCACCTGCCCGTGCAGCACGCTGCGGTAGCTCTGCGCGCCGTGGAACTGCCAGAGCAGCGGGTAGGCCACGAGCGGCACGCAGACCAGGGCGGCGACGCCGAGCCCGCGCAGCAGCGGCCGGGCCACGGCCCGGGCGACGTCGGGGGCGGCCAGGGCGTAGCCGAGGGCGAAGAGGCCGCAGCCGGTCATGGCCAGCAGCAGGACCTCCTCGCCGAGGAAGATCTGGTAGGCGAGGAAGAGGCCGAGGACGGCGCCGTCCCGTCCGGTGCGGCGGCCCTCGCAGAGCCGCAGCATCCGGTCGACGATGAGCGGCATCATGAACAGCACCGTGAAGTTGGGGTGCGCGGTGCCGTGGGAGACCATCGGCGGGGCGAAGGCGCAGAAGGCGCCGCCCAGGGCGGCCGCCCAGCGGGACCGGACGAACCGCCTGGCCAGCAGCCAGTACCAGGACAGCGCGGTGGCGGCCAGGCCGCCGGTGAGCACGACCGACCAGGTGACCTGCGGCCCGAAGGCGAGCGTGACCGGGGCGAGGGGCACGGAGAGGCCCAGCATGGCGGTGTTGGCCATGAGGTTCACGCCGAGCGGGAAGTTCTGCAGGTCGGTGAAGAGCGGGTCGCGGAGGTGGGCGACGTTGTCGGCGGTGACGGCGAAGAACCACTCCCACTGCCGCTGGTCGGAGCCCGAGTCGGTGAGATAGCCGCCGCCGTCGGCGTCCCCCCACAGCCCGCGGTAGAGCAAGAACGCGAAGCCGAGGTAGAGGAGTCCGACGAGCAGGCCGGCCGGGCGGACGGAGCGGGCCCGCAGGCGTACGAGGTCGGCGAGGACGGCCGGGTAGGCCAGCGGCCGGACCTTGGAGCCGGGTTGGTGGGCCCAGCGCACGGGCACTTCGGCGACCTCCCAGTCCTGCTGGTGGAAGTGGCGCAGTATCTCCACGTCGTAACTCCAGCCGTCCAGGCGGGAGTCGGCGAAGGCGGCACGCACCTTGTCGCCGTCGAAGAGCTTGAACCCGCACTGGGTGTCCCGTATGCCGGGCACGGCCGCCGCGCGTATCAGCCCGGAGCCGAGCCGGCCGAGGGCGACGCGCAGCGGGTTCTGGCGTACGGAGATGCGGGAGCCGGGCAGGGCGCGGGAGCCCACGGCGGCCGCGGCGCCCTCGTCGAGGCGGCGCTGCAGCAGGGCCAGTTCCTCGATGGGCGTGGCCAGATCGGCGTCGGTGACCAGGACCCGGCGGCCGCGCGAGGCGAGGACGCCGGTGCGTACGGCGTGGCCCTTGCCGCGGTTGGCGGGGGTGCGGAGCAGCCGGATGCGGGGTTCCTCGGCGGCGGCGGCCTCGATGACGGCGACGGTGCCGTCGGCCGATCCGTCGTCGACGACGATCAGTTCCCAGTCGTCCGCAGCGCCCGCGTCAAGGGAGTCGAGGTGGGCGCGGATGGCGTCGAGACTGGGGGCGAGCCGCTGCTCCTCGTTGTAGGCGGGGACGACCACCGTCAGGCCGACAGCCGCTCCTCCGGGCGTCATGGCCGCCGGCGTCGCGGGCGTCATGGGCACTGTCACTCGGCATCACATTCGGCATCTCGACGACCATGGGCGCATTCGACCCTATTCGATCGGAGATCTGTCGAAGCCCGTCGCGAGCGATCTGATCAGGTCGAGCGCGTGGTCGTTGTACGCGGCGACGAGCTGCTGCGCCCGGTCCCCGTCCCGGCAGGCCACCGCCTCGACCAGCTCGGCGTGGCCGTGCCACAAGCGCCCGCGCAGATCGCCGAGGCGACGCAGCAGGGGCACGGTGAAGGCCCAGCTCTGGATGCGGACCCGGTCGAGGAAGTCCGATATATACGGATTGCCGACGAGGCCGGCCAACTCCCGCCAGAAGCGCAGGTCGTAGCCGATGAGGATGTCCAGGTCCCCCGCGACCGCCGCGCGCCCCGCCTCCTCGGCCCGCCGCCGCACCGAGGCCAGCGCCTCCGGGGTGGCCGCCTGCAGGGCCCGCTGCGCGGACCGCCGGAAGACGCCCTCGACGATCAGCGTGCGCGCCTCGACCATGTCGAGGAAGTCGGCGTACGAGAACTCCCGCACCCGGTAGCCCTTGTGCAGCTCCACGTCGAGCAGCCCCTGCGCGCACAGGTCGAGCAGCGCCTCACGGACCGGGGTCGCCGAGACGCCGTAGCTCTCGGCGATCTCCTTGACGGTGAACTGCCGCCCCGCCGGAAGGCGCCCCGCGATGACCTCGTCGCGCAGGGCGTCGGCGATCTGCGAGCGCAGCGTCGTGCGCTTGACAGCGTCGCTGCCGGGCATGGTGTGCGTCTCTCCCCTTCCGTGGCCGCGCGCTGGCATCGCACGACGGGAAGCGACGCTACACGCCGGGGGGCCGGCGGGGGCAGTCCGGGGTCAGACCGTGTGCGCGTCCGCCACGCCCAGCGCCTCGTCCAGGGCGGCCAGGCCCTCCTTCGCCTCGGCCTCGGTGACGGTGCACGGCGGGACCACGTGGGTGCGGTTCATGTTGACGAACGGCCACAGCCCGGCCCTCCGGCACGCGGCGGCGAAGGCGGCCATCGGGGCGTTGTCCTCGCCCGCCGCGTTGTACGGCACCAGCGGCTCGCGGGTGGCGCGGTCGCGGACGAGCTCGACGGCCCAGAACACACCGAGCCCGCGCACCTCGCCCACCGAGGGGTGCCGCTCCGCCAGCTCGCGCAGCCCCGGGCCGAGGACGGTCTCGCCGATGTGCGCGGCGTTCTCCACGATGCCCTCCTCGGCCATCGCATTGATCGTCGCGACCGCGGAGGCACAGGCCAGCGGGTGGCCGGAGTAGGTGAGCCCGCCGGGGTACGGGCGCTCGTCGAAGGTCGCGGCGATCTCCGCGGAGATGGCCACGCCGCCGAGCGGCACATAGCCGGAGTTGACGCCCTTGGCGAAGGTCAGCAGGTCGGGCGTGACGCCGAAGTGGTCGGCGGCGAACCAGCGGCCGGTCCGGCCGAAGCCGGCCATGACCTCGTCCAGGACGAACACGATCCCGTACCGGTCGCACAGCTCCCGGACGCCCGCGAGGTAGCCGGGCGGAGGGACCATGATCCCGGCGGTGCCGGGGACGGTCTCCAGGACGATCGCGGCGATCGTCCGCGGCCCCTCGAAGACGATCGTGTCGTGGAGGTGCTGCAGCGCGCGCTCGCACTCCTGCTGCTCGTCCTCCGCGTGGAAGGGCGAGCGGTAGAGGAACGGCGCCCAGAAGTGCACGACGCCGGCGGCGCCGCTGTCGGACGGCCAACGGCGCGGATCCCCGGTCAGGTTGATCGCCGCGGCGGTCGCGCCGTGGTACGAGCGGTACGCACTGAGCACCTTGGGCCGGCCGGTGTGCAGCCGGGCCATGCGCACGGCGTTCTCCACCGCCTCCGCGCCGCCGTTGGTGAAGAAGATCTTGTCGAGGTCGCCGGGCGTCCGCTCGGCGATCAGCCGCGCCGCCTCGGACCGCACGTCCACGGCGAAGCCCGGCGCGATCGTGCACAGCCGGCCGGCCTGCTCCTGGACCGCGGCCACGACCTTGGGGTGCTGGTGGCCGATGTTGGTGTTGACCAGCTGGGAGGAGAAGTCGAGATAGCGGTTGCCGTCGTAGTCCCAGAAGTACGAGCCCCGGGCCCCGGCGACGGCGAGCGGATCGATCAGGCCCTGCGCGGACCAGGAGTGGAAGACGTGGGCGCGGTCCGCCGCCTTGACGGCTGCGCCGGCTTCGGGCGTGGTGGGCTGGTGCAGGCTCATGGTCCGAGCCTAGGGAACACGGAGGGGACGGGGCACCGGCACTGTGTACGCCAGTTGTCCCGGGTGCGGACACCCTGCCGGGCCCAAGGGGACCGGTCCCTTCGAGAATCGCCGTACCGGAAATACCGATTCGCCACCCTTTTGCATGCTAGGTTCCCTCGCGCTCTTGTATTTCCCCCTACGGAATTCCGTCTCAACTCTCTCTCCAGGAGATCGTCTTGGCCACCGGCACCGTGAAGTGGTTCAACTCCGAAAAGGGCTTCGGCTTCATCCAGCAGGACGGCGGCGGCCCGGACGTCTTCGCCCACTACTCGAACATCTCCGCCACCGGCTACCGCGAACTGAACGAGGGTCAGAAGGTCACCTTCGACATCGCGCAGAGCCACAAGGGACCCCAGGCGGAGAACATCGTCCCGGGCTGAGCGGCCCCGGGGCAGGGCCGGGAACCCGCACTTTCACCGTGCGGGATCCCGGCCCTTTGCCGTGCCGCTATTCTCCGCGGGAGAACAAGGGGAAACTGGGGGGAAGGAGTACCCGGCATGGAAGCTCTGACGCCGGAGGACCCGCGCGCACTCGGTGCCTACCGACTGCTCGCCCGGCTCGGCTCGGGCGGCATGGGGCGGGTCTATCTCGCGCGCTCCGACCGCGGCCGGACGGTCGCGGTGAAGCTGGTCCACCCGGAGCTGGCGACGCAGGAGGAGTTCCGCAGCCGCTTCCGGCAGGAGGTCCGGTCGGCCCTGCGGGTCGGCGGCGAGTGGACCGCGCCCGTCCTCGACGCCGACACCGAGGCCGCCGTCCCCTGGGTCGCGACCGGGTACATCGCCGGCCCCTCGCTGCGCCAGGTGGTCGGCCAGGACTTCGGGCCGCTGCCCGAACGTTCCGTCCGCATCCTCGGCGCCGGCCTCGCCCGCGCCCTGCAGGCCGTCCACGCCGCGGGCATCGTCCACCGGGACCTCAAGCCGTCCAACGTGCTGATCACGCTCGACGGTCCGCGCGTCATCGACTTCGGCATCGCCCGCGCCCTGGAGACCGTCACCGACGGTGGCCTCACCCGTACCGGCGCGGCCGTCGGCTCGCCCGGGTTCATGTCCCCCGAGCAGGTGCGCGGCGCCCATGTGACGCCCGCCAGCGACGTCTTCTGCCTCGGCTCGGTGCTGGCCTACGCGGCCACCGGCCGGATGCCCTTCGGCACCGCGGACAGCGGCGTCCACGCGCTGATGTACCGCATCGCCGAGGAGGAACCGGACCTCGCGGCCGTGCCGGAGACCCTGCGCCCGCTGATCGCCGCGTTCCTCGCCAAGGACCCCGCCGCCCGGCCCACTCCCGAGGAGGCCCTGGAGCGCACGGGCGCAGCCGGCCGGCTGACGGACCTGCGGTCGGGCGAGCCCTGGCTGCCCGGGGGCCTGGTCGCCCAGCTCGGACGGCACGCGGTGCAGCTGCTCGACGTGGAGGACCCGTCGGCGTCCAGATCCGAGGAACCGCCCACCCAGGTGGTGACCCCGGCCGCACCCCCGGCGGACCCGCCGACCGCCACCGCCCCGCCCGCTCCCGGGTACGGATACGGATACGGATACCCGGCGCCTCCTCCCCCGCCCCGCTCGAAGACGCCGTACCTGCTGGCCGCGATCGTGGTCGCCGGACTGCTCGCGGGCGGCGGGACCGTCTACCTGCTCCGGCAGCACCAGCAGACCGGGAACGGTTCCGGCCCGGCGACGTCCTCCACCGCTCCCCCGGCCACGGCGCCGGCCACGACTCCCCCGGCGGTCCCCGGCACCGTCGGATCGTCCCCGGCACCGCCGCCCCCCGCCTCCCCGGCGAACGGCGGCGGGGCGCAGGCCTACGCCGGGACCTGGCAGTCGGGCTTCGACTCCGGCGGCGGCCGCAGCACCCGCGTCCTCACCGTCAGCCCGGGAGCCGGCGGCAGCGGCGGCACCGTCGGGATCCGCGGCGGCGGCTACCTCGACGACGGCACCGCCTACACCTGCGCCTGGACCGCGGCCGTCACCGGCGGCGGCGACGGCGGTGCCCCGCTGCACCTCGGCCCCTCCGCCGTCGTCCAGGCCCAGCCGGCCGCGGCCTGCCAGCCGGGCTCGGCCTCCGATCTGGTGCTGCTCCCGGACGGGCGGATGCGCCGCGACTTCACCGACTCGGGCACCAAGGACGCGTCGCTGGTCTACAGCAAAACGGGGTGACAGCACGCAGAAGCGCCCCGACCGCCGGGCGGTCGGGGCGCTTCTGCGTGCAACGAGCCTTAAAAGCCTTACGAAAGGAAGGAGTTGATCTCGATCGTCTCGTCACGGCCGGGGCCGACGCCGATGGCGGAGATCGGGGCGCCCGACATCTCCTCCAGCGCCTTCACGTACGCCTGGGCGTTCTTCGGCAGTTCGGAGAACGTCTTGGCCTTGGAGATGTCCTCGGTCCAGCCCGGCAGCATCTCGTAGATCGGCTTCGCGTGGTGGAAGTCGGTCTGGCTGTAGGGCAGTTCCTCGACGCGCTTGCCGTCGATCTCGTACGCGACGCAGACCGGGATCTGCTCCCAGCCGGTGAGCACGTCGAGCTTGGTGAGGAAGAAGTCCGTCAGGCCGTTGACGCGGGTCGCGTAGCGGGCGATGACGGCGTCGAACCAGCCGCAGCGGCGGTCGCGGCCGGTGGTCACACCGCGCTCGCCGCCGATGGTGCGCAGCGCCTCGCCGTCCTTGTCGAACAGCTCGGTCGGGAACGGACCGGCGCCGACGCGGGTGGTGTACGCCTTGAGGATGCCGATGACCCGGTTGATCTTCGTGGGGCCCACGCCCGCACCCGTGCAGGCGCCGCCCGCGGTCGGGTTGGAGGAGGTCACGAAGGGGTACGTGCCGTGGTCGACGTCCAGCAGCGTGCCCTGGCCGCCCTCGAAGAGGACGACCTTGCCGTCGTCGATGGCGTTGTTGAGGATCAGCGTGGTGTCGGCGACGAACGGCCGGATCTGCTCCGCGTAGCCCAGCAGCTCGTCGACGATCTTCGCCGAGTCGATCGCGCGGCGGTTGTAGAGCTTCGCGAGGATCTGGTTCTTGAAGTCGAGGGCCGCCTCGACCTTCTGGGTCAGGATCGACTCGTCGTAGAGGTCCTGGACCCGGATGCCCACGCGGTTGATCTTGTCCGCGTAGGTCGGGCCGATGCCGCGGCCGGTGGTGCCGATCTTCCGCTTGCCGAGGAAGCGTTCCGTCACCTTGTCGACCGTCGTGTGGTACGGCGTGATCAGGTGCGCGTTACCGCTGACCAGCAGCTTCGACGTGTCGACGCCGCGCTCGTTCAGCCCGCTCAGCTCGGAGAGCAGGACCGCCGGGTCGACGACGACACCGTTGCCGATGACCGGGGTGCACCCCGGCGAGAGGATCCCGGAGGGGAGGAGGTGGAGCGCATATTTCTGGTCACCGACGACGACCGTGTGGCCGGCGTTGTTGCCACCTTGGTAGCGCACCACGTAGTCCACGGAGCCGCCGAGCAGGTCGGTGGCCTTCCCCTTGCCCTCGTCACCCCACTGAGCACCGAGCAGCACAAGTGCGGGCACAGGCGTACACCCCTTCCGGGCGGGGCATGTCCAACGTGCACGGGTGGCCCCACGCCCGCCTTGGTCAGGGCGTACACCACCGCTAGAGCCGTCGAACCGGTGCCCCGGATAGACGAAGCCCCTGGCGCAACAGCGACAGGGGCTCTTGCACCGAGAGGTTACCTGAGGAAGGACGAACGTGTCGGCTGCAGACCCGGCCGGACAGCGGCTGCTCGTCGTCGTCGACCCCGTCGCCCGCCGTGTGGACGGCGAGTCCGTGCGGATCGCAAGGGATGTGCTGTGCGCCGGATCGATGGCGAAAATCTGTCTCCCGGAGAGCCCCGAGGAGGTGGCGCGGGCCGTCGGACGGCGCGGCCGCCGGCGCACGGTGGTGATCGGCGACGACCGTGCGCTGCTCCGGGTCGTCGCCCTGCTGCACCGGCAGCGCGAGCTGGCCGCGGCACCGCTGGCGTGGGTCCCTGTCGGCTCGCTGCCGTCCGTGTCGGTGGCGCGGGTGCTCGGCGTCCCGCTGGGGGCCGTGGCGGCCGCACGGGCCGTCCTGGACGGCGTGGAGCGGCGGTTCGGCCTGCTGGCCGACGACAGCGACGGCATCGTCCTGGGGGGCCTCTGGGTACCGGCGTCCGAGGCCGGGCGCCGCTGCGCGGCGGTGCGGGGGGTGCCGGGGGCGGCGGTGTCGGCGCGCAGCGCCCTGGCCCTGCTGACCCGGACCGGGCCCCGGCGGGGGCCGCGGCCCGGGGCGCGGCTGCGGGTCGAGGCGGACGGGGTCCTGCTGGCCACCGGGGACCGGCCGGTCGGGCGCGTCGCGGTGTCCGCTCCCGCGGGGGGCGGGCTGGCGGAGGTCATCGTCCACCCGAGGGCGGGGCACCACCCGGTGCGGGCGGCGGCCCGCACCATCACCGTGTCCGGGCCGGACTTCCGCTACCGCGCCGACAACCGGGTCCGCGGCCCGGTCCGGGCCCGGACATGGACGGCACTGGGCGAGGGGTGGCGGCTGACGGTGCCGCGCGCTTGAGGGCCCCGTAAGGGGCGCTGGGGGAGGAACTGCGCGAGCAACCACAACGAACCCGCACCCGGAGAACGGCCGAACCGGCGGTCAGCCCCCCGGCGTCACCAGTCCCGTCTCGTACGCGAAAACCGCCGCCTGCGTGCGGTCCCGCAGCCCCAGTTTCACCAGGATCCGGCTGACGTGCGTCTTCACGGTCGACTCCGCCACGACCAGATGCCCGGCGATCTCCGAGTTCGAGCGCCCCTGGGCGACCAGGACCAGGACCTCCGTCTCCCGCTCCGTGAGGTCCCCGATGCGCTCCTGCGCGGGCGCCGTCTTCGGGGCGCCCAGCCGCGAGAACTCCTGGATCAGCCGCTTCGTGACCGTCGGCGCGAGCAGCGCCTCCCCGTCGGCGACCACCCGCACCCCGTCCGCCAGCTGCCGCGCCGACGCGTCCTTGAGCAGGAAGCCGCTCGCCCCGGCGCGCAGCGCCTGGTAGACGTACTCGTCCAGGTCGAACGTCGTCAGCACGAGCACCTTCGCGTCCCCGTCCGCCGCGACGATCTCGCGGGTGGCCTCCAGCCCGTTCATGCCGGGCATGCGGATGTCCATCAGCACGACGTCCGGCCCCAGTTCGGCCACCTTCGCGACCGCCTCCCGCCCGTCGACGGCCTCCCCGACCACCTCGATGTCGGGTTGCGCGTTCAGCAGCACGGAGAAGCCCTCGCGGACCATCATCTGGTCGTCGACGATCAGTACCCGGATGGTCATGCCGCATCCTCACCGTGCACCGCGACCGGGATGAACGCGGCGACCTCGTAGCCGCCGTCCCCCGTCGCCCCCGCCGTCATCCCGCCGCCGAGCATGCCCACCCGCTCGCGCATGCCCAGCACCCCGTGCCCCGCACCCGGCGAGGGCTTGGCCAGGCGGTCGGCCGGGCCGTTGACGATGCGCAGGCCGAGCCCGCCGAGGACGTACGAGACCTCCACGCGCGCCGCCGCGCCCGGCGCATGGCGCAGGACGTTGCTGAGCGCCTCCTGCACGATCCTGTACGCCGACAGCTCCACGCCCTGCGGCAGCGGCCGCACCGCGCCCGTGATCACGTGCTCGACCTCCAGCCCGGCCGACCGCACATTGGCCAGCAGCAGGCCGAGGTCGGCCAGCGTGGGCTGCGGCGCCTCGGGCGCGGTGTCCGGGCCCTCCTCGGACCGGACGACGCCGAGCACCCGGCGCAGCTCGGTGAGGGCCGCCACGGCGTTCTCCCGGATGGTCTGGAACGCGGCCGCCAGCTCGGGCGGGGTGTCCTGCACCCGGTACGGCGCGGCCTCGGCCTGGATGGCGACCACGGACATGTGGTGGGCCACCACGTCGTGCAGCTCCCGGGCGATCGTGGTGCGCTCCTCCAGCAGCGTCCGCCGCGACCGCTCGGCCTCCGTGACGGCCGCCTGGGCCTCGACCTGCTGCTTGCCCTCGCGCAGGCCCCGTATGGCGACCACGGCGAAGAGCACGAAGCCGGAGAAGGCCATCATCTGGAACAGCTCGCCGCCGTAGGGCGCCCCGTACGACCGGAACACCCCGAGGAACACCGCCAGCGCCCCGGTCAGCAGCCACATCCCGGCCGCGACGCGCGGCCGGGTGCGCAGCGCCACCAGCACCATCACCGCCAGGTGCGGCAGGAAGCCGCCCGGTGACCACGGCGAGACGCTGGAACCGAACGGCAGCACCATGCCGGTGAGGAACATCACGCCGAACGACAGCCACCACGCGCCGACCGGCCGGACCAGGGTCGTCATGATCGGCACACCGACGAACAGCGCCGGGACGAGGCCCGCGTGCTCGGTGGTGGCCAGCATGACCATGAGGGCGAAGCCCACGACGACGGCGTGCGGCAGCCACCGCGTGTACCGGGCGGCCCGGCGCGGCAGCGTCCGCACCAGCCGGTGGTCGGCGGGGAGCGGCGGGAGCGGACGGAAGGCGAAGGCGTCGGTGAAGAGATCCTCCCGGAGACGGTGGAGGAGCGTCTTCGCCACGCGCAGCTCCTCGCTCCGGGTGCTCGGCTGGAATGTGTCGGTCACACGTTCAACGCTAAGCGGGTGCGCTGCGCTGGGCGTCCGTACGAGTGGGGATTTCCGGGGGTCCGCCTCAAGTACTACACGCGCCCCTTACGGGGCGCCCCGCACCGTCTTCAGGACCGTCTCGCACGCCTCCGTTCCCGGGGTCACGGGGGCGAAGTGGTCGACCCCGTCCAGCTCCCGCAGCACCGCGTGCGGTACGGCGCGTGCGTACCGCCGGGACAGCTCCACCGGAACGTCCGTATCCGCCGTGCCGTGCACCAGCGTCACGGTGCACTCCGGCGCCGGCAACCGCATCGGATCCGCCTCCGGGCGGTAGCGGCCGCCCAGCAGTTCGTCCACGGCCCCGTCGCTCAGCGCCAGCTCCCGCGCCCGGGCCAGGTCCGCCACCGGCGCCACGGCCACCACGTGGTCGATCCCCGGCAGCCGCGCCGCCGCCCACAGCGCGAGGTGGCCGCCCGCGGAGTGCCCGAGCAGGACGTGGCGGCCCCCCGAAGCGGAGCGCACCACCTGCGCGACGTCGTCGAACGTCGCCGGCCAGCCCCCGCCCCCGCCCACCCGGCGGTACTCCGCGAGCGCCACCCTCGCACCGGGCCCGGCGAGCGCCCGGGCCAGCGGGACCAGGTATGTGCGGTCGTAGCGCTCGCGCCAGTAGCCGCCGTGCAGCAGCGTCACCCGGACCGGCGCGTCCGCGGGCCCGTGGAAGTCGACCACCTGGCTGGGGTGCGGCCCGTACGCGGTCACGCGCCCACCACCTCGCCCAGCACCCGCGCCGCGCGCTCCGCGTCGGCGAAGCCGACGTACAGCGGCGCGAAGCCGAAGCGCAGGATGTCGGGCGGGCGGACGTCGCCCACCACGCCCCGGCGCACGAGCTCCGCCATGAGCCCCCGCCCCTCCCCCGAAGCCGTCCGCAAGGACACCTGGCTGCCCCGCTCCCCATGTGCCGCCGGCGTCACGGGCGTCACCGCACCGGGTGCGTACGCCGCCACGCAGCGCAGGAAGAAGTCCGTCAGGTCCAGGCTCTTCGCCCGGACCGCGGCGAGGTCCACGCCGTCCCAGACGTCCAGCGCCGCGTCGAGCGCCAGCAGCGAGAGGATCTCCGGGGTGCCGACCCGGCCCCGGACCGCGCCGTCCGCAGGACGGTAGGCGGCGGTCATGCCGAAGGGGTCGGCGTGGGAGTTCCAGCCGGGCAGCGGCGAGTCGAAGCGGGGCTGGAGGTCCCAGCGCACGTAGAGGAAGGCGGGCGCGCCGGGGCCGCCGTTGAGGTACTTGTACGTGCAGCCGACCGCGAAGTCCACGCCGTGCGCGTCGAGTTCGACGGGCAGCGCGCCCGCGCTGTGGCACAGGTCCCACACCACGCGGGCCCCGGCGGCCCGGACCGCGGCCGTCGTGCCGGGCAGGTCGTGCAGCCGCCCGGTGCGGTAGTCGACATGGTTGACCAGCACGACGGCCGTGCGCGGCCCGGCGGCGTCCGCCAGGTCCGCGGCGGGCACGGCCCGGATCCGGCAGCCCGTCATCCGGGCCGCGGACTCCGCGATGTACCCGTCCGTCGGGAACGTCGCCGCGTCGACGAGCACTTCGTCACGCCCGTCGGCCGCGCAGCGCACCGCCGCCACAACCGCCTTGAAGACGTTGACGCTTGTCGAGTCGCCCGCCACCACCTGTCCGGGCGCGGCCCCGACCAGCCGGCCGATCCGGTCGCCGACCCGCTCGGGCGCGGTCCACCAGGCGGACTCGTCCCAGGAACGGATGCGCAGCCGCCCCCACTCCCGCTCGACGACGTCCGCCAGGCGCGCGGGGACGGCCCTGGGCAGCGCGCCCAGCGAGTTGCCGTCGAGGTAGACCGTGCCGTCGTCCAGCACGAACTCGGCGCGCTTGGCGCGCAGTTCGTCCGCGGCGTCGCGAGCAGCCGCCTCGCTCGTCAGGTCAGACACGGCTGCGCGCCGTCCACAGCTCGGGGAAGACGCTCTTCGCGGCCCGCTTCTCCAGCCAGGCCACCCCCGGCGAACCCCCGGTGCCCTTCTTCGCCCCCATCGCTCTTCTCGTGGCGACGAGATGGTCGTTGCGCCAGCGCCATACCAGCTCCGCGACCTCCGTCAACGCCTCGCCCAGGCGGCACTCGTCGCTGCCCTGGTCACCGGCATAGATGCGCTGCCAGACCCGCTCCACCGCGGGATCGCCCGCATACCGTTCGGAGACGTCCCGGCCGAGCACGGACACGGGTATCGCGTGCCCCCGGCGGGCCAGGTACCGCAGCACCTCGTCGTAGAGGCTCGGCGCGTGCAACGCCCGTTCCAGCTCGGCGTGGACGTGCGGGGCGCCGCGGTGCGGGAGGAGCAGGGAGGCCGACTTGTCGCCGAGCAGGAACTCCATGCGCCGGTGCATCGCCGACTGGAACCCGGAGGCCTCGCCCAGGGCGGAGCGGTAGGAGTTGAACTGGGCCGGCGTCAGATGCGCCACCGGTTCCCAGGACGCGTTGAGGGAGGCGAGTTCGTAGGTGGAGCGCTTGAGCGCCGCCATCGCCACGGGCAGGTCGTCGTGGCGCAGCGCGCGCGAGGCGGTCTCCCACTCGTGCACGAGGACGGTGAACCACAGCTCCATGACCTGGGTGGTCACGAGGAAGACCATTTCCCCAGGGTCGTCGGAGAGGGGTTCCTGGAGCCGGCTGAGCACGGAGGCCCGTACGTAGTCCTCGTAGGGGGTGGTGCCGGCGAAGTCGAGATTTGGGGTGCGGTTCTGGGTCATGACGCCCTCCACTGGCGGGGGTTCACCGGGTGGTCACGCCGGGATCATCCGTGCCGGTGAAGCCCTGCGGCAAGGGGCCGTACGCGGCCCCTTGCCGGCGGAGGGCGGCTCAGCCGAGGGTGTCGGCGGCCGTCGGGGAGCTGTCCCGCAGGAACGTCGAGCAGCGCTCGTACTCCTCCTGCTCGCCGATCGCCTGCGCGGCCCGCGCGAGGGCGTGCAGGGCGCGCAGGAAGCCGCGGTTGGGCTCGTGCTCGAACGGCACCGGGCCGTGGCCCTTCCAGCCGCTGCGGCGCAGCGCGTCGAGGCCGCGGTGGTAGCCGGTGCGGGCGTAGGCGTACGACTCGACGGTGCGGCCGGCCTCGAACGCGTCGTCCGCGAGCTGCGCCCAGGCGAGCGAGGACGCCGGGTACTTGGCGGCGACCTCGGCAGGCGCGGCCCCGGAGGCGAGCAGCTCACGCGGCTCGGGGTCGTCGGGCAGATGAGTCGGGGGCGGTCCCCCGAGCAGGTTCTCGTGAATGGCCATGACCTCCAGTCTGCCGCAGTGGGTACGCACCCCGTATCCCCGCGCCCGTATGCCGCGCCCCGAAGGGGCGCGGGGAACTGCGCGAGCAACCACAGCCGGCCCGCAGGCTCATACGTCCCCGGGGTCCAACGGCGGCGAGGCCACCCCGCAGTGATACGTGCACTCGGGGTGACACGGCTCCCCCGGCCCCGCAACCGGCGCGGCCGCAGGCCGCACGGTGGCCCACGCCAGCACGGCGCCCAGCACGAGCGCCCCGGCGCACCACACCATCGCGGTACCGAACGCGCTGGAGAACGCCGCGGGGTTCCGATACGTGTCCGCCCCCATGCCCGCGGCAAGTGGAAGGGCCGCCACCGCGATCAGCCCCGCGGCCCGCGCCGCCGCATTGTTGATGCCGCTGGCCAGTCCGGCCCGCCCCACGTCCACCGAGGCCAGCACGGTGGACGTCAGCGGTGCGACCAGCACCACCATGCCCAGCCCGAGCACCACCAGCGCCGGCAGCACGTCCCGCCAGTACACGGCCCCCGCCCCGGCCCGCGTCATCAGCAGCATCCCCGCCGCGCACAGCAGCGGCCCCACGGTCAGCGGGATGCGCGGGCCGATGTCCTGCGCGAGCTTCCCGGACCGGGCGGACAGCAGCAGCATCAGCACGGTCGTGGGCAGCAGCGCCGTGCCCGCCTCCAGGGCGGACCAGCCGGCGACCACCTGGAGCTGGAGCACGGCGAGGAAGAAGAAGCCGCTGAAGGCCGCGTAGACGAACACGGTGACGCCGTTGACGGCCGAGAACATCCGCACCGAGAAGATGGCCGGCGGCAGCATCGGATCGGCCCGCCGCGACTCCACGTACACGAACGCGACGCCCAGCAGCAGCCCGGCGACGGCTGGCACGACGACCTGCACCGACGCGCCCTTCTCCGGCGCCGCGATCAGCGCGTACGTCACCCCGGCCAGCGCGAGCGCCCCCAGCGCCGCCCCGAGCACGTCGAACCGGCCGCGGGCCCCGGGAGCCCGCGTCTCGGGCACGTACCGCAGCGCGACCGGCACGCACACGGCCGCCACCGGCAGGTTGATCAGGAAGACCCAGCGCCAGCCCGGCCCGTCCACCAGCCAGCCGCCCACGAACGGGCCGACCGCCGCGGCCACCCCGCCCAGCCCGGACCAGGCGCCCACGGCCGCGGCCCGGTCCTCCTCCCGGAAGACCGCCTGGATCAGCGCCAGCGACCCCGGCGTGAGCAGCGCCCCGCCGATGCCCTGCAGGGCACGGGCCGCGATCAGCACCCCGGCGTCCGGGGCGACCCCGCACAGCAGCGAGGCGAGCGCGAACCACACCACTCCGACGACGAACACCCGGCGCCGCCCGAACCGGTCCCCCAGCGCCCCGCCCAGCAGGATCAGCCCGGCGAGGGTGAGCATGTAGGCGTTGACGGTCCACTGCAGCACGGCGAGGCTCGCGTGCAGGTCCCGCCCGATGTGCGGCAGCGCCACGTTGACCACGGTGCTGTCGAGCATGGCCATGCCGGAGCCGAGCACGGTGGTCAGCACGACGGCGCGCCCCACGCGGGTGCCGAGCCGGACTGCGGGGAGCGGTTCGCCCATGTCCGGATCATCCCGCGCCCCGGCCCGGCCGGCCACGCGAAGGGGCCCGGTACGCCGTACGCGTACCGGGCCCCTTCCGGAACCGCTGTGGGTTACTTCAGCTTGGTGCCGGTCGAACGCAGGTTGGCGCAGGCCTCGGTGACGCGCGCGGCCATGCCCGCCTCGGCCAGCTTGCCCCAGGTGCGCGGGTCGTAGGCCTTCTTGTTGCCGACCTCGCCGTCGACCTTCAGGACGCCGTCGTAGTTGGCGAACATGTGGGCCGCGACCGGGCGGGTGAAGGCGTACTGGGTGTCGGTGTCGAGGTTCATCTTCACGACGCCGTTCTCCAGCGCGGTGCGGATCTCCTCCTCGGTGGAGCCGGAGCCGCCGTGGAAGACGAAGTCGAACGGGTCCTGCTTGCCGAAGCGCTCGGCGACACCCTGCTGCAGGTCCTTCAGCAGCTCGGGGCGGAGGACGACGTTGCCCGGCTTGTAGACGCCGTGGACGTTGCCGAAGGAGGCGGCCAGCAGGTAACGGCCCTTCTCGCCCAGGCCCAGGGCCTCGGCGGTGCGGATGGCGTCCTCGACGGAGGTGTAGAGCTCGTCGTTGATCTCGTGGCTGACGCCGTCCTCCTCGCCACCGGTCGGGGTGATCTCGACCTCGAGGATGATCTTGGCGGCGGCGGCCTTGGCGAGCAGCTCCTGGCCGATGGCCAGGTTGTCGGCGAGGGTCTCGGCCGAGCCGTCCCACATGTGGGACTGGAAGAGCGGGTTCTCGCCGCGGGCGACGCGCTCCGCGGAGAGGTCGATCAGCGGGCGGACGTAGCCGTCCAGCTTGTCCTTGGGGCAGTGGTCGGTGTGCAGCGCGATGTTCACCGGGTACTTCTTGGCGACGACGTGCGCGAACTCGGCGAGCGCCACGGCACCCGAGACCATGTCCTTGTTGTACTGGCCGCCCAGGAACTCGGCGCCGCCGGTGGACATCTGGATGATGCCGTCGCTCTCCGCCTCGGCGAAACCGCGCAGGGCGGCGTGCAGAGTCTGGGTCGAGGTCACGTTGATGGCCGGGTAGGCGAACTTGCCTGCCTTCGCCCGGTCGAGCATCTCGTTGTAGACCTCGGGGGTTGCGATGGGCATCTGTCCGCTCCTTGGGGTGTTGCGGTTAAGGGG
Source organism: Streptomyces morookaense (assembly GCF_013030945.1). Classification (GTDB taxonomy): domain Bacteria; phylum Actinomycetota; class Actinomycetes; order Streptomycetales; family Streptomycetaceae; genus Streptomyces; species Streptomyces morookaensis. Next base: position 264,141 of record NZ_JABBXF010000006.1, on the reverse strand, counting down.
GCGACGGTCATCGTCGCCCCCATGGTTTCACGTGAAACGTCGGGGCGGGACGTCAGGGCGTGACGTTCGACGTCAGGCGAGGTCCAGGTCACCCAGCGTGTAACCGGTGATGTAGCGCAGCCCGGCGCCCTCGATCGCGGACTCGGCACCGCGGTCGACGATCGTCGCCACGGCCACGACCTCGGCACCGGCCTCGCGGGCCGCCTCGACGGCGGTCAGCGGGGAACCGCCGGTGGTCGAGGTGTCCTCGACCACCAGGACGCGGCGGCCCTTGATGTCCGGGCCCTCGATGCGGCGCTGCATGCCGTGCGTCTTCTGGGCCTTGCGCACGACGAACGCGTCCAGCCGGCGGCCGCGGGCGGCGGCGGCGTGCAGCATCGCGGAGGCGACCGGGTCGGCGCCGAGCGTGAGACCGCCCACCGCGTCGAACTCCAGATCGGCGGTGGCGTCCAGCATCACCTGGCCGACCAGGGGCGCGGCCTCGGCGTCCAGGGTGATCCGGCGCAGGTCGATGTAGTAGTCGGCCTCCTTGCCGGAGGAGAGGGTCACCTTGCCGTGGACGACGGCCTTGTCCTTGATCTGCTGCAGCAGGGCGTCACGCGCGTTGGTCATGGCCATGAGCTTAGGCCAGGCTCCGCCAGGTCCATGTGGTGGAGACCTCGAGGGGGTCGATGGGCGTGACCAGGCGCGGCAGGGTGTTGAGCCCGTTCGGCGGCCCGCTCTGCGGCTCCACGCAGACGGCCTCGGGCTGCTCGTCGTAGACCACGACCCACTCGGCGCGGCTGGTGACCTTCAGCTCCAGGGCGCCGGGCCAGGTGAGGGTGACATCGACGCCGTCCGGCATCCCGAAGCAGTCGTCCCAGGGGCCGGGGAGCGGGTCGATGCGCTCGCCGGTGGGCAGGTGGTCCGCGCCGCGCCGCTCCTGCCAGGAGGGCCGGAAGCCGATCTCGACGTCCTTGCCGGCGCCGAGGTTGCGCAGGAACCAGGGGTGCCAGCCGGCCTGCGCCGGGAACGAGTCGGCGGCGGCCTCGACGCCCATCGTGAGGGTCAGGGAATCCTCGCCCAGTTCGACCAGCTGGGTGACGCGGCCGGGGTACGGCCAGGGGTCGGTCAGCTCGTAGGTGAACGCGGCGGACGTGTCGTCCGCGCGCGCGGTCGTCCAGGCGGTGTCCCGTCCGGTGCCGTGGATGGCGTGCGGTGGGGAGTTGACCGGCATCTGGTGGAGGTCACCGCCGTTGCGGAAGCGGCCTTCCGCGATGCGGCCGCACCAGGGGACCATCGGGAAGGCGCCGTACTTCGCTCCTTGGCGGAGCAGTTCGATGCCGTTGACGGTGATGCTGCTGATCCGGCATCCGTTGCCGGGGTCGACGGCGACCTCGGCGTTGCCGTGTGCGAGTCGCACGGTCTGCTCGTTGCTTGTCACGACTTCGACGATACGGGGCGCTCCGCGGGCAGTGCAGTGCGTCAACTGCGGGCTCGTCGTGGCTGATCGCGCAGTTCCTCCCCCAGCTATCTCCCCCAGCTACCGCTGGGGGGACCCCCAGAGGTGCCCCCAGCGCCCCTGACGGGGCGCCCCGGTCACGCCCACGCGGCGGAGCCGCATATCAAACACAGCCCCGTACCCCTGCGGAGCAGTCGGCGTCAGCGCCTGCGCCGCAGCACCCGGCCCACCGCCACCGCCGAGGCGAGGGCCACCGCAGCCGCGGGGACGGCCCAGCGGAGGGCTGCCGTGCCCGTGGTGGTCTCGGGGGCCGGGACCGGCGCATAGCGGCCCCGCGGCGGCGCGTGGTCGACCTCCTCCGCGCTGCGGCCGATCATCGTGCGGCGCGCGTGCGCCGCCTCGGCCGGCGGCTCGCCGCCCTCCAGCGCGTCCTCGATGACCGCCTCCAGGGCCACGCCCTCCAGCTCTTCGCCGTCGAGCCCGTCGACGTCCACGTCCACGTCCGTCGCCGGGTCCAGCGAGGGCGGCGGGACCTCCGCCTCGAACACCCGGCCCTCCTCGCGGAGCTCCTCCGCCAGCGCGGCGGCGAACCGGTCCAGCAGCCGCCGCCCCGCGGACTCCGCGGTCCTCGGGTCGAAGTCGGCCAGCCGCCCGGCACCGCCGACGGTGCCGGTGCACGTCAGCCGGGTACCGCCGGGCATCTCCTCGGGCACCGCGCTCAGCGCGAGCGTCACCGTCCCCGAGCCGCGCGCCTCCGTGCCCTCGCCCGACAGCTCGTAGGCGCCGTCGTGCTCGGTGAGCCGCAGCGCTCCCCGGTAGGTGATGGTGGAGCCGCCGATGCGCAGCCGCAGCCGCCCGGCGAGAGGTGTTCCGGAGGCGTCCGCCGCGTCCTGCTGCAGCCCGGGGATGCAGCGGGCCACGCGCGCGGGGTCGGAGAGGGCCCGCCGGACCGCAGCGACGGGAAACGGAACGAACACCTCGTGCTCCATAACCAGCGAGCCTACCCACCGGACCCCGCAGTGGTGCCTCCCCGGTCGAATCCTGTCGAACTTTCCGTCAGGAACCGACCAACCTCCGACTCTGGAATCTCACGCTCCGACCGTGAAGCGCTCACCGATGTGGTTCGCCTCCTCGACCTCGTCGACGAGGGCCACCGCGTAGTCCTCGGCGGAGATCCGGCTCGTGCCGTTCTCGTCCACGACGAGGTCGTCGAGGGCGGTGCGGTAGGTGCCGGTGCGCTCGCCGGGCGCGATCTGCGCGGCGGGGCTGACGTTGGTCCAGCGGACGTCGTCGACGGACCGGTAGAAGTCCAGCGCGTCGCCGTGCGCGTGCATGATCTGCAGCAGGAACTCGGGCAGCCCCTCGGCGTCCCACACCTGCTTCCCGTCGGGCGTGCGCAGCGACCCCGCACCGCCGACGGCGATCAGCCGCGGGGCCTTCTCGCCGAGCGAGCGCAGGCCCGCCACCAGGGACTTGGCGGCCGGCTCGATGGTGGCGACGTGACCGGGCCCGTCACCGCCGCCGACGGCGCTGACGACGACGTCCTGGCCCTCGGAGACGGCCGCCACGGACTCCGGGTCGAGGACGTCGCCGGTGGCGACCGTGAGGTTCGGGTGCTGCTCGGTGAGCTTCTTGGGGTCACGGACCACGGCCGTGACGTGATGGCCACGGTCCAGGGCCTCGCGCAGCACACGGCTGCCGATCGTGCCGGTGGCGCCGAAGAGTGCGATCTTGGCCATGGTGGGTCTCCTCACAGGGGGACGGGAGTTGTACGTGAGAACCACGCTACGAGCGGGGCAACGCCCCGGCCAGGTAAGGTCGCGCCCCGCCATGGTGAAAAAGCGACACGACATGCCGACGATCCTGGACCTCGCCTACCAGGCCCCGCCGGGCACTCCGGCCGGCGTCGAGGTCCTCACGCTCGCGGGCCTCCGCACCCGGGCGCCGGAGGGCATGCTGCCCGCACCCCAGCGGCTGGACTTCCACCAGATCATCGCCGTCGACTCCGGGACCACCGTGCACACCGTGGACTTCACCGGCCACCGGCTGGAGGCGGGCTCGGTGCTGTGGGTACGTCCGGGTCAGGTGCAGCAGCACGGCGACGTATCGGCCATCGAGGGCACGGTGATCCTCGTACAGCCCGGCTTCCTGCCGCCCGGCACGGCGGTCGCGGCGGTCGCCGACGACCCCTTCCGCCCGGTGCTGCTCCGCCCGGCGGGTGAGGACCGCGAGGCGATCTTCTGCGCGGTGCGGCACCTCGCCGCCGACTTCCGCACCGGGGCGGGGCTGCCCGCCGACGTCCACCGCGAGATCCTGCGGCATCTGCTGTCCGCCCTGGTGCTGCGGCTGGACCGGATCGACGCGGCGGAGAGGAGCGCCGCGCCCGCCGATGCGTTCGTGCGCTTCCGGGCGGCCGTCGAGCGCGACTTCGCACGCAGTCACCGCGTCGCCGACTACGCGCAGGCGCTCGGCTATTCCCCCCGCACCCTCGCCCGGGCGACGCTGGCCGCGGCCGGGGTGGGGGCCAAGGAGTTCGTCGACCGACGCGTGATGCTGGAGGCCAAGCGGCTGCTCGCGCACAGCGGACTGCCCGCCGCGCGGATCGCCGAACGGCTCGGCTTCGACGACGCCGCCAACTTCGCCAAGTTCTTCCAGCACCGCGAAGGCGTGGCCCCCGGCGCCTTCCGCGCGGCGCTGCGCGACCCCGCGCCCGTCACTGCCCGTACCGCGGGTGCATCAGGGTCGACGGCAGCAGCCCCGCCTCCCTCCTGCGCACCTCGTCGGGCCCGACCGCCACGGTGAGCCGGGCCGGCCGCAGTTGCACCGGGAAGCGGGAGGCGAGCACGAAGCCCCAGCCCTCGCCGCGGCCGCCGCCGTGCGGGGAGCCGGCCGTCACCCGGTAGGGCACGGTGCGCAGACCAACGGACCGGACCGTGGCGTCCACGGTCCAGAAGGTGTGCGGGCGCTCCTCGGGGGCGCCCGCGTGGACCGCGAGCCGCCCGTCGGGCGCGAGGGCGCGCGCCACGAGCCCGTAGAACTCCTGGGAGTACAGCTTGGCGTCGGTCGTGACGTCGGGATCCGGCAGGTCGGAGACGACGACGTCGTACGGCCCGTCGGCGTCGTGCCGGGCGCGCAGCCAGTCGAAGGCGTCGGCGGTCTCGACGCGGACCCGTGGGTCGCGGTAGGCGCCCTGGTTGAGGGCGACGAGGCCGGGATCGGTGCGGGCCAGCCGGAGTTCGGCCGTGTCGGGCTCGACGACCGTCGCCTCCGCCACGTCCGGGTGGCTCAGCACCTCGCGCAGGGCGAGCCCGTCGCCCCCGCCGAGGACGAGGACGCGGCGGTGCGGCCCGTCCATCGCGGGCTGGACGAGGGCCTCCTGGTAGCGGGAGGCGTCACCGCCGCCGGCCCGCAGCCGCCCGTCCAGGAAGAGCGCGGGCTGCCCGCCGGGCCCGCCGCCGGTGAGCACCACGTCCTGGACGCCGGTGTGCACGGCGACCCGGACGTCGGCGCCGTACATGGCCTGCAGGGCGGCCTTCTCGAACGGGCCGGTCAGCGCCGAGCCGGCCGCGAGCAGCAGCAGGACCACGACGTTGGCGGCGATGAGCGCCCCGCGCGCCCGCGCGGTGAGGTCGCCGCGGAAGAGCCACAGCACCAGTGCCCCGCCGGCCACCGCGTTGATCGCGCCGGTCAGCAGCGCGCCCGACAGCTGGCCGAGCACGGGCAGCAGCAGGAAGGGGAAGGCGAGGCCGCCGACGAGCGCGCCCACGTAGTCCGCGGCGAACAGGTCGGCGACCGCACCGCCCGCGTCCTGCCGGCGGATCCGCTGGATGAGCGTCATCAGCAGCGGCACCTCGGCGCCGATCAGCACCCCGATGGCCAGCGAGAAGCCCACCAGGGCGGGTTTCGCCTGCCCGTACCAGGCGAAACAGGCGTGCAGGGCCATCGCCGAGAGGCCGCCCGTCAGGGCGAGCACCGCCTCCACGACGCCGAAGCCGAAGGCCGCGCGCCCGCGCAGGCGTTTGGCGAGCAGGGAACCGACGCCCATGGCGAAGACCATCACCGACAGCACGACGGAGGCCTGGGTGACGGTGTCGCCGGTCAAGTACGAGGCCAGGGCGACCAGTTCCAGCTCGTACACCAGCCCGCAGGCCGCGCAGACGAAGACCGTGGACAGGACGAGGAAACGGCCGAGCCCGGCCGGTACGGGCAGCCGCGCTGGTACCGGGCGGTAGATCATGCGGGGAACGCTACGTCACGGGATGGCGACTCCTTGTCACCCACACGGGTTCAATCGCAGGATGCCGGGTTTCCCCTGGAACCACACCCAGGGGGCAACGGAGCCACACTCAGGGGGCATTGAGGGGCAAAGCACCGGCAGCGGCGGCGTCCGCCGCCGTCACAGCGGGGCGGGCAGCCGCACGCCCACCCGGGTGCGGGTGGCCACCAGCCGCCCCTCCTGCGGATAGGCGTGCCAGGTGCGCCAGCTGACCTGGCCGTCGCGGCGCTGGGCGAGCAGCGCCGTGAAGGCGTGGGGGCTGCCGGGAAACGTTCCCGCCAGCCCCTGGGGATGCTCGGCGACCAGCGCCAGCAACTCCTGCGCGCGCCCCGCGAAGGAACAGCGCGAGAGCGTCTCGACGCGCGCCGCGAATTCGTACTCCCACGCCCCCACCCGCTTGGCGACGCCGAGCGGCAGCGGGGTGCTGCTGCCGGCTATGCAGGCCACCGTCTCCGAGCAGACGCCGCCCGCCTCCTCCAGCAGGACCTGGTGGGAGGCGCCGAGGAGACGCAACTGCACGGAGGACGCTTCGAGTTGGAGATCGAGCACCGCCAGCGCCGGAAGGGGATCCTTCCCCAGGCACCAGGCGAGATCGGCGGCTCGGGTGTCGGTATAGGCGGTCTTGAGCGTGGTGAGCATCGGGTCGGCTCCGCGAGCGAGCAGTGAAGGGTGGGCCGGCCCGCCCCGAGGAGGACCAGATTCCTTTTCGGTGCACCGGCTCATGCCCACAGGGGGTCCTTGGCCCGGGCCTTCGATTCCGGTGGAGCAGTGAATCCGGGCCGGGAGGAGAGGCAATCATGAATGACCGGCGCTCACAGCCTTTTTACCCATCATCTGCATCTTTCCATACCCGGGAGGGCCGGATAGTTCACTTGTTCAACAGCACGGCGCCCGGCGGATGTTCGAGTTCCGCCGGGCGCATATGCGGGCAGTCATGGGCCGCTTGCACATCCACTGCACTTCCACTGCACTTCCACGAATCAGACGGCGCGCACCAGCTTCTCCACCGCATCCCGCACCGAGTTCTCCAGCTTGCAGAAGGAGAAACGCACCAGATAGGACGGGGCGTCGGGGCGCACATAGAAGGCGGAGGTGGGAATGGCCACCACCCCGGCGCGCGAGGGGAGTTCACGGCAGAAACGCACGCCGTCCGAGTGCCCCCATGCGCGGATGTCCGCCTGCACGAAATATCCGGCGTCCGCGCGATAAGGGCGCAGCCCGGCGCGTTCGAGCCCCTCGCTCAGCAGGTCCCGGTTGCGCCGCAGCGTGAGCCTCAGCCCGGCCGCCCACGCCTCCACGTCCCCCAGTGCCCGCGCGAGCGCCTCCTGATAGGGCGTGCCGGAGGCGTACGTGAGGAACTGCTTCGCCGCGGCGACTGCCGCCACCAGCGGGGCCGGGCCGCAGACCCAGCCGACCTTCCAGCCCGTGACATTGAAGGTCTTGCCCGCCGAGGAGATGACCAGCGTCCGCTCGCGCATGTCCGGCAGCGCGGCGATCGTCCGGTGCCCGAGCGCCTCGTCGTACACCAGGTGCTCGTAGACCTCGTCCGTCACCACCGTCAGGTCGTGCTCCCGGCACACCTGGGCGACGGCCGCCAGCTCCTCGTCCGTGAACACCTTGCCGGTGGGGTTGTGCGGGCTGTTGAGGACGAGCACCCGGGTACGCGGGGTGACGGCGGCGCGCAGCGCATCCGCGTCCAGGACAAAGGAGTTGCCGTCCTCGGCGAGCGGAACGCCCACCAGCGTCGCCCCCGCGAACCGGACGACCGCCGGGTAGGCGTCGTAGCAGGGGTCGAAGGCCAGCACCTCGTCACCGGGGTCGCACAGCGCCAGCAGCGCCGCCGCGATCGCCTCGGTGGCCCCGGTGGTCACCAGCACCTCGTCCTGCGGGTCGTACGCGACCCCGTGGCGCTGCAGCCGGTGCGCGGCCACCGCCTCGCGCAGGGCGGGGAAACCGTGCGCGGGCGGGTACTGGTTGCGGCCCGCGAGCACCGCCGCCGCCACCTCGTCCAGCAGCCCCTGCGGCCCGGCCAGCTCGGGCACCCCCTGGCCCAGGTTGACCGCCCCGGTGCTCCGGGCCAGCTCTGTCATCTCGGTGAAAACGGAGGTTCCCAGCCCCCGCACCCGAGCTGCCGGATTCCAGTTGTCCATGAGCCCTCCCTCGACGTGATCAGCCCACCATAGGCGGCGCCCCGAAGGGGCGCGGGGAAGTGCGCGATCACCCCCACCGGCCCGCACCCGAAGACCACCGCACTCGTGCACCCGAGCGGGTGGAAGCGCACGGCTTCCGGGCGTTCCTGCCCCTCCGCGCGAAGCGCACCCCGCCACGCCGGGGATGGTTCGGTAGCCCGTATGCCCCGCACCCCACCGGAGGTGTGCCCGTGTTCGCCGACACCGCCGTTCCCGTCCGCGCCCCCGAGCCGCGCCGCGCCCCCGGGGCCCGGCCCGGCCGGCGGGTGGACCGGGTGCGCGAGGCACTGCACCGGGCCCTGCCCGCGCTCGGGTGCTACGCGGCCGCCCGGCTGACCGGGATGACGGTGATGGCCGCCTGGGCCTGGTGGATCGGCAAGCACCCGCGCACGCTGCTCGGGCACCTGTGGGACGGCATCTGGTACGCGGGCATCGCCCACGACGGCTACGGGAGGGTCGTGCCGTCCCCCACCTCACCCGGCGTGATCTTCAACGACCTGGCGTTCTTCCCGCTCTTCCCCGGTCTGGTCAAGGCCCTCACCACCGTCCTGCCGCTCACCGTCGTCACCGCCGGGCTGCTGGTCGCCTGGGCCTCCGCGGGCGCCGCGGCCTGGGGCATCTATGCGGTCGGCGAGCGGCTGCACGGGCGCCGCACCGCCACCTTGCTGGTGCTCCTGTGGGGCCTGCAGCCGCACGCGATCGTGCAGACCATGGCCTACACCGAGTCGCTGATGACCGCGCTGTGCGCCTGGTCCCTCTACGCCCTGCTCACCGGGCGCCGGGTGTGGGCCGGGGCGCTGGCCCTGCTCGCCGGCCTGTCCCGGCCCAATGCCGTCGCGGTCGCCGCCGCCGTCTGCTGCTCGGCGGCCGTCGCCCTGTACCGGGACCGCCGGGCCCGTACCGACTGGCGCATCTGGGCCGGCGCCGCGCTCGCCCCGCTGGGCTGGGCGGGGTATGTGCTGTGGGCGGGGGTGCACTCGGGCGGCGGGCCGTTCGGCTACTTCGAGGTGCAGCGGCTGTGGGGCTCGCGTTTCGACTTCGGCCGCAACGCACTGGGATTCGTCCGCCACCTGATCGTCGGCCGCGACTGCCTGGCCTACTACATGGCCCTGGGCACCCTGGTGGTGGCGCTGGCGGCGCTGGTGTATCTGATCGTCGACCGCCCGCCGGCCGCTCTGCTGGTCTACGTCCTCGTGCTCGGCGTGATCGCGGTCGGCGGCTCCAGCTACTTCGCCTCCAAGCCGCGCTTCCTGCTGCCGGCCTTCCCGCTGCTGCTCCCGGCGGCCCTGGCCATGACGAGAGCCCGGCGGCGCACCGTCGTCGTGACGACGGCCGCGCTGGCCGGGCTCTCGTTCTTCTACGGGACCTATCTGCTCACCGTGGCCCGCATCCCCATGTGAGCGGGGACGGCAGGCCGCGGGAACGGCTGTCAGGCCTCGTCGTCGGGCTTCTCGTCGCCGGACTCGGCGTCGGCCTCCAGACCGAGCTGCTCGACGAGCCAGCGGTCGAACTCGATCGAGGCCCGCACCCAGCTGACCGTGCTGGAGACGAAGTGCTCCAGCGAGACACCGACGCCGATCAGCATCTGCGCCTCGCCGATGAGACGGACGGTGCCGTCGTCATTGGTGTGGGTGTAGATCTTCGGCCACAGGGTGCGGCGGTTCCAGTCGTCGATGACCTCGAGAAGGCGGCCCTTCTCGTCGATGCCGTGCGGCCGGTCGTAGAACGTCCGCACGGAGAAGACCTGCTGCTCCTCCTCGCCGCGGAACATGAAGTACGTGCGGAAGAGCTCCCACGGCGCGGCGAGGTCGCCCTCGTCGTCGACCACGTACTTCAGCTCCATCTGCTCCAGGAGCTGCTTGACCAGGTCCTGGTCGGGGATGACGGGGCCTGCCGGGCCCGTCTCGTGCGGTTCGGGCTGGCCCCCGAAGTTCGGAATCGAGGACGGGTCGATGCTCACCGTGTATTTCCCTTCATGCGGATAAGAGTCATCCTCCCCCATGCCCGGCGGTCGCTGGCAACCCCTGGGGGCGCCGCCGGGGGCTCACGCCTCCTGGGGCACCCGCTCGGCGGCCGTCACCGACAGGCCCTCGGGCCGGCCGGGCACGCGGTCGACGACGACGGTCTCGCCGTCGCGGACCTCACCTCCCAGGATCGCGCGCGCGAGCTGGTCGCCGATGGCGGTCTGGACCAGACGGCGCAGCGGCCGGGCGCCGTAGCTGAGGTCGGGCGCCCCGACGCCCTCGGCCTCGTCGCCCTTGCCCAGGGTGGCCAGCCAGTGCAGGGCCGCGTCCGTGACGTCCAGGGTGAGCCGGCGGTCGGCGAGGCGGCGCTGCAGGTGTGCGATCTGGATCTGCGCGATGCGCTCCAGCTGGTCGGTGCCCAGCGGGTGGAAGACGACGATGTCGTCGAGCCGGTTGAGGAACTCGGGCCGGAAGGAGGCGCGGACCGTCTCCAGGACCTTCTCCTTCTTCTGCTCCTCCTTCAGCAGGGGATCGACGAGGAAGGTGGAGCCGAGGTTGGAGGTCAGGATGAGGATGGTGTTGCGGAAGTCCACCGTCCGTCCCTGGCCGTCGGTGAGCCGCCCGTCGTCCAGGACCTGCAGCAGGATGTCGAAGACCTCGTGGTGGGCCTTCTCCACCTCGTCCAGCAGCACCACGGTGTACGGGCGCCGGCGCACGGCCTCGGTGAGCTGGCCGCCCTCCTCGTAGCCGACGTAGCCGGGGGGCGCGCCGACGAGGCGGGCGACGGAGTGCTTCTCGCTGTACTCCGACATGTCGATGCGGACCATCGCCCGCTCGTCGTCGAAGAGGAAGTCCGCCAGGGCCTTGGCCAGTTCGGTCTTGCCGACGCCGGTCGGGCCGAGGAAGAGGAAGGAGCCGGTGGGCCGGTCGGGGTCGGCGATGCCGGCGCGGGAGCGGCGCACGGCGTCGGAGACGGAGCGCACGGCCTCGGTCTGCCCGATGAGCCGCTTGCCGAGCTCCTCCTCCATGCGCAGCAGCTTCTGCGTCTCGCCCTCCAGCAGGCGGCCGGCGGGGATGCCGGTCCAGGAGGCGACGACGTCGGCGATGTCGTCCGGGCCGACCTCCTCCTTGACCATGAGGTCCTTGGCGGCGGCCTCCTGCTCGGCCTGGGCCTCGGCCTGCGCGGCCTCCTCCAGCTCCCGCTCGACGGCGGGGATCTCGCCGTACAGCAGCTTGGAGGCGGCGTCGAAGTCGCCGTCGCGCTGGGCCCGTTCGGCCTGGACGCGCAGCTCGTCCAGCTTCTCCTTGAGCTCGCCGACCCGGTTGAGGGACTGCTTCTCCTTCTCCCAGCGGGCGGTGAGCCCGCGCAACTCCTCCTCCTTGTCGGCCAGATCGCGGCGCAGCTTCGCCAGGCGCTCCTTGCTGGCCTCGTCCGTCTCGTTCTTGAGGGCCAGCTCCTCCATCTTCAGGCGGTCGACGGCGCGTTGGAGCTCGTCGATCTCGACGGGCGAGGAGTCGATCTCCATCCGGAGCCGGGAGGCGGCCTCGTCGACGAGGTCGATGGCCTTGTCGGGCAGGAAGCGGGAGGTGATGTAGCGGTCGGACAGGGTCGCGGCGGCGACCAGCGCCGAGTCGGCGATCTGCACCTTGTGGTGGGCCTCGTAGCGCCCCTTGAGCCCGCGCAGGATGGCGATGGAGTCCTCCACCGACGGCTCGGCCACCAGCACCTGCTGGAAGCGGCGCTCCAGCGCCGGGTCCTTCTCGATCCGCTCGCGGTACTCGTCGAGCGTCGTCGCACCGACCATGCGCAGCTCGCCGCGCGCCAGCATCGGCTTGAGCATGTTCCCGGCGTCCATCGCCGAGTCCCCGCCGGCACCGGCGCCGACGACGGTGTGCAGCTCGTCGATGAAGGTGATGATCTGGCCCTCGCTGGACTTGATCTCGGCCAGGACCGTCTTCAGCCGCTCCTCGAACTCACCGCGGTACTTCGCGCCCGCGACCATCGCGCCCAGGTCGAGCGCGACCAGCCGCTTGTTCTTCAGCGACTCGGGGACGTCGCCCTTCACTATCCGCTGCGCGAGCCCCTCGACGACGGCCGTCTTGCCGACGCCGGGCTCGCCGATGAGCACGGGGTTGTTCTTGGTGCGCCGCGAGAGCACCTGCACCACACGCCGGATCTCATGGTCCCGGCCGATGACGGGGTCGAGCCTGCCCTCCCGCGCGGCGGCCGTGAAGTCCGTGCCGAACTTCTCCAGCGCCTTGTACGTGCCTTCCGGGTCCGGCGACGTGACGCGCTGCCCGCCGCGCGCCTTCCCGAAGGCGTCGAGCAGCTTCTTGGCGGAGGCGCCCTGCTGGTCGAGCAGTTCACCGGTGCGTCCGCCCTTGGCGGCGAGGCCGGTCAGCAGGTGCTCGGTGGAGATGTACTCGTCCCCCAGGTCCCGCGCGCGCTCGGCGGCGTCCGCGATCACGGCCAGCAGCTCACGGTTGGGCTGCGGCGGCGAGACGGTGGACCCCTGCACGCTGGGCAGCGCGGCGAGCAGCCGCTCGGCACCGCCGCGCAGCGCGGCCGCGTCCGCGTCGACGGCGGCCAGCAGGTCGAGCAGATTCTCGTTGTCCCGCCCGGCGAGCAGGGCCAGCAGCAGGTGCGCGGGCGTCAGATCGGCATGCCCGGCCGACACGGCCCGCTCCTGGGCGGCGCTCAGTGCTTCACGACTCTTGTTGGTCAGCTCGGCATCCACGGTGTCGGAACCCTCCTTGCTCGTACCTGCGTGCAGTAACTTGAGTGTAGTCGACTCAACTCCAATCGGGGAGGGCCGGACCGGTCCGTTTGATCCCCCTTGCGAGTGAAGCGGTACGAGGAAACGCCCGCCACTTGGGGCGGCCCCCGCCCACTACGCTGCTCCCATGGCCCAGGACCTCCGGAACCCCGACCCCGCCTACCTCGACTTCTGGCGCGAGCGGCACGTCTGCACCCTCACCACGCCCCGCCCGGACGGCTCCCCGCATGTGGTGCCCGTCGGGGTCACGTTCGATCCGGAGACGCTGACGGCCCGCGTGATCGCGGACAAGAACAGCCGCAAGGTCGCCAACGTCCAGGCCGCGGGCCCCGCGGGCGCCCGGGTCGCCGTCTGCCAGATGGAGGGCCGGCGCTGGGCCACCCTGGAGGGCCGCGCCGTCGTCCGCGCCGAGACCGACGCCGTGGCCGACGCGGTCGCCCGCTACGCGGTGCGCTACGGCCGCGACCCGCGCCCCAACCCGGACCGCGTGGTGATCGAAATCGCGGTGACGAAGGCCCTGGGCAGGGGCTGAAACACAAGTTCCCCGCACCCCGGAAGGGGCGCGGGGAACTGCGCAGAACCGACCCGCAGGGTCAGTCCTTCCGCTTGGGCCGCCAGACGACCAGCGCACTCGTCTGCTGCGCGTCCGCATACGGCACCAGATCCCGCCGGTACGAGGCGTGCACCTGCGCCTCCCGCTGCTGCATCGCGGCAGCGGCCCCGTCGACGACGGCCTGCAGCTCCGCCACCCGGGCGCTCAGCGCGGCGACCTGGTTCTCCAGCTCGATGATGCGCTTGATGCCGGCCAGGTTGATGCCCTCGTCCTGGCTGAGCTGCTGCACCTGCCGGAGCAGCTCGATGTCCCGCGCCGAGTAGCGGCGGCCGCGTCCGGCCGTGCGGTCGGGCGAGACCAGGCCGAGACGGTCGTACTGGCGCAGGGTCTGCGGGTGCAGACCCGACAGCTGAGCCGCGACCGAGATGACGTAGACCGGCGACTCGTCGGTCAGCTCGTAGTGGAGATTCCGTCGACGGCCGTCCATCCTCAAGCTCCCTTCGCTGCCTGGAAGAGCTCGGCCCTGGGGTCCTCCCCCGCGGTGGCCTGGCGGTACTGCTCCAGCGCCTCGCGGGCCTTGTCGTCGAGCGCGGTCGGCACGGACACCTCGACGGTGACCAGGAGGTCGCCGCGGGTACCGTCCTTGCGCACCGCGCCCTTGCCGCGGGCGCGCATCGTGCGGCCGTTGGGCGTACCGGGGGGCAGCTTGAGGGTGACCGGCGGGCCGCCCAGCGTCGGCACCTTCACCTCGCCGCCGAGCGCCGCCTCCACGAAGGAGACCGGCACGGTGACGGTCAGGTTGTCGTCCTTGCGCCCGAAGACCGGGTGGTCACCGACGTGCACCACGACGTAGAGATCGCCGTTGGGGCCGCCGCGCTCGCCCGGAGCGCCCTTGCCGCGCAGCCGGATCCGCTGGCCGTCGGAGACGCCCGCCGGGATCCGCACCTGCATGGTGCGGGAGGACTTCGCGCGCCCGCTGCCGTGGCAGACGTCGCAGGGGTTCTCGGGGATCAGCCCGCGGCCCTTGCAGTCGGGGCAGGGGTCGGTCAGCGAGAAGCCGCCGCCCGAGCCGCGCGAGACCTGGCCGGTGCCCACGCAGGTCGGGCAGACCCTGGGCGTACCGTTTTTGTCGCCCGTGCCGGAGCAGGCCTTGCAGGCCGCCGCGGAGGACATCCGCAGCGGGACCGTGGCCCCCTCCACCGCCTCGGTGAAGCTGAGCGTCACCTCGGACTCGATGTCCTGGCCGCGGCGGGGCTGGGTGCGCGCACCGGCACCGCCGCCGCGGTTGAAGAGGCCGCCGAAGACATCGCCCAGACCGCCCCCGAAGCCGCCGCCCCCGCCCTGGGCGCCCCCGAAGAGGTCGCCCAGGTCGAAGTTGAAGGAGCCGCCGGCGCCGCCCGGCCCGGGACGGAATCCGCCGTTCCCGAACAGGGCGCGCGCCTCGTCGTACTCCTTGCGGCGCTTGGCGTCGGCCAGGACGTCGTTCGCCTCGGAGATCTCCTTGAAGCGCTCCTCGGCCGAGGCGTCGCCCTTGTTGGCGTCCGGGTGGAACTCGCGGGCGAGCTTCCGGTACGCCTTCTTGATCTCCGCCTCGGTGGCGTCCTTGGGGACGCCGAGGACCTTGTACAGATCCTTTTCCAGCAGATCCCTGCTCAGGCTCATCCCCGACGTCCCTCCTTCCTCATGTGTGCGTCAGCCTCAGCCCTCGTCCGGGCCACCGCTCGCCTCGTCCGGTGCGTCCGCTGCATTCGGTGCCTCGCCGTCCTTGCCGGCCGGCTGTGCGCCCGGCTGCGGCTCGGCCACGGCGACCCGCGCGGGGCGGATCGTCCGCTCGCCGAGCCGGTACCCCGGCTGCAGGATCTGCACGCACGTGGTCTCGGCGACGTCCGGCGCGTAGCTGTGCATCAGGGCCTCGTGCACCAGCGGGTCGAAGGGCTCGCCCTCCTTGCCGAACTGCTGCAGACCCATCTTGGCGACGACCGTCTCCAGCGACTCGGCGACGGACTTGAAGCCGCCGACCAGCTCGCCGTGGTCACGGGCGCGGCCGATGTCGTCGAGCGTGGGGAGCAGCTCGGACAGGAGGTTCGCCACGGCGACCTCCTTGACCGCGACGCGGTCCCGCTCCACCCGGCGACGGTAGTTCTGGTACTCGGCCTGGAGCCGCTGGAGGTCCGCGGTGCGCTCGCCGAGCGCAGCCTGGGCCTGGTCCAGCTGTGCCTGGAGGCCAACCTCGACGAGGTCCTCGCCCGTGGCCGGGCCGGCCGGGGCCGCCTTGTCGGCGGACCCGGCGGCCTTCGCCGCGTCGTCGGGTGCGGTGGCGTCGGAGGTGCCTTCAGGCTTCTCGTTGTCGAAGCCCGGGGTCTCCTCCGTCACGCCGACGCACCGCCCTTCGGCTTCTCGTCGTCCACGATCTCGGCGTCGACCACGTCGTCCTCGGCCTTGGCCTGCTGGCCCGCACCCGCGGCACCGGCGCCGGCGGCGCCCTGAGCGGCCTGGGCGTCGGCGTACATGGCCTGGCCGAGCTTCTGGCTGACCGCGGCGACCTTCTCGGTCGCGGTGCGGATCTCGGCCGTGTCCTCGCCCTTGAGCTTCTCCTTCAGCTCGGCGACGGCGGTCTCGACCTCGGTCTTCACCTCGGCGGGAACCTTGTCCTCGTTGTCCTTGAGGAACTTCTCCGTCTGGTAGACGAGCTGCTCGCCCTGGTTGCGGGACTCGGCGGCCTCGCGGCGGCGGTGGTCCTCCTCCGCGTACTTCTCGGCCTCCTCGCGCATGCGGTCGACCTCGTCCTTCGGCAGCGAGGAGCCGCCGGTGACGGTCATCTTCTGCTCCTTGCCCGTGCCCAGGTCCTTGGCGGTCACGTGCATGATGCCGTTGGCGTCGATGTCGAAGGCGACCTCGATCTGCGGGACGCCGCGCGGGGCCGGCGGCAGGCCCGTCAGCTCGAACATGCCGAGCTTCTTGTTGTACGCCGCGATCTCGCGCTCGCCCTGGTAGACCTGGATCTGCACGGACGGCTGGTTGTCCTCGGCCGTCGTGAAGATCTCGGAGCGCTTGGTGGGGATCGTGGTGTTGCGCTCGATCAGCTTGGTCATGATGCCGCCCTTGGTCTCGATGCCGAGGGACAGCGGGGTGACGTCGAGGAGCAGGACGTCCTTGACCTCGCCCTTGAGCACACCGGCCTGCAGGGCGGCGCCGATGGCGACGACCTCGTCCGGGTTGACGCCCTTGTTGGCCTCCTGGCCGCCGGTCAGCTCCTTGACGAGCTCGGCGACGGCGGGCATGCGGGTGGAACCGCCGACCAGGACCACGTGGTCGATCTCGGACAGGGCGATGCCCGCGTCCTTGATGACGTTGTGGAACGGGGTCTTGCAGCGCTCCAGCAGGTCCGCGGTCAGCTGCTGGAACTGGGCGCGGGTGAGCTTCTCGTCCAGGTGCAGCGGGCCCTCGGCGGACGCCGTGATGTAGGGCAGGTTGATCGTGGTCTCGGTGGACGAGGAGAGCTCGATCTTCGCCTTCTCGGCGGCCTCGCGCAGGCGCTGCAGCGCCATCTTGTCCTTGGACAGGTCGACGCCGTGGCCGTTCTGGAACTGCTTGACCAGGTAGTCGACGACGCGCTGGTCCCAGTCGTCACCACCGAGGTGGTTGTCGCCGTTGGTGGCCTTGACCTCGACGACGCCGTCGCCGATCTCGAGCAGCGAGACGTCGAAGGTGCCGCCACCGAGGTCGAAGACGAGAATGGTCTGGTCGTCCTTGTCGAGACCGTAGGCCAGGGCGGCCGCGGTGGGCTCGTTGACGATGCGCAGGACGTTCAGACCCGCGATCTCACCGGCCTCCTTGGTGGCCTGGCGCTCGGAGTCGTTGAAGTACGCCGGCACGGTGATGACCGCGTCGGTGACCTTCTCGCCCAGGTAGGCCTCCGCGTCCCGCTTCAGCTTCTGCAGGATGAAGGCGCTGATCTGCTGGGGGTTGAAGTCCTTGCCGTCCAGGTTGATCTTCCAGTCGGTGCCCATGTGGCGCTTGACCGACCGGATGGTCCTGTCGACGTTGGTGACGGCCTGGCGCTTGGCGACCTCGCCGACCAGCACCTCACCGTTCTTCGCGAAGGCGACAACGGACGGCGTGGTCCTGGCGCCCTCGGCGTTGGTGATGACGGTGGGCTCACCGCCTTCGAGAACACTGACGACGGAGTTCGTCGTACCCAGGTCGATGCCGACCGCACGTGCCATGTCGATTCCTCCAGCTGACTTGAGTGGAACAGGCTCAAGAGTGCAACACGGAAGCGCCGGTGTCAACGGAGCTGAGTCGGGTGGGCTCAACTTTTATATCGGTCTTACGATCATCCACGGCCCGCAGGGCCGTCCGGGCGACGCAGATCACCGGCTCCGCGGGTATGGCACGCGCGCGTGAGTGAGTAGTCTCGTACGGACTGGATAAGTTACTGATTGGTAATCCAGTTGGTCATCCAGTTCCGTCCCGCTCTCGCAGGTTCGAGGAGCCTCCCCATGCAACTCGCCGCGATCATCGTGGTGCTGGTTCTCAGCGCGGTCGGTGTTGCGCTGCTCGGCCGCGCCATCGCGCAGTTCGTCCGCTTCTTCCGGCTCGGCGCACCCGTGCCGGCCGGTACCCGTACCGACGACCCGACACAACGCACGGTCACCCTGGCCAAGGAGTTCGTCGGCCACACCCGCATGAACAAGTGGGGCGTCATCGGCGTCGCCCACTGGTTCGTGGCCGTCGGCTTCCTCACGCTCGGGACGACGATCCTCAACGCCTACGGCCAGCTGTTCAAGGCCGACTGGAAGCTGCCGATCATCGGCGGCTGGCTGCCGTACGAGCTCTACATCGAGTTCATCGGCACCACGACCACGCTGGGCATCCTCGTGCTCATCGTGATCCGGCTGATGAACCTGCCCTCCCGGGCCGGCCGCAAGTCCCGCTTCGCGGGCTCGACCGCCTGGCAGGCGTACTTCGTCGAGTACGTGATCCTGGTGATCGGCCTGGCCATCATGGTCCTGCGCGGGCTCGAGGGCGCGATGCACGGCGCCGACCACTACGAGGCCGCCTACTTCGTCTCGTACCCCCTGGTCGCCGCCTTCAAGGGGCTGAGCCTCGGGGCGCTGCAGAACCTGGTCTACCTGGTCGCGATGATCAAGCTCGGCGTCACCATGATCTGGATGATCACGGTCAGCCTGAACATCGACATGAGCGTCGCCTGGCACCGCTTCCTCGCCTTCCCCAACATCTGGTTCAAGCGCGAGTCCAGCGGTGACGTGGCGCTCGGCGCGCTGCAGCCGATGACGAGCGGCGGCGAGCCGATCGACTTCGAGGACCCGGCGGAGGACGCCCAGTTCGGCGTCTCGCAGATCGAGCACTTCTCCTGGAAGGGCCTGCTCGACTTCTCCACCTGCACCGAGTGCGGCCGCTGCCAGTCGCAGTGCCCCGCCTGGAACACCGGCAAGCCGCTGTCGCCGAAGATGCTGATCCTGGCACTGCGCGACCACTCGCACGCCAAGGCCCCGTACCTGCTCGCAGGCGGCGGCAAGGACATGGAGGGCGAGGAGAAGGCGACCGAGGAGCAGCTGAAGGACGTCCCCGCGGCCGCCCTGGCGGAGGCCGAGCGCCCGCTGATCGGCACCCTGGAGGAGAACGGCGTCATCGACCCGGACGTCCTCTGGTCCTGCACCACCTGCGGTGCCTGCGTCGAGCAGTGCCCGGTCGACATCGAGCACGTCGACCACATCGTCGACATGCGCCGCTACCAGGTGATGATCGAGAGCTCCTTCCCGTCCGAGGCGGGCACGATGCTCAAGAACCTGGAGAAGAAGGGCAATCCCTGGGGGCTCGCCAAGAAGCAGCGTCTGCAGTGGACCAAGGAGGTCGACTTCGAGGTCCCGGTCGTCGGCAAGGACGTCGAGGACCTGACCGAGGTCGACTACCTCTACTGGGTCGGCTGCGCAGGCGCGTTGGAGGACCGGGCCAAGAAGACCACCAAGGCCTTCGCGGAGCTGCTGCACATCGCGGGCGTCAAGTTCGCCATCATGGGCGGCGAGGAGAACTGCACCGGCGACTCGGCCCGCCGGCTGGGCAACGAGTTCCTCTTCCAGCAACTGGGCCAGCAGAACGTCGAGATGCTCAACATGGCGTTCGGTGAGGATGCGGAGGAAGGCGTCAAGGTCGAGAAGGCGAAGAAGAAGATCGTCGCGACCTGCCCGCACTGCTTCAACACCATCGCCAACGAGTACCCGCAGCTCGGCGGCGAGTACGAGGTCATCCACCACACGCAGTTGCTGCAGCATCTGATCGACGAGGGGAAGCTGGTCCCGGTCACCCCCGTCGAGGGTCTGATCACCTATCACGACCCCTGCTACCTCGGCCGCCACAACAAGGTCTACACGCCGCCGCGCGAGATCATCGCCAAGGTGCCGGGCCTGCGCAACGAGGAGATGCACCGGCACAAGGAGCGCGGCTTCTGCTGCGGCGCCGGCGGTGCGCGCATGTGGATGGAGGAGCGCATCGGCAAGCGCATCAACAACGAGCGCGTGGACGAGGCCCTGTCGCTCAACCCCGACATCGTCTCGACGGCCTGCCCGTTCTGCCTCGTCATGCTGACGGACTCGGTCAACGGCAAGAAGAACGACGGCCAGGCGAAGGAGTCCATCCAGGTCGTGGACGTGGCCCAGTTGCTGCTGGAGTCCGTCAAGACGCCCGCCGAGCCTGAGGGCGACGGCGAGACGGCGGACGAACCCCAGCCCGAGCCGGTGAAGTAGCCGCTCGGAACGGCCTCCTGCGGCCGGTGCCCCGCGATCCGTCGCGAGGCACCGGCCGTTGCCGTTTCCGGCGCGAAACCTCACATGGCATGGCCGGTTCCCGGAGCTTTCCCCTAGGGGATGTCACAGCTCGGCCGCAAAGCCGGGCCCGTTCCCCTTTGCCCGGGTCCGGGGGCTCTCCGGACCGGGTACGTTCGAAGGCGTGGCTGGATTCAGGATGGGACGCGGACGGGACGACCGGCACCCGAACCCCGCACCGCAAGGACAACAGCAGTGGCAGCAGCCCGCCGGGTACGACGAGCCGGAGTACTTCGGCGGTACGACGGCGCCGCAGCCGGGCTACGGGCAGCAACAGCCCCCGGTGCAGCACGGCTATGCCCGGGGCGCGCAGGGCGGCGGTCCGTACCAGGACCCGTACTACGGCGGCCCGCCCGCCGGCGACCCCGGGCGCACCCAGCAGTTCGCCTTCGGCGAGGCCCCTGACGCCTACGCCCCTCAGGGCCCCGGCCCGGGCGGACCGGACCCGTACGCGGATTACGGTGCCGGCAGCACCTACGGCCCCGGGCAGTCCGCGGCCCCCGCCCCGCCCCCCGGGCCGCGGCTGCACTGGAAGGATCTGCTGAGGGGCATCGTGCTGCGCCCGTCGGCCACCTTCTGGCAGATGCGCGACCACGCGATGTGGGGCCCGGCCCTGATCGTGACGTTCGTCTACGGCCTGCTGGCGGTCTTCGGCTTCGACAAGGCCCGCCAGGACGTGCTGCACGCCACCCTCGCCGACAGCATCCCGTGGGTGCTGGCCGCCGGTGTCATCGTGCTGCTGGCCGGGCTGATACTCGGTGCCGTCACGCACACCCTCGCCCGCCAGCTCGGCGGCGACGGCATGTGGCAGCCGACGGTCGGCCTGTCGATGCTGATCATGTCGGTCACGGACGCCCCGCGGCTGCTGTTCGCGATGTTCCTCGGCGGCGACAGCCCCCTCGTCCAGGTCCTCGGCTGGGCGACCTGGCTGGCCGGCGGTGTGCTGCTGACGTCGATGGTGAGCAAGTCCCACGACCTGCCCTGGCCCAAGGCGCTCGGGGCCTCGGCGATCCAGCTGGTGGCCCTGCTGTCCCTGATCAAGCTGGGTACGCTGTAGTCCGCCGGAACCGCACCCCGGCCACACGGAAGCCCGGGTCCCCGCCGCTGCGGGGCCCGGGCTTCCGGCCGTTCACTGCGCTACGCGCTCACGCGTCGAGGACCTGGCCCTCGCGCCGCACGACCGGCGGCTCGACGCTCCACGGGAAGTTGATCCAGTCGTCCGTGCGCTTCCACACGTACTCGCACTTCACCAGCGACTGCGGCTTCTCGTAGATGACCGCGCTGCGCACCTCGGCGACATGGTCGAGGCAGAAGTCGTGCACGAGCTTGAGCGTCTTGCCGGTGTCGGCGACATCGTCCGCGATCAGGACCTTCTTGTTGGAGAAGTCGATCGCGTTCGGCACGGGCGCCAGCATGACCGGCATCTCCAGCGTCGAGCCGACGCCGGTGTAGAACTCCACGTTGACCAGGTGGATGTTCTTGCAGTCCAGGGCGTAGGCCAGGCCACCGGCGACGAAGACGCCGCCGCGCGCGATGGAGAGGACGATGTCCGGCTCGTAGCCGTCGTCCGCGATCGTCTGGGCCAGTTCACGGATGGCCTGCCCGAAGAGCGGGTAGGTCAGGTTTTCGCGGTTGTCACTCACTGTTGTTGCTGCTCTCAGACCTGCGTGCGGTGGAAATTCTGGAAGGAGCGCGAGGGCGTCGGCCCGCGCTGACCCTGGTAGCGGGAACCGTGCTTCGCGGACCCGTACGGGTGCTCGACGGGGGAGCTCAGCCGGAACATGCACAGCTGCCCGATCTTCATCCCCGGCCACAGCTTGATCGGCAGGGTGGCCATGTTCGACAGCTCCAGCGTCACGTGCCCGGAGAAGCCCGGGTCGATGAAGCCGGCCGTGGAGTGGGTCAGCAGGCCGAGCCGGCCGAGGCTGGACTTGCCCTCCAGGCGGGAGGCGATGTCGCCGGGGAGCGTGATGACCTCGTACGTCGAGGCGAGCACGAACTCACCGGGGTGCAGGATGAAGGCCTCGTCACCGTCTGGCACGACCTCGCGGGTGAGGTCCGCCTGCTCGACGGCGGGGTCGATGTGGGGGTACCGGTGGTTCTCGAACACCCGGAAGTAGCGGTCGAGGCGCACGTCGATGCTCGACGGCTGCACCATCGATTCGTCGTACGGGTCGATCCGCACCCGGCCAGCGTCGATCTCGGTCCGGATGTCCTTGTCTGAGAGAAGCACGGGTCGAGGATACGCAAGAAGCCGGACAACCGGAGAATGCGAGAGGGCCCGGTCCTCGATCGGACCGGGCCCTCGTTCCCCTCAGCCCTTCTCGGGCGCCACCGGTACGGAGTGCCGCAGCCGGGCGCAGCGGGGACAGCGCAGCAGCCGTCCCGGGCCGATCCGGCCGGCTCCGAGGTTCTGCATCGGGAACGAAGCGGTGCTGAAAACGTGCCCTTCGGCACAACGGACGATGGTGCGCTCCATCGAGCTCCCTTTCCCCAATGTTGTGAAAGACAAAAGCCACATTAGGGGATCTCTCCGACGCGCCTGCATACGGCACTCCCGGCACCCCCCGACCGGCTTCCGCGCCCCCACGGTACGCCCCAACTCCCGCACCCCACGCCCGCGTCCCCACTCCCCGCACAGCCCCCTCACACGACAAGAAGGCCACCCGGACCAGTGCACCGGGGGCCTTCGATGGGGTAGAGTGTGCGACGATGCGACGCCCTGAAGGCGTCCTCACGCGGGCGTAGTTTAATGGTAGAACATGAGCTTCCCAAGCTCAGAGCGCGAGTTCGATTCTCGTCGCCCGCTCCACGACAAACCCCCAGGTGATCAACCTGGGGGTTGTTTGTTGTCCGGGCCGCGCCAGGCGTCGCGCACCCTGGATCCAGCAATCAACAACTCCTGCCTGAGAGTCGGCCACCAGCGCAGCTCGCAGGGCGCATACTGGGCTCAATGACAAAGCCTGCTGCACCGAAGCGCCATTTGCCCACCAGCCCCTTCAAGGCCCCGGTCACACCGGCTCCCAAGCACTTCGCCGTGGGCGACCAGGTCACACACGACGTGTACGGCCTCGGCCGGATAATCGGCATCGAGGACGGAATCGCGGCGCTCGTGGACTTCGGCTCCGCGCAAATGCGCATCCTGAGCCCGTACACCAAGATGACCAAGCTGTAGGACCGCTGCGCCCGGTCGTCACAGTGAGTGGCCCGGCCCTGTCCCGGTGGGCGTCCCGTCCGACGGCGCCGCGGCCTCCAGGTCGGCGATGCTGCCCGACATGATCGTCCGCACGTGCTGCGTGATGTGCTCCGCGGGCCAGTCCCACCAGGCCACCGCCAGCAGCCGGGCGACGTCCCCGGCGTCGTAGCGGGTGCGGATGAGGCGGGCCGGGTTGCCGCCGACGATGCCGTAGTCGGGCACGTCGCCCGTCACCACGGCGCCGGAGGCGATGATCGCCCCGTGCCCGATGCGTACGCCGGGCATGACCGTCGTGCCGTGGCCGAACCAGACGTCGTTGCCGACGACCGTGTCCCCCCGGTTGGGCAGGCCGGTGAGCAGGTCGAAGTGCTCGGCCCAGGAGCCGCCCATGGTCGGGAAGGGGAACGTCGAGGGGCCGTCCATGCGGTGGTTGGCGCCGTTCATGAGGAAGCGCACGCCCGTGCCCAGCGCGCAGAACTTGCCGATGACCAGCTTCTCCGGCCCGTAGTGGTAGAGCACGTTGCGTGTCTCGAACGCCGTCGGGTCGTCCGGGTCGTCGTAGTAGGAGTACTCCCCGACCTCGATCAGCGGGGACGTGACCAGCGGCTTGAGCAGCACCACCCGCGGCTGCCCGGGCATCGGATGGAGGGCCGTGGGGTCGGCGGGCACAGGCAGGGGCAAGGGGGTTCCTCCTCGGTGGCGGCTCCGCGGTCAGTCCATGGGTCAGTCCATGATCGCTGCGCCGGGCATCCGAAGACACCGGTTTTCGCCGCGCCCCGTCACCCCGGCCCGGCCGGCAGCGTCCACTCGTTGACGAGCCGACGGGCCCGGCCCGCGTCCTTGGCGAAGACCAGCACCTGCAGCCGCCAGGGGGAGCGCCGGCGGCGGGGGCAGGGGGCCGTGGTGGAGCGGATCCCGCACAGGTCGAGGAAGGAGCGGACCTCCTCGGCCGCCGTCCCCGTGGCGACGCGCGCCACGGGGACCAACAGGCCGTAGGGGTAGGAGCCGCGGCGGACCGGGCGTCTCACGGGAGGGTCGCGGGCGCCGGGTCAGTGACTGCCCTCGCCGACCCTGGCGACCTCGTGGTGCTCGTGGTGGGCCGCCTGGATCTCCCGGAACTCCTCCACCGTCGCCTTGGGGATCTGGGCCCCCTCGCCGAAGTAGGCCTCGGACAGCCGGGCTCGCACGCGCTGGAGCCAGGAGATCTTGCGCGGGTTGCCGTTCTCGTCGACCGCCGGCGGCAGTTGCCAGGGCGTGTACTGCTCGTGGGCGGTGAGCGTGTAGAGCGCTTCCTGCGACAACGGCTCGTGGATCTCGACGTATTCACCGTGCGGGTAGCGCGCGATGACGCCCGACTCCCTTCCGTGCAGCACCTTTTCGCGGTCGCGGCGCTGCAGGCCGAGGCACCACCGGTGGGTGACGACGAAGACCAGGGCCGGAATCACGAAGAAACCGACGCGGACGAGCCAGGTGATGGCGTTGATCGACAGGTGGAAATGCACCGCGATGATGTCGTTGCCGCCGCCCACCAGCAGGATGACGTATTCGGCGATCCAGGCCGCGCCGAATGCGGTGCGCACCGGGTTGTTGCGGGGCCGTTCGGCGATGTGGTGCTCGCGCCGGTCCCCGGTGACCCAGGCCTCGAAGAAGGGGTAGCACCAGATCGCGAGGAAGACCAGCGGGAAGACGACCAGCGGGATGAAGACGCCGAGGACGAGCGTGTGGCCCAGGAAATTGATTTCCCAGCCGGGCATGACGCGGATCAGGCCCTCGGAGAAGCCCATGTACCAGTCGGGCTGGGCGTCGGTGGTCACCATGTCCGGCCGGTACGGCCCGTACGCCCAGATCGGGTTGATCTGCGCGAAGCCCGCGAAGACCGAGATGATGCCGCTGACCAGGAAGAAGAAGCCGCCCGCCTTGGCCATGTAGACCGGCATCAGCGGCATGCCCACGACGTTGTCGTTCTTCCGTCCGGCATGAATTCCCTGCGTGTGCTTGTGGTAGAAGACCAGGATCAGGTGGGCCGCCAGGGCGGCCGCCATGATGCCGGGGATCAGCAGCACGTGGACGGTGTACATCCGCGGCACCCAGATGTGGCCCGGGTACTGCCCGCCGAAGATGAAGAACACCAGATAGGTGCCGACGATCGGCAGGGAGAGAATCGCGCCCTCCATGAACCGGACACCCGTGCCGGAGAGCAGGTCGTCCGGCAGCGAATAGCCCATGAAGCCGTCGAACATGCCGAGGATCAACAGGCTCGCCCCGAAAAGCCAGTTGAGCTCGCGGGGCTTGCGGAACGCGCCGGTGAAGAAGACGCGCATCATGTGGACGAGCATCGCCATGATGAACACCAGCGCGGCCCAGTGGTGCAGCTGACGGAGCAGCAGTCCGCCGCGGACGTCGAAGCTGATGTCGAGCGTCGACTTGTACGCGTCCGACATCAGAATGCCGTTCAGCGGCGCGTACCGGCCGTGGTAGACGACCTCGGTCATGCTGGGTTTGAAGAACATCGTCAGGTAGACGCCGGTGACGATGATGATGACGAACGAGTAGAGCGCGACCTCGCCCAGCATGAACGACCAGTGGTCCGGGAAGATCTTCCGCAGATTGGCCTTGGCGAGGGAATACAGCCCGACGCGGCCGTCGAACCAGTCCGCGAACCGCTCCCCCTTCGATGCCTGGGCAGGGGTCTGTTGCGTATTGGCCATGCGCCGCGCTCCCGGAACCTGGTGGTGGTCGTCTTCGCCACACCTGTGACCACAGTTCCGTCCATCTTCCATGCATTTGCCGAGGAAGACGGGATTTGCCCTGGAGTGTCGGGCGGACCTGCCGAACCCCCAGGTCGGCGGCCTGATGTCACCCTTCCGGGTCCTCGAAGGGGGCCTCCTCGACGAGGCGTTCGCCGATGTCGTCGGACCACTCCTGCGCCCAGCGCCGCAGCGCCGCGCTCTCCTCGCCGTCCAGTCCGTACGCGGCGAACTCGGCATCCCCGTACCAGTCGGCCCGGTCGAGCCGGTCCCGCAGATCGGCGAGGTCGAAGGCGTCCCGCGCGTGCCGCCGGCCGAACTCCTCCAGCTCGGTCCGGGACCAGCGGGCCGCGGCGGCGTGCACGTCGACGAGGTCCCGCGCGAAGCCCCGGTCGGCGAGGGCGCGCACCTTGGTGCCGACGGCGTCCTCGACGGCGAGGGCCAGGCCCAGGCCGGTGGGGACCGGCGGGCGCCACATCGTCTCCTTGAGGACGTGCACCTGGCACTCCGCGCCCGTCACCGGGTCCCCCGCGGTGAAGCGTGCCGAGAGCGGGTCGGACTCCACGTCCCGCACCCGCCAGCCGCGTTCCAGCAGCCCGCCGCGCAGCACGGCGGCGATCTGCTGCATCGGCTCCGGGGACCCCGTGGCCAGGGCCGGGCCGTGGACCGGCCGTTCCACCAGGCCGTGGGCGCGCAGCGCGTAGCCGCCGGTGAGCACCAGCGGGAAGGACGCCCCCACGGCGACCGCATCGGCGAGCAACCGCCGGTGCAGCTCGGGAGGGAGCTGCACTCGGCGGTCCGCTTCCATGGCCGGGATTATGGCGCACGGTCCCCGGCCGGGCCCGCAACCGCTCAGTGGCCGGGCCAGCCCTCCAGGTGGCGGTGCACGGTGACGGCCCGCTCGGCCGGGTGGTCCGCCGCGGCGACGGCGTCCTTGAGGATCCCGGTGACCTCGGCGGCCAGGGCGTCGGTCTGCTGCTTCAGCTCGGTGGCCGGCAGCCGGGAGCGGCCGAGGGCGTCGAGCCTGCGGTGGACGTCGGCCAGGCGGGCGCGGGTGGCGGTGCTCAGGCGGAGCGGCGAGGGCGTGGAGACGACGAACTGGTAGGCGCCCGCCAAGGTCTGGCAGCCGGTGCAGTGGTCGTTGACCGCCGTGCCGTCGTTCACGGCGTTGAGGTGGACGTGCTGCCCTGCGAGGGTGACGATCTGGAAGGACAGCGCCACCGAGCGGCAGGCGTCGTCGGCGGTGCAGCCGGCGCCGGTGGCGGTGGCCTGGTTGCGGACGGCCGCGGTGTCCACCCGGCCGAGCTGGTGGACCGCGAAGCTGTCGCGGAACTGCACATGGTGGTGGTGGTTCGCCGTGGTGCGGACGTTGTCCAGGGTGATCTCGGCCGCCTGGGCGGGCACGGCGGTGGCGGCGGCCGCGACGCCTGCCGCCAGCAGGCCGAGGCGGAGGACGGAACGGGACAGGGGTGTGGACTGGGACATGGGCGTGTTCCTTTGCAGCAAGCTGTCCGGGTGAGCTGTTTCGTGAACTGTTTCGGTGACCCGTGTGACGGGCGCTCAGTGGCCGGGCTTCGGTGACGCGGGCGGCGACACTGCCGGCGGGCTCGCCTGCGGCTTCGAGGCCACGGGCGACGGGGTCGCGCCGGCCGACGGGGACGCGGAGGCGCCGGGGTGCGGCACGGGCGACGGGGCAACGCTCGGTCCGACCGCGGGGGCCGGCTTCGACGGGGCGGCGGGCGAGGGAACGGGCGGCCGCGGTGCCGGGCCGGTCGGGGCCGGCTTCGCGGCGGGGGGCGCGGGCGTCGTCCCCGGGTTCGGGGGCGGCAGCACGACCGCCGGGTTGCTCGGCTGCGGCGTGCGCCACGGCAGCGGCATGACCGCCGGTCCCGTACCGCCCTGGCCGCCTGCCGCGCCGGGGCCGGTGTGCCCCTTGGCGGGGGTGTGGCCGGACGGGAGGGTCCCCACGGCCGCCGGAGCGGTGGGCACATGGGGCTGGAGGATGGGGGCGATGGGCGGCGCGGGCGGCAGCGGCTTGGGCGTGACGCCGCTGAACCACGCGAACCCCAGCGACGTGGCCACCCCGGCGACGGCCGCCGCGAGGACGAAGCGCAGCCACAGCCGCTCGGCGGTGGCGCGCAGGGCGTTGCGTGCCAGCCGCCCGGTGAGCCGGACGGACAGGTACGTCATGCCGGCCAGCGGACAGATCAGCATGAGGCTGCCGAGCACACCGGCCAGCCCGCTCGCCACCTGCCCGTCGGCGAACGCTTCGTAGGTGCCGGTGAGTTGCTGTGTGAGCGAGCGGATTCCGGTGTCGATGAGGCGGGGCAGGTTCCACAGCGCGTAGCAGAGGTCGCCCAGCAGCAGCGGCACCATCGTGACGACCCATGCGGTCACGATGACGCGGGTGCTGCGCTTGAGGTCGGCCACGGCCGGCTCGACCGGACGGCCCGGCACCATGCTCAGCAGGATCGGCTTGATCTTGCCGTAGAGGTCGGGCACTCCGGCGAGGTCGCCGAGGATGAAGTAGCCGTCCAGCCGGACGGCGGGCATGAGTTGCTCCAGCACCTCGAAGTGGCCGAGGTAGACGGCGCTCAGCAGGAAGGGCTGTCCGGTCAGGAAGTAGAGGACCGTCAGGCCCAGCATGAAGACGACGTTGAAGTAGACGCCGCCGAGGTCGGTGCGGATCCGCCCGGCTCGGCCGATCCGGTAGACGTCGGTGACGTCGGTGTACATCGACGGCCAGATCAGGAAGAGCCCGCAGCCGATGCAGCCGGGGTCCGCGCCTCCGTATCTGCACGCCGACGCGTGGCCGAACTCGTGGAACACGAGCGACGCCACGATCAGCCCGAACACGGCGAGCAGCAGCAGCGGTTGGTCCAGGACGTGCAGCACGGGCGTCATGGCGCCGTAGAAGCCGAACAGCCAGGTGTCCATGGCGACGGCGGCCAGCAGCACCAGCACCACCACGGGCGGCCGGTGCAGCCAGGCCAGGGCGCGGGAGATCGCGGCGACCCGGCGTTCGGTGAAGAGGACCGTGTGGCCCTTGAGACTGAGCAGCAGGTCCGAACGCGGGCCGCCGGCCCGGTCGTCCTCCTGTCCCTCGGGCACGGTGATGCCCATCGGGTCGAGCTTGTTCTCCACCAGGTAGGCGATGTTCTCGGCGCTGACCTCCCGCCCGAACTCCGCGCTGACCAGCCGGGCGATGGCGTGGACGTCCCGTTCGCCGTCGACGGCGGACGCGGTCAGGTGCAGCAGCCTGGTCAGCTGCACGACCTGGCCGTCGCCGCGGCGGGCGATGTACTTGGGCTCGGTGAACCCCGACCCCTGGTACTCACCGTGCAGACGCAGCCCCGCGCTGAGCCGCGGGACGACGGCCCGTGTTCCGGGCGGCGGGCCGGCGGACTGCGTCTGCGGCGGCCGCTGCGGTACGGGCAGCGGCGCGGTGGCGGTCTCCCCCGCCCCGTCCTCCCACAACCGGGAGTACGGAAAGCCGCCGGGCCCCGGCACCGGGGCCCCGGATTCGTCCCCTGTCAGGACGT
Source organism: Streptomyces morookaense (assembly GCF_013030945.1). Lineage (GTDB taxonomy): Bacteria > Actinomycetota > Actinomycetes > Streptomycetales > Streptomycetaceae > Streptomyces > Streptomyces morookaensis. The sequence goes on along the minus strand of NZ_JABBXF010000006.1, from coordinate 234,611 downwards.
CCGGCCATCTGGTGCCGAACCCCAAGGTCGCGGTGTCGCCCGTGCGATGGCGGCTGCGGCCGGCGTCGTGGTCTCCGACCACCGTCATCTGTGTTCTCCCCCTCGGCGAAACCGCTGTTCCCCCCTCGCGGACCGCGCCCTCCCCCGGACGCGGTCCGCCTGCGTGGGTGTGCTGCGGGTGGAACTACTGGTGGATGTTGATCGACTGCGCCGCCTCGGACTGGGCCGTGGCGAACGGGGAGTCGTTGTTGAGCGCGAGCGACTCGTTGTGCGCGTGGACGTTCGCGATGTGCTTGGTGACGTGCGTGGTGCGGTGGAAGCTGAACTTCAGCTTGCCCAGGGCCTCGCGGCCGGGAAGCAGTTCGGCGGACTCGGCCTCGAGCTCCTGCGGGTTCATGCTCATGGTCTTGCCTCTCTCTGTCGGTGCGAAGTGCTACAACTGGTGTGGCGGAACGAACTGCCGGTGCGGCTGGGGGTGTTGCTACTGCGAGATGGAGATGCCCTGCATCGCCTCGGACTGGGCGATCGCGTCCGGCGAGCAGATGTTGACCGCGTCCGACTGGTTGTGCGCGTCGACGTTGGCCATGTGCGTGGTGAAGTTGTCCTGGCGGAAAAAGTCGAACTTCAGCTTGCCCAGGGCCTCGCGGCCGGGAAGCAGTTCGGCGGACTCGGCCTCGAGCTCGTTGACATCCAGCATGGTTGTCCCCCTCCGGGATGGTGGTGCACGGCGTTACGACCGGGACGCAGGCAGGACCCCCCAGCCTGCGTCCGATGTGATCGGACGAGCTGTCCAACGAGATTGGACACTAGTGGCGCGGCACGGCTCCGCGCAAGCGGTTCGGCAGACCTCCCCCATGGCGCGGCCGGCCCCCGCCCGTAGAATCGGTTCCACCCGAGCGGGCCAGAGCCAGCCGAGAGCAGGAAGCGACCGTCAGTGGCCAACGCACTGCAGCAGATGATCCGACAGCGACTCGACCGGCAGAGCTGGTCCTACGGGGAGGTCGCACGGCGGGGCGGGATCCCCCGCTCGACGGTGCACCATCTGGCCACGGCCGAGCGCCTGGCGCGCATGCCGCAGCCGGCCACCCTCGAAGGCCTCGCCCGCGGACTCGAACTCCCCCTGGAGACGCTGCGCCGTGCGGCCGCCGAGGCCTGCGGCATCCACCTGTACACCTCCGAGGAGGAGCAGGCCCCCGCGTCCCGGCCCGACCCCGAGGTGGACCTGCTGATCGCCAGTGTCCAGCGGCTCTCCGCCGACGACCGCCGGCATGTGACCGCGCTCGTCGAATCCCTCCTCGAACGCGAGCCCAAGGACGAATAGCCGTACGGGCGCATTCGCGCAACAGCGCATATCCGCGCGGCACTTGACGTTCCGGACGCCCGGGGCGTCCGTTCCGGTTCCCGGTACGACTGAATCCGGTGAATATTCCGGAGCGCCCGAGGATCAAGCGGCCGCCCGGATATCGTCTCCACCTGCCCGAGGCGAGTGAGTGGCACGAGCCCTCTGGTGGATGGGGGAACGTGTGCTCGTTGTCAGTGGTGGTTCGACGTCCCATGCCGTCGTCCGGGGCCGCTCCGGGGAATCCGTGGTGCTGCTCTCCGGCGAACTGCCCGATGTGCTCACCGATCGCAGCATCGCCGAACTCCTGGACCTGGCGGCCGCGGTGCTGACCGGCGAGGAGATGGAGATGTTCCGCAAGTGCCTCGACGCCCTGCGCAAGGGCGAGGTCGGCGACCGCCGGCGCATCGAGGTGGGCGGCGCGGTGCTCACCGTCTATCACGAGAGCCCGCACGAGGTCTGATCGCGCGTACCGCACAAAGCCGCCCCCGGGGTCCCCGGGGGCGGCTTCCGTGCTGCACTGCGGCAGCGCGTCGGCCGGCTAGTGGCCGTGCCGTCCTTCGTGGTGGCGGCGACCGCCTCCGAAGTCGTGCCCGAACTCGTGGTCCTCCTCGTTGGCGGAACCGTTGCCGGACAGGATCGGGATGTCGTCCAGGATGTGCGACAGCGGGTCGTCGCCGTCGTTGATCGTCGAGTTCTCGGTGCACATCTGCTGCTGCTGCGACGACAGGATCGGAATGTCCTGGAGGCCGATGTTGACGAGTCCGAGGACCGACTGGGCGCCCAGCTTGCCGATGGCGATGCAGGGCTTGTTGAACGAGCCGTTGATGAGGCCCATCTGCGGGCTCATATAGCCGCCCGTGTAGGTGTTCCCGTAGGACTGGTACGCGCCGTTGGCGTTGGCGACATCGCTGTCGTTGCCGATCGCCAGCGCAGGAGCCGCCCCGACGCCGACTGCGGATGCCGCCAGAGCGGCCGTGGCCACAACCTTCTTGATCACGTAATTACCTTCGCTCCGTCGACGAAATCCTGTGACTCCTTGCCTAACTTGCGGCGGCAGCGGAGGTTATCCCGCATCAGTCGTTCGGCCCAGGCCGCGGCACGATGAGCATCAATTCGGCGGAATTCATGGGAACGGGCACACGGAAATCCCCCTGTGGCAGGTCCCGCACACCTGCCGCAGGGGGACTGTTCCGTTGACCGGAAGGTCAGTGCCCGTTCGCCGAGCCGTTGCCCGAGAGAACCGGGATCTCGTCGACCAGGTGCGACAGCGCGTCGTCCCCGTCGTTGATCGTGGAGTTGTCGGTGCACTGCTGCTGCTGCTGCGACGTGAGGATCGGAACGTCCTGGACGCCGATGTTGAGCAGGCCGATGAGCGACTGGATCTCCGCCTTGCCGATACCGATGCACAGCTTGTTCAGCGTGCCCTGGATCAGGCTCATCTGCGGGCTTTCCTTGCCGCCCGTGGCAGTGTTGCCGTAACCGGTCTTGGCACCGTTCGCGTTGGCGACGTCGGTGTCGTTGCCGACGGCCATGGCGGGGCCGGCCATGGTACCGACCGCGGTCGCCGTCAGAGCGGCCGTCGCGAGAACCTTCTTGAGCACGTCTATGCCTTTCGATCGAGTAGCGCCCCCATTGAGAAAGCGCTCTGCCTAACTCCGGCCCAATTGAGAAGTTCCGGGCTTTCACTCATTCGAGCCAGCGCGCCCAAGAAATAGGGGAGTTGTCGGCGGAAGGCGTTCGACGGCTTTTATCGGGTGCGTCGTCGATAGGAAAAAATGCTGGTCAGGGTGACGTAGCGGTATTGCCCGCCGCGCTCGCTGACGAGTTCGCCGCGCTCTATCAGGTGGGCCACCGTCCAGGGGGAGAGGCCCAGCAGCGAGGCGGCCGTGCGGATGGGGACGCTCAGCCCCTCGAAGACGGCGGGGAGGGGGCCTTCCGGGAAGGAGCCGCCCGGAAGGGCCTCGTCCGTCACCTGCGGGGCCACCACGCCGGGGTCCATCACGTAGTGGCCCGTCGCATACATGTCGTGTGCGGCTGCGGCAGCAAGGTGTCGTCCCATGTGACGCGCACCGTCCCCTCGGTCCGGAGTGTTGTTCTCAGATGTTGTGCGGGTGCTGTGCCCAGCAAAACGGAACCAGGCATTCCGGTCAGCTCACCGGCTGCTTCTGACGGCCGTTCAACTTCCTTACCTGCCGTCGGGCTAGCGTCCACCGAAAGACTAGAAACCGACTTGCCGGTCGTCAAGTAGGCTAGGCTGCCTGCCTGCTGAGCGGCAAGAGCGGCCGGTCCCCGGCCCTCCCGAGCGAAGGGAACAGCCGATGGGGAGTACAACGACACCCCGCCGTAGCAACACCCGGCAGCGCATTCAGGACGTCGCACTGAAGTTATTCCTCGAGCAGGGCTACGAGAAGACCGCCCTCCGGGAGATCTCGGACGAGCTCGGCGTCACCAAGGCCGCGCTCTACTACCACTTCAAGACCAAGGAGGACATCCTCGTCAGCCTCTTCCGGGATCTCGGGAGGCACATGGACGAACTCATCGCCTGGGGAAAACGGCAGCCGCGCGAACTGGCCGTCAAACAGGAGCTGCTGGCCCGCTGCAGCGTCATCTTCCATGACGCGGCACCGCTGTTCGACATCCTCATAGCGAACCAGGCGACGCTCGACGCGCTCAGCGTCGGCCAGGACTTCAAGGACCGGGTCGCCGCCCTGTCGGACCTCCTCCAGGAGGAGAACTCCTCGCTGAACGCCCGGGTCCGCTGTGCAACGGCCCTGCTCACGCTGCACTTCGGCACCTTCGCCATCCGGCAGCTGGACGGCGATCCGGAAGAGAAGCGGCTGGCCCTGCTGGCCGGCGCGACCGAACTGCTCACCTCGGCCCACGAGGGCATCCTGTCCGGCACGGCCGGACCGGCGGCGGGGGTACCTCCGGAAGGGTGACGGCGGAGATTCCGGCGGCGTCGCGCGTCCGGATGACCCCGACCGCCCTCTCTGCAGCGATATCGCGCCAGGACCCGCCCCGCGGCGGGCACTTCGTGCGCCATCATCGTTCTCCGCGCCGCCGTGGGTGCGGTGCCCCCGACGGACTGCTGGACTTCCTTGCCGCCGGACCAGTTTCGTTCATAACGTAACCGGATCCGACGCTAACCGGTCGTCAAGTAGGCTCACTGGCCGGAGGGGGCGGGACGACGCGACGGAGAGCAGGAGAGCAGGTCATGGGCACAACCCCCCGGGCGCGCAGGAGCGACACCCGTGAGCGCATTCAGCAGACCGCCCTCGGCCTCTTTGTGACGCGCGGCTACGAGAAGACCTCGCTCCGGGAGATCGCGGAGGAGCTCGGCGTCACCAAGGCCGCGCTCTACTACCACTTCAAGACCAAGGAGGACATCCTCACCGCGCTCTCCGACCGGTTGGGCGAGCCGGTCGACGAACTCATCGCCTGGGGCCGGGAACAGCCGCCCACCCTGGAGAACAAGCGCGAGCTGCTGACCCGTTACAGCCTCGCGGTGCGCGACGCCGCACCGCTGTACCGGATCCTGCAGGAGAACCAGGCGACGCTGCGCGACCTCGACATCGGCGCGCGGCTGCGGGAGCGGGTCGGCGCCGTCTCCCGGCTGGTGCACGCCGCGGAGGACGGCGAGAACACGCCCCTGGAGACCCTGGTGCGGTTCTCCAGCGCCCTGCTGACCGTGCACTTCGGCACCTTCACGCTGGACGAACTGCCGGGCGACCCGGAGGCGAAGCGGGTCGCGCTGCTCGCGGTCGCCCTGCAGATCCTGGACTCCGCGGACGGCGGCTCCACGGGCTGACGGGGCCCGCGGCCCCATCCGGGTACCGCTGGCCGATACCCCGGGCGACCGGGGTGCCCCTCGATTAGGGTCGGGCGCAGTCACCGCAACCGACCGCCGCCGAGCCGAGGGAGCGTCTGCGGGATGAGTCTGACCGGAACCGCGTTCCTCGCGCTGCTCCTCGCGGTGACCGCACTGACCGTGCTGGCCACGCTGCTGTTCTGGGCGAGGATCCCCGGGCCCGGTCCGGTGCGCTGGCTGGGGCGGGTGCTGCTGATCGGGCTGTGCCAGCTGACAGCGATCTGTGCGGTTGCCGTGTGGATCAACTCCAGTTACGGCCTCTACGCCTCCTGGGACGACCTGCTGGGCCGCTCCGGGGACACGGGCCCGGTCTCCATGCCGGGCCCGCCCGCGCAGCGGGCCCGGTTCATCCGCGGGGACAACGGGATGAGGGAGACGTACTTCCACGGCTCCCGGTCCGGGCTGTCCGGCCAGGTCATGGTGTGGACGCCGCCGGAGTACGACGAACCTCGGTACCGCCGCACCGCGTTCCCCGTCGTCATGCTGCTGCACGGGGTGCCGGGCTCGCCCCAGTCGTGGATGGAGCAGGGCAGGATGCCAGGGGCCTACGAGCGGCTGCTGCGGGACGGCACGACGCGGCCGTTCATCCTGGCCGCGCCGATCATCAACCCCGGGGGCGTGGACACCGACTGCTCCGATGTGGACGGGCGCAAGGTCGCCACATGGCTCGCCGCCGATGTGCCGGAGCTGCTACGCAGCCACTTCCGGACGGCGCCCGAGCCGAAGTCCTGGGGGCTGCTGGGGATTTCGACCGGAGGCCTGTGCGCGGCGAAGCTGCCGCTGCAGTATCCGAAGGTCTTCGGGGCCGGCGCCGGGCTGGACCCGGATCCGCTCAACGGGGACCGGGGGGCGGTGAACGACCCGGTGCTGCGGGAGCGCAACAGCCCCACCTGGCTGGTGGGGCACACCAAGGCCGGTGCGGGGCTGTTCCTGGCCACGTCGCGGCAGGACCGGGTGAGCCCGCCGAGCTACATCGAGGACTTCCAGCGGGCGGCTGCCGCCTCACCGGTGCAGCTGAAGACGATGCTGCTGCCGTCGGGCGGCCACAACTACGGGACGTGGATCACGCTGTACCCGGCGGCCTTCGGCTGGCTGGGCGAGCAGCTGACGGGCGGGCCGCCGCGGTGATCAGGATTTCGGCTTGTCGGCGGTGTCCTGCGGGAAGGTGAGCTGCTGGCTCATCCACTCCAGGACCGGGCCGATCTCGCGGCGCCAGGTCTGGAAGTTGTGGCTGCCCTCGGGGAGGATCACCGACGAGGCCGTCATCGGCTGCTTGACCGCCTTCAGGAACTTCTCGGTCTCCCCGTAGTTCTTCTCGCCCTTCTTGCTGCTGGTGACGAGCACCGAGACGCGGGGCACCGGCATGTTCTCCAGGCGCCAGATCAGGTCGTGCTCGCGCTGGCGCTGCTTGGCGTCGGGGCCGCTGCCGAAGAGCTTGCCGGTCGTGGGGTCGCTGCCGACCTTGTAGTCGCCGGAGAGGGCGGCGGCCGCCGGGTAGACATTCGGCCGGCGCATCGCGAGCTCCAGGGCGCAGGTGCCGCCCGAGGAGTAGCCGAGGACGCCCCAGGCGCTGGGGTCGCCGCCCACGCGGTAGGTGCTCTTGAGCGCGTCGGGCAGGTCCTCGGCGAAGAAGGTCTCCGCCTGCGGGCCGTCCGGCACGTCCACGCACTCGGTGTCGCGCGGCGGGGCGATGGTCGGGCGGACCATGACGATGATCGTCGGCTGCATCTTGTTCTGCGCGAGCAGCGAGCCCGCGGTCTGCGGCACCTGGAGGTGCTGGGCGAGATTCATGATCCCGCCCGGATATCCGCTGATGACGACCATGACGGGGAAGCGGTGGCGCTCGTACTGCTTCTGGAAGTACTGGGGCGGCAGATAGATGAAAGCGGGATTGATCGCGCGCGACTTCTGCCCGATGATCCGGACCGACTGGACCTTGCCCTCCTTCTCGGCCGGGCCGCGCGGAATTCCGCCCACCTTGTCGATGCCCTGCGGACCGGCCGGCTGCACCAGCCCGTCCTTCGAGGCGCCGACCGTCGCGTAGGGGGCGCCCTGGGTCATCTCGTTGACGTTGACCGGTGCCTTGTCGACGCGGCCGAGCAGCTGTCCCCAGGTGCCGTAGAACTGGCCCCAGGAGTTCACCGCGAGCAGCAGGGCCGCCATGATCGCCAGTTGGGTGGTCAGGATGGAGCCCAGCCGGCCCAGGACGGGCAGCACTCCGCGGCCCGCCAGCCGCGGCCACACCCACACCATGAGGGCCACGCACAACACGGCGCCGAAAGTCACCGTGTAGAAGAGCGACCGGCTGGTCAGGCCCATGTGCGCCTCAACTCCCTGCCCCCGTGGTGGGTACTCGTGTTCGTCCGGCAATACTCACCGATAAAGAGTCGGGAACGGGACGGGAGGGTTGCCCGGCCCGCATTTATTGCCCTGCTCTTGTCCTGCCCGTGTCCTGGCCTTCTCCCGGTGTTACCCGCTCCGAAAGGACCCGGGGCGCTGCCGGAAAGTGCGGCCGCCGCTGGCCGAACTCCCCCTTCCGCTGGATGGTGGTCGGGAGGGCGCCGCGGGGGCGGGCCGGCGGGAGGCGGTGGGGACATGACCGGTGCGGACCGAGGCCTCTTCGCCCCCGTGCACGACGAGATCACCGCCTTCGACCTGCCCGTCACCGGCCGCCTCCCCGAGTCGCTGCGCGGGCGCTATCTGCGCAACGGGCCCAACCCGCTGACCGGCGACGAGCCCGCCGCCCGCCACTGGTCCGGCGGCGAGGGCATGATCCACGGGGTACGGCTGCGCAACGGCCGGGCCGAGTGGTACCGCAACCGCTGGATCCGCTCCGACGACGTCGCCGGGCGGCTCGGCGAGAAGCTGCTGCACGGGCCGCGTCATCTGGGGACGGACTGCGCGCCCAACAGCCATGTGCAGTTCTTCGCGGGCCACTGCCTGGCGCTCGTCGAGGGCGGTGCGCTGCCCTACGAGATCGACTCCGAGCTCTTCACGATCGGCCCGTTCGACTTCCACGGCACGCTGCCCGGCGGGTTCGCGGCGCACTCGGTCGTCGACCCCCGGACCGGGGAACTGCACGCGGTCGCGTATTGCTGGGCCTGGCCCTACGTGCAGCACCTGGTCGTGGGGACGGACGGCTGTGTGCGGCGCCGCGTCGACGTCCCCGTCGCGGGGCGGCCGATGATGCACGACTTCTCGCTCACCGAGCATCACGTGCTGCTCTACGACCTTCCCGTGGTCCTCGCCCCGGAGCGCGGCCGCACCGGCTTCCCGTACACCTGGGAGCCCGGGCGCCCGGCGCGGCTCGGGGTGCTGCCGCGGGAGGGGCGGGCCGCGGACGTCCGCTGGCTGGAGGTCGAGCCGTGCTGTGTGCTGCACCCGGTGAACGCCTACGAGCACGACGGCGGGCGGTGTGTGACCATCCATCTCGTCCGCCACGAGCGGCTGTTCGACGGCAGCCGGACCGCTCCGGACGGGCACCGCGGGCGGCTGGAGAGCTGGACGGCCGACCTGGTGACCGGGACCGTGCGGCGGCAGCAGCTGGACGACCGGGCGGTGGAGTTCCCGCGGGCCGATCCGCGCCGGCTGACCGGTCCGTACCGCTACGCCTACGCGGTGCACGAACGGGAGGGTGGCCGGGGCGGCTTGGGCGCCGGACTCGTCAAATTTGATGTCCTGCGCGGAACGAGCGAGGAGTTCCGGGTGCCGCCGGGCGGTGACATCGGCGAGGGCGTGTTCGTCCCCGCCGCTGCGGACGCGGCGGAGGACGACGGCTGGGTGCTCGCCTTCACCTACGAACCGGCCCGTGCGGCCACGGATCTGGTCGTGCTGGCGGCCCAGGACGTCGCGGCGGGTCCGGTGGCCCGGGTGCATCTTCCGGTGCGCGTACCGCCGGGGTTCCACGGCAACTGGGTTCCTGATGACGTGTGAGGCGTTTGTTGCTGTCTGTGTGACAGCGACGCGCGCGGGGCAGGTGTGGCCCTGCGGGACGGGTGTTGACGGCTAGCCTTACTGCGTCGCACTACCGGGGAACTTTTCCCATCACATCAGACACTTCACACCAAGAGGACATCTCCCCATGGGCATTCGGAGTCTGCTGCGGAACGCATTCGGCCTGGGCAAACCGGCGAGCGGAGACGAACCGGGTGTGCCCCAGCAGAACGCAGGGCCCGAGGGCGCAGCGGCCGGTGCCGTGACCGTCCCCGCACAGACCACCGCCGAGCGGGCCGGCGAACCGACGGTCCCCGACCCCGGGCCGCTGGGCCCGATCCCCACTCCCGGCCCGCCGCGCCCCGAGCCGGTCCCGGAGCCGGAGCCCTCGCCGACCCCGATGCCGAAGCCGAAGCCCGTACCGGAGCCGGAGCCCGCCCCCGCGCCGCCGCCGAACCCGGTCCCGGAGCCGGCCCCCGGGCCGGAGCCGGAGCCGTCACCGGCCATGGGCGGGGCGGCCGTCAGCCTGGAGAAGGTGCAGCAGCAGGCCCCCGCGCTGGTCAGCCTCTACAAGTCGGCCGGGGTCTCGCTGCGCAAGCAGGGCCTCGCGGGCCAGCGGGCGGCGGTCTACCTCGTCCTCGACCGGTCCGGCTCGATGCGCCCGTACTACAAGGACGGCAGCGTCCAGCACCTCGCCGAACAGACGCTGGGGCTCGCGGCCAACCTCGACGACGACGGCGTCGTGCCCGTCGTCTTCTTCTCCACCGACGTCGACGGCACGGCCGAGATCGACCTCGGCAACTACGAGGGCCGCATCGGCGAACTCCATGCTTCCTACGGCCACATGGGCCGGACCAACTACCACTGGGCCATGAAGGCCGTGATCGACCACTACCAGGCCTCCGGCGCCACGGATCCCGCCTTCGTCGTCTTCCAGACCGACGGCGCCCCGTACAGCAAGCCGGCCGCCGAGAAGGCGCTGTGCGAGGCCGCGCACCTGCCGATCTTCTGGCAGTTCGTCGGCTTCGGCGACCCGGAGGGCAAGGGCTTCGACTTCCTGCGGCGGCTGGACGACCTGCCGGTGCCGGGGCGACGTGTCGTCGACAATGCGGGGTTCTTCCACGCGGGGCGTGAGCCGATGTCGCTGACGCATGACGAGCTCTACAAGGAGCTCATGGTGGAGTTCCCGGACTGGCTCGCCGAGGCGCGTGCCGCGGGCATCGTGCGCTGATGCGGCGCCCCGTAAGGGGCGCGGGACTGTTCACATATGCGGCTCCGCCACGTGGGCGCGAGCAACCACGACGCGCCCGCACCGGGCGCCCCGTCAGGGGCGCGGGGAACTGCGCGAGCGGCCACGACGCGCCCGCAGCCGAGGCACCCGGGGCTGCGCCCCGGACCTCCAGGGTGGTGCTTCGGCCGCGGGCCGGTGGGGGCTGATCGCGCAGTTCCCCGCGCCCCTGACGGGGCGCCGGTCACGGGACGGGAAATCCACCGTCACCCTGAGGCCGCCCTCCGCGCGGGGGGCGGCCTTGGCCGTGCCCCCGTGGGCTCGGGCGATGGATCGTACGATCGACAGGCCGAGCCCGACGCCCCCGCCGAGCCGTTCCCGGCCGGCCCCCCGGCGGAACGGTTCGAAGAGGCCGTCCACCTCCGGACCCGGCACCGGCGGGCCCGTGTTGACGACGGTCAGCCGGCCCGGCCGGACGTCCACCTCGACGCTGCCGCCGGGGTGGTTGTAACCGACCGCGTTGCGCAGCAGGTTGCCGGCGAGCTGGGCGAGGAGGACGCGGTTGCCCTGCATGGGGGCGGTCGCGGCGGTCAGCCGGAGCCGTACACCGTTCTGCGTCGCCTGACCGGTCACCGCGGCGACCTCGTCGGCCACCACGGCGGCCAGATCGACGCGTTCACAGCTGTCCAGGCCGCGCTCGCTGCGGGCGAGCACGAGCAACCCGTCGATCAGACGCTCCGAATGCCGGTTGGTCTCCAGCAACGTGGCCTTCGTGCGGGCCAGTTCCTCCGGGGTCGGGTCGCCGTCGAGCCCGACCTGGATCGCGGTGCGCTGCACGGCGAGCGGAGTGCGCAGTTCGTGCGAGGCGTTGGAGATGAAGCGCCGCTGGCTCTCGAACGCCCCCTGCACGGGCCGCAGTACCCGCCCCGCCGTCCAGTAGCCCACGCCGACCGCCAGCAGTGCGGTGATCAGCAGGGCCGCCGCGGACCAGACGGTCATCTCCTGCGAGGCGGCGGCGCTGACGTCGCCTGAGACGCGGTAGACCGTCGACATGCTGACGGGCTCCCCCGGCCGCACGACCTCCACCGGCACGGCCATGCGCGCGATCGTCGTGGCCCGCTGCCGGGTGCTCTCGCGCGAGAGCACGTTCACGGTCGCCAGCAGCGCCGTCCCCAGGACGAGGAAGATCGCCCCGAAGGCGAAGGCGATCCGGGCCCGGGCGGTGAGGACGGGCCGCCTCACAGGGTGTACCCGACGCCCTGCACGGTGCGGATCAGCGGGGGTTCGCCGAGCTTGCCGCGCAGCTTGCTCATCGCGACACGGACCGCGCCGGTGAACGGGTCGGCGTGCGCGTCCCAGGCACGCTCCAGCAGCTCCTCGGCGCTGACCACCGCGCCGTCGGCCTCCAGCAGGATCTGCAGCAGCGCGAACTCCTTGGGCGAGAGGTCGAGCTCCCGCCCCTCGCGGTCCGCCGTGCGCCGCACGGTGTCCAGCCGCAGGCCGTGCCGCTCCAGCAGCGGCGGCGCGGGACGGGCACTGCGGCGGCGCAGCGCCCGGACGCGGGAGATCAGTTCGGGGAACTCGAAGGGCTTGGGGAGGTAGTCGTCCGCGCCCAGGTCCAGGCCCGAGACCCGGTCCTCCATGGAGCCGGCCGCGGTGAGCATCAGGATGCGGGTGCGGGAGCCGGAGGCGACCAGGCGACGGGTGACGTCGTCGCCGTGCACCCGGGGCAGGTCGCGGTCCAGCACGACGACGTCGTAGTCGTGCAGCCCGAGGTAGGCGAGTGCGGCGTCGCCGCTGTAGACGGTGTCCACGGCGAAGCCCGCCCGGCGCAGGCCGGTGGCCACGAGCTCGGCCAGCACCTCTTCGTCCTCGGCGACCAGCACCCGCATGACCTTCGTTCCTCTCGTCGGATATGCCCCCTTCCCTCCAGGATGCGGGTGTACCAGAGGGGATGTTTCGCAAATGTCTCTGTGAGGGCCGAGTGGTCATTAATGCGGCGCGGCCGAGCACCGGTGCTCGGATACGCTAAAGGCCTCCATCAAGAACACCGCGACCAGGGAGCAGCCGCAATGGCTCGACACCTCATCACCAGCGCCCTTCCGTACATCAACGGGATCAAGCACCTGGGCAACATGGTGGGGTCCATGCTCCCTGCGGACGTCTACGCCCGCTTCCTGCGCCAGACCGGCCGCGAGACGCTCTACATCTGTGCCACGGACGAGCACGGCACCCCGGCCGAGCTGGGCGCCAAGGAGCTCGGTCTGCCCGTGGACGAGTTCTGCGCGCAGCAGCACGACGTGCAGAAGGCGATCTACGACGGCTTCGGGATCTCCTTCGACTACTTCGGCCGGAGCTCCTCCGCCGAGAACCGCGAGATCACCCAGCACTTCGCGCGGCAGCTGCAGAAGAACGGGTTCATCGAGCAGCGCTCGATCCGCCAGGTCTACTCGCTCGCCGACAGCCGTTTCCTGCCCGACCGCTACATCGTCGGCACCTGCCCGCACTGCGGCTACGACAAGGCCCGCGGCGACCAGTGCGAGAACTGCACGCGCGTGCTCGACCCGACGGACCTGATCGACGCCCGCTCCGCGATCAGCGGCAGCAGCGACCTGGAAGTGCGGGAGACCAAGCACCTGTTCCTGCTGCAGTCGAAGCTGCAGGGCGAGGTCGAGGCGTGGATCGACGAGCACGGCAAGGACTGGCCGGTGCTGGCCTCCTCCATCGCCCGCAAGTGGCTGACCGAGGGCCTGAACGACCGCGCGATCACCCGTGACCTGGACTGGGGCGTGCCGGTCCCGGAGGACACGTGGCCGGAGCTGGCGGCCGAGGGCAAGGTCTTCTACGTCTGGTTCGACGCCCCGATCGAGTACATCGGTGCGACGAAGGAGTGGGCGGACCAGGATCCGGAGAACCGGGACTGGAAGTCCTGGTGGTACGAGGCGACGGACGTCCGCTACACCCAGTTCATGGGCAAGGACAACGTCCCGTTCCACACGGTGATGTTCCCGGCCACGCAGCTCGGCATCCGCGAGCCGTGGAAGAAGGTCGACTACGTCAAGGCCTTCAACTGGCTGAACTACTACGGCGGCAAGTTCTCCACCTCCCAGAAGCGCGGCGTGTTCACGCACGACGCCCTGGAGCTGCTGCCCGCCGACTACTGGCGCTACTTCATGATGGCCAACGCCCCGGAGTCGGACGACACGTCGTTCACCTGGGAGCTCTTCTCCGCCACCGTGAACAAGGACCTCGCCGACGTCCTGGGCAACTTCGTCAACCGCGTCCTGTCCTTCTCCCGCAAGCGCTTCGGTGACGAGGTTCCCGCGGGCAGCGAGGCCGGCGAGGCGGAGGCCGCCCTCGGCCGCGAGGTCGCGCAGTTGCTCGGGGAGTACCAGGAGCACATGGAGGCCCTGCAGTTCCGCAAGGCCGCCCAGGCGCTGCGCGCCCTGTGGAGCGCGGGCAACGCCTACCTGGAGACCAAGGCGCCCTGGCTGGAGATCAAGACCGACCCCGACGGGGCCGCGCTGACGCTGCGCACGGCGATGAACCTGATCCACCTCTACTCGGTCGTCTCCGAGCCGTTCATCCCGGCCTCGGCGGCCGCGATGCGCTCGGCGTTCGCGCTGGAGAACGACACCCGGACGTGGGTGACGGCGGACGAGGCCATGTCGCTGTCCTTCGTCCCTGCGGGCACGGCGTTCACGGTGCCGCCGGTGCTCTTCGCGAAGATCACCGAGGACGACCTGGCCGCGTACCGCGAGCGCTTCGGCGGGAGCGAGGAAGCCGCGTAGTCGGCCACACCTTCCTCACGGGCCCGGAAACCGGATGGTTTCCGGGCCCGTTGATCGTTCGACAATCGTTCGTTCAGCGCGCTTCGGAAGGCTGGTCCCGTCGATACACGGGGGCAGACGAGGAAGTGCAACAGCAGTGAAGCGCATGACGACCGACCGCATCACCGTGAGCGTCCACACCGCCGACGAGGTCGCCCGGGCCCGCGTCGCCAGACAGCTGCGTGCGCTGCCGGGGGTGAGCGTGGTCCGCGAGGGGGCGGCCGTCGACGTGCTGCTCCTGGGGCGCCACGACGACGGCGCACCCGGCACGCTGCGCCGGCTCGCACGGGCCCGCCGCGCGCCGCTGCTGGTCATCGCCGACGACCTCGGCGAGACCGAGTTGATGGCGGTGACGGAGTACGGGGCCCGGTCCGTGCTGTGGAGTCAGCGGCTGACCCCCGGGCGGCTGCAGCGCGCGGTGCACGAGGCCGCGGGGTGCTGTCCGAGACTGCCGATGGTGACGGCGCTGAGCGCCCTGAGCGCACTGACGTGAGAACGAGGGCGGGCCCGGTGAGAAACTCACCGGGCCCGCCCTCCGCGTCGTGCTGCCGCCCCTACTTGGTCGGCTTGTACGGGGTCGGCTTGGCCGCGCCCTTGTAGATGCTCAGGTGGAGCTCCTTCAGGCGGGCGTCGTCGACCTCGCTCGGGGCGCCCATCAGCAGGTCCTGCGCGTTGCCGTTGAGCGGGAAGGCGATCGTCTCGCGGATGTTGGGCTCGTCGGCCAGCAGCATCACGATGCGGTCGACGCCCGGGGCGATGCCGCCGTGCGGCGGGGCGCCGAACTTGAACGCGCGGAGCATGCCGCCGAACTCGCGCTCGACGTCGTCCTTCGAGTAACCGGCGATCTCGAACGCCTTGTACATGACGTCCGGCTCGTGGTTCCGGATGGCGCCGGAGGACAGCTCGGTGCCGTTGCAGACGATGTCGTACTGCCAGGCCAGGATGTCCAGCGGGTCCATCGTGTTGAGGGCCTCGAGGCCGCCCTGGGGCATGGAGAACGGGTTGTGGGAGAACTCGATCTGCCCGGTGTCCTCGTTCTTCTCGAACATCGGGAAGTCGACGATCCAGCAGAACCGGAAGACGTTCTCCTCGAAGTGGCCGGCGCGCTTGGCGGCCTCGACGCGGACCGCGCCCATGATCTTCGAGACCTCGTCGAACTCGCCCGCGCCGAAGAAGACCGCGTGACCGGGGGCCAGGCCGAGGGCCTCGGTGAGGGCCTTGACGTTCTCCTCGGTGAGGAACTTGGCGATGGGACCCGAGAGTTCCGTGTTCTCAGCGGTCCCGCCCACACGAACCCACGCAAGGCCCTGAGCGCCCTGCTGGACCGCGTACTCGCCCAGGCCGTCGAAGAACTTGCGGGACTGTCCGGCGGTGTCCGGCACGGCCAGCGCACGCACGTGCTTGCCGGCGAACGCCTTGAAGCCGCTGTCGGCGAAGACCGCGGAGACGTCGACCAGTTCCAGCTTGGCGCGCAGGTCCGGCTTGTCCGAGCCGTACTTGAGCATCGCCTCGCGGAACGGGATGCGCGGGAAGGGGGAGGTGACGTGGCGGCCGTTGCCGAACTCCTCGAAGAGGTCGGTCATGACCTTCTCGATCACCTGGAAGACGTCCTCCTGCTCGACGAAGGACATCTCCACGTCGAGCTGGTAGAACTCGCCCGGCGAACGGTCGGCGCGGGCGTCCTCGTCACGGAAGCAGGGCGCGATCTGGAAGTAGCGGTCGAAGCCCGCGATCATCAGCAGCTGCTTGAACTGCTGCGGCGCCTGCGGCAGTGCGTAGAACTTGCCGGCGTGCAGGCGGGACGGCACCAGGAAGTCGCGCGCGCCCTCGGGGGAGGTGGCGGACAGGATCGGGGTGGCCATCTCGTTGAAGCCGAGCGCCGTCATCTTCTGCCGCATCGAGGCGATGACCGCCGAGCGCAGCATGATGTTGCGGTGCATGCGCTCGCGGCGCAGGTCGAGGAAGCGGTACTCCAGGCGGCGCTCCTCGTTCACGCCGTCGTCGGCGTTGATGGTGAACGGGATCTGCTCGGCGGCACCGAGCACCTCCACGGCGGTGACCTCGATCTCGACCTCGCCGGTGGGCAGATCGGGGTTGACGTTCTCCGCACCGCGGCTCATGACCTTGCCGTCCACGCGGACGACGGTCTCCTTGGTGAGGTGGCTCAGGGCCTCGTTGGCCGGGGTGCCGGGACGGGCCACCAGCTGGGTGATGCCGTGGTGGTCGCGGAGATCGATGAAGAGGATGCCGCCCAGGTCGCGACGATTGTGCAGCCAGCCGCTCAGTCGCACGTCGGTGTCGACGTCAGCCGCACGGAGCTCGCCGCAGGTGTGGGACCGGTACCGATGCATCATTCATCCAAGTCGTGGTCGGAGTCGTTGATCGAGCGGAATGCCGCGCGCCCGGTGGTGCGCCGCCGGTGCGGATGCGGCACCGACTGGTGCGCATACAGCACCTGTGCAAGGGTACTGCCCCACCTGTCATCGGTGGTCCCCACTGCCCACACCTGCATAAAGTGGGGCAATGCGCACCGAGGACGTACTGGCCGCCGTCGCCACCGGGCTGTGGTCCTGGGACAACGCCTCGGGCATCGTCACCTTCGACGCCGAGGCCGCACGGCTCCTCGGTCTGCCCGCGGAGCAGGTGGAGCTGCCCGAGCGGGCCGCCCGGGCGCGCTTCCACGCCGTCGACTGGGTCGAGATCCAGAACATCACCGGCCTGGCCGTCGCCGAGGGCACCCTCGCCGAGGTCCGGATGCGGGTGGTCGACGAGGAGGGCCGGGTGCTGCGCACCGTCCGCAGCCGCACCAAGCCCCTCGTCACCGGCCCCGGCACCGTCCTCGTCGGCACCCTGGAGGAAGTGCCCGCGCCCCAGCCCGGCACCACCGCGGCCCGCACGCCCGTCACGGGCGACTGGAGACGCAACCGCGAGGCCTTCCTGCTGGACGCGGGCCGGGCGCTCTCCGAGGCACGCTCGACCTCCGAGGTGCTGCGGGTGGCGGCCGGCCTCTCCATGCCCGGCTTCGAGCCCTCCGCCCTGGCGGTCTTCGCCGGCGAGGGCAACCGCGTCCGGCTCATCGGCCAGCACGGCTACGCACCCGGCGACATGGACGCCTTCCTGGACCTGCCGGTGAACTCGCAGTACCCGGCCGCCGAGGTCATCCGCACCGGACGCGCGGTCTACATCCCCACCCCCGGCGAGTACGGGCGCCGCTTCCCGCTCATCTACCCGATGGTCGAGCACTTCGGCCGCAGCTCCTGGGCCTTCCTCCCGCTGATCAACGCGGGGCGCGTGATCGGCGCCTGGATGGCCGGCTTCAGCATGCCGGTCGCCTTCACGCCCGACGAGCGGTCCGTGCTGACCACCGTGGCCCGGATGCTCGCCCAGGCGCTGAGCCGGGCCAGCGTCCACGAGTCCGAGCGCGAGCTGAGCGACGGCCTGCAGCGCACGATGATGCCGACCGTCCAGCCGGACATCCCCAACATGACGGTGGCCGCCCGCTACGTGCCCACCGGCGGCGGTCTGCAGATCGGCGGCGACTGGTACGACATGATCCCGCTGCCCTCGGGAAAGATCGCCCTGGTCATCGGCGACGTCCAGGGCCACGACGTGCGGGCGGCGGGGCTCATGGGACAGCTGCGCATCGCCCTGCGCGCCTACGCCTCCGAGGGCCACCACCCCGACGCCGTGCTCTCCCGCGCCTCGCGCTTCCTCGCCGGCATCAACGGCGCCGGCGGCGAGGAGACCGATCCGCGCTTCGCCACCTGCCTCTACATCGAGGTCGACCCGCTCACCGGCCTGCTCGTCATCGCCCGCGCCGGCCACCCCGACCCGGCCGTCCGCCTCAACGACGGCACCATGCTCGTCCGCTCCACCGCGGGCGGGCTGCCGCTCGGCATCGACCCCGACACCGACTACCCCACCACCCGGCTCGTCCTGGAACCCGGCGAGACCATGCTGGTCTGCACCGACGGGCTGATCGAGACCGGCGGCCACGACCTGGAGAGCGGCTGGAACCGGCTGCGCGAGGTCATCGAGGGGCACGCCCTCGACCAGGACGGCGACGGGAACCTCGGCGACAGCCTGGAGCAGCTCGCGGACTCCCTCGTGCAGGCCGTGCACGGCCCGTCCTCCCACCACACCACCGGGCCGCTGGTCGACCGGCGCGAGGACGACATCGCCCTGCTGCTCCTGTGCCGCGAGCCGGGCATCCCGGCCGGGCCCGGCATCGCCGCCCTGCCGAGGCCCACCCGGCGCACGGTCCTGAGCATCGCCCAGGCCGAGCCGGAACGCATCGCCGAGGCCCGCCAGCAGGTGCGGGACCTGATGTACGACTGGCCGGACGAGGACCAGACCGACTCGGCGGTGCTGATGGTCTCCGAGATGGTCACCAATGTGCTCGTCCACACGGACGGGGACGCGCTGGTGGTCGCCGAGATATCGGGCGAGCTCGGCTCGCGCTGCGTCCGCGTCGACGTCGCCGACAGCAGCGACGAGCTGCCGCACCGCCGGCACCCGGGGGAGATGGCCTCCTCCGGGCGCGGGCTGGTGCTGATGGAACTCCTCGCCGGGACGTGGGGGGTGGACCCGCGGGGCGAGGGCAAGAACATCTGGTTCGAGTTGCATGAGAACTCGGGCCAGACGGTCGAGGACTACGAGGGGATCACCTGAGCGCCCCGAGGGGCGCTGGGGGAGGAACTGCGCGACCGGCCACAGCCGGCCCGCAGCCGAAGGCTCACTCGCCTGCGGGCACGGTGCCGAGCCGACCGGCCTGGAAGTCCTCGAAGGCCTGGGCCAGTTCGGCGTGGGTGTTCATGACGAACGGGCCGTAGTGCATCATCGGCTCCCGGATCGGCAGGCCGCCCAGCAGGACGACCTCGAAGTTCTCGCTGCGCGATTCCTGGGCCTCGTCCGCACGGACCGTGAGCGAGTCGCCGTCGCCGAAGACGACCGCCTGGCCCATCCGGAACGGGCGCCGTTCCGTGCCCGCCGAGCCGAGGCCCGCGAGGCCGTACGCCAGGGCGTTGAAGTCCTTCCGCCACGGCAGGGTGACCGAGGCGCCGGGGCTCACCGACATGTGGATCATCGTGATCGGGGTGTGGGTCGCGCCCGGGCCCTCGTGGCCCGCGATGTCACCGGCGATCAGGCGGACGAGCGCACCGCCGTCCTCGGAGGCCAGCAGTTTGACGCTGCCGCCCCGGATGTCCTGGTACTTCGGCGCGATCATCTTGTCCTTGGCGGGCAGGTTCACCCACAGCTGGAGGCCGTGGAAGACGCCGCCCGACATGACGAGCGACTCCGGCGGCGCCTCGATGTGCAGCAGGCCGGAGCCCGCCGTCATCCACTGGGTGTCGCCGTCGGTGATGACACCGCCGCCCCCGTGCGAGTCACGGTGCACGAATGTGCCGTCTATCAAATAGGTGACGGTCTCGAAGCCCCGGTGCGGGTGCCAGGGGGTGCCCTTCGGCTCTCCCGGGGCGTACTCCACCTCGCCCATCTGGTCCATCATGATGAACGGGTCCAGGTACCGGTAGTCGATCCCCGCGAAGGCCCGGCGGACGGGGAAGCCCTCGCCCTCGAAGCCGCCGGGAGCGGTGGCGACGTGCAGCACCGGTCGCTGCTGCGCCGCCGCGGGAGCGGATACGCGGGGCAGGGTCAGCGGGTTTTCCACGGTCACTGCGGGCATGACGGCCTCCTCGGGGTCTCTGCGTCTCCAATTTAGTTGAATGGTGAACAACCTGCAAGATGTAGGCATTCCCCTGGCCCACCACAGCCTCTTCACAGCGCCAGGGGGGACACTTGATCAATGCGCCTGAACGTCAGAGCCCCGGGCCCTGCCGGGTACGCCGCCCTCGCCGCCGCCGTGCTGGCCCTGGCCGTCGTCGGCCTGCTGGTGGCCACCCGCGGTCTGGCGGCGACCGACGCCCCGGTCGCCGAAGGCGACTCCGCCGGGCACTACCAGGAGCCCGCGGCACTGAGCGAGGCGGCGGCACAGGCCATGCGCTCCGCCGTCCGCACGACCGAGCCGCGGGAGCCCGTGCAGCCGGTCTCGCGCGGCCTGCGCACCGACGCGCTGGCCCCGTCGGAGCCGCTGGAGGCGGCCCCCATGGCGCCCTCGCCGGCCGTGGGACCGCTGTTCTACACCGGGCAGGGCGACCCGGCCCACGGCTGCACGGCGGGCGTCGTGCACAGCCCCTCGGGAAATCTGCTGGTCACCGCCGCGCACTGCGTCCACGCCGACGGCTTCCGCACGGACATCGCCTTCGTGCCCGGCTACCACGACGGACAGGCGCCGTACGGGGTCTGGGTGGCCACGTCCATCGATGTCGCCCCGCAGTGGGCGGACTCCCGGGATCCCGACTACGACGTGGCGTTCGTCCACGTCCGCAGCGCGCAGGGCGATGCACAGATCGAGCGGGTGACGGGAGCGGAGCAGATCCGCTTCGACCCGCCCGTCCACCGCCCGGCGCGGGTGCTGGGCTACCCGAACGACCGTGAGAGCCCGCTCGGCTGCCAGAACACGACCACCACCGAGGGCCCGACGCAGCTGCGCTTCGACTGCGAGGGCCTGCCGAACGGGACGAGCGGGAGCCCGGTCCTCACGGACGTGGACGCCGCCACCGGCCTCGGCACGGTCAACGGCGTCCTGGGCGGGAAGGACGAGGGCGGGGACGACGAGACGTCGTACAGCTCGTACTTCGGTTCGGCGGTACAGGAGTTGTACCAGCGGGCGACCAGCGCCCCGTAAGGGGCGCGGGGCTGTTTCGATGTGCGGCTCCGCCGCGTGGGCGCGAGCAACCACGACGAACCCTCAGCCGTACATCCTTCGCATCGCGAAATCCACCATCTGCTCCACGGACTTGGCGTCGAACACCATCCGGTGATCGCCCTCCATGTCGAGGACGAACCCGTAGCCGGTCGGCAGGAGATCGAGCACCTCGGCGCCCGTGATCACGAAGTACTTGGACTCCTTGCCCGCGTACCGCCGCAGCTCCTTCAGGGAGCTGAACATCGGGATCACCGGCTGCTGGGTGTTGTGCAGCGCGAGGAACCCGGGGTTCTCGCCGCGCGGGCAGTAGACCTTGGAGCCGGCGAACACCGTCTGGAAGTCCTCCGCGGACATCTGGCCCGTGGTGAAGGCACGCACCGCGTCGGCCAGGGACGGCGGGGACGGCTCGGGGTAGAGCGGCTGTTCGCCGTAGCCGCCGGGCTGCTGCGGCGGGGCGTAACCCTGGGCTCCCGCATTCTGGTCGTAGCCGTACATGGGCCAAAGCGTAACGAGTCACAGTTGGGCGATCGGGTCTTGCGCCTTATTACCGACGGGTAGCATCATTGCTGCTTACTGACCGGTACGCACAGAGGATCGCACCTCCCGTCTCTTACGGAGCCGTCTGTCATGGGCCACTACAAGTCGAATCTTCGCGACATCGAGTTCAACCTCTTCGAGGTTCTCGGCCGCGACAAGGCGTACGGCACCGGCCCGTTCGCGGAGATGGACGTCGAGACCGCGAAGAGCGTCCTGTCGGAGCTCACCCGCCTCTCGGAGAACGAGCTGGCCGCGTCCTTCGCCGACGCCGACCGCAACCCGCCGGTCTTCGACCCGGAGACCAACACCGCGCCCGTCCCGGCCGCGTTCAGGAAGAGCTACCAGGCCTACATGGACGCCGAGTGGTGGCGCCTGGGCATCCCGGAGGAGATCGGCGGCACCACCTCGCCGCGCTCGCTGATCTGGGCGTACGCGGAGGCCATCCTCGGCTCCAACCCCGCGATCTGGATGTACGCCTCCGGCCCGGCGTTCGCCGGCATCCTCTTCGAGGAGGGCACCGAGCAGCAGAAGCACATCGCGAAGCTCGCGGTGGAGAAGCAGTGGGGCTCCACCATGGTCCTCACCGAGCCGGACGCCGGCTCGGACGTGGGCGCCGGCCGCACCAAGGCCGTGCAGCAGGAGGACGGCTCCTGGCACATCGAGGGCGTGAAGCGCTTCATCACCTCCGGTGAGCACGACATGGCGGAGAACATCCTCCACTACGTCCTCGCCCGCCCCGAGGGCCACGGCCCGGGCACCAAGGGCCTCTCGCTCTTCCTCGTGCCGAAGTACGAGTTCGACTTCGAGACCGGCGAACTGGGCGAGCGCAACGGCGTCTACGCCACCAACGTCGAGCACAAGATGGGCCTGAAGGCCTCCAACACCTGCGAGATGACCTTCGGCGACAAGCACCCCGCCAAGGGCTGGCTCATCGGCGAGAAGCACGACGGCATCCGCCAGATGTTCCGCATCATCGAGTTCGCCCGCATGATGGTCGGCACGAAGGCCATCGCCACCCTCTCCACCGGCTACCTCAACGCCCTGGAGTACGCCAAGGAGCGTGTGCAGGGCCCGGACCTGGCCGCCTTCACCGACAAGGCCGCGCCCAAGGTCACCATCACGCACCACCCCGACGTGCGCCGCGCGCTGATGACGCAGAAGGCGTACGCGGAGGGCATGCGCGCCCTCGTCCTCTACACCGCCACGGTGCAGGACGAGATCATGGTCAAGGAGGCCGCGGGCGAGGACGCCAAGGCGCTGCACGGTCTCAACGACCTGCTGCTGCCGATCGTCAAGGGCTACGGCTCCGAGAAGTCCTACGAGCAGCTGGCACAGTCGCTGCAGACCTTCGGCGGCTCCGGGTACCTGCAGGAGTACCCGATCGAGCAGTACATCCGCGACTCGAAGATCGACACCCTCTACGAGGGCACCACGGCCATCCAGGGCCAGGACTTCTTCTTCCGGAAGATCGTCCGCGACCAGGGCCAGGCGCTGACCACCCTCTCCGAGGAGATCAAGAAGTTCCTCGCCGAGGCCGCCGGCGGCGAGGACCTGGCCGAGGCCCGCGAGCAGCTCGCCAAGGCCGCGGTGGACCTGGAGGGGATCGTCGGCGCGATGCTGACCGACCTCGCCGCCACCGAGAAGGACGTGAAGTCCATCTACAAGGTGGGCCTCAACACCACCCGCCTGCTGATGGCTTCGGGTGACGTCGTCGTCGCGTACCTGCTCCTCAAGGGCGCCGCGGTGGCCGCCGAGAAGCTGCCCGCCGCCTCCTCCAGGGACAAGTCCTTCTACCAGGGCAAGATCGCGGCGGCGAAGTTCTTCGCCCGCACCGTGCTCCCGGCCCTGGCCGTCGAGCGGACGCTTGCCGAGTCGGTCGACCAGTCGCTGATGGAGCTGGACGAGGCCGCGTTCTAAGCACACGCGGACACTGTCGAACGGGCAAGTGCCGGGCGCCGAAAGGCAGCCCGGCGCTTGCCCTGATCCTTATCCTGAGGCCATGAGCTCTGCGCACCGCTTCGACCGCGGCCACACCGATGACCTGATGTCCTACCTCGCCGCAAGCCCGTCTCCGTACCACGCGGTGGCCAACGCCGCCGAGCGGCTGGAGAAGGCGGGTTTCCGCCAGGTCGAGGAGACCGAGGCGTGGGACGCCGCGGCCGGCGGCAGGTTCGTGCTGCGGGGCGGCGCGCTCATCGCGTGGTACGTGCCGGAAGGGGCCACCCCGGCCACCCCGTTCCGGATCGTCGGCGCGCACACCGACTCCCCCAACCTGCGCGTCAAGCCGCTGCCCGACACCGGCGCGCAGGGCTGGCGGCAGGTGGCCGTCGAGATCTACGGCGGCACACTGCTCAACACCTGGCTCGACCGCGACCTCGGCCTGTCCGGCCGGATCACGCTGCGGGACGGGAGCCACCGGCTCGTCAACGTCGACCGCCCGCTGCTGCGCGTGCCCCAACTCGCCGTACATCTCGACCGGTCGGTCAACCAGGACGGCCTCAAGCTCGACAAGCAGCGTCACATGACTCCCATCTGGGGCCTCGGCGACGTGAACGAGGGCGACCTGATCCGCTTCGTCGCGGAGGAGGCCGGTGTCGACGCGCGGGAGATCGGCGGCTGGGACCTGATGGTCCACAGCGTGGAGGCTCCCGCCTACCTCGGCCGCGACCGCGAACTGCTCGCCGGGCCGCGGATGGACAACCTGCTGTCCGTCCACGCCGGTCTCGCCGCGCTCGTCGCCGCGGCCGGCTCGGCCTCGCTGCCCTACATCCCGGTGCTCGCCGCCTTCGACCACGAGGAGAACGGCAGCCAGTCCGACACCGGCGCCGAAGGGCCACTGCTCGGCAACGTCCTGGAGCGCTCGGTCCTCGCGCGCGGCGGCACGTTCGAGGACCGGGCACGGGCGCTCGCCGGCTCGGTCTGCCTGTCCTCCGACACCGGCCACGCCGTGCACCCCAACTACGCCGAGCGGCACGAGCCGGGGCACCACCCGCTGCCCAACAAGGGCCCGATCCTCAAGGTCAACGTCAACCAGCGGTACGCCACCGACGGCAGCGGCCGGGCCGTCTTCGCCGCCGCCTGCGAGCGCGCCGGTGTGCCGTGGCAGCACTTCGTCTCCAACAACTCCGTCGCCTGCGGCACCACCATCGGCCCCATCACCGCCGCGCGGCACGGCATCCACACCGTCGACATCGGCGTGGCCATCCTCTCCATGCACTCCGCGCGCGAACTGTGCGGCGCGGAGGATCCGCACCTGCTCGCATCCGCACTGACGGCCTTCCTCGAAGGCTGAGGGGAACGCACCATGACCACGCACACCGTGCGCAGGGCGGTCGCCGCCGCTGCGCTTGCCGCTGTGACCGCACTGTCCCTCACCGCCTGCGGCGGCAGCAGCAAGGACGGCTCGGACACGGCCAAGGCCGACGGCGCGGAGCAGTCGGCGAGCCCGGACGACGAGGGCAGTGACGGGGGCGACGAGGCGGACGACGACGCGAAGTCGTCGCCGCAGGCGACCGGGGACGCGTGCACGCCGACCCAGATGAAGGTGGAGGCGCGGGCGGTCCCGTCGCCCGCGCACCATGTGCTGCTGGTCGCCACCAACACCGGCAAGAAGGAGTGCACGGCGTACGGCTTCCCCTTCCTCCGCTTCGACCAGGACCAGGCGACGGCCGGGGTCACGGAGGAGAGCAAGCCGGGCGCCGCGCTGAAGCTCGCGCCCGGGAAGGCCGCGTATGCCGGGGTGACGGCGTCCGCCTCCGGCGGGAACGGGCGGGACGTGAAGAAGCTGTCGGTGTCCTTCCAGACCCCGAACGGCGATCCGGTGGACGGCGATCCGTCCGTTCCCGCCCTGCCGGGCGGGACGCTGCATGTGGACGACTCGGCGAAGGGGACGTACTGGGTGGGGAGCGAGGATGCGGCGCTGAAGTGGTGACGGTTGCGGGCCGCGCCCCGTAAGGGGCGCGGGGACTCCGTCAGGGGGCCTACGCCAGCCCCGCCAGCACCAGCGGCAAGCGCTCCGCGCCCCCGGCAACGACCCGTACCGGCACCCCCCAGTCCTGCTGGTGCATGTGGCACGCCGGGTACTCGTTCTCCGGGTCGTCGTCGCACGACGCCGCCATCGCGGAGACGTGCAGCACCCCCTCCGTCACCCCGTCCGCGAGCACCAGCTCGCGCGCGAGGTCCGTGCCCGCCCCCGAGCCCTCCGCCAGGAGTTCCGGCGGGGTGGCGGAGACCAGCAGCCGCGTCGACGGGCCGTAGCGCGTGTCCAGCTTCTGGCCCGCCGGGGCCTGGAAGACGACGTCCAGTTGCAAGCGCCCCGGCGCGATGTCCGTCGCGGCCCGCTGCGTGCGGTGTGCCACCGCCTCGACGCGGACCGCCTCCTCCGGCAGCCGCAGCCGGGTCAGCCGGTGCCGGGCGGACTCCACGACGACGATGTCGTCGCCGACGAGCACCGCGTCGGACGGCTCCCGCAAGTCCGTTGCCAGGGTGGTGACTTCGCCGGTGGCGGGGTCGTAGCGGCGCAGCGCGTGGTTGTACGTGTCCGAGACGGCCACCGAACCGTCCGGCAGCGCGGTGACGCCCAGCGGGTGCTGGAACAGCGCCTGTGCGGCGTCCCCGTCCCGGTGCCCGAAGTCGAAGAGGCCGGTGCCGACGGCCGTCCGCACGGCGAAGCCGTCGCCGTCCCGCTCCACGTACCGCAGGGCGGACGTCTCCGAGTCGGCCAGCCACAGCCGGTCCCCGGCCGCGGCCAGCCCGGACGGCTGGGCGAACCAGGCCTCGTCCGCGGGCCCGTCCACCAGGCCCTCGTTGGTGGTGCCGGCCGCGACGGCGACGGTTCCGGTCGCGGGGTCGTACGTCCACAGCTGGTGGACGCCGGCCATGGCGATCCAGACGCGGTCCGCCCACCAGGCCACGTCCCAGGGGGACGAGAGCGCGACCTCGCGGGCGGGCCCGGAGGTGGGCTGCCCCTGCATCCACTGCCTGCCGGTTCCGGCGACGGTCGAGATCACGCCCGTCTCGGGGTCGTACGTGCGCAGCGCGTGGTTGACCGTGTCGGCCACGAGGACCTTGCCGTCCGGCAGCAGCGCGAGCCCCTGCGGTTCGCTGAAGCTCTCCGGCCCGAAGCCGCGCTCGCCGGTGCCGATGCGGCGCACGACGGTCTCGCCGTCGGCCTCCAGCTCGACGAGCTGGTGCCGGGTCGAGTCGGAGACCAGGAAGCGGCCGGTGGGCAGCACGACCGCCTTGCCGGGGAAGCGCAGGTCCGTGGCCTCCGGCTCGGGCGCCACGTAGGGTCCGTCGCCGCGCCGCAGGGTGCCCTTGGCGGCGTGCTCGGTCTCCAGCTCCTCGACCAGCGCGGCCAGCGCATGCGCGTGGCCCTCGCCCGCGTGCTGCGCGACGACGTAGCCCTCGGGGTCGATCACGACGAGCGTGGGCCAGGCCCGCACGGCGTACTGCTTCCAGGTGGCGAGCTCGGGGTCGTCGAGGACGGGGTGGTGCACCTCGTAGCGCTCGACGGCGTCGACGACGGCCTGGTGGTCGGCCTCGTGCACGAACTTCGGCGAGTGGACGCCGATGATCACCACGGTGTCGCGGTGCTTCTCCTCCAGCTCGCGGAGCTCGTCCAGGACGTGCAGGCAGTTCACACAGCAGAACGTCCAGAAATCTACAACGACACACTTACCTCGCAGGTCCGCGAGGGTCAGATTCTTGCCACCCGTGTTGATCCACCCGCCCTTGCCGACCAGCTCAGGGGCACGGACACGGGGACGACGCGGAGCGGGGGAAGCAGCGTTCATGCACCAAGGGTGCCATCCGGGCGTGAACGGAGGATCACGGCGGTGCGACAGGGGCTACGGAGCCGGGTGGGACCAGCCACTCCCTGCCCCGCCCTCGGGGCGCAGGAACGCTGTGGGGCGTTTGCGGCGCTCATGGCGCGGGGCGTCGGGGTCCTCGTAGTCCGGGATCACGTCGCACAGGATGCCGACACGGCCCGATGTGTCTCTCACGCGCTTGCCGATGTCCTCGCGTGTGATCACCGGTGACCGTCCGGGTGCTGCCGCATGCGCACGTTGCAATCGGTCACCGTGGACATGTCGCAAACGGCACGGGCGTGATCCCGAACGGCTGCGAGGCCGGCGCATCCCCTACACCCTTCGACGGGGGTCGGTTCCAGCTCCAGGCGCAACGGCAGTTCCACAGGTGCTGTGCTGTATCGCGTCGGCTCGGTCATAGCGTCCAGAGTTGGCCCGGAGTGGATCTAGAGCTAGCGGCCCCGCGTCGGCCAACTGTCGGCCAGACTGAGGGCATGTCGGGGAGCATCGGGGCCAATCGTCTGGAACTGGAACGCCCCCACCTGCGGCAATTGGGGTGCCTTCCACTCAATACGCGGCGGCTCAAGATCCTCGGCACGGTCGCACCGACTCCACGGTCGCACCGGCTCTGAGCTGGACATTTACAGTCCTGCGCCATCTCGTCAGGCCTTGGCCAAAACGTCTAAGTCCGACAGCGCGTTTCGTGCACAAACGCCTCCTGCGCGAGCACCCAGAGTGAGTGCAAGACTGCTTGCCATGACCTCGAACACGAGCGGCACCAAGCAGCGCCCACAGTTCGAACTCCGCTGGGGCGGACTGCACTTGACCATTCAGCGCGTCCCCGCCTGGCTCGTCACCCTGCTGACCACAGCAGCCGGAACCGGAGCCGGAGCCGCCTGGTGGACAGGCCGGTAACGCGGGACCGATCCCCGCCCACAGCGCCCGCCGCCGGCCCGGGTCAGCTCGGGACACCCCGGGGACAGGGCAGGGGGCGGGGTCTGCGCGGCATGGGGTACCTCCGAACAAGGGGGCGATGGATCGATACAGCAGACCCACACGGGCGAGAGGGGGCGCGCAGTGATCAAACCCCATGCAACTCTTACTGAGCCCAACTTCCGCCCCTTGTAAGGAGACTTAATGCTTCAGGTCGTCACGCTGCCTCTTGCTAGCGCCGTCGCTGCGCTAGTCGGCCTGCTGGGCCTGTTCTGACCCTCGCGTCGGCACTCTGACCAGACGGACAGCAACTGTGCCCCGTCATGACTGGCGTCGCCGCTCAGAACGGCGGACCAGCAATGTCGAACTCGGCGCGGATCTTGAGCCGATGACACCCCCGGCACAGCACCTGAACGTTCCCGTCCGTGTCGGTCCCTCCCATCGCGAGGGGCCGCACGTGGTCAACGTCCACAGCGGACGCCGGGAACGTCTCCATGCACCAGCCGCACCAAGCGTGCCCCTTGCGCTCCACGATCCGGCGGAGCCGCGCAGCAGCGTCATGCCGAGTGGCGAGCCCGCCAGCGGCCCCGCTTACAGCTGACAGGGGACAAGGGGCGCTCGAAGGCACGTCGGTGATGCAGTGCCGTTTGAGGCACCGTTCTCTCTTCTTTACTACTCTTTCTATGTGTTCTAAAAAAGTGGTGTAAACCGTCACTCCGACACCGCTCAGCCCGCTGCAGGGCAGCCTCGGCCCGAGCCCGGAGCCAGCGGGGAGTGGCCGGGGAGCGCACGAATCACTGTGGGCGCAGCGCCCGGACACTTGACCAAGGTGGCCAGAGGGCGAGGCGAGGAAAGGGGCGCCTCCTGCATCGCCCCCATCGTCACCCCGGGTCCCACAACATCCCCAAAGGCCACACGCGCCCCAGGAACGCCGAACAGCCCGCCGCCAGGGAAATCCCCACCAACGGGCCGCGACAGGCGTTCAAACAGGTTTACGCAATGCCATCCTCAGTGATCGTCGCCCACTTGATCCGGACGCGCTGTTCGGGCACGAAGCGCCGTCCACGCTGCCCCTTGGTGACCTCCACCCGGTCGATCGCCAGGGACAGACGGTCCCTGCGGTCTGCCTCTGTGGCGACCTCCCACGCTTCCTCCAGCAGCACGCCATCCAGCATCGGGGTCACGTCCACCGAGGGCATCGGAAGCTTCGCCAGATCAGCGCGCAGCCCCTCTATACGGTCCTTGAGTCGCCCCGTCAGCCGGTTATACCGCTCCACGGCCGCAGCACCCTTGAACTCACCACGGACGTAACGGGCGTCTTCAAGGTCGGCCAACCGCGCTTCCTCATCCTCGATCTCCGCCTTGATGGCATCCCGCTTGGCGAACGTCTCCGGATCGGACCGGTGAACCCAGCGGTCGGCCATCGCGACCACCAGAGGGTCAGTCGGCTCAAGGGCGGGAAGCTTGGACAGGAAGCTCTCCGCGACGTATTCGTCTACGCGGCCGGCCATCGCGTTGGCTCCGGGACACTGGTTCCCCGCGCGGCGCGCCATGCATTGGTAGCTGTTGCCCACACGGTGCATCCGCCGCCCACAGCCCGGCACCCCACAGAAGATCAACCCTGTGAGCAGCGCCGTTCCTTCGGCCTTCGGACGACGCTTGCCCGCGTGCACGAACGTCCGCTCCTCAAGCTGCCGGATGATCTTATCTCGCTCGCCCACGGTGATGATCCCCTCCCCGATCTCCACCGTGTCCAGCGTCTCCGGGTCCCGGTACGGGAAGACGCGCCCCGTGTACTTCCGCTCCCCGTCGTCCGTCTCCACACTCTCGGTCTCGGGCATGAGCCCCGCGAACGCTGGCGACCTCAGAAGCTGCATGATGCTCGCCGCGTTCCACTGCCCACCACGGGGCGACAGAATCTCGTACTCGTTGAGCAGCCGGGCGATCTTCACCAGGGACGTACCAGCCAGCGCCTCATCCGCTATCAGACGGGCGTAGACAACGTCCTCAGGATCATGGACGAGCTTCTTGGTCTCGGGATCCACCCGCAGCCCGTAAGGCGGCTGTCCGCCGATCCACTGGCCCTTGCTGCGGAGGTAGCGCTTCGCGTGCCCGACACGGGTGCCCAGGTTCTTGGACTCCGTGCGCGCCAGTTCGGCGAGCATGGCGACGATCATCCGGGCCGAGTCGTTCGACGTGTCCAGGCCGTCCATGACGGACACAAGCCGGCCGCCCGCCTTCTCGATGTCGTCGAGGACCTTACCCACCTGCCCGATGCCCTGGCGCGACAGCCGGTCGAGCTTCCAGACGATCAGAGTGCCGACCACTCCGGCGGTGGCAGCCGCAAGTGCGGCGTCGAACCCCTTGCGCTCCACGGTCTTGTAACCGGAGCGGCCCCGGTCGATGTGAACCTTGCGGACCGTCAGGCCGTTGCGCTCCGCCCACGCACGGCAGTCCGTCTCCTGCCTCTCAATTGCCGTTTTGCCGCCCCTGTCCAGCGACAGGCGCAGGTACAGGTCACAGATTGAGTCTTGGTGCACCACGTAAGTGTCTCTGGAAGTTCCGTGGTTCGTTGTGAACTTCCAGAAGTTGAGGATGACGAAGTGCGCCCCAGGGGTCGACTGGCAAGGACCCGAAGCCGGTTGAGGCGCTACAACACACGGTCCTTCAGCGCCGGGAAGTCCTCGCGCGTCTTCGTGACCGTCGCCAGGTCGAGGTCCACCGTCAGGACCTCCTCGTCCTCGCCCGCCTCCGCGAGGACCGTGCCCCAGGGGTCGACCACCATGCTGTGGCCCGCCTGCTCCACGTCCGCGTGGGTGCCCGCCGTGCCGCACGCCAGGACGTAGCACTGGTCCTCGACCGCGCGGGCGCGGGCGAACAGCCGCCAGTGCTCGCGGCGGCGGGCCGGCCAGCCCGCGGGGACGACGAGGATCTGCGCGCCCGCGTCGGTCAGGGCGCGGAAGAGTTCGGGGAAGCGGAGGTCGTAGCAGGTCGCCAGGCCGAGCGTGGCCTCCGGCGTGGGCACCGTGACGATCTCGCGGCCCGCGCTCATCAGGACGGCCTCGCCGCGGTCGAAGCCGAAGCGGTGGATCTTGCGGTAGGTGCGGGCGAGTTCGCCGTCGGGGGAGAAGACGAGGGAGGTGTTGTAGAGCGAGCCGTCGGGGGCCTTCTCGACGATCGAGCCCGCGTGCAGCCAGACGCCCGTGTCGCGGGCGGCCCGCGACATCGCCCCGGCCGTGGGGCCGTCCAGGCTCTCGGCCTCCGCGGCGAAGGACTCGTACGCGAACGCGCCCGTGGTCCACAGTTCGGGGAGCACCACCAGGTCGCTGCCGTGCAGGGCCCGCACGCGGTCCGCGGCACGTTCGCGGCGTGCCGCCACGGATTCTGCCGGGTCGACCTTCAACTGCATCACGGAGGCGCGCACCGTACCCACCATTCCTCTGCCGAGTTGCCCGTGCGCAGCGTAACTTAACGGGAGAGCACCCAGACAGCACTTGCCCCGCACCCGCGTCCGAGCACCGCCGAGGGATCCACGTGACCGTCCACCCAAGTCTTCAGCCCGCCATCGACGCCTGGACCCACTCCATCGAAGCCATCGGCGACTTGGTGAAACCGCTCGCCGAGAACGACTGGAATCTGCGCACCGATTGCCCGGGGTGGTCCGTGCGCGATGTGGTGTCGCACATCATCGGCGTCGAATGCGAAATGCTGGGAGAACCACGGCCCATTCACACCCTGCCGCGCGATCTCTACCACGTCACCGACGAGTTCTCGCGGTACATCGAGGTGCAGGTCGATGTGCGCCGCTGCCACACGGCCCTGGAGATGACCTCCGAGCTGGAGTACACGGTCATCCGGCGGTCGCGGCAGTTGCGCAACGAGATGCGTTCGCCGAATGCGCTGGTGCGCTGGCCGCTCGGCAGCGGCAACGAGGCAAGTCTCGAACGGATGTTGACGACACGGGCCTTCGATGTGTGGGTGCACGAACAGGATCTGCGCAGAGCGCTCGGTGTGCCGGGGAATCTGGATTCCCCGGGTGCGCTGCTCGCGCGGGACTTCCTGCTGCGGGCGCTGCCGAAGGTGGTGGCCGAGAGGGCGGAGGCGAAGCCGGGTTCGACGGTCGCCTTCGACGTGCACGGTGCGGTGGAGTTCCTGCAGACGGTGCGGGTCGGCTCGCAGGGCAGGGCGACGATCGACAGCAGCATCGCGCTGGGGCCGACGGTGGGGTTCGCGATGGACTGGGAGCTGTTCGTCCGGCTGGCGTGCGGCCGGGTGCGGGCGGAGGCCGTCGCGGACCGGATCAAGGTGGAGGGCGATCCGGTGCTGGCGGCCGCGATCCTGCGGGAGTTCGCCGTCACTCCGTGAGGGCGGGGGGCCGTCCGGTCCCCCGCGTCCTCACACCGGTACGTGCACCGTTTCCACCCGCGACGCGACAACGCGCTCGCGTTCGCGCTGCCGGGCGCGGCCGCGCAGGCGCAGGATCTGCGAGAGGCCGAGCGCCTGGAGGACGAACACCGAGGAGAAGGCGGCCCGGTAGTCCTCGCCGGTGGCGTCGAGCAGGATGCCCACCGCCAGCAGGGTGGTGATCGAGGCCGTGAAACCGCCCATGTTGACGATGCCGGAGGCGGTGCCCTGGCGTTCGGGCGGGTTGGCGGGCCGGGCGAAGTCGAAGCCGATCATCGAGGCCGGTCCGCAGGCGCCCAGCACCGTGCACAGCGTCACCAGCAGCCACAGGGGTGCATGCCCCGGCCAGGCCAGAACGGCCGCCCACAGCACGGCCGTTGCGGCGACCGTGCCGAGGGCGAGCGGCAGCCGGGCCGCATGGTGGCGGCCGATGACCTGCCCGTAGACGAGGCCGACGGCCATGTTCACCAGCACCACCAGCGTCAGCAGCATCCCGGCCGTGCCGCGCGAGAGCCCCTCGGCCTCCACCAGGAACGGCAGCCCCCAGAGCAGCAGGAACACCATCGCCGGGAACTGCGTGGTGAAGTGCACCCACAGGCCCAGCCGGGTCCCGGGCTCGCGCCAGGCCAGTGCGATCTGCCGGCGCACGGATCCCTTGCCCGCCTGCGGGCCGGCCGGCGGCTCGTGGCCCTCGGGATGGTCCTGGAGGAACAGCAGCATCAGCACGAGGACGAGCACGCCCGCGGCCGCGCTGCCGCCGAAGGTCGTGGTCCAGCCCGCGCTGTGCAGCAGCCGTGCGAGGACGACGGTCGAGACGAGGTTGCCCGCCATCCCGAACAGCGCGGCGACCTGCGCGATCATCGGCCCGTGCCGGGCGGGGAACCAGCGTGCGCCCAGCCGCAGCACGCTGATGAACGTCATCGCGTCGCCGCAGCCGAGCAGCGCCCGGCAGGCCAGGGCGGTGGCGTACGAGTGCGAGAGCGCGAAGCCGAACTGGCCTGCGGTGAACAGGACGACGCCGATGCCCAGCACCTTCTTGGTGCCCAGCCGGTCGACCAGCACGCCGACGGGGATCTGCATGCCCGCGTAGACGAGCAGCTGGAGGATCGAGAAGGTGGACAGCGCGGAGGAGTTGATGTGGAAGCGGGCGGCCGCGTCGATGCCGGCGACGCCCAGGCTCGTGCGGAAGATGATGGCGACGAAGTAGACCGCGACGCCGATGCCCCAGACCGCCAGCGCCCGGCGACCGCCCGGAGGGTCGCCGGGCAGGGATATGGAGCCGGTGCCGCCGCCCGCCGCGGTGCCGGTGCTCATCGGGCTTCTCCGCGGGCGAGGTTGCCCACCCAGCCGACGTGCCGGTCGACGACGCGGATCGCGGCCTCGGCGTCGCCGGAGCGCAGCGCGTCGAGGATCTCGGTGTGCTCGGCGATGTTCTTGGCGATGCGGTCGGGGTGGGCGTGCATCACGGCCTCGCCCATCCGCAGCTGGCGGTCGCGGAGCTGTTCGTACAGGCCCGACAGGATCCGGTTGCCCGCGCTGCGCACGATCTCGGCATGGAAGGCGCGGTCGCTGACGGAGACGGCGGCCAGGTCGCCCGCGGCGGCCTGGGCGCGCATGTCGTCGATGAGCTCCTCCAGGCGGGCGATGAGCGCCGGCGCGGCGGGGACGGCCTTGCCGGCCGCGTGCTTCTCGACGAGCAGCCGGGTCTCCACCACATCCGCGATCTCCTGTGCGGACACGGCCAGCACGAGCGCTCCCTTCTTCGGGTAGAGCTTGAGCAGCCCCTCGGCCTCCAGCCGCAGCAGCGCCTCGCGCACGGGCGTCCTCGACACCCCCACGGCCTCGGCCAGGTCGCCTTCGGTGAGCAGGGTGCCGCCCTCGTAGCGGCGGTGCAGGACGGCGTCCTTGACGTGTGTGTAGACGCGTTCGGCGGCGGGGGGACGTCTGACGGCGGGGGCGGTGGTGGATGGCATGCGCACAGGATAGATACAACAGGGATGCGTGGTCAGAGCGCGTCCGGGATGTGAGCAGCGCTCAGGAGTGCGCTGCGCGCCTTTACACCCCCGCCCAGCCCTCCAGCGGCGTGATGAACACGAACCGCAGATCAGGACGCTGTATCGGCAGCAGCACATGCGACGTCACCCGCACCTCCGCCCCGCCGTGGTACGGCAGGCGCAGCCGGAAGACGTGGCCGTCCCGGTGCTCGACGACGTCGTACTCCTCGGCCCAGATGCGCCGGCAGTCCGCGTCGGCGGCGAGGATCTCCCGGACGAGGCCGTGCAGTTCGGTGTTGCCGGGATTGCTGTTGGAGGCGACGCGGAGCATGGCGAGATAGATGCGCGCGCAGCTGTCCTCCCAGTCGAGCATCTGCTCCCGAGCCTCGGGGTCCAGCAGTGCCCAGCGCATCAGATTCGCCTTGGGCCGCAGCACCCATGGGAACCAGGCGCCCATGAGGGAGTTGGCCGCGACGATGTTCCAGGCGTCGTCGGACAGATAGGCCGGATAGGAGACCTGCTGTTCCAGCAGCGCTTTGACGCCGGGCGGCAGATCCCGGCGGCAGCGGCCGAATTCGGGAGGGCGGCGGCCGGTGACGGCCACGAACAGCGTCAGCGTTTCGGCATCGCTCAGCCGCAGCGCCTCGGCGACGCGCAGCAGAAAGCTTTCCGAGAAGTCCTGGCGCCGGCCGGCCTCCAGTGCCCGGTACCAGCCCTCGCTCACGCCCGTCATGCGGGCGACGTGTTTCTGCGACAGCCGTCGCCCCGGCCTGGGGAAGACTCCGCGCAGCTCGGGCAGGTTCCGGGCGTCGACGCGGGCCCGCCAGGCGCGGAGCAGACGGCTGATGGATTCCCCGCCGTCACGGTCCACCGCGGGCTCCAAAGCGGCCTCCAATTCCGACACTGCAAGTGTCGGTCATCCTTGGGTAATTTGCCCGCACGGGCTATTCCCGCATCTGACCAGTGTGGATTGTCCGTAGGCCGCTCTGCATACGGACGAGGGGCCCGGATGCCGCACTCTCTCCTCACTGGAGGGGGGTGAGGAGAGAGTATCCGGGCCCCTTGTCCTGTGCCGTCAGCCCCAGGTCATGAGGCGCTTGGGCTGTTCCAGGACCGCCGCGATGTCGGCGAGGACCTTGGAGCCGAGCTCGCCGTCGACGAGGCGGTGGTCGAAGGACAGCGCCAGGGTGGTGACGTGGCGGGGCTTGATCTTGCCCTTGTGGACCCACGGCTGGAGCCTGATCGCGCCGAGGGCGAGGATCGCGGACTCGCCGGGGTTGAGGATGGGCGTGCCGGTGTCGACGCCGAAGACGCCGACGTTGGTGATCGTGACGGTGCCGCCCTGCATGTCCGCCGGGCTGGTCCTCCCCTCGCGGGCGGTGGTCACCAGGTCGGCCAGGGCCTTCGACAGCTCGGGGAGCGTCTTGGCCTGGGCGTCCTTGATGTTGGGCACGATCAGCCCGCGCGGGGTCGCGGCAGCGATGCCGAGGTTCACATAGTCCTTGCGGACGATCTCCTGGTTCGCCTCGTCCCAGGCGGCGTTGACGTCCGGGTTGCGCCTGATCGCCACGAGCAGGGCCTTGGCGACCAGCAGCAGCGGGTTGACGCGCAGGCCGGCCATGTCGGGGTCGGTCTTGAGCTCCTGGACGAGCTTCATGGTGCGGGTGACGTCGACGGTGACGAACTCCGTGACGTGCGGGGCGGTGAACGCGGAGGCCACCATGGCCTGCGCGGTCGCCTTGCGGACGCCCTTGACGGGGATCCGGGTCTCGCGTGCCGCGGACACGGTTGCCTCGGCGGGGGCCTCCACGGCCGGGGCCGGGGCGGGCCGGGCGGCGGCGTGCACGTCCTCGCGGGTGACGATCCCGTCGGGCCCGGTCGGGACGACCGTCGCCAGGTCGATGCCGAGGTCCTTGGCGAGCTTGCGCACCGGCGGCTTGGCCAGCGGCCGCGCGGCGACCGGGGTCGCCGCCGGTGCGGTCGTCTCCGGCGCAACCGGTGCCCCGCGCCCGTTCAGCTCGGACTGCACGGCGGCGAGGGCCGACGCCGCGGGCCCGCCGGACGTCTTGCGCGCGCGGCGCTTGGTCGAGGAGGGCGCGGCACCGTAGCCGACGAGCACGGCCTGCCTGCCGGCCGGCTCCGGCTCCTCCGCGGCCGGAGCGGCGGCCGGGGCAGCAGCCTGCGCGGGAGCCTCGGCGGGCCCCGCCTGGGGGTCGGTGTCGACGGAGATGATCACCTTGCCGACGTCGACCGTCGTGCCCTCGGGGAAGCGCAGTTCGTGGACCACGCCGTCGAAGGGGATGGGCAGTTCGACGGCCGCCTTGGCCGTCTCGACCTCGCACACCACGTCACCGTCGGAGACCGTGTCCCCCACGTTCACGTACCACTTGAGGATCTCGGCCTCGGTGAGCCCCTCGCCCACGTCCGGCATCTTGAACTCGCGGAAACGCTGATTGCTGGCAGTCATCGTCACGACTCTCCTCGGCCCTAGTACGCCAGTGCGCGGTCGACGGCGTCGAGCACCCGGTCCAGTCCGGGCAGGTACTCGTCCTCCAGCCGCGACGGCGGATACGGCGCGTGGTAGCCGCCGACCCGCAGGACGGGGGCCTCCAGGTGGTAGAAGCAGCGCTCGGTGATCCGGGCGGCGATCTCCGCGCCGGAACCGAAGAACACCGGCGCCTCGTGGACCACGACCAGGCGGCGCGTGCGCTCCACGGACGCCTGGATGCCGTCGAAGTCGACCGGCGAGATCGACCGCAGGTCCAGCACCTCCAGGGACTTGCCCTCCTCCTCGGCCGCCGCGGCGGCCTCCAGGCAGGTCTTGACCATCGGCCCGTACGCGGCCAGGGTCAGGTCCGTGCCGGAGCGCACGGTGCGTGCGGCGTGCAGGGGGCCGGGGATGGCCTCCGTGTCGACCTCGGCGCGGTCGTGGTAGCGCCGCTTGGGCTCGAAGTAGATGACCGGGTCGTCGCTCTGGATGGCCTGCTGCATCATCCAGTACGCGTCCGCCGCGTTCGACGGCGACACGATCTTCAGACCCGCCACATGCGCGAACAGCGCCTCCGGCGACTCGCTGTGGTGCTCCACCGCACCGATCGCACCGCCGTAGGGAATGCGGATGACGACGGGCAGCTTGATCTTGCCGAGTGCACGGGCGTGCATCTTCGCCAGCTGCGTGACGATCTGGTCGTACGCCGGGAAGACGAAACCGTCGAACTGGATCTCCACGACCGGGCGGTAGCCCCGCAGCGCCAGACCGATCGCCGTGCCGACGATGCCGGACTCCGCGAGCGGGGTGTCGATCACCCGATCCTCGCCGAAGTCCTTCTGCAGACCGTCGGTCACGCGGAAGACGCCGCCGAGCTTGCCGACGTCCTCGCCCATGACGACGACCTTCGGGTCGGTCTCCAGGGCCGTGCGCAGGGAGGCGTTGATCGCCTTGGCGATCGAGAGCTTGTCGATGCTCATGGTCAGTTGCTCTCCTCTGCGAACTGCGCCTGGTACGCGACGAACTGGGCGCGCTCCTCGTCCACCAGGGCGTGTCCGTCGGCGTAGATGTTCTCGAAGATCGCCATGTCGTCGGGGTCCGGCATGGTGCGCACGGTGTCCCGCACCCGCTTGGCGAGGGCGTCGCTCTCGGTCTCCAGCTCCGCGAAGAACGCCTCGTCGGCGTGGCCTTCGCTCTCCAGGTACCTCCGCAGCCGCAGGATCGGGTCCTTGGCCTCCCACTGCTCGCGCTCGGCGTCGCGCCGGTAGCGGGTGGGGTCGTCGGAGGTGGTGTGGGCGCCCATGCGGTAGGTGAACGCCTCGATGAGCATGGGGCCTTCGCCGGTGCGGGCGCGCTCCAGCGCCGCCTTGGTCACGGCGAGCACGGCCAGCACGTCGTTGCCGTCCACGCGCACGCCGGGGAAGCCGTAGCCCTGGGCACGCTGGTAGAGCGGCACGCGGGTCTGCTTCTCGGTGGGCTCGGAGATGGCCCACTGGTTGTTCTGGCAGAAGAACACCACCGGCGCGTTGTAGACGGCCGCGAAGGTGAACGCCTCGGCCACGTCGCCCTGCGAGGAGGCGCCGTCGCCGAAGTACGCGATGACGGCCGAGTCCGCGCCGTCCTTCGCCACGCCCATCGCATAACCGGTCGCGTGCAGCGCCTGCGAGCCGATGACGATCGTGTAGAGGTGGAAGTTGTTCTCGTTGGGGTCCCAGCCGCCGTTGTTCACGCCGCGGAACATGCCCAGGAGGTTGGTCGGGTCGACCCCGCGGCACCAGGCGACGCCGTGCTCGCGGTAGGTCGGGAAGACGTAGTCGTCGTCGCGGGTCGCGCGGCCGGAGCCGATCTGGGCGGCCTCCTGGCCCAGCAGCGAGGCCCACAGGCCGAGTTCGCCCTGCCGCTGCAGGGTGGTCGCCTCGGCGTCGAACCGGCGGGTCAGCACCATGTCCCGGTACAGACCACGCAGTTCCGCGGGCGACAGGTCGATGGAGTAGGCCGGGTGCTCGACCCGTACGCCCTCCGGCGTCAGCAACTGGACGAGCTCCGGCTCCTGCCCGGCCCCGTCGGCCGGCTTCTTGCCCCCGGCTCGCTTGCTGCTGCTGCGTCGCGGCTTGCGCGCGGCAGTGCTGTCCACGGTCACGTGTGCTCCTCCGTCTGTCCGGCCCCCGGGGTCGCCGGCGGCCAGAGGGAAGTCCCCCCGCCGTGAGACAGGGGGAGGCTCGCCCGGCCGCCCGGGGCACACGGGGTGGGTGTGCCGAGGCCGGAACCGGGCGTGACAGGCGCCCCGGCGAATGGCCTGCAATAAGCACGTTACCCAGCGGACCGCATTCCTGCGAAACCCCTCTTGACCTGCGATTTTGCTTGGATTTCCAAGTAAATCGAGAAAGCGGGGCGCATCCCCTGGTCACAGCCTTGTGCAGTGCCGGAACGGGGGCACGTTATCCCGGAGGACAAGAGCAGGGGAAGAGTCGATGTGTGAGACTGTCTTCGTGCGCGAAGAAGGAAAAATCACGGTATTTCTGCTGGACGACCATGAAGTCGTCCGTCGCGGCGTCCATGAGCTCCTCTCCGTCGAGGACGACATCGAGATCGTGGGCGAGGCCGGCACCGCCGCGGATGCACTGGTGCGCATTCCCGCCACCCGGCCGGACGTCGCCGTACTGGACGTGCGCCTTCCGGATGGCAGCGGAGTCGAAGTATGCCGTGAGATCCGCTCCCGCGATGACAGCATCAAATGCCTGATGCTCACCTCGTACGCGGACGACGAGGCCCTCTTCGACGCGATCGTCGCCGGTGCCGCGGGCTATGTCCTCAAGGCCATTCGCGGCAATGAACTGCTCTCGGCCGTGCGGGACGTGGCGGCCGGGAAATCCCTGCTCGACCCGGTGGCGACGGCCCGGGTGCTGGAACGGCTGCGCGACGGCAAGGACCCCAAGGGGGACGGCCGGCTGGACTCGCTGACCGATCAGGAACGCCGCATTCTGGATCTCATCGGCGAGGGCCTGACCAATCGCGCGATCGGCGAACGGCTGCACCTCGCCGAGAAGACGATCAAAAACTACGTCTCCAGCCTGCTGTCCAAGCTGGGCATGGAGCGGCGTTCCCAGGCGGCGGCCTACGTGGCCCGGCTGCAGGCCGGAAAGGGCTGAACGCCGGATCAGGGACCAAAGGCCCTGTGCCGGAGGGGACTGGCGCCCCTATGGCGCCGCGGGACCGACCGGCAGAGTGGTGACCATGTCCTCCGTGCCCCCAGGCGCCCACCGCGCGCACGACGGCGACGCCTTCCGGGCGCTCGAACTGCTCGGCCGCACCCCCTACGGCCGGGTGTCCGTCACCCTGCGCGCACTGCCGTTCGTCACCGTCGCCCGGCACGTCGTCGACGGCGGCCGGGTGCTGCTGCGGCTGCACGAGGGCTTCGGGTACGCGCAGGCCTGCGACGGCAGCGTCGTCGCCTACTCCGCCGACAACATCGGCGACCGCGAGGACGGCGAAGAGACCGTCTGGACCGTGCAGTTCGTCGGCACGGCACGGCGCTGCGTGCCGGAACCGGCGGAGCTCGAACTCTTCGGCCCCGCACCCCGGTTCGCGGACGACGTGCCCTTCGCGCCTGAATACCTGTGCATAGAACCCCAGTTCATCACCCTGCACCATCTCGAAGGCGTACCTGTGCGACGACCTGCGCACTCAGCGTGATCTAACATTTGGGGCGTGCCGCGCTCACTTGTCACCCCTGCCCCACCCGACGGCGGCACCCTGCGCACCCTGCTGCGCCGCTACGGCGACGCCGGCGAGCCCGTCTCCTGCGAGACCCTCACCGAGGGGCTCCTCAACCGCGGCTACCGCCTCTCCACCACCCGCGGCCGCTTCTTCCTCAAGCACCACCTGGACGGCGACGAGGCCGCCATCGCGCACCAGCACGAGGTGACCCGCCGGCTGGGCGCCCTCGGCCTGCCCGTCGTCCCGCCCGTCGCCGACTCCGAGGGCTCCACCGTGACCGTCCTCGGCGGCCGCTGCTACGCCCTGCACCCCTGGATCGACGGGCGGCACCGCGACGGCGGCGAACTCACCACGGGCCAGTCCGACCGGCTCGGCGCGCTGCTCGGCCATGTGCACACATGCCTGGAAGAGGTCATGGAGGGCCCTGGGCGGGCCTGTACGGCCGCTGGAGAGGCTCCGGACGCCGCAGCCGATCCCGAGACCACCTACGCCCTCATCGAGGATCTCCTGGCCCTTGTGCGCCGCCGGGCCCGGGACGCCTTCGACGAACTGGCCGAACACCGGCTCGTCGAGCGCCGCGGCCTGCTGGAGCAGCACGCCCACCGGCGCCCCGGCGCGGCCGCCGTCCCGGCCCGCGGCTGGGTGCACGGCGACTTCCACCCGCTGAACCTGCTCTACCGGGGCGCCGAGCCCGCCGCGATCGTCGACTGGGACCGGCTGGGCGTCCAGCCGCGCGCCGAGGAGGCGGTCCGGGCCGCCGTGATCTTCTTCGTGCGCCCGGACGGCACGCTGGACCTCGCGAAGGTGCGGCCGTACGCACGCGCCTACCGCCGGGCCACCGGCGCGGACGCGGCCGAACTCGCCGCGGCCGTGCACCGGGTGTGGTGGGAGCGCCTGAACGACTTCTGGATGCTGCGCTGGCGCTACCAGCTGGGCGACCGCCGCGCCGACCCCGGTTTCCCGGCGTCGGCGGCGCTGGCGGTGTGGTGGACCAGCTCGTACGAGGCGGTCGGCGCGGCTTTCACCGACTGACGCCCGGGGTTCAGTGCCCGGTGGTGCCCTGGACGGTGCCGGCGGTGTCGCCGGTGCCGTGGCTCGGCTGGGGCTGCGTCGTCGGGTTCTTGTCGTCGCCCGACGGGTTGGGCGAGGGCTTCCCGCTCGGCACGTCCGGGTTCGACGGGTTGGCCGACGGGTCCGTGGTCGGGTACTTCGAACGGTGCCGGGTCGGCTCGGTCGTCGGCTCGTCGTCGGTCGAGTCGCCCCAGTCACTGTTGTCGCTGCCCGTGTGACCGTTGCGGTTGGGGCTGGGGCTGAGGCGCTTCTCGGGGGAGTTGCTCGGCTCGGCGCTCGGCGAGTTGGACTGGGAGATCTTGGTGTCCGTATTGCCGGTCTGGTTGTTGTTGCTGCTGCCCAGCTGCTTGTACGCGTAGAAGCCGCCCAGCGCCACGATGATCAGGATCACCGCGACGATCAGCGCCGTCTTCCCCTTGCCGCCGCCGGAACCGCCGCCGTAGCCGCCCTGCCCGCCGCCCCCGTAGCCGTCGAAGCCGCCGCTGTCGCCGGGGCGCCGCGGCAGGATCGGCTGCTGCGAGGTGTTGCCGTGCTGCGCATGCGGCATGGCCGTGGTGGCCCCCATGCCCATGCCGCCGATGGCCTGGGTGGCCGCGGTCGCGTGGTCGACGGGACCGGTGTTCCAGACGCCCGTGTGGGCGCCCGCGTCCTGCAGCATCTGCAGCGCGTACTGGACCAGCCCGCGCATCTCCTCGGCGCTCTGGAACCGGTCGTCCGGGTCCTTGGCGAGGGAGCGCATGACGAGGCCGTCGAGCTCCGGCGGCACGCTGCCGAGCACCTGCGACGGCGGGACGGGGTTGTCCTGGACGTGCTGGTAGACGACCGAGAGCGGGGTCTCGCCGGTGAACGGCGGGCGCAGCGCCAGCAGTTCGTAGAGCAGGCAGCCGGTGGCGTAGAGGTCCGAGCGGGCGTCGACGGTCTTGCCGAGGGCCTGCTCGGGCGAGAGGTACTGCGGGGTGCCCATGACCATGCCGGTCTGGGTCATGGTGGACGCCGCACCGTGCAGGGCGCGGGCGATGCCGAAGTCCATGACCTTGACCGCGCCGTTGTTCGTGATGATCACGTTGGCGGGCTTGATGTCGCGGTGCACGATGCCGTGCTGGTGGCTGTAGGCCAGCGCCTCCAGCACCCCGGAGACGATGATCAGGGCCTGCTCGGGCGGCGGCGCCTCGGCGTTGAGCAACAGGTCGCGGATGGTGCGGCCTTCGACCAGCTCCATGACGATGTACGGCACGACGTTGCGGCCGACGGTGTCCTCGCCGGAGTCGTAGACGGCGACCACGGCGTGGTGGTTCAGACCGGCGACCGACTGTGCCTCGCGGGTGAAGCGGGCCTTGGAGACCGGGTCCTCGGCGAGGTCGGCGCGGAGCAGCTTCACCGCGACCGTGCGGCCGAGACGGACGTCCTCGGCGGCGAAGACCTCGGCCATGCCACCGCGGCCGAGCCGGTGGGTCAGGCGGTAGCGGCCGTCGCCGACCAGCCCGCCATTGCCCCACATTTCCGGCACATCGGGCATTCCGCCCCCGTTGGCGTCAGGGTCGCCCGGACCCTGGGCGCTCTGCGTCTGTGCCATCAGTCCTCGCCGTCGTGTCTGGCCGCTCGCGTGGGGGCGATGCGCGGGGCAATACGGTCTTCCGCCAGCCCACGCTACAGGTTCCGCAGCGTGCACCGGTCCGGGATGGACCGGCCATCAAACCCGTACCGTCCCTAACAAGGCAAATCCCGTGACGGCTTGTCGCGCATCCGGTCACGGAACGGGCACGCGGCTTGACGTGCCCGCGCCCTGGGGCAGACTTGGCCGGGATACGTCGAAGAACAGCCGGATCGCCGCGGTGAACCGGCTCCGTACGCCACCGTCACCGGTCACAGACAGTGCACAGTGCGCCGAGGGGGAAGCAACACCATGAGCCAGGACGGCGCACACGGCCGGTACGCGGGACGCACGGTCGGCGGTGGCCGCTACCAGCTCCGCGACCTGCTCGGCGAGGGCGGCATGGCCTCCGTGCACCTCGCCCACGACAGTGTGCTCGACCGGCACGTGGCCATCAAGACCCTGCACACCGAGCTGGGCCGCGAGGCCTCCTTCCGCGAGCGCTTCCGCCGCGAGGCGCAGGCCGTGGCCAAGCTCACGCACACCAACATCGTCTCGGTCTTCGACACCGGCGAGGACGAGATCGACGGTTCGACGATGCCGTACATCGTCATGGAGTACATCGAGGGCAAGCCGCTGCGCTCGGTGCTCGACGCCGATGTCGCCCAGTACGGTGCGATGCCCACCGACAAGGCGCTCAAGATCACGGCGGATGTGCTGGCGGCGCTCGAGGTCAGCCACGAGATGGGCCTGGTCCACCGGGACATCAAGCCGGGCAACGTGATGATGACCAAGCGCAATGTGGTCAAGGTCATGGACTTCGGCATCGCCCGCGCCATGCAGTCCGGCGTGACGTCGATGACCCAGACCGGCATGGTCGTCGGCACCCCGCAGTACCTCTCGCCCGAGCAGGCGCTGGGCCGCGGTGTGGACGCCCGCAGCGACCTGTACTCGGTCGGCATCATGCTCTTCGAGCTGCTGACCGGCCGGCTGCCCTTCGACGCGGACTCTCCGCTGGCCATCGCCTACGCGCATGTCCAGGAGGAGCCGGTCGCGCCCTCCACGATCAACCGGTCGATCCCGCCGGCCGTCGACGCGCTGGTGCTGCGCGCGCTGAAGAAGAACCCGAACGAGCGCTTCCCCAGCGCCGAGGCCATGCGCGACGAGTGCGCCCGGGTGGCCGGTGCGGCGCAGGCGACCGGCTCGCCGATCATCATCGCGGGCGGCCCGCCGGCCCGCAGCGGTGCGGG
Source organism: Streptomyces morookaense (assembly GCF_013030945.1). Lineage (GTDB taxonomy): Bacteria > Actinomycetota > Actinomycetes > Streptomycetales > Streptomycetaceae > Streptomyces > Streptomyces morookaensis. Next base: position 189,846 of record NZ_JABBXF010000006.1, on the reverse strand, counting down.
GGTCGGCTCCGCCGTCTTCCCGCCCGTGGACAGCCAGATGCCGGCGCCCGGTCCGCAGGCCGTCCAGACGCCGTACCAGCCGCAGCAGGCCGTCCAGAACCCGTACGGCGGCTATGGCCCGTCGACTCCGCCGCCGACCGTCCAGGGGGGCTACCAGCCCCAGGCGCCCGCGTACCAGACGCCGCCGCCCGCCCCGGCTCCGGCGCCCGCCGCCAAGAGCAACAAGCCCGTGCTCATCGGCTCGGCCGTGGTCGCGGTCCTGGCGGTCATCGGCGTGATCGCCGCCATCGCCCTCAACGGCGAGGACAACAACAAGACCGACCAGGCAGGCGGCGACAAGTCCTCCAACGCACCGGTCGCACCCGGCGGAGCGGGCGGCCAGGGCAGCACCTCCGGCGGCAGCGGTGGCGGCAGCGGTGGCGGCACGGGGCAGGCCAAGCACAAGGACGGCGACAAGTCGAAGACCATCGACAAGGAGAAGTGCACGCAGGCCTACGACGCCTACAACGACAAGACGAAGAAGACCGCTCCGGACTTCAAGTACTTGTACATCGACTCCGTGAAGGAGTGCCTGCAGGCCGCCGGTTGGAAGTACCGCGTGGACCCGGTCAACGAGAACACCTGGGGCAAGGGCACCGTGATGACCCAGTCGCCCGAGGCGGGCGACCCGTTCGACCCGAAGAGCGCGCAGTTCGTGCTGACGGTGTCGACCGGCGACTCGGCGTCGTAAGTACCCGATGGAAGAGGGGCCCTTGCCGGTTCGGCAAGGGCCCCTCTTCCATTCGCCTACAGGTACGGGCCCGAGCGGGCGCCGCCGTGCTGCTGGCCGTCGTGCTCGTCCTCGGCGAGGACACCGGGGGGCAGGGCGCGCCGCATCTGCTCCAGCTGGGCGCGGGCCGCCATCTGCTGGGCGAACAGCGTCGTCTGGATGCCGTGGAAGAGGCCTTCCAGCCAGCCGACCAACTGGGCCTGTGCGATGCGCAGTTCGGCCTCGGTCGGAATCGTCTCGTCCGTGAACGGCAGCGACAGCCGCTCCAGCTCCTCGACGAGCTCGGGGGCGAGGCCGTCCTCGAGCTCCTTGACGGAGCTGTGGTGGATCTCCTTGAGCCGGGCGCGGCTCGCCTCGTCGAGAGGCGCGGCGCGCACTTCCTCCAGCAGTTGCTTGATCATGCTGCCGATGCGCATGACCTTGGCGGGCTGCTCGACCATCTCCGTCACCGGGACCTCGCGCGATTCGTCATCGCCCTCCCCGCCGCCGGGGCTGGCGCTGCCGAGAGCCATGCCGTCCGGGCCTACGACCAGAACGTGCGGGCTCTCCTGCGACCGTTCATTCCTCGGCATATCCATGCCGCCATTCTCTCGCACAGGTGATTTCCCCCTGGTGATGCCCCCGTACACGCCTGATCCACCGCTTCCTCGCGCGGGGCGTGCGCTCCCCTGCTCCTGCCTCCCGCTGCCTCCCGCCGCCTCCTACTGCCTCCGCAGCCGCCAGGCGATGAATCCCAGCCCCAGGCCGGTCAGTGCCATGCCGGTGCCCAGCGGCAGCACGCGTATCACCCGCTCCGCGGGCTCCGGCCGCTCCGCAGCCGCGGGTCCCGGGCCGTGCGAGGCCCCGCGCACGGGGCCGGGCTCCTCGCGCACGGGCGGCACGATCGGCGCCGCGTGCGAGGGCCGCGGGACGGGGCGGCGCGGTTCGGCCGTGTCGGCGCGCCCGGGGTGCGGGCGGCCCTCACCGGCCATGGTCCCGGCGAGCCGCCTGCCGGGGACGGGCGGCGACGGGAAGACGGTCGTGGTGGACGGCACCGTGGGCGACGGCGTCGGCGACGGTGCGGACAGGGCCTCCGACACCGGTACCACCGGTATGAGCACCCCCGGCACCACCATGGCCAGCCCGGCCAGGGCCCCGGCAATCCACACGGCCGCCACCGCCCTTCGCAGGAGTCACATCACCCCCACCCTCACACCCCTGCCCGGCCGCGGCGCACCGGTGGCCGTCCGGTCGGGTGACGCGGCCGTGCCGCTCATGTCGTGAGCAGCACCTTGCCGACGTGCGCGCTCTCCTCCAGCACCCGGTGCGCGGCAGCGGCGTCCCGCATGGGAATCGTCCGGTCGACGACCGCCCGCACCCGCCCGCCGGCGATCAGCGGCCACACGTGCTCCCGCACGGCCGCCACGATGGCCGCCTTCTCCGCGAGCGGCCGCCCGCGCAGCGAGGTCGCCGTGACGGCCGCCCGCTTCGCCAGCAGCTTGCCCAGATCGATCTCGGCCTTGCGGCCGCCCTGCAGACCGATGATGGCGAGCCGGCCGTTGACCGCCAGGGCGTCGATGTTCCGCTGCAGGTACTTCGCCCCGACGATGTCCAGGATGACGTCGGCGCCGACTCCGCCGGTCACCTTGTGCAGTTCCTCGACGAAGTCCTGTTCGCGGTAGTCGATGAGGATGTCGGCACCCAGCTCGCGGCAGCGCTCCAGCTTGTCCTGGCCTCCCGCGGTCACCGCGACGCGCGCCCCGACCGCTTTGGCCAACTGGACGGCCATGGTGCCGATTCCGCTGCCGCCGCCGTGCGCGAGGAACGTCTCACCGGGGCGGAGGTGCGCCACCATGAAAACGTTTGACCACACAGTGGCCGTCACTTCGGGCAGAGCGGCCGCCGTGACGATGTCCATGCCGTCCGGTACGGGGAGCAACTGACCGACCGGCACGCAGACTTTCTCCGCGTAGCCGCCGCCGGCCAGCAGCGCGCACACCTCGTCACCGACCGCCCAGCCGCTCACTCCGGGACCGAGCGCGGCGATCCGACCGGAGCATTCGAGACCGGGGTAGGGGGACGCACCGGGCGGTGGGTCGTAGAAGCCCTGCCGCTGCAGCAGATCGGCACGGTTGACGGCACTGGCGACGACCTCGACCAGTACCTCGCCCGCGCCGGGCACGGGGTCGGGGACCTCCGCCCACACGAGGGCCTCGGGTCCGCCGGGAACGGGAATGGTGATCGCATGCATGAGCGCGAGGCTACTCACGGGTGACGCTCCTCGCTGCGCAAGGCGATAGGAGATCATGGGCTGCGTGCGAAATGTGACGAATGCAGCCTTGAGGCCGACAGATGACGGTTGACCGCCCGGAATCCCCCGGTCCGCGGGGCAACAGGGCACTCATCCGGTCCCTGCTCCGCCGGGGCCGCCCCGACGCCGAGGACATCGAGGCCGGCCGGACCATCGTGCTGCCCGTCCAGGGTGCCGCCTCGCCCCTGCGCCAGGTCGCCCGGCGGCTGCTCATGGCGCTGCTCGTCATGGCCGCCACGGTCTTCATCGTCTACGCCGACCGGAACGGCTACCACGACAACGCGGGCGGCGAGGTGGGTTTCCTCGGCGCCCTCTATTACTCCACCGTCACCCTGTCCACCACCGGTTACGGCGACATCGTCCCGTACAGCGACAGCGCCCGCCTGAGCAACGTGCTGCTGGTGACGCCGCTCCGCGTGCTGTTCCTGATCATCCTGGTCGGCACCACGCTCGAAGTGCTCACCGAACGGACACGGCAGCAAGTACGCGTTCACCGCTGGAGGTCGCGGATGCGAGACCACACCGTCGTCGTGGGATACGGCACCAAGGGCCGTCACACCATCGACACCCTGATCGGGCAGGGCAAGCCCAAGGACAAGATCGTCGTCGTGGACCCGCAGAAGAAGGCGGTGGACGCCGCCGCGAGCGACGGTCTCGTGGGCGTCCTCGGCGACGGCACCAGGTCCGAGACCCTGCTGCGCGCCGAGCTGCAGCGGGCCACGCATGTCGTGATCTCCACGGAACGGGACGACACGGCCGCCCTGGTGACGCTCACGGCCCGCCAGCTCAACAAGCACGCCACGATCGTCGTCGCCGTGCGGGAGGACGAGAACGTCCCGCTGCTGCGGCAGAGCGGCGCCAACACGGTTGTCACCAGCTCCAGTTCGGCCGGGCGGCTGCTCGGTATGTCCATGCTGAGCCCGAACGTCGGCAACGTCCTGGAGGACCTGCTGACGTACGGCCACGGCCTGGACGTCGTCGAACGCCCGGTGACGAAGAGCGAGGCGGGCCGCAGCCCCCGGGACTGCGCCGACCTGGTGGTGGCGGTGATCCGGGGGCACCGGCTGCTGCCGTACACGGATCCTGAGGCGGCATCCCTCCACTTGGCGGATCGCGTGGTCACGATCAGGCAGAACTCGCCCGTCACGGGCGCCCCGTAAGGGGCGCGGGGAACTGCGCGACCAGCCACCGACGGCCTGCAGCCGACGCACTACCCCAGGGGTCCGGGGCGAAGCCCCTGGGCGCCTCGACTGCGGGCGCGTCGTGGTTGCTCGCGCAGTTCCCCGCATCCCTTACGGGGCGCCGCCCGACGCGCCGTCCGCCCAAGGCAAACCCAGCAGTTCCACCGTCGCGCCGCGAGGCGCACCGCCCGGCGGGACCACCGCCAGCGCGTCCGCGGCCGCCAGGCCGCGCAGCATCGCCGGACCGTGGAAGCGCAGCGGACGCGCGCGGCCCTCGCCGCGGTCGGCGACCGGTACGAGCCGGGTGTCCGACGGCCGCCCGGCCACGGCCTCCGTGAGCACGGCCCGGCGCGGCCTGCGCGCGCCGCGCCCCGCGAGGGTGCCGAGCAGCGGCTCGGCGAGCGTCAACAGCCCCGCGACGGCGGCCAGCGGATTGCCGGGGAGCCCGACCACGTGCTTCCCGGGCCCGTAGCGGGCCAGCAGCATGGGGTGGCCCGGGCGCACGGCGACGCCGTCGACCAGCCACTCGGCACCGAGCTCGCACAGCGTGGGGTGGACGTGGTCGACGGGCCCGGCGGCCGTGCCCCCGGTGGTGAGCACCAGGTCGGCATCGGACGCATTGAGCGCCGCGCGCAGCGCCGCCGCATCGTCGCCGAGGAACCGCGTCGCCGTCACCTCGGCCCCCAGGGCCCGCAGCCAGGGCCCGAGCATCGGGCCGAGCGCGTCGCGGATGCGGCCCTCGTCCGGCAGGCCTTCGCGCAGCAGTTCGTCGCCGAGGACGAGCACCTCGACGCGCGGACGCGGGGCGACGGTCAGCTCGTCGTAGCCGGTCGCCGCGGCGAGGCCGAGCACGGCGGGGCCGACGAGGGTGCCGGCGGGCACGAGGGCGTCTCCGGTGCGGCACTCCTGGCCGCGCGGACGGATGTCGGCGCCCTGGGTGATGTGCCGGGTGGCGTGCAGCAGTTCGCCCGCGTCCCGCACGATGCCGTACTCGCTGCGCAGGACGGCCGTCGCCCCGGCCGGCACGCGTGCGCCGGTGGCGATCGGGACGGCATGGCCGTCGCGGAGCACGTCGGTCCCGGCGTGCCCGGCGAGGATGCCGTCCCCGTCGGCGGGGAGCCGCCAGGGGCCGGGCCCGGCGACGGCCCAGCCGTCCATGGCCGAGGTGTCGAAGGACGGCAGGTCGGTCAGGGCGGTGAGCGGTGCGGCCAGCGTGTGGCCGAGGGCATCGCCGAGGGGGCGCGGGCAGGGCTGCAGAGGTGCGGTGGCCAGGGCGGCCGTCCGGCGGGCCGCCTGCCAGGGGGTGCCGTGGCCGGGGGACGGCTCGGTGCCGTCGCCCGTCCGCTCCGCCGTGCCGCCCGTCGCGTCGTAGTAGCGGACGCCCGCGAACGGCACGTCCAGCGGCGGCTCTTCGCGCCCGGGGGCCGCGGGGGCGTCCTCGAAGGGGTCCTCGTCGAACGGGAAGTCGAAGGGGAGGGGGCCGCCCGGCCCGCGGCTCTCCCGCTGCGGCTCGGGGTCAGGATCCGGCTCCGCCGCCGCGGCCCGGGTGTCCGCGAAGAGCGCCAGGGCCTCGTCCGTGGCGCGGTCGAGCGAGGCGTCCGCCTCCCGCCGGCCGGTCATGACGACCCGTCGGGCTTCTGCGGCTCCGCCGCACCGCCCTCCTCGGCCCAGCGCGCGGCGAGCGCCGTGGCCTTGCGGGCGGCCTCGGCGAGCTCCTCCGGGCCGCCGCCGCGGAGCGCCGCGGCATAGCCGACGAGGAAGGTCGTCAGGGGCGCGGCCGGACGGGCCACGCCGTGCGCGGCGTCGCGCGCGAGGTCGAGCAGGCCTGCCGTGTCGACATCGATCTCGATGCCGAGTTCGGCCTTGACCGCGGAGATCCATTCATCCAGCACGCTCCCATCGTCCCTGATCCGGGCGCGGGCCGTGCCGATGTCCTCCCAGGTGTCGCAGTCGAAGGACGCGGTGGGGTGGTGCAGCCGGGTCAGCGAAAGCTCCGCGGTGAGGAGCCGCAGGGGCAGGCCGGAGAGCGTGCCGTGCTCGGCGGCGAGGAGCCCGAGTTCCCGCCGGAGCGCCTCGGTGCGGTAGGCGGCGACGAGGGGCTGTTCCCGGCCGCCGGGATCCGTGAGGACGGCGCCCTCGGCCGTGCCGGCGTGCTCGCCGAGGGCGCCGAGCAGCGCCCGTACGGCCTGTTCGTCGAGGAACGGCAGGTCGGCGGAGAGCAGGAGGACCGTCGCCGCGGAGACCTGGCGCAGCCCGGCGTTCAGGGCGGCGAGCGGGCCGCCTCCGGGCGGCTGTTCACGGGCCCAGAGCACGGGCCGCACCGTCGCCCTGCGCGGTCCCACGACGACCGTGCGGGCGGCACCGCCGCAGGCGCTCAGCACCCGGTCGAGCAACGGCCGCCCGCCCACCCGCACGGCGGGCTTGTCCGCTCCGCCGAGCCTGCGGGCCGCACCGCCGGCCAGGACCACTGCGTCGTACACCGGATCGTTGGTCACCCGACGAGTGTGCCGCCTCCGGGGAGTGCGGGGTTCCGCCGGGTCAGAGCGAGCGCAGGAGCACCGCCGGCTGTTCGACGCAGTCGGCCACGTACCGCAGGAAGCCGCCCGCCGTACCGCCGTCGCACACCCGGTGGTCGAACGTGAACGACAGCTGCACCACGTGCCGCACGGCGAGTTCGCCCTCGTGCACCCAGGGCTTGGGCGCTATCCGGCCGACGCCGAGCATGGCCGCCTCGGGGTGGTTGATGATCGGCGTGGAGCCGTCCACCCCGAACACCCCGTAGTTGTTGAGGGTGAACGTGCCGCCCGTCAGCTCCGCGGGGCTGAGCTTGCCCGCCCGCGCGGCCTCGGTGAGGCGGGCCATCTCCACCGACAGCTCGACCGCGTTGCGCGCGTGGGCGTCCTTGACGACGGGGACGACCAGCCCGCGGTCGGTCTGCGCGGCGAACCCCAGGTGCACTCCGGGCAGCCGGACGATCTCGTGCGCCTCGGTGTCGACGGTCGCGTTGAGCTCGGGGTACTTGGCGAGCGCGGCCGTGCAGATGCGGGCCAGCAGGGCGAGCAGCGACACCTTCGCGCCGCCGGAGACGTTCATGGCCTTCCGGGCGGTCAGCAGTTCCGTGGCGTCCGCGTCGACCCAGCAGGTGGCGTCCGGGATCTCCCGGCGGCTGCGGCTGAGCTTCTCGGCGGCCGCGCCGCGCATGCCGCGCAGCGGCACGCGCAGCCCGTCGGTCTTGCGGCGGCCGGACGTACGGGCCGTGCGGACGGCCGGGGACGCCGCGCCGCGCGGCACGGCTGCCGCGGCGGCATGGGAGGCCTGAGCCGCATGTGCCGCCTGTGCTGCCTGCTCCACGTCCGCCCGGATGATCAGCCCCTCCGGGCCCGTCCCCCGGATCCGCCGCAGGTCCAGCCCGCGTTCGCGTGCGAGCCGGCGGACGAGCGGCGATATGACGGCGACGGAGGCCGGAGCCCCGGACACGCCGTCCGGGCCGGCGGTCTCTGCGGCGCCGCGGTCGCCCGGCCGCACCCTGCGGCGGCGGGCCGCGGGCGCCTGGGTACCGTAACCGACCAGCACGTTGCCCGAGCCCCGGGAAGCGTCCGGGCCGTCCGGACCCTTGCCGCCCGGCTCCGGCTCCCCCACGGCCACCGTCAACAGCGGTGCGCCCACCGGCAGTTCCGTGCCCTCCTCGCCGAAGCGCGCCGTGACGACGCCTCCGTAGGGGCACGGCACCTCGACCATCGCCTTGGCCGTCTCGACCTCGACCACCGGCTGGTCGACGGAGACCACGTCCCCCACCGCGACCAGCCAGCGCACGACCTGTGCCTCGGTGAGCCCCTCGCCCAGGTCCGGCAGGGTGAATTCCTTGACGACGGCCATCACCGCACACCGCCCTCGGACGTCCACTCGGACTCCCACTGCAGGCGCGCCACCGCGTCCAGCACCCGGTCCACACCGGGCAGTTGGTGCTTCTCCAGCATCGGCGGCGGATACGGGATGTCGAAGCCCGCGACGCGCAGCACGGGCGCCTCCAGGTGGTGGAAGCAGCGCTCGGTGATCCGGGCGGCGATCTCCCCTCCGGGACCGCCGAATCCGGTCGATTCGTGGACGACGACGGCCCGCCCGGTGCGCCGCACGGACGCGCAGACCGTCTCCTCGTCGAAGGGCACCAGCGACCTCAGGTCGATCACTTCCAGGTCCCACCCCTCGGCACCGGCGGCCTCGGCGGCCTCCATGCAGACGGGCACGGACGGCCCGTAGGTGATCAGCGTCGCGGAGGTGCCCTGCCTGCGGACGACGGCCCGCCCGATGCCGGGCACCTGCTCGGGCCGTTCGGGGTCCCAGCCGTCCTTGGACCAGTACAGGCGCTTGGGCTCCAGGAAGATGACCGGGTCGTCGGAGGCGATGGCGGCGCGCAGCAGGCCGTACGCGTCCGCGACGGTGGCCGGGGCGACCACGTGCAGGCCGGGGGTGGCCAGGTAGTACGCCTCGGAGGAGTCGCTGTGGTGCTCGACGCCGCCGATGCCCCCGCCGTAGGGCACCCGCACGGTGATGGGCATCGGCAGCGCGCCGCGGGTGCGGTTGCGCATCCGTGAGACGTGGCTGACGAGTTGCTCGAAGGCCGGGTAGGCGAAGGCGTCGAACTGCATCTCGACGACCGGCCGCAGCCCGTACATCGCCATGCCCACGGCCGCCCCGAGGATGCCCGCCTCGGCCAGCGGGGTGTCGGTGCAGCGGTCCTCGCCGAACTCCTTGGCCAGCCCGTCGGTGACCCGGAAGACGCCGCCCAGGGTGCCGACGTCCTCGCCGAGCACATGGACGGACGGATCCTCGGCCATGGCGTCGCGCAGCGCCCTCCCGAGCGCCTGCGCCAGCGCCGTGGCCCTGTGTACCGTCCCGACAGCAGCGGTGGTCATCGCCGCCTTCCTTCCTGGGGGCCGTCGTCCTCCCGGCAGGCCGGGGAGGGTTCCCCGGCAGCGGCCAGCTCGGCCCGCAATTGTGCTGCCTGCTCGCGCAGTTGGGCAGTCTGTTCGGCGTAAACGTGGGTGAAGAGTTCCATGGGGTCGAGCACGGGATCCCGGTTCATCCGCTCGCGCAGATCCGCGGCCATGCGCTCGGCCGCCTCCCGCGCTTCCCGTATGCCCGCCTCGTCGAGCAGCCCGCGACCGGTCAGCTCCCGTTCCAGCAGGGCGATCGGATCGTGCGCGCGCCAGGCCTCGACCTCGGCGTCGCTGCGGTAGCGGGTGGCGTCGTCGGCGTTGGTGTGGGCGTCCATCCGGTAGGTGACGGCCTCGACCAGGGTGGGGCCGCCGCCGTTCCGCGCGTGCCGTACGGCCTCGGTCAGCACCTGGTGGACGGCGGCCACGTCGTTCCCGTCGACCAGCCGGCCGGGCATGCCGTATCCGACGGCCTTGTGGGCGAGGGACGGCGCGGCGGTCTGCTTGGCCAGCGGGACGGAGATGGCGAAGCCGTTGTTCTGGACGAGGAAGACGACCGGGGCGCGCCAGACGGCGGCGAAGTTGAGCGCCTCGTGGAAATCGCCCTCGCTGGTGCCGCCGTCCCCGACGAGGGCGAGGGCGACGACGTCGTCCCCCTTCAGCCGCGCGGCGTGCGCGAGGCCGACGGCGTGCGGGAGTTGGGTGGCGAGCGGTGTGCACAGCGGGGCGACGCGGTGTTCGTGCGGGTCGTAGCCGGTGTGCCAGTCGCCGCGCAGCAGGGTCAGGGCGTCGACCGGGTCCAGGCCGCGGGCGACGGCGGCGAGCGTGTCGCGGTAACTGGGGAAGAGCCAGTCCTGCGGCTCCAGGGCGAGCGCGGCGGCGACCTGGCACGCCTCCTGTCCCGTGGAGGCGGGGTAGACGGCGAGCCTGCCCTGCCGGGTCAGCGCGGTGGCCTGGGCGTTGTACCGCCGGCCGCGCACGAGCTCGCCGTACATCCGGCCGAGCAGCACGGGGTCGAGCCCGCCCGCCGCCGGGGTGCCCAGCACCCGGAGGGGCTCCGCCTCGGGCAGCAGCGGTGCCGGATCGGTACGGGGCTGCCAGGCGGGCGGCGGGGCGGGGCGGTACGAGCCGGGCTGCTCCAGAACCGTCATGACGAGCACCTCCTCATGGGACGAGCGTGACCGGAAAGCGTCCTGCGCTCTCCCTACCGATTGTTCGGTCGTCGGCGCATTTTGGCTACAGGCGGCCCGAGCCTGTGGACAAACGGTTCTCCACAGCCTGAGATATGCACAGGGCGTCCATGAAGGGGAGGCATGGCGGTATGCCGGACGAACAGATGGCCTTTTCGCACGGGTTCCCCGGGGCCACCCAGGGAAACAGAGCTCCCGCACGGCCCCTGGACGACATCGACCGCTCGATCCTGCGGATGCTCCAGGCCGACGGGCGGGCCTCGATACGGTCCGTGGCCGAGCGCGTGCACGTCTCACGGGCCAACGCCTACGCCCGCATCAACCGGCTCATCGACGACGGGGTCATCCGCGGCTTCAGCGCGCGGATCGACCAGGAACGGGCCGGGCAGGGCGCGTCGGCGTACATCACGCTGAAGATCGTCCAGAACTCCTGGCGGACGGTCCGCGAGAAGCTCCAGGACCTGCCGGGCGCGGCCCACATCGCCCTGGTGAGCGGCGACTTCGACGTCCTGCTGCTCGTACACACCAAGGACAACCGCGCCCTGCGGGAGCTGGTGCTCACCAGGATCCAGGCCATGGACGAGGTGCTGAGCACCCGCACGCTGCTGGTCTTCGAGGAAACGGATCTGCTGGAGGCGGGGGAAGGCAGCCCGTAGCCACGCCCCGCCGCACCCGGCGTACCGCCCTAGGTCCGCAACCCCGCAAACGCCGTCAGGCAAACGGCATCGGCCACCTCATCGGCGGTGGCCGCACCGCCCCGCTCCGGGCGATACCACTCCACCACGGAATTGATCATTCCGAACAGCAGCCGGGTCGCGAGCCGGACGTCCACATCCGACCGGAGGTCCCCGTCGGCCGCCGCCTCCTTGAGCAGCCCGGCGACCCGGTGGTCGAACTCCCGCCGCCGCTCCATGGCCCATCGCTCGGTCTCCGTGTTGCCGCGCACGCGCAGCAGCAGGGTCACATACGGCAGCTCGGCGATGAGCACCTCGACGGTGCGGCGGGTGACGTACTCGAGCCGGTCGATGGCCCGCCCCGCAGTCGCACCCGGTTCGTCCAGCACGGCGAAGAGCCCGTCCAGTGCCCGGCTTATGGCCAGCCGCAGCAGCTCCTCCTTGCCCTTGACGTGGTGGTAGATCGAGGACTTGGAGATCCCGGCCGCCTTGGACAGGTGCTCCATGGACGTGCCGTCGTAGCCCCGCTCGTTGAACACCTTGACGGCGACCGCGAGCAGCGATTCGGGCGTGTAGGTGTCGCGTTTGGCCATGGTCATGATTACAGCAGGCTCCCCTCGGCGGCCGCACGGCGGCGCAGTGGCTGGCAGGCGGCGTAGCGGCCGCCCGGGTACTCGCGGTCCATGTGCCGCAGGAAGCCGCAGACCCACCGGTCGCCCAGGCCGCGGCCCCAGTCCAGCGGGCCGCGCGGGTAGTTCACGCCGAGCCGCATGGCGGTGTCGATGTCCTCCTCGCCCGCCACGCCGCGCCCGGCGGCGTCCCGGGCGAAGTCGACGAGCATGGCGACCGTCCGGGCGACGATCATGCCGGGCACGTCGCCGATGACGCTCACCTGCTTGCCCAGCGCCTGGAACAGGCCGGTGGCCGCCCGGACGCCCGCCTCCGGTGCGGTGCGGGAGGGCGCGAGGGCGACACGGGTGCAGGTGCGGTAGTCGAGGGCGAGGTCGACATGGATGCGGGGCCCGGGCGCGTCCGAGCCGGCCGCGCGCCCGTCGGTCAGGGCGAGCCGGACGCCACCGGGCAGGGCGAGATATCCGGCCTCTTCGTCGCCGGGTGCCTGGCCGACGGTGATGCCCGCCTCCTCGATCAGCTGCGGCAGGGCCGCGGCGGCCGGCGGCAGCTCCCCGTGCAGCACGACGGCCCCGGGCGCCTCGCAGGGCGCGGCGGTGTGCGGCCGCGGCCGCTCCGCGCCCTCGGCGTGGTCGTACCAGCCCCGCCCCGTCTTGCGCCCGAGCAGCCCGGCCTCGACGAGCCGCTGCTGGGCGAGGGAGGGCGTGAACTTCGGGTCGTGGAAGAAGGATTCATGCACCGATCGGGTGACGGAGTTGTTCACATCCTGGCCGATGAGATCGGTCAGTTCGAAAGGGCCCATCGCGAAGCCGCCGGACTCGCGCAGCACGGCGTCGATCGTCGCCGGGTCGGCGGCGCGCTCCTCGTACACCCGGAAGGCCTCGGCGTAGAACGGCCGGGCGATCCGGTTGACGACGAAGCCCGGGGTGTCGGTGCAGGTCACCGGGGTCTTGCCCCAGGCGGCCACGGTCGCGCGCGCCCGCTCGGCGGCGGCCGCGTCGGTGGCGTGGCCGCGGACGACCTCCACCAGCGGCAGCAGCGGGGCGGGGTTGAAGAAGTGCAGCCCGAGGAAGCGGCCGGGCCGGCGCAGGGCGCCGCCGATCGCCGTCACCGACAGGGACGAGGTATTGGTGGCCAGCAGGCAGTCGTCCGGGACGACCGATTCCAGCTCGCCGAACAGCTTCTGCTTGACGTCGAGTTGCTCCAGAATCGCCTCGATGACCAGGGCCGTGCGGTCCGCGGGACCCGCGAGATCCGCCAGGCGCGCGGCGGGGCGCAGCCGGGCGGCGGCCGCGTCGCGCTCGGCCCCCGCGAGCTTCCCCTTGGTCACGAGACGGTCGAGACGGGCCCTGACGGAACGTTCCGCTTCCTCCGCGCGGCCGGGCATCGCGTCGTACAGCCGCACGGGGTGCCCTGCGAGAAGGGCGACCTGGGCGATGCCCTGGCCCATGGTTCCGGTACCGACCACGGCAACGGTGCGGGCGGGCTCGATGGCGGTCATGGCTGTGATCCTCCCCGATGAGTTGTCCACAGGTTCGCCGGGCCCCCTTGTCCCGACCGATCGTTCGGTTACTGTATCCATCGGGGTTGTCTTCCGCCCACTTGTCCTCCGCCCACTCGACGAGGAGTTGGTCAGACGTGACCGCCGGACCCAGCACCGACCAGTTGACCCGGTTGACCGAGAAACACCGCCCCACGCTCGACCGGGCCCTGGAGACCATCCGTTCCCGCGGCTACTGGTCCCCGTACCCCGAGCACCCGAAGGCCTACGGTGCGGACGGGGTGCCGGGCAGCCTGGACGCGGCCGAGGGGCAGGCCGCCTTCGAGGCGCTGCGGGGCGGCCGTTTCGCGCTGGAACAGCCGGGGACGGACGGCTGGGCGGGCTCCGAGGTCTCGCCGTACGGCTTCGCGCTGGACATCGAGTATCCGCATGCCGACGCCGACGTCCTGCTGCCCGCCATGCGTGCGGCCATGCCGGCGTGGCGCGAGGCGGGGCCGGAGGCGCGGGCAGCGGTCTGTGCGGAGATCCTGGCCCAAATCAACGCCCGGACGCACGAGTTCGCCCACGCGGTCATGCACACCAGCGGCCAGGCGTTCATGATGGCGTTCCAGGCCGGCGGGCCGCACGCCCAGGACCGCGGCCTGGAGGCCGTGGTCTACGCCCTCGCCGAACAGACGGGCGCGGCGCCGCGCTCCGCGGAGTGGGTCAAGCCGCAGGGCAAGCGCGATCCCCTGGAGCTGCGCAAGGAGTTCACCGCCGTACCGCGTGGGATCTCGCTGCTCATCGGCTGCAACACCTTCCCCACGTGGAACGGCTACCCGGGCCTGTTCGCCTCGCTCGCGACGGGCAACGCCGTGCTGGTGAAGCCCCATCCGCGGGCCGTGCTGCCCCTGGCGCTCACGGTGCGCGTGGCACGCGAGGTGTTGCAGGAGGCGGGGTTCTCGCCCGACCTGGTCGCGCTGGCCGCCGAGCGGGACGGCGAGGGCATCGCCAAGTCCCTTGCGGTGCGCCCGGAGATCCGCATCGTCGACTACACCGGCTCGACCGCCTTCGGCGACTGGCTGGAGGCCAACGCCCGCCAGGCACAGGTCTTCACGGAGAAGGCCGGGGTCAACACGGTCGTCGTCCACTCCACCGACGACTACAAGGGCATGCTGTCCAACCTCGCCTTCTCGCTGTCCCTCTACAGCGGCCAGATGTGCACCACCCCGCAGAACCTGCTCGTCCCGCGCGAGGGCATCGGCACCGACGCCGGGCACAAGACGTACGACGAGGTCGTGGCCGACTTGGCCGCGGCGGTGGACGGGCTGCTCGGCGACGACGCCCGGGCCAACGCCCTGCTGGGCGCCATCGTCAACGACCAGGTGAAGGAGCGGATCGACGCCGCGGGCCGGCTCGGCGAAGTCGCCCTCGCCTCGCGGACGCTGGCCAACCCGGACTTCCCCGGTGCCACGGTCCGCACGCCCGTGATCGTGAAGCTGGACGGCGCCAAGCCGGACGCCGAGGCGGCCTACTTCTCGGAGTGCTTCGGGCCGGTGTCCTTCGCGGTCGCGGTCGACTCCGCCGAGGACGCGGTGCAGTTGCTGCGCCGCACGGTGCGGGAGAAGGGCGCCATGACCGTCGGCGCGTACACGACGTCGCCGGAGGTCGAGCGGCTGGTGGAGGAGGCCTGCCTGGAGGAGTGCGCCCAGCTCTCCCTGAACCTCACGGGCGGGGTGTACGTCAACCAGACGGCGGCCTTCTCGGACTTCCACGGCTCCGGCGGCAACCCCGCGGCCAACGCGGTGCTCTGCGACAGCGCGTTCGTCGCCTCCCGCTTCCGGATGGTGGAGGTGCGGCGCCAGGCGTGACCCCTACGCGGGTGCCGGGCCGCCCCAGTGGAAGAGCGCCATGGCCACGCTGGTGGCGAGGTTGTAGCTGGACACCTGGGGCCGCATGGGCAGGGCGACCAGCCGGGTCGCCCTCGCCCGCAGCTCGGGCGAGATCCCGTGCCGCTCGGAGCCGAAGGCGATCAGCGCGTCGTCGGGGAGCGGCACGGACCGGATGTCCTCGCCCTCCGGGTCCAGTACGAACAGCGGCCCGGGCGGCAGGCCGTCGAGCGGGAGCCGCTCCACGGCCGTCGCATAGTGCAGCCCCGCACCGGAGCGCACGGCGTTCGGGTGCCAGGGGTCGAGGTCGCCGGTGGTGACCACGCCCGTGGCCCCCATCCCGGCGGCCAGGCGGATCACGGCGCCGACGTTGCCGAGGTTGCGGGGGTTGTCCAGGACGACCACGGGTGCCCGGCGGGGCTGCTGCGCCAGGGCCGCCAGATTGGCCTCACGGTCACGACGGGCGGCCAGGGCGGCCACCCCGGTGGGGTGCACCCGGGGCACGAGCTCGCGCAGGGTCTGCGCGGGCACCTCGACGAGGAGGGCGTCGAGGGTGTCCGTCAGGTCCTCGGCCAGCTTGCCGGCGAGCGCCAGCGTGGCCGCCTTGTCCGTGGTGAGGGCGGGCCCGACCTCGGCCCCGAAACGCAGGGCGTGCTTGAGCGCATGAAAGCCGTCGAGCAGCACGGCGCCGGGCGCGTCGGCGCGCCAGGTCAGTTCCTCGGTCATGCGTTCAGCCTACGTGCGCCCCGAAGGGGCACGGGGAACTGCGCGACCGGCCACGGACGACTCGCAGCCGTCGGACCCCATGCCGGGGCCCGGGGGCTGCGCCCCCGGTTCCGGGAAGGGGCGGGTCCGTGCAACAAACCCCCGCACCACGGCCCCCAACCGCACCAGGAACCCCGTCGGCAGAAACACCGCATCGGCCACCACCATCGCCAACGAGAAGAACGGCAACCCCAGCATCACCGCGATCCCCACGTGCTCGGCCATCATCAGCGCCAACAGCACGTTCTTCACCCGCCGGTTGAGCAGCGTGAACGGAAACGCGACCTGCACCGCGACCGTCCCGTAGCTCAGCAGCAGCACCACCACCGAACTGGCGGCCAGCGCATGCGACAGCGAGGGCCACGGCGAGAAGTAGTCGATGTGCATCGGGTAGAAGAGCGCGGTGCCGTCCTGCCAGCGCGAGCCCTGGATCTTGTACCAGCCCGCCGTGGCGTAGATCAGGCAGACCTCCGCCATGATCACCAACAGGGCGCCGTTGTGCGCGAGATGGGCGATCATGTCGAGCACGGTGCGCGGCTCCCCGGGCGCCCGGCGGCAGGCCAGCCACCACAGCGCCTGGACGGCCCAGAGCCCCCACAGGGCCGCCGCCCATCCGATGCCGGGCAGCGGCCCCCGGTCCGTCCACGTCATCCGCGTGTCCATGAGGAGCTGCGCCGCGGCCAGCGCAAGGCCGCACAGCACCCACAGCACGATGCCGGTGACATCCCGGTCCCCGCCCGGCCGGCGGGCCCGCGCCCGCCGCGCGTCGAGCGACCAGACCTGCCCGCAGCGGACGAGGACCAGGTAAAGGGCCATCAGGTGAAGGACGTTGTCGCCGCCGTCCCCCACGAACACGCTGCGGTTCTGCAGCGACAGCACCCCGATCATGGAGAGCACGGCCATGGTCCGGGTACGCCACCCGAGCATCAGCAGCACGCCGCTGACGATCGCGAACGCGTAGACGGCCTCGAACCACACCGTGCTGTCCGACCACATGAGCGCGGTGAACGCATGGTTGTCGCCGGTGAGTTCGCGGGCCATGCCCCAGCTCCACGGCGCGCCGGGCCCGTACAGCTCACGGCGGTTGGGCCACTCGCGCAGCAGGTAGCCGACCCAGGCGAAGGAGAGGCCGATCCGCAGCACGGCGGTCTGGTGGCGGCCGAGCGACGACCCGGTGACCCGGTCGAGGCCGCGCAGCAGCGCGGAGCCCGTCGGAGCGGTCGTGGACGTCGTACTCATCGGCCCGCCTCCGCGCGGTCGTCGGTGGTGACCGGCCACCAGGGCAGGACGCGGTACACCGGCTTGGTGTCGGCCTTCTCGTCGCTCCAGGGCGGCGGGGCGATGGGGACGGTCACGGATCTCACCTGGATGCGGTCGACCGGGAGCCCGTCGCGCCCACCGCCCAGCCGGGAGACGACGATGCGGCGCACGTACTGCTCGGACAGCCGTCCGCGCAGGCCGACGGGCTGCTCGCGCGCGTCGTGCGTACTGGCGTAGAAGTCCCAGGCGCGGCGGAGCTCGTTCTGGCGGGTGTGGCTGGGGAACGGGTTGTGCAGGATGGCGGCGCCGTCCTGGGCGGAGAGGTCCGTCCAGGGGGTGACCGTGGTGCTCCCGTCCGGCCGACGCAGCTCGGCGCGGGCCTGGACGGCGGTGTTCTGCTGGAGCGGGTTCGGAGCGAAGAACTTCCAGTTCTGTTCGAACTCGGGGTAGACGTAGGCGTCGATGGCCGCGGCGTGCTGTCTGCTCACCGAGTTCTGCGGCGCCACGTGCAGGAACACCATGCTCAGGTGCACGGCGGCCGCCAGGGCCACCACCACGCCGGCGGCGCCGACGACGACACGGGCGGGCAGGGACAGCCCGGCCACCCCGCCCTGCCCGATGCCGTTTCCGCCGGCCTTGCCGGTGCCCTCCTCGCGACGCTCCTCGCCGCGATCCTCGCCGCGCTCGTCGTCGTGCTCGTCGCCGCTCTCCGCAGCCCTGCCGTCAGCCTTGCCGTCCATCCCCGAAACCCCGCTGCCCCGCGCCTTCCCCGGATCGCCGCCTGTCGGCGTGCACCCGAACCGTACCCAGGCCGCCCCGAGAGGCCCAGCGCGCACGAGTTATCCACAGGCTTGACACCCTCCGAGCCCTCGGACCACCATTGAACCGAACGATCGGTCGGTAGGGAGCAGGACGAGAGAGCCCAGGGGGCACGGCATGACGACGACGGTGCCGGACGCACAAGCGCCGGAGGCGGTGTTCGATGCGGCACTGGCCGCCGACGAGCGCATCGAGCCGCGCGACTGGATGCCCGACGCCTATCGCGCGACGCTGGTGCGGCAGATCGCCCAGCACGCCCACTCCGAGATCATCGGCATGCAGCCCGAGGCCAACTGGATCACCCGCGCCCCCTCGCTGCGCCGCAAGGCGATCCTGATGGCCAAGGTGCAGGACGAGGCCGGCCACGGTCTCTACCTCTACAGCGCCGCCGAGACCCTGGGCACCGGCCGCGAAGAGCTGCTCGACAAGCTCCACTCGGGCCGCCAGCGCTACTCCTCGATCTTCAACTACCCCACTCTGACCTGGGCGGACGTCGGAGCCATCGGCTGGCTCGTGGACGGTGCCGCGATCACCAACCAGGTCCCGCTCTGCCGCTGCTCCTACGGCCCCTACGCCCGCGCCATGATCCGCATCTGCAAGGAGGAGTCCTTCCACCAGCGCCAGGGCTACGAGCTCCTCCTCGCCCTCAGCCGCGGCACCGAGGCCCAGCACGCCATGGCGCAGGACGCGGTGAACCGCTGGTGGTGGCCGTCCCTGATGATGTTCGGCCCGCCCGACGACGCCTCGGCGCACTCCGCCCAGTCCATGGCCTGGAAGATCAAGCGGCACTCGAACGACGAGCTGCGCCAGCGCTTCGTCGACATCTGCGTCCCCCAGGCCGAGTCCCTCGGCCTGACCCTGCCGGACCCGGACCTGCGCTGGAACGAGCAGCGCGGCCACCACGACTTCGGCGCCATCGACTGGGACGAGTTCCACGAGGTGCTCCGCGGCAACGGCCCGTGCAACGAGCAGCGCATCGAGCGCCGCAGGCGGGCCCATGAGGAAGGCGCCTGGGTGCGCGAGGCGGCCGCGGCCTATGCCGCGAAGCACGACGGACACCACGGAACCCACGACAAGCACGCCGAGCACACCGAGCACGACAACCACGGCAAGCCCGAGGAGGCAGCGGCATGACCGGCACCGACTGGCCGCTCTGGGAGGTGTTCGTGCGCAGCAGGCGCGGCCTGTCGCACACCCACGCCGGCAGCCTGCACGCCCCGGACGCGGAGATGGCGCTGCGCAACGCCCGCGACCTCTACACCCGCCGCTCGGAGGGCGTCTCGATCTGGGTGGTGCCGTCCTCCGCGATCACCGCCTCCTCGCCGGACGAGAAGGACCCGTTCTTCGAGCCCGCCGCCGACAAGGCCTACCGGCACCCGACCTTCTACGAGATCCCGGAAGGAGTGCGGCACCTGTGAACCGCGTACCCGTGCCGGCCGCACTCGCCCTGGGGGACGACGCCCTGGTGCTCTCCCACCGGCTGGGGGAGTGGGCCGGGAACGCCCCGGTCCTGGAGGAGGAGGTCGCCCTCGCCAACATCGCCCTGGACCTGCTGGGCCAGGCCCGCGCCCTGCTCTCCCTCGCCGGTGACGAGGACGAACTGGCCTTCCTCCGCGAGGAGCGCGCCTTCCGCAACGTCCAGCTCGTCGAGCAGCCCAACGGGGACTTCGCCCACACGATCGCCCGCCAGCTGTACTTCTCCGCGTACCAGCAGCTGCTGTACGGCCAACTGGCCTCCGGCGAAGGCCCGTTCGCACCGCTGGCGGCGAAGGCCGTCAAGGAGGTCGCCTACCACCTCGACCATGCCGAACACTGGACGCTCCGCCTCGGCGACGGCACGCCCGAGAGCCACGCCCGGATGCAGCGCGCCCTCGACGCCCTCTGGCGGTACACGGGCGAGCTCTTCGAGCCGGTCGAGGGCGTGTCCGCCGACTGGCCCGCCCTGCAGGACGGTTGGAGCGCGTACGTCACGGATGTCCTCCGCCGCGCCGGCCTGACCCTTCCCGAGGGCCCCCGGGAAGGCGCCTGGACGGCGGGCGCCGGGCGCCAGGGCATCCACACCGAGCCGTTCGGCCGGATGCTCGCCGAGATGCAGCACCTGCACCGCAGCCACCCGGGGGCGTCATGGTGACCGCACCCACTCCCCTCGAAGCGGAGCTCCGGGCCCTCGCCGGAGCGGTCCCCGACCCCGAGCTGCCCGTCCTCACCCTGGCCGAACTGGGCGTCCTGCGCGGGCTGCACGTCCTCGGCCCCGGCCGCGTCGAGGTGGAGCTGACCCCCACCTACACCGGCTGCCCCGCCGTCGAGGCCATGGCGGCGGACATCGAGCGCGTGCTGCACGAGCACGGTCAGGCCGAGGTGTCCGTGCGCACCGTGCTCTCCCCCGCCTGGTCCACGGACGACATCACGGCCGAAGGACGCCGCAAACTGGCCGAGTCCGGCATAGCGCCGCCCCGGCCCGGCGCCCGCGACACGGGGCCGGTCGCCGTGGAGCTGGGCCCCACCCGGCACACCGCGGCCCCCGCCGACGAGGCGGAGCCGGTGCGCTGCCCGCACTGCGGCTCCGCCGACACCACCGTGCTGAGCCGGTTCTCCTCCACCGCCTGCAAGGCTCTGCGCCGCTGCGAGGCATGCCGCGAACCGTTCGACCACTTCAAGGAGTTGTAGATGGCAGCGGCCCGCCACGGCGTCTTCCACCCCCTTCAGGTGACGGCCGTCGACCCGCTCACCGACGACGCGGTCGCCGTGACCCTCGCCGTGCCGCCCGCACTGCGCGCGGACTTCCGGCACGCCCCGGGCCAGCACCTCGCCCTGCGCCGGACCGTCGACGGCGCGGAGATACGCCGCACGTACTCCATCTGCGGCCGGGCGCCCGAGCCCGGTGCGGAGGGCCCGGAGGCGCTGCGGGTCGCGGTGCGGCTGGTGGACGGCGGCGTGTTCTCCACGTACGCCCTCAAGGAGCTGAAGGCCGGGGACACCGTCGAAGTGCTGCCCCCGGCGGGGCGGTTCGTGCTGGAGCCGCGCCCGGGCCGGTTCGCGGCGGTCGTCGGCGGCAGCGGGATCACGCCGGTGCTGTGCATCGTCTCGACGCTGCTCACCCGGGAGCCCGCGGCGCGGTTCACCCTGGTGCGCAGCGACCGTACGACGGCGTCGACGATGTTCCTGGACGAGGTGGCCGACCTCAAGGACCGCTACCCGGACCGGTTCCAGCTCGTGCAGGTCCTCTCCCGCGAGGAGCAGCAGGCCGGACCGGTGTCCGGGCGGCTGGACGAGGAGCGGCTGGCCCGGCTGCTGCCCGCCCTGCTGCCGGTGGAGGCCGTGGACGGCTGGTTCCTGTGCGGCCCGTACGGCCTGGTCCAGGGCGCCGAACGGGCCCTGCGCGGCCTGGGCGTTGCGCGGGACCGGATCCACGAGGAGATCTTCCACGTGGCGGACGCACCGGCCCCGGACGCCCGCCCCGCCGCGGCGCCCGCCCCCGACCGCAGCACGGTCACCGCGACGCTGGACGGACGCAGCGGCAGCTGGCCGGTGCAGGACGGCGAGTCCCTGCTGGAGACGGTGCTGCGCAACCGCGCCGACGCGCCCTACGCCTGCAAGGGCGGGGTGTGCGGGACGTGCCGGGCCCGCCTGGTGTCCGGCGAGGTGCGGATGGACCGGAACTTCGCCCTGGAACAGGAGGAGCTGGCCGCCGGCTATGTGCTGGCCTGCCAGTCGCACCCGGTGACGGAGGAGGTGGAGCTGGACTTCGACAGCTGAAGTGCTTCCGACTTGCCGCCGCCTGCCCTATCTTGACGGACCGTCAGATTCCTGGAGGCGGAAGGCGGCAGCGGCCATGGACTTCACCTTCACCGAGGAACAGCAGGCGGCCGCCGAAGCGGCCGGGGCCGTCCTCTCCGACGTCACCCCGGACGGCGTGCCCAGCCCGGCGCTCGTCCCCGGTGCCGTCGCCGACGACATCGACCGCGCACTGTGGAGCCGGCTCGCCGCGGCGGACCTGCTGGGTCTGCCCGTTCCGGACGAGTACGGCGGTGCGGGGCTCGGCCCCGTGGCCCTGTGTCTGGTGCTGCGCGAGGCGGGGAAGGTCCTGGCCCGGGTGCCGCTGCTGGAGACCGGCGCCGCGGCCCTGGCCCTGCGGAGGTTCGGCGGCGCCGGGACGGACCGGCTGCTCCCGCTGATCGGCGGCGGCGAGCTCGTCGTGACCGTGGCCGCCCACGGCCGCACCGGACATGACGGGGCCGAACTGGCCGTCACCGCCCGGCCGGTGGGCGGAGGCCTGCTCCTGGACGGACTGCAGACCGCGGTGCCCTGGGCCCGCAGCGCCGACCGGATCCTGCTCCCGGCCCATACGGCCGACGGACGCACCGTCCTCGCCCTCGTGCCCCCCGACCGCCCCGGGGTCGCCCTCGCCGACCAGGTCTCCACCAGCGGCGAGCCCTCGGCACAGGTCGTCCTGGAGTCCGTCCGCGCCGGGGAGGAAGAGATCGTCACGGCCGAGGGCGCCTGGGAATGGCTGCGCTGCCTGCTGGCGACCGGCACCTGTGCGCTGGCGCTCGGCCTGGGCGAGGAGGTGCTGCGGCTGACGGGCGAATACACCGCGAAACGCGAGCAGTTCGGCCATCCCCTGGCCACCTTCCAGGCCGTGGCCGTCCAGGCGGCCGACCGCTACATCGACCTGCGCGCCATGGAGGCCACCCTGTGGCAGGCCGCCTGGCGCATGGAGTCGGACGCGGAAGGCGCCCTCCCGGCGGCCGCGGACGTCGCCGTGGCGAAGATCTGGGCCGCGGAGGGCGTGCGCCGCGTCGTCCAGACCGCACAGCACCTGCACGGCGGCTTCGGCGCGGACACGGACTACGCCCTGCACCGCTACCACGCGTGGGCCAAGCACCTGGAACTGTCCCTGGGCCCGGCGGCCGCCCACGAGGAGGTCTTGGGCAACCTCTTGGCCGACTGCGCCCCGTAAGGGGCGCCACCCCCTAAATCACGGTGCCGGGCGCCCCGGAACCGTCCACCACCGGACGGCCCCCGGCCGCCCACGCCTGCATCCCGCCGTCCACATTGACGGCGTCGAAACCCTGCTGCACCAGGTAGTTGGTGACCTGCGCGGACCGCCCGCCGGACCGGCAGACGACATGGATCCGGGCGCCCTCGGGCGCCTTCTCCGTCAGCTCGCCGAACCGCGCCACGAACTCGCTCATCGGCAGGTGCAGCGCACCCTCGGCATGACCGGCCTCCCACTCGTCGGCCTCGCGGACATCGAGCAGGAAGTCACCGGCGGACAGAGCGTCGACACCGACCGTGGGCACAGCGGAACCAAAAACCATGCCTCCGACGCTACCCGACCAGCGACGCCAGCCGGGCCTCCCGCTCGGCGATCTGCGCCACCAGGCCGTCGGCGATCTCCGTGAGCAGCCCGTCCGGGTCGTCCGGCGCCATCTTGATCATGGCGCCGATCGCGGAGGACTCCAGCTCGGCGGCCACCGCCGAGAGCATCTCCTTGCGCTCGGCCAGCCACTCCAGCCGGGCGTACAGCTCCTCGCTGCGGCTCGCCCGCCGCTGCCCCGGCACCGGGCCCGCCGCCCACTCCGCGGCCAGCGTGCGCAGCGTCGCCTCGTCGCCCTGCGCGTACGCACTGTTGACGCGCACGAGGAACTCCTCGCGCCGCTGCCGGTCCGCCTCGTCGGCCGCCAGGTCGGGGTGCGCCTTGCGGACCAGCTCGCGGTAGGCGCGGCGCACCTCGTCGCTGGGCCGCACCCGCTTCGGGGGCTGCACGGACTGCCCGGTGAGCATGGCGGTGGCCTCGGGGAAGAGGCCCTCGGAGTCCATCCAGCCGCCGAGCAGTTCCTCCACCCCGGGCAGCGGCTGCACCAGGGCCCGCGCCTCCCGGGCCCGCCGGACGTCCTCGGCACTGCCGCTGCGCGCGGCCACGGCCTCGGCGATCAGCGCCTCCAGCTCGTCGAGGCGCGCATACATCGGGCCGAGCCGCTGGTGGTGCAGCCGGGAGAAGTTCTCGACTTCCACGCGGAAGGTCTCCACCGCTATCTCGAACTCGATCAGCGCCTGCTCGGCGGCCCGCACGGCCTGCGCCAGCCGTTCCGCCGCGGGGTCCTCGGAAATGTCCGCCTCCGGATTCATCACGCGCCCAGGGTACGAGCACTCCGACCGGCGCGGGGAACGGTTCCGGCCGGGCTCAGCGGAACCGGTCGGGACAGCCGCTGCCGTCCTCGAGGTGCTGCTCCGCCCAGCGCCCGAGCTCCTTGAGCGCGGGCTCCAGCGCCTTGCCCGCCTCGGTCAGCCGGTAGGCGACCCGCAGCGGCGGGCCGGCGTCCACCTCGCGCAGCAGCAGGCCGGCGGCGGCCAGCTCGGTGAGCCGGTCGGAGAGCATGCGCTCGCTGATGCCCGGAATCGCGCGCCGCAGATCGGCGAAGTACGCGGGCCCCGACAGCAGCGTGGCCACGATCAGGCCCGTCCAGCGCTTGCCGAAGAGCCCGAAGACACGCGTCATGCCCTCGCCGACGCGCTTGCACGCCTGCTCACCGTGATCCGCCATGTCCCCAGGGTACCCCCCTGCCGTTGGTAACTGCGGAAAAGTAAGCTCCTGTGCTATCAATAGTTCCGTACGGAACTTCATCTCGTCATTCCGGAGCTATCCATGGCCACGCTGCTGATCCTCGACTCCTCCGCCCTCCCCCAGGGCTCCGCCTCGCGCGATGTCACGGCCACCTTCCGCAAGGCCTGGGAGGAGCAGCACCCCGAGGGCACGGTCGTCCACCGCGACCTCGCCGCGAACCCGCTGCCGCACATCAGCGCGGCCGGCGTCACCGCCCTGTTCACCGACCCCGCCGAGCGCACCGAGGAGCAGCGGGCCGCCTTCGCCCTGCGCGAGGAGCTGGCCGCCGAACTGGAGGCCGCGGACGCGGTGCTCATCGGGGCCCCCATGTACAACTTCACGATCCCCTCCAGCCTCAAGGCCTGGCTGGACCACGTGATCATCATGGGCCGCACGGGCGGCGAGAACTCCTCCGTCGCCGGCAAGCCGGTCACCGTCGTCGCCAGCCGCGGCGGCTCCTACGCGCCGGGCACCCCGCGCGAGGGCTTCGAGTTCGCGGCCACGTACCTGGAGAAGGTGCTCAGCGGCCTGCTCGGCCTGGAGGTCGACGTCATCACCCCCGAGCTCACGCTGGCCCGTTCCGTCCCGGCGATGGCCGACCTGATCGACATGGCGGACGCCTCCCGCGCCGCGGCCCACGAGGAGGCCGCCGCCAAGGCCAAGGCCCTCGCCGCCCGTCTCGCCGCCTGACCGGCACCCTCATCTGCGCCAGGGGGCGCCCGGGAATTCCCGGGCGCCCCCTGCTGCTGCGCGGCTACCCTCGTCGGCAATCCGCCCAAAGCTCTCAGCACCTGCAGGAGTTCACGATGCCCGAGGCCGTCCAGCGCATGTCCCGCATGTTGATCAAGACACTGCGCGACGACCCGGCGGATGCCGAGACGCTCAGCCACCGGCTGCTCGTCCGCGCCGGCTATGTCCGCCGGACCTCCGCGGGCGTCTGGTCCTGGCTGCCGCTCGGCAAGCGGGTCATGGACAACGTCGCGCGCGTGGTGCGCGAGGAGATGGACGCCATCGGCGCCCAGGAGGTCCTGCTCCCCGCCCTCCTGCCCAGGGAGCCCTACGAGACGACCGGCCGCTGGGAGGAGTACGGCGACGAGCTCTTCCGCCTCAAGGACCGCAAGGGCGCCGACCATCTCCTCGGCCCCACCCACGAGGAGATCTTCACCCTGCTGGTGAAGGACCAGTGCACGTCCTACAAGGACCTGCCGGTGATGC
The DNA here is from genome assembly GCF_013030945.1 of Streptomyces morookaense. Taxonomy (GTDB): domain Bacteria; phylum Actinomycetota; class Actinomycetes; order Streptomycetales; family Streptomycetaceae; genus Streptomyces; species Streptomyces morookaensis. The sequence goes on along the minus strand of NZ_JABBXF010000006.1, from coordinate 164,143 downwards.
TCTACCAGATCCAGACCAAGTACCGGGACGAGGCGCGGCCCCGCGCCGGCGTGCTGCGCGGCCGCGAGTTCCAGATGAAGGACTCGTACTCCTTCGACACCACGGACGAGGGCCTGGCGGAGTCCTACCGGCTGCACCGCGCTGCCTACCGGCGCATCTTCGAGCGTCTCGGCCTGGAGCACCGCATCGTCTCCGCCGTCTCCGGCGCCATGGGCGGCTCGGCCTCCGAGGAGTTCCTCGCCCCGGCGGCCGCGGGCGAGGACACCTTCGCCCACTGCCCGCAGTGCGACTACGCCGCCAACACCGAGGCCGTGACCCACCCCCTGCGGCCCGCGGACACCGGCGGACACCCCGCGCCCGAGGAGCTCGACACCCCGGACACCCCCACCATCGAGACCCTCGCCGCCCACCTCGGCGTCCCGGCCTCCGCCACCCTGAAGAACCTCCTGGTGAAGGTCGACGGCGAGATCACGGCCGTCGGCGTCCCCGGCGACCGCGAGGTCGACCTGGGCAAGCTGGCCGGACACCTCGCCCCGGCCACCGTCGAGCTGGTCACCGCCGAGGACTTCGCCGGGCGCCCCGACCTCGTCCGCGGCTACGTGGGACCGCAGGGCCTGCAGGGCGTCCGCTACCTCGCCGACCCCCGCGTCGCGCCCGGCACTTCCTGGATCACCGGCGCCAACAAGCCCGGCACGCACGCCCGGAACATCGTCTGCGGCCGGGACTTCGAGGTGGACGAGTACCTCGACGTGGCCGTCGTCGAGTCCGGCGACCCGTGCCCCTCCTGCGGCACGGGCCTGGAGCTCGGCCGGGCCATCGAGATCGGCCACATCTTCCAGCTCGGCCGCAAGTACGCCGACGCCTTCCAGCTCGACGTCCTGGGCCCGCAGGGCAAGCCGGTACGGGTGACCATGGGCTCGTACGGCATCGGCGTCTCGCGCGCGGTGGCCGCCCTGGCCGAGCAGACCGCGGACGAACGGGGCCTGTGCTGGCCCGCCGAGGTCGCCCCGGCGGACGTGCACGTCGTCGCCGCGGGCAAGGCCCTGCAGACGGAGTTCGCCCTGGAGGTCGCCGCCAAGCTGGCCGCCGCGGGCGTCCGCGTCATCGTCGACGACCGGGCCGGGGTCTCGCCGGGCGTGAAGTTCACCGACGCCGAACTCATCGGCGTCCCCCGCATCCTGGTCGCCGGCCGCCGCTCCGCCGAGGACGTCGTCGAGCTGAAGGACCGCCGCACCGGCGCCCGCGAGGAGCTCACAGCCGACGAGGCGATCGCACGCCTCACATCCTGACGGCGACGGACCGCAGCAGGACGGCTCCGCACCGTCCTGCTGCGGCGGACCCGCCCCTGAGACGCTCCTCACACCTCCGTCACCGGAGAAGGGCATACGAAAACGGGCCGCATCTCGACGATGCGGCCCGTTCCCACTGTGCGCGAGGGGGGAGTTGAACCCCCACGCCCTTGCGGGCACTGGAACCTGAATCCAGCGCGTCTGCCTATTCCGCCACCCGCGCATGGGTGCGTCTTCCGGCTTCCCGCTCCGTCTCCGGGCCTTTCGGCTCGTTTCCGTCGCGCTCGCCTTCCGACATCGAGAACATTAGCACGTCATCCGGGGTCTCTTCACACCCCCGGCCCACACCCCCGGTCCCGGGCGGGGGTGCCGGGGGCGGAGCGGGGACCGCTCCGGTTGCGGGACACTGGCTCGTAGGCGCCTCTACGATCCGTGTGAGGAGAAGCGGAAGGACGGGGCCGCCGCAGGAAGGCGACACTCGTCACTCCTGGCGCCGAAGGGGAACCGGCCGTTTCCCCGACGCGTGGATACGATCAGTAAGCAGTATCAGGAACGACACTGAGCCGACGACGGGCATCACAGACGTCACTGAGGGAAGGAGGTGCCCCGTGGGAGTACTGAAGCGCTTCGAGCAGCGACTCGAGGGTCTCGTGAACGGCACCTTCGCCAAGGTGTTCAAGTCCGAGGTACAGCCGGTCGAGATCGCGGGCGCACTCCAGCGCGAGTGCGACAACAACGCCACCATCTGGAACCGCGACCGCACGGTCGTCCCCAACGACTTCATCGTGGAGCTGAGCGCGCCGGACTTCGAGCGCCTCAGCCCGTACTCCGGCCAGCTCGGCGACGAACTGGCGGGAATGGTCCGCGACTACGCCAAGCAGCAGCGGTACACCTTCATGGGGACCATCAAGGTCCACCTGGAGAAGGCCGACGACCTCGACACCGGTCTGTACCGGGTGCGCAGCCGCACGCTCGCGTCCAGCGAGTCCCAGGACCCGCACGGCGCGCAGCAGCGGGCCGCCGCCCCGTACGCTTCCGGTGGCGCGGCCACCCACGGCGGCGGCGGGTACCCGGCGGCGCGTCCGCCGGCCGGTGCGCCGCCCATGCCCGCGTCCCCGCCCCCCGGCGTCCGGCCCCTGCCCCGCACGGGCGGACCGGTTCCCGGCCCGGCGCAGGGCACCCAGACGCGGCGCTGGATCGAGATCAACGGCACCCGCCACCAGATCTCGCGGTCCACCCTCGTGCTGGGCCGCAGCACCGAGGCGGACGTACGCATCGACGACCCCGGCGTCTCGCGCCGGCACTGCGAAATCCGGGTCGGCACCCCCGCCACCATCGAGGACCTGGGGTCGACCAACGGGATCGTGGTGGACGGACAGCACACCACGCGCGCTACGCTCCGCGACGGCTCGCGCATCGTCGTGGGCAGCACCACCATCGTTTATCGGCAAGCCGAAGGGTGAAGCGGGGGCAATGTCAGAGCTGACCCTCACGGTCATGCGGTTGGGTTTCCTCGCCGTACTGTGGCTGTTCGTCATCGTGGCCGTACAGGTCATCCGCAGCGATCTCTTCGGCACCCGCGTGACCCAGCGCGGCTCCCGCCGTGGCGACACCGGCCGGCAGCAGCGCGCGGCGCAGCAGGCGGCGGCGCCGCAGCAGCAGCCCCGGCAGCAGTCCGGTGGCCGGCGCGCCGAGCGCGGCCGCCGCGGGGCCCCCACCAAGCTGGTCGTCTCCGAGGGCTCGCTCACCGGCACCACGGTGGCCCTCCAGGGCCAGACGATCTCCCTCGGCCGTGCCCACGACTCCACGATCGTGCTGGACGACGACTACGCGTCGAGCCGGCATGCCAGGATCTACCCCGACCGCGACGGCCAGTGGATCGTCGAGGACCTCGGGTCGACCAACGGCACCTATCTCGACCGGACCAGGCTGACCACCCCGACCCCGATCCCGCTCGGTGCGCCGATCCGTATCGGCAAGACCGTCATCGAGCTGCGGAAGTAGTTAGGACCATGACGACCGGAGGGTGGGCAGCGTGGCTGGAAAGGGGCTGTACCCGGAGCCGACGGGCGAGGTGCGCATGAGTCTGTCACTGCGTTTCGCCGCCGGATCGCACAAGGGCATGATCCGCGAGGGCAACGAGGACTCCGGTTACGCCGGCCCCCGGCTGCTCGCCATCGCGGACGGCATGGGCGGCCAGGCCGCCGGCGAGGTCGCCTCCTCCGAGGTGATCTCCACGCTCGTCACGCTCGACGACGACATCCCCGGCTCCGACATCCTCACCTCCCTGGGCAGCGCCGTGCAGCGCGCCAACGACCAGCTGCGCGTCATGGTCGAGGAGGACCCCCAGCTGGAGGGCATGGGCACCACGCTCACCGCCCTGCTGTGGACGGGCCAGCGCCTCGGCCTGGTGCATGTCGGCGACTCGCGCGCGTACCTGCTGCGCGACGGCGTGCTCACGCAGATCACCCAGGACCACACCTGGGTGCAGCGCCTGGTGGACGAGGGCCGGATCACCGAGGAGGAGGCCACCACGCACCCGCAGCGTTCGCTGCTGATGCGTGCCCTCGGCAGCGGCGAGCACGTGGAGCCCGACCTCTCGATCCGCGAGGTGCGCGCCGGCGACCGCTACCTGATCTGCTCCGACGGCCTCTCCGGGGTCGTCAGCCACCAGACGATGGAAGAGACCCTGGCCAGCTACCAGGGTCCCCACGAGACCGTCGAGGAGCTGATCCGCCTCGCCCTGCGCGGCGGCGGCCCGGACAACATCACCGTCATCGTCGCCGACGTCCTCGACATGGACGGCGGGGACACCCTGGCGCAGCAGGTCAGCGACACCCCGGTGATCGTCGGTGCGGTCGCCGAGAACCAGCTGCACTTCAACGACGCCGCCGCCATGCAGACCCCGGCGGGCCGCGCCTCCGAACTCGGCCGCTCCGGGCGGCCGGTGCCCCCGCAGGAGGGCGGCTTCGGCCCGCCCGGCAGCGGCGGCCCGGCTCTCGCGGCCGCCCCGGAAGGGGAGTTCGGCGGTTTCCTCGACGAGGACGAGGAGTACGTCAAGCCCGTCCGCCGCGGCAAGTGGCTCAAGCGGTCGCTGATCCTGACGGTCTGCCTCGGCGTCGTCGCCGGCGGCCTCTACGCCGGCTGGCAGTGGACGCAGTCGCAGTACTACGTGGGTGCCAAGGACAACGACCACGTCGCCGTCTACCAGGGCATCAACCAGGACCTGGCCTGGGTCAGCCTCAGCAGGCTGTACCAGGACCACCCGGAGATCGAACTCAAGTACCTCCCGGTCGACCAGCGCAGCCGCGTCGTGGACACCATCACGGTGGGCAGCCGCAGCCAGGCGGAGGCGAAGGCCAAGGAGCTCGGCACGCTCGCCGGCGCCTGCAAGAAGGAGGACGAGCGCCGCAAGGCGGAGGCCCAGCGCCGGGAGAACGAGAAGCAGAACCCGAACCAGGCCGACAAGCCCGGCGAGCCGAAGCCGGCCGCCACGCCGACGGCCCCGGCCCCCGACCCGGCCCCCACCCTCACCGAGGAAGAGCAGAAGTTGGTCCCGCAGTGCAGCAGCACCCAGCAGTGAAGCCGTAAGGGGCCAGCCAGTCATGTCAGCAACGTCACCGCTGCCGAACGCCACGGCCACGACGACGATCAGCACCGTGGGGCTGCCCAGCAGGCGCAACACCGAACTCGCCCTGCTGGTCTTCGCCGTCCTCATCCCGTGCTTCGCGTACGCCAACGTGGGCCTCGCCATGGACGGGGCGATGCCGTCCGGGATGCTCGGCTACAGCCTGGGCCTCGGCCTGATGGCGGGCGTCGCGCACCTGGTGGTGCGCAAGTTCGCCCGCTACGCGGATCCGCTGCTGCTGCCGCTGGCCACGCTCCTCAACGGGCTGGGCCTGGTGCTGATCTGGCGGCTCGACCAGTCGCCGCGGCTCATCCAGCGCGCCAAGAGCGCGTTCGGCTCCTTCCAGCCGGACGCCCCGAAGCAGCTGCTGTTCACCGCGGTGGGCATCGCGCTCTTCATCGGCGTCCTGATGCTGCTCAAGGACCACCGGATCCTGCAGCGCTACACCTACATCTCCATGGCGGTGGCGCTGTTCCTGCTGGTCGTCCCGATGTTCTTCCCGGCCGTGAACGGCGCCAAGATCTGGATCTCCATCCCGGGTCTGGGCACCATCCAGCCCGGCGAGTTCGCGAAGATCGTCATCGCGGTGTTCTTCTCGGGCTACCTGATGGTCAAGCGCGACGCCCTGGCCCTGGCCAGCCGCCGCTTCATGGGGATGTACCTGCCGCGCGGCCGTGACCTCGGGCCGATCCTCGCGGTCTGGGCGATGTCCATCCTGATCCTGGTCTTCGAGACGGACCTGGGCACCTCGCTGCTGTTCTTCGGCCTGTTCGTCGTCATGCTCTACGTGGCGACCGAGCGCACCAGCTGGATCTTCTTCGGTCTGCTGATGTCCGCCGTGGGCGCGGTCGGCGTGGCCACCTTCGAGTCCCACGTCCAGAAGCGCGTCAACGCCTGGCTCGACCCGTTCGCCTGCTACAAGACGGACCCGAGCGGCGCCTGCCAGCAGATCGGCGACGCCGTCATGTCGTTCGGCTCCGGCGGCACCCTGGGCTCCGGCCTGGGGCAGGGCAACTCCGACCTCATCGGGTTCGCCGCCAACGCCGACTTCATCCTCTCCACCGTCGGCGAGGAGCTCGGCCTGGCCGGGATGATGGCCCTGCTGCTGCTCTACGGCCTGATCGTGGAGCGCGGCGTGCGCACCGCGCTCGCCGCCCGCGACCCCTTCGGCAAGCTCCTGGCGGTCGGCCTGTCCGGCGCCTTCGCGCTGCAGGTGTTCGTCGTCGCCGGCGGTGTGATGGGTCTCATCCCGCTGACCGGCATGACCATGCCGTTCCTGGCGGCCGGCGGTTCGTCGATCATCGCCAACTGGGCCCTGATCGGCATCCTGATCCGGATCAGCGACACCGCGCGCCGCCCCGCCCCTTCCCCCGCCTCGTCCCCCGACGCCGAGATGACCCAGGTGGTCCGCCCGTGAACAAGCCCGTGCGCCGGATCGCAATCTTCTGCGGTCTCCTCGTCCTCGCACTGATGATCCGAGACAACTGGATCCAGTTCGTCCAGGCCGACGAGCTCAAGACCAACAAACACAACCACCGCGTCGACATCGCCCGTTACAGCCAGCCGCGCGGCAACATCATCGTCGACGGCGATGCCGTCACCGGCTCCACGGAGACCGGCGGCATCGACTACAAGTACAAGCGCACCTACAAGAACGGCGAGATGTGGGCCCCGGTCACGGGCTACTCCTCGCAGGTCTTCGACTCCAACCAGCTGGAGAAGCTGGAGGACAAGGTGCTCACCGGCGACGACGACCGGCTGTTCTTCAACCGCACGGTCGACATGATCACCGGCAAGGGCAAGAAGGGCGGCGACGTGATCACCACCCTCAACGCCCAGGCGCAGGAGGCCGCGTTCAAGGGCCTCGGCGACAAGAAGGGCGCCGTCGCCGCCCTCGACCCGCGCACCGGCAAGATCCTGGCGCTGGCCTCCACCCCGTCGTACGACCCCTCGACGATCGCCGGGGCCAACGACTCCAAGGCGTGGACGTCGCTGCAGAACGACAAGAACCAGCCCATGCTCAACCGGGCGCTCAAGCAGACCTACCCGCCGGGCTCCACGTTCAAGGTCGTCACCGCCGCCGCCGCGCTGCAGAACGGCCTCTACAGCGACCCGGACGTCAAGACCGACTCGCCGCTGCCGTGGGTCCTGCCGGACACCGCCGGCGTCCAGCTGAGCAACGAGGGCAACATCCCCTGCCAGAACGCCACGCTGCGGGACGCCCTCAAGTACTCCTGCAACACGGTCTTCGGCAAGATAAGCGCGGACCTGGGCAACCAGAAGATGATGGACGAGGCCCAGAAGTTCGGCTTCAACAACACCATCGACACGCCCGTGCGCGCCGTGAAGAGCGTCTACCCCAAGGACAACCGCCCGCAGAACGCCATGGCGGGCATCGGCCAGGCCTCCAACCGCGCCACCCCGCTGCAGATGGCCATGGTCGCCTCCGCGGTCGCCAACAACGGCAAGCTCATGGAGCCGTACATGGTCGACAAGCTGCGCGCGCCCAACCTCAACGTCATCGAGCAGCACAAGCCCAAGGAGATGAGCCAGCCGCTCTCCGCCGCCAACGCCCAGAAGCTGCAGAGCATGATGGAGACGGTGGTCCAGAACGGCACCGGAACCGCGGCCCAGATCGACGGCGTCAAGGTCGGTGGCAAGACCGGTACGGCCCAGCACGGCGTCGACAACAGCGGCAACCCGTACGCGTGGTTCATCTCCTACGCCAAGACCGACAACGGTTCGCCGGTCGCCGTCGCCGTGGTGATCGAGGGCTCGGACACCACGCGTGACGACATCGCCGGCGGCAAGCTCGCCGCCCCCATCGCCAAGAGCGTCATGGAGGCGGTGCTCAAGACGGAGAAGTGAGCCCGCTCACCCGCGCGGCGACCGGGCCGCAGGTCGGTACCGGTCGTGTATCGGGTGACGGTGGCGGCCGGAAGGGGCTCGGTGCGCCGGGTACGGTATGCCCGGACAGCACACCGCCGGACCCACGCCGGTGCGGTCAGGAAAACGGAAGGGCTGGAGCTATGGAAGAGCCGCGTCGCCTCGGCGGCCGGTACGAGCTGGGCTCGGTGCTCGGCCGTGGTGGCATGGCCGAGGTGTACCTCGCGCACGACACCCGGCTCGGCCGCACCGTCGCCGTGAAGACGCTGCGCGCCGACCTGGCCCGCGATCCGTCCTTCCAGGCCCGGTTCCGCCGCGAGGCCCAGTCGGCCGCCTCGCTCAACCACCCGTCGATCGTCGCCGTGTACGACACCGGCGAGGACTACGTGGACGGGGTCTCGATCCCGTACATCGTCATGGAGTACGTGGACGGGTCCACGCTCCGCGAGCTGCTGCACTCCGGGCGCAAGCTGCTGCCCGAGCGCTCGATGGAGATGACCATCGGTGTGCTGCAGGCGCTGGAGTACTCGCACCGCGCCGGCATCGTCCACCGGGACATCAAGCCCGCCAACGTCATGCTGACCCGCAACGGCCAGGTCAAGGTCATGGACTTCGGCATCGCCCGCGCGATGGGCGACGCCGGCATGACCATGACGCAGACCGCGGCCGTCATCGGCACCGCCCAGTACCTCTCGCCCGAGCAGGCCAAGGGCGAGCAGGTCGACGCGCGGTCCGACCTCTACTCGACGGGCTGCCTGCTCTACGAACTGCTCACGGTCCGGCCGCCGTTCGTCGGCGACTCCCCCGTGGCCGTCGCCTACCAGCACGTGCGGGAGGAGCCGAACCCGCCGAGCACCTACGACCCCGAGATCGCGCCCGAGGTCGACGCCATCGTCCTCAAGGCGCTGACCAAGGACCCGGACTACCGCTACCAGTCCGCCGACGAGATGCGGGCCGACATCGAGGCGTGCCTGGAGGGCCAGCCCGTGGCCGCCACCGCCTCCCTCGGCGCGCTGGGCGTCGGCGCGGGCGGCTACGGCGAGGACCAGCCGACCACCATGCTGCGCCCGCAGGACCACGGCGCCGGCCAGACGTCCATGCTGCCGCCCGTGAGCGACCACGGCGGGGGCTACGGCGGCTACGACGACGGCTCCGGCCGCGGCGGGCGCCGGGGCGGCAACGGCAAGAAGAGCAACCTGTCGACGATCCTGCTGGTCGTCGCCGGAATCCTGGTGCTCGTCGGCGCCATCTTCATCGGCAAGTCGCTCTTCAGCGGCAACGCCAACAACGGCCAGGTCACCGTGCCGACCCTGGTCGGCCAGACGCTGGACGACGCCAAGAAGATGGGCGACAACGGCGACTTCAAGGTCGTCCAGAGCGACACGAAGTTCTGCGACCAGCCCAAGGACAAGATCTGCGAGCAGAACCCGCAGGCCGGCGCCAAGATCGACAAGGGTGGCGACGTCAAGGTCGTGGTGTCCAAGGGCGCGGAGAAGATCGGCGTCCCGGACGTGCTGGGCGCGAGCTTCGACGAGGCCAAGTCCACGCTGGAGGACAAGGGCTTCACGGTCAAGCAGAAGCAGCAGGAGTCCGACCGTACGCCGGGCATCGTCCTCGCCCAGGACCCGAAGGCCGGCACCAAGGCCGACAAGGGTGCGGAGATCACGCTGACGGTCGCCGCGCAGGCGACGTCGAAGACCGTGCCGTCCGTGGTGGGCCAGCCGTTCGACGCGGCCAAGAAGCAGCTGACCGACCTCGGCTTCCAGGTGGACCGCCAGGACGAGGACTCGACCCAGCCCGCCGGCACGGTCGACCGCCAGAGCCCCGACGGCAACACCTCGGCGAAGCCGAACTCCACGGTGACGCTCTTCGTCTCTAAGGGCGCGGCGCAGAAGGCCGCGGTGCCCAACGTCGTCGGCCAGAAGCTCAAGGACGCCAAGAAGCAGCTGACGGATGCGGGCCTGGGGGTCGGGGCCATCGCCGGCCCGCAGGACGACAACGCCGTCGTCGTCCTCGCCCAGCCGGGCGTGGGCCAGCAGGTCGACAAGAACACGCCCGTCAACCTGACCACCGCCGGCACCGGCAACCCCGGCGGCGACAACTCCACGGGCCAGCCCGGGGGTCAGAACGGCGGCCAGGACGGCGGCTTCTTCGGCGGTCTGATCGGCGGCCGGAAGCACTGACGCAACACAAGAGCCCCGGCGCCTCGTTCGGAAGCGAGGCACCGGGGCTCTGTGCTGCCCGCTGCGGCTAGCGCAGCTCCGCGGGCAGGGTGCGCTTGGCGTCGACCTTCTCCGTGCGCTGGAGCTCCGCCCAGACGACATAGCGGTAGTCGGAGGTGTAGACGGGCGTGCAGGTCGTGAGGGTCAGGTAGCGGCCGGGCTTCGTCTTCCCGGACTCCTTGGGGACGAAGTCCAGGACGCTCGTGTTGAACCGCGAGGTCTGCGTCAGCTCCGCGAAGACCTTGTAGACGTACCAGGTGTCGCGCGTCTCGAAGACGACCGCATCACCGTTTTTGATCTTGTCGATGTTGTGGAACTTCGCCCCGTGCCCGTCCCGGTGCGCGGCGAGGGTGAAGTTGCCCTCCTTGTCCCACGGCATCCCGGACTTCACCGGGTCCTCGTAGTAGCCGGCGACGCCCTCGTTGAGGACGTCGGTGCCGGTGCCCTGCTTCACGAGCACCTCGCCGTTGCGCATGGCCGGGACGTGCAGGAAGCCGATGCCGTCCTTGGTGTCGAGCGCACCCGGTCCGGCGGGCTGGCGGGCCCAGTGGTCGCGGACCTGGCTGCCCTGGCGCTTGGCCTCGCGGTCGGCGAGCACGTTCGTCCACCACAGCGAGTAGACGACGAAGAGCGCCATGATCACCCCCGCGGTGATCAGCAGCTCCCCCACGACGCTGACGGTGGCGGCGATGCGCCCTCGTATCCGGGTCCCTGCCACCGCGTTCGTACCCCGCTTCGCTGTTCCTGCGTGTCTCACTCGACGAGCGCGTCCGGCTTGCCCTTGCTCCGGGGCCGCTCGTCGACCATCTTGCCCCACACGATCAGCCGGTACGTACTGGTGAACTCGGGGGTGCAGGTGGTCAGCGTGATGTAGCGGCCGGGCTTCGTGAAACCGGATCCTGCCGGGACGGGGTCGATGACCCGCACGTTCGCCGGGGACGTCTGGTCCAGGCGGCTCGTCATCTCATACGTGTAGAACGTGCTCCGGGTCTCCACAACGATCTTGTCCCCGGGCTTCAGACGGTTGACGTAACGGAACGGCTCGCCATGGGTGTTGCGGTGCCCGGCCAGCGCGAAGTTGCCCTGCCGGTCCCACGGCATGGCGGTCTTCAGGGAGCCCTCGGCGTAGTGCCCGACCATGCCCTTGTCGAGGATGCGGTGCTTGTCGATGCCCTGGGCGATGGGGGCCTTCACGTCCAGCGCGGGGATGTAGATGATCGCGAAGCCCTCGCCGGGGGAGAACGCCCCGGCGTCCCGGTCCGCGCCGCCGCCCTTGTCCCACGTGTGCTGGAGGGACTTGGCGGCGCCGCCGGCCTGGTTGTGGGCGATGACGTTCGTCCACCACAGCTGGTAGGCGACGAACAGCAGCATCACCGTGCCGAGGGTGATGAACACCTCGCCCAGCAGGCGGCTCAGGAACACGCCCAGGCTCTCGCGGCGCGCCCGCGCCGCACCGCGCTTCGCGGCCCTGCGCCGCTCGGCCCGCCCGCCCGGCGGCGGCGCCGGTTCGACCCGGCGCAGCTGCATGGTGGCGTTGTCCTCCGGCGGGAGCGGAGGGAAGGCGGCGGCGCGCGCCGCGGGGTCGTACGAACCGTAGTGTGTCTGCGTCGGCTGTGACGGCGCCGGCCAGGCGTCCTGCTCAGGCCGGAGCGTGGTCACGCCCCGGCCTTGCCCACCACCGGAGCGAGCCCGGCGGACCGCTCCACCGCTCCCGCGTCGCCGCACTCGGCCAGCCAGTTGGCGAGCATGCGGTGGCCCCACTCGGTGAGCACCGACTCGGGATGGAACTGCACTCCCTCGACGGGCAGATCGCGGTGGCGCAGGCCCATCACGATGCCCGTCTCCGTCCAGGCGGTGATCTCCAGCTCGTCGGGCCAGCCGTCCCGCTCGACCGCGAGGGAGTGGTACCGCGTGGCCGTGAAGGGCGAGGGCAGTCCCTGGAAGACGCCGGTGCCCTCGTGGGTGACCAGGGAGGTCTTGCCGTGCAGCAGCTCGGGGGCGCGGTCGACGACCCCGCCGTAGGCGGCCGCCATCGACTGCATGCCCAGGCACACGCCGAAGACCGGGACGTTCGTCGCGGCGCAGTGGCGGACCATGTCGATGCAGACACCGGCCTGTTCGGGGCCACCGGGCCCCGGCGAGAGCAGGACGCCGTCGAACCCGTCCTGTGCATGGGCCGGTTCGACCTCGTCGTTGCGGCGCACCTCGCACTCGGCACCGAGCTGGTAGAGGTACTGGACGATGTTGAAGACGAAGCTGTCGTAGTTGTCCACGACGAGGATGCGTGCGCTCACAGTGCCACTGCCATTCCGCCGCCGGGCACTGTCGCACCGGCCGGCATACCGTTGTCGACCGTCACGTCGTTGAACGGCAGCAGCGGTTCCGCCCAGGGGAACACGTACTGGAAGAGGGCGTAGACGATCGCCAGTACGAGCACGAGCGAGATCAGCGCCTTCACCCATGCGTTGCCCGGCAGGTGACGCCAGATCCACGCGTACATGCTGTCCCTACTTGCCGATGACGGAGATGACGGGGTCGTTTGACTGCATTACTGCATTGCAGCACCAGCCTAAGGGGCGGCACCCCGGGCGCGGGGGTCAGCCGTGCAAAGCCTTCGGCTTGCCCTCCTCCACCGGCCGGGTGTCCTCCAAGTGCCCCCACACGATCAGCCGGTGACTGTGGCCCCACTCCGGTTCACAGGTCGTGAGCGTCAGATAGCGGCCGGGCCCCCGGTAGCCGGAGTGGGCGGGGACGGGGTCGACGACGGCGGTGTCGTCGGGGAGCGTCGTGTACGGCCGGGTGTCGAGGCGGTAGGTGTACCAGGCGGCCCCGTCGGTGAGCACCACGGCGTCGCCGGGCCGCAGCTCCGGGAAGTCCTTGAACGGGTCGCCGTACGTGCGGCGGTGCCCGGCGACCGCGAAGTTGCCGGTGGTGCCCGGTGCGGCGGTGCGGTCGTAGTGGCCGAGGCCCTTCTTCAGCAGCTCGGTGCCGGTGCCCTCGAGGACGGGCTTGGCCCAGCCGGGGCCGAAGCGGGGGATGTACATCACGGCGAACGGGGCGCCGTCCCGGTACGCCTGCGGCGCCGACTGCCGCTCCTGCGCCCCCGGTTGCCCCGCTGCGCCCCGGCGCGGCTGCGGCGACGGCCGGTTCTGCGGGGCTGCCGTGCTCTCCGCCGGGGGCGAGGGGGCCGCGGACCACTGCTCGTGCAGCCGGCCGATCTCGCCGTCCATGGCGTGGTCGGCCCGGACCCCGGTCCAGTACAGGACGTAGACGACAAAGAGGACGATCAACGTGCCGACGGTCAGGCACAGTTCGCTGAGCGTGCGGACGACGAGTCGCGACCTCACCGGCTGGCCCCCTCCCGGGTCACCCCACGGGCTTGGCGTAGTGGAGATCCACTGTGCCCGAGTACCCCGGAAGAGTCACGGCATCGCGCTGCTCGACCTTCCAGCCGAGGCCGTAGGCGACGACGTACTGGAGGTAGTTCTGGATCGCGGGGGAGGCGTCCAGGGACTTCTTGAGCGCCCCCCGGTCACCAACAGCGGTGATCTTGTACGGCGGGGAGTAGACGCGGCCTTGGAGGATCAGGGTGTTGCCGACGCAGCGGACGGCACTGGTGGAGATCAGCCGCTGGTCCATGACCTCGATGCCCTTGGCCCCGCCCTGCCACAGGGCGTTGACGACGGCCTGGAGGTCCTGCTGGTGGATGACGAGGTCGTTGGGCTGGGGCGCCGGGACGCCGGGGATCTTCGCCGTGGCGTTCGGCGGGGCGTCGGTGAGGGTGACGGTCAGGGCCTGGCCGGACAGCGGCCGGGTGCCCGCCGCCTGCTCCAGGGCGGTGAGCTTCTTGTCCTGCTCGGCGCTGTTGCCGTTGTCGCGCCGCGCGAGGGCGTCCACCTCGGCGCGCGCTGCGGCCGCGCTCTCCTCGAGTGCGCCGTTGTTCCGGCTGCGTTCCTGGATGAGGTCCGACAGCCGCAGCATGGACGAATCGGTGCGGAGGTTGGTGCCCTTGGCCGTGTTGAAGCTCGTCCAGAAGATGAGCCCGGCGAGGGCGAAGACGGCGGCGGTCAGCAGGCGCACCGGGCGGAAGCGGAATCGCCGGACGGGCGCACCGGTGGAGTCGGCAGAATTGCTCAACGTACCCTTATCCTCTCCGACGCCGCGGAAGCACTACGCTAACGGACGCCCGGGGGCGGCAGCCGCTGCCCCGGCCCGCCGTCCCGGACGGACCCAGCCCGAAGCCCAGCGCGGTCACGCAGCGCATCGACAGGAGAGTTCCTCGTGCCGAAGTCACGGATCCGCAAGAAAGACGACTTCACGCCGCCGCCCGTGAAGCAGCAGTCCATCAAGCTGAACGCCGGGCGCCGCTGGGTGGCACCGCTGATGCTGGCGATGTTCCTGATCGGCCTGGCCTGGATCGTCGTCTTCTATGTGACGGGCGGCGACATGCCCGTCCAGGCGCTGCACAACTGGAACATCGTGGTCGGCTTCGGCTTCATCGCCGCGGGGTTCGTCGTCTCCACCCAGTGGAAGTGACGCGCTCCGTCAAGCTTTCCCCCAAGCCTTCCCGTGAGTTATCCACACCCTCGTCCACAGTGGGGAAAACTCAGAAGATCTGTGGATAACTTCCCTGGCGTTGACGCCGGTGTGACCGGGTACGAGCTCTGCGTATCCATGGGCACACCGGCACCTTCCAGCAGAAACGCAGCTCAGAGGGGCCGGGGAGGCGGGGAACGGATGTTCCCCACAGGGTGCGCAAGATCCGGCAGCTGTTGTGGACAACCTGTGCCACCACTGGTGTGGGTGACGGGCCGCCGAGGGCACCCCGGCTAGGTCAGCTGGAGCGTCCGCACGGCCACCACCGCCGCGATGGCGGCCAGCGCCACGGCGCATGTGAGCTGCTGGACGAGCACCCGCCTGCCGCGGGGCGCGTGCACCATCCCGTACGCCACCGCCGTGCCCACCACGAGACCGCCGACGTGGGCCTGCCAGGCGATGTTGGCCCAGGTGAACGTGAAGATCAGGTTGAGCACGAGCACCGCGATCACCGGGCGCATGTCGTACCTGAGCCGGCGCAGCAGCACCGCCGTGGCACCCAGCAGGCCGAAGATGGCGCCGGAGGCGCCGAGCGACGGCTGGCGCGGGTCGGCGAGGAGATAGGTCAGCGCGCTGCCGCCGAGTCCGGACAGCAGATAGAGCGCCGTGTAGCGCAGCCGGCCCAGCGCCGCCTCCAGCGGCGGGCCGAGCCACCAGAGCGAGAACATGTTGAAGGCGATGTGCACCGGCGTCTGGTGCAGGAACACCGCCGTGAGCAGCCGGTACCACTCGCCCTCGGCGACGCCCTCCAGCGGTCCGTAGCCCGTGGTCGTCGCCCGGCCGAACAGCTCCAGGGCGTCCACCAGCCGGCTGCCCGTGGCCATGACCGCGATCCAGACGGCCACATTGATCCCCAGCAGGATCTTGGTCACCAGGCGCGGGTCCGAGGTGTGCACGGCGGCCCCAGCTATGGTGCGCGGCGCGGACGCCCGCGGGTCGTGGCCGGTGCCGGACCCGCTGCTCACGCACTCCGGGCACTGGAAGCCGACCGAGGCGCCGACCATGCACTCGGGGCAGATCGGCCGCTCGCACCGGGTGCAGCGGATGCCCGTCTCCCGGCCCGGATGCCGGTAGCAGCAGACGGTCTGATCGTTCATGCTCTCCCCTTGGCGGGCACCTTGCGGGCAGCGCGGACGACACGGCCCCGCCCGTCATACGGACGGACGGGGCTCCGGGTTCCCGTGGGTCAGCGGGACTCGATCACCACGGACTCGATGCGGATGTCCTGCACCGGGCGGTCGGTGCGCGGGTTCGTCTGCGCCTCGGCGATGGCGTCCACGACCTTCTTCGAGGCGTCGTTGCTGACCTCGCCGAAGATGGTGTGCTTGCCGGTCAGCCACGTGGTCGGGGCCACGGTGATGAAGAACTGCGAACCGTTGGTGCCCGGGCCCGCGTTGGCCATGGCCAGCAGGTAGGGCTTGGTGAAGGCGAGGTCCGGGTGGCACTCGTCCCCGAACTTGTAACCGGGACCGCCGGTGCCGTTGCCCAGCGGGTCGCCGCCCTGGATCATGAAGCCGCTGATGACACGGTGGAAGATCGTGCCGTCGTACAGCTTGTCCGTGGTCTTGGCGCCCGTCTCCGGGTTGACCCACTCGCGCTCGCCCTTGGCGAGCTCGACGAAGTTCTTGACCGTCTTCGGGGCGTGGTCCGGGAGGAGCCGGATCTCGATGTCGCCCTGGTTGGTCTTCAGGGTGGCGTAGAGCTGCTCAGCCACGATCTACCTTCCATAGTGTTCACTGACGGCTACCGATCCTCGCACGGACCGGTCCGCGGCAGTAGCCACCAAACCCCCGCGCGCGGCGGCGAACCATGGCATTGTCGATCGAAGCTCCCCCGCTTGACCCGGATGCCCGCTCGCACGTGCCGGACCGCCCGTCGCCAGGCATGATTTTCCAACGGGTGGAAAGGCGACAAACCATACGCCACCGAGGAGGAGGTTCTCGTGACCCGCAAGGACAGCGTGCGCGCCGCGACCAGCACCGCCAAGGACAGCGTGCGCCACGCCGCGGAAGTGGTGGCGCCCTACGCAGGCACGGCGCGGGACGCGGCCGTGCACTACGCGCACGAGACCCGGACGCGGCTCGCGCCCAAGGTCGCCGAGGCCGCGCACCAGGCCCGCGCGCAGTACGACACGCACCTCCATCCCCGCCTCGAGCACGCCCGCGGCGCCCTCCCGCCGAAGGTGGACGCCGCCGCCACGCGCGCCGCGAAGCAGACCCGCAAGGCCGCCCGGCAGGCCGCCGACTACGCGGGCCCCAAGGTCGCGCAGGCCCGCGCGGCCGCCGAGCCGGTCCGGGAGGAGGCGGTCTCCCGCAGCGCCGCCGCCCTCGCGGCCCTGCGCGGACAGGTGACGGCCGACGAGATCGACAAGCTCGTCCGGCGCAAGTCCCGCCGCTGCCGCACCGGCCGGGCGGTCAAGCGCCTCGCCCTGCTGGGCCTGCTCGCGGGCGGCGCCGTCGCCGCCTGGAAGTGGTGGGACAAGCAGGCCAACCCGGACTGGCTCGTCGAGCCCCCGGAGGCCACCGAGGTCGCCGACCGCCCCCCGCTCTCCTCCGTCGACGGCAGCGGCCAGGACCGCTCGGTCCTCGACCCGGAGGTCCAGGCCAAGCAGGACCGCGCGGACACGGAGGCCTCGCCCGAGGGGGACAACGACCGGCCCTGACGCGGTTACCGGAATCAAGAGAGAGCCCCTCCGCCTGCCTGTCCGCCGGCCGGAGGGGCTCTCTCTCGAAGCGCGCCTCGTGGTGAAAGCCCAGCCATGTACTTCCACTTCGCCGACAAGGAGGAAGTGGCACCTCGGCCTTCAACCTCGGCAACGCAGCCGGCTCCTGGTCGGGAACCCAGTTCCTGGACGCGGGGATCGCGCTGCGCGCGGAACGGGACGCCCCCATCCCCCGGGGTGCCGGCGGCTTCTCCGGCGACGGGCCGGAAAGCGGGTGCAAAAAGACCCCTCCAACCGCGTTACCGCAGGTCAGAGGGGTCTGACAAGTGGAGCCTAGGGGAGTCGAACCCCTGACATCTGCCATGCAAAGACAGCGCTCTACCAACTGAGCTAAGGCCCCGTCCGGGAACAGACTACCTGGTGCCCGGGGTGTTTCCCGACCGGGTATCGCCGGGACCCACCACTCTCCGTAGGATGCACCGCAAGATTCGCGGCAGCGAAGCGAAGGGGAGAGCGAGATGGACGCAGCACAGCAGGAAGCCACCGCCCGCGCACGAGAGCTGCAGCGGAGCTGGTACGGGGAGCCGCTGGGGGCCCTGTTCCGCCGTCTCATCGACGACCTCGGCCTCAACCAGGCCCGTCTCGCCTCCGTTCTGGGCCTTTCGGCGCCCATGCTCTCGCAGTTGATGAGCGGTCAGCGCGCGAAGATCGGCAACCCCGCGGTGGTGCAGCGGGTGCAGGCGCTGCAGGAGCTCTCCAGCCAGGTCGCCGACGGCAGCGTGAGCGCCGCCGAGGCCGCCGAGCGGATGGAGGAGGTCAAGCGGAGCTCGGGGGGCTCGGTGCTCAACTCCACGCAGACGACGGCCAGCAGCGGAGCGCCGACCGTGCGCCGCGTGGTCCGCGAGATCCAGTCGCTGCTCCGCTCCGTGGCGGGCGCGGGGGACATCATCGCCGCCGCCGACACCCTCGCCCCCGCCCACCCCGAACTCGCCGAATTCCTGCGGGTGTACGGCGCCGGCCGGACAGCCGAGGCGGTCGCCCATTACGAGGCGCACCAGAGCTGACCGCGCCGCGACCGATGGGTGAGGTCTTCGCCGGGCGCTACGAGCTGGTGGACCCGATCGGGCGCGGCGGGGCGGGGGAGGTCTGGCGCGCCTGGGACCGGCGCCGGCGGCGCTACGTGGCCGCCAAGGTGCTGCAGCAGAGCGACGCCCACACGCTGCTGAGGTTCGTCCGCGAGCAGGCGCTGCGCATCGACCACCCCCACGTCCTGGCCCCCATGAGCTGGGCCGCGGACGACGACAAGGTGCTGTTCACCATGGACGTGGTGAGCGGCGGCTCGCTGGCCCATCTCATCGGCGACTACGGCCCGTTGCCGCCGCACTTCGTGTGCATCCTGCTCGACCAGCTGCTGTCCGGGCTCGCCGCGGTGCACGCGGAGGATGTCGTGCACCGGGACATCAAGCCCGCCAATCTCCTCCTGGAGGCCACCGGAACGGGCCGCCCGCATTTACGGCTCTCCGATTTCGGCGTCGCCATGCGCAAGGGCGAGCCGCGGCTGACGGACACCAACCTGGTGATGGGGACGCCCGGTTACTTCGCGCCCGAGCAATTGCTGGGCGAGGAACCGGACTTCCCCGCCGATCTCTTCGCCGTGGGACTGGTGGCGCTCTATCTGCTCACGGGCCGCAAACCCGACGCCGAGGCGCTCGTGGAGCGATTCGGGAAACACGGTGTGCCGAACGCGCCGGACGAGGTCCCCGCGCCGCTGTGGGACGTGGTGGCGCATCTCCTGCAGCCCGATCCGGCCATGCGTTTCCGTACGGCCGTGGGGGCGCGCAAGGCCCTTGCGGCCGCCGTCGAGCTGCTGGGGGAGCCGGCCGGTGAACAGGGCGCGCCGGACGCCGGGGAGCGGATCGAGGTCTTCGACCAGCTCGGCCCGCTGCCGCCGGGCTTCGGCCCGGACGGTCCGGAACGGCCGGAAGCGGGGGCACAAGCGAAGGCACAAGCGGAACCCCCGGCGGAACCGGCCGACTTCGTCCTCGCCCCGCCCCGGCCCGCCTACCCGCCCACGCGGCCCTACGAGGTGCCGCCGGCCCGCCCGGGGCCGCCCGCGAAGGTGGCCGTGCCCGTGCTGCTCGTGGCGCTGCTGTGCCTGGCCGTGGGCGTCTGGGCGCTCCGGGCGAGCTAGTTCACTATCGCAATCATTTTATTTGCGGAAGCAAAAAGACAGGGCCCCGGCCGTTCACCGGCCAGGGCCCTGCTTCAGTACGTGTTGCGGCTCACACACCCGAACCTGCGGGCACGGAGTCGGTCGCCTCCGTCCACAGATCCTGCTCGGCGCGATCCGCCTGGATCTGCCGGTACACGAGGAGCCCGCCGATGGCGGCCAGTGCGACCAGGAGCAGCTTCTTCACCGCGCGACCTCGTCTTTCCTTGACGTAAGGGGACCTCTGGTCGCCGATGATACACACCGGCCGATACCGATCGGTGACCTGATCCGGTCCTCCGTCACCTCGCCCCCGGCGCCAACTCCCCAAAAGCGATCGGCCCGGACGGAGAATTCCGTCCGGGCCGATCGTGCCGGTGGGGCTAACAGGACTTGAACCTGTGGCCTCTTCCTTATCAGGGAAGCGCTCTAACCGTCTGAGCTATAGCCCCTCGCTGGCTGCACCGAAAGATTAGCGCACTTGGGGCCCGGTACCAAAATCGTGCCTGGCCGGGCCCCTGAAGCCGCTATTCGTCCTCCGCCAGGGTCAGCTCCACACCACCCGTGAAACCGGCGGAGAGGTTGTAGACGAAGGCCCCCAGCGTCGCCAGGGCGGTCGCCAGGACGACATCGATGACGGCGATGACCGACGTGAAGAGCAGCACGTGCGGCAGCGACAGGAACGACTCCAGGTCGAACCCGCCGCCCTCGCCCGACGTTGCATCGCTGATGGTCCCGCCGACCGCGGAGAACACGCCCATGGCGTCCAGGACCGTCCACAGCACGGCGGCGGCCACGATGGTGCAGACGCCCAGGGCGAGCGACAGCAGGAAGCTGACCTTCATCACCGACCACGGGTCGGCCTTGGCCACCCGCAGCCGCGCCTTGCGCGTCCGCGGGGCCGTACGGGGCGCAGGGACCGCCGCGGCGGCCGGCTCCTGCCCGCTGTTCTTCCGGGCCGCCTGGGCCGTCCCGGCGGCCTTCGCGGCCTTGGCCGTCTTCGGGGCCTCAGCGGCCCCCTTGCCGCCGCGGGCCCCCTTCTCCGCGGCAGCGGACTTCGGACCGGACTCCGATGCGGAATCCGGTCCGGAACGGTCCGCCGGAGGCTCGTACGCCTTCGGCGGGTGATAGGGCTTCGGACCTCGGGTCTCCGTCACGGTTCTCCCCCTGCCTGCGGACCTGGTTCCGCTGCTCCCGTCCGACCCGGAGCGCTCGCCGGGGATTACTGCCCCGGTCTCGCCGTCGGAATCCGAGCCACGGGCGCCTGCGGTATCGGTGACGGTGCGGGCGGACCCGCTCCGTTTGACGCCGGCACCGCCGGTCGCGGTGCCCGTGGCTCGACTCACGACTTACTCCTCGGTGTCCTCGGCCGGGGGCTGTACGCCCTCGGCAGCCGCAGACCCGTCGCCCTCGGCCGTGCCGGTCAACTCCTCGACACCGTCCGCCTCGCGACCGGCCTCGGCGTTACGGGCGATGCCGACGACGGCATCGCGCTTGCCCAGGTTGATCAGTTGGACGCCCATGGTGTCACGGCCCGTCTCACGGACTTCGTCGACCCGGGTCCGGATCACGCCGCCCCCGAGGGTGATCGCCAGGATCTCGTCCCGCTCCTCGACCACCAGGGCGCCGACCAGCGAACCGCGGTCCTCCACGATCTTGGCGGCCTTGATGCCCAGACCGCCGCGGCCCTGGACGCGGTACTCGTCGACGTTCGACCGCTTCGCGTAACCGCCGTCGGTCGCCGTGAAGACGAAGGTGCCCGGACGCACGACGTTCATCGAGAGCAGCTCGTCACCCTCGCGGAAGCTCATGCCCTTGACACCCGACGTGGCACGGCCCATCGGGCGCAGCGCTTCATCCGTCGCGGTGAACCGGATGGACTGGGCCTTCTTGCTGACCAGCAGCAGGTCGTCCTCGGCCGACACCAGCTCGGCGCCGATGAGTTCGTCCTCGGCACCGCTCTCCGTCTCGCGGAGGTTGATGGCGATGACGCCGCCGGAACGGGGCGAGTCGTAGTCCTTCAGCGGAGTCTTCTTCACCAGGCCGGACTTGGTGGCCAGCACCAGGTAGGGCGCGGCCTCGTAGTCGCGGACGGCGAGGATCTGGGCGATCTTCTCGTCCGGCTGGAAGGCCAGCAGGTTGGCCACGTGCTGGCCGCGGGCGTCGCGGCCGGCGTCCGGGAGCTCGTAGGCCTTGGCCCGGTAGACCCGGCCCTTGTTGGTGAAGAACAGCAGCCAGTGGTGCGTGGTGGAGACGAAGAAGTGGTCGACGATGTCGTCTTCCCGCAGCTTCGTGCCGCGCACGCCCTTGCCGCCGCGCTTCTGCGAGCGGTAGTCCTCGGTCTTGGTGCGCTTGACGTAGCCGCCGCGGGTGATCGTGACGACGATGTCCTCCTCGGCGATCAGGTCCTCGATGGACATGTCGCCCTCGAAGGGCACCAGCTGGCTGCGCCGGTCCTCGCCGAACTTCTCGACGATCGCGGTGAGTTCCTCGCTGATGATCCCGCGCTGCCGCTCGGGCGAGGCGAGGATCGCGTTGTACTCGTTGATCTTCGCCTGGAGTTCGTCGTGCTCCGCGGTGATCTTCCGGTGCTCCAGGGCGGCCAGCCGGCGGAGCTGCATCTCCAGGATCGCGTTGGCCTGGATCTCGTCGATCTGCAGCAGGCCCATCAGGCCCTCGCGGGCGACGTCGACCGTGTCGCTGCGCCGGATGAGTGCGATGACCTCGTCGATCGCGTCGAGCGCCTTGAGCAGGCCGCGCAGGATGTGGGCGCGCTCCTCGGCCTTGCGCAGCCGGAAGCGGGTGCGCCGGACGATGACCTCGACCTGGTGCGTGACCCAGTTGCGGATGAAGGCGTCCAGCGACAGGGTGCGCGGCACGCCGTCGACCAGCGCCAGCATGTTCGCGCCGAAGTTGGTCTGCAGATCGGTGTGCTTGTACAGGTTGTTGAGGACGACCTTGGCGACCGCGTCCCGCTTGAGGACGATCACCAGGCGCTGGCCGGTGCGCGAGGAGGTCTCGTCGCGGACGTCGGCGATGCCGCCGATCTTGCCGTCCTTCACCAGGTCGGCGATCTTCTGCGCGAGGTTGTCCGGGTTGACCTGGTAGGGGAGTTCGGTGACCACCAGGCACTGGCGGTTCTGGATCTCCTCGACCTCGACCACGGCACGCATGGTGATCGAGCCGCGGCCGGTGCGGTAGGCCTCCTCGATGCCCTTGCGGCCCACCACGAGGGCGCCGGTCGGGAAGTCGGGGCCCTTGATGCGCTCGACGAGCGCGTCGAGCAGCTCCTCGGGGGTGGCCTCCGGGTTGGCCAGGAACCACTGGGCGCCCTCGGCCACCTCGCGCAGGTTGTGCGGGGGGATGTTGGTGGCCATGCCGACCGCGATGCCGGCGGAACCGTTCACCAACAGGTTGGGGATACGCGACGGAAGGACCGTCGGCTCCTGGTTGCGGCCGTCGTAGTTGTCCTGGAAGTCGACGGTCTCCTCGTCGATGTCCCGGACCATCTCCATCGACAGCGGCGCCATCTTGCACTCGGTGTACCGCATGGCGGCGGCCGGGTCGTTGCCCGGGGAACCGAAGTTGCCGTTGGAGTCGACCAGCGGCATCCGCATCGCCCAGGGCTGGGCCAGGCGGACGAGCGCGTCGTAGATGGAGGCGTCGCCGTGCGGGTGGTACGTACCCATGACGTCACCGACGACGCGGGCGCACTTGTAGAAGCCCTTCTCGGGCCGGTAACCGCCGTCGTACATCGCGTAGAGCACGCGGCGGTGCACCGGCTTGAGGCCGTCCCGCACGTCGGGGAGCGCACGCGAGACGATGACGCTCATCGCGTAGTCGAGGTACGAGCGCTGCATCTCGGTCTCGAGCCCGACGGGCTCGACGCGCATGCCCACGCCCTCGATGGTGGCGGGCTGGCCCTCCGGCGTGGTGCCGTCGGGCGTGACAGGGGCCTCAGGGGTGGTCTCGTCGGCCATTGCTGTTCAAAGTCCTTTCGAGCGGCTGCTGTTGTCCGGCCGACTCAGATGTCGAGGAAACGGACGTCCTTGGCGTTGCGCTGGATGAACGAGCGCCGTGCCTCGACGTCCTCGCCCATGAGCACCGAGAACAGGTCGTCCGCCTGGGCGGCGTCGTCCAGCGTGACCTGGCCGAGGACGCGGTGGTCGACGTCCATGGTGGTGACGCGCAGCTCCTCGGCGTTCATCTCGCCGAGACCCTTGAAGCGCTGGACCGAGTCGTCCTTGATCCGCTTGCCGTTCTCCCGGCCGAGCTGGATCAGCGCGTCGCGCTCGCGGTCGGAGTAGGCGTACTCGAAGTCGTCCTTGCCCCACTTGATCTTGTAGAGCGGCGGACGGGAGAGGTAGACATGCCCGGCCTCGACCAGCGGCCGCATGAAACGGAACAGGAAGGTCAGCAGCAGGGTGTTGATGTGCTGGCCGTCGACATCGGCGTCCGCCATCAGAATGATCTTGTGATAGCGGAGCTTCGAGATGTCGAAGTCCTCGTGCACACCGGTGCCGAACGCGGAGATCAGCGCCTGGATCTCGGTGTTCTGCAGGATCTTGTCGATCCGCGCCTTCTCGACGTTGAGGATCTTGCCGCGGATCGGGAGGATCGCCTGGTACTCGGGGTTCCGGCCGGACTTGGCCGAGCCGCCGGCGGAGTCGCCCTCGACGATGAAGATCTCGCACTTGGTCGGGTCGTTCGACTGGCAGTCCGAGAGCTTGCCCGGCAGCGACGCCGTCTCCAACAGGCCCTTGCGGCGGGTCAGATCGCGCGCCTTGCGGGCCGCCACGCGGGCGGTGGCCGCCTGGATGGACTTGCGGATGATGTCCGCGGCCTCGTTGGGGTTGCGGTCCAGCCAGTCGGTGAGCTGCTCGTGGACGACCTTCTGCACGAAGGTCTTGGCCTCCGTGTTGCCCAGCTTGGTCTTGGTCTGGCCCTCGAACTGCGGCTCGCCGAGCTTGACGGAGATGATCGCCGTCAGGCCCTCGCGGATGTCGTCGCCCGTGAGGTTGTCGTCCTTCTCGCGGAGCAGCTTCTTGTCCCGGGCGTAACGGTTGATCAGACCCGTCAGCGCCGCGCGGAAGCCCTCTTCGTGAGTACCGCCCTCGTGCGTGTGGATGGTGTTGGCAAAGCTGTACACACCCTCGCTGTACTGGGTGTTCCACTGCATCGCGACCTCGAGGGAGAGCATCCGCTCCTTGTCCTCGGCCTCGAACGAGATCACCGTGGGGTGGACCAGCTCGCCCTTGCGGGAGTTGAGGTACGTGACGAAGTCGGAGATGCCGCCCTCGTAGTGGTACCGGACGTTGAGGGGCTTGCCCTCCTCGTCCACATGGTCCGGGCGCTCGTCCGTCAGCGAGATGGTCAGGCCCTTGTTGAGGAACGCCATCTCCTGGAAACGCCGCGACAGCGTCTCGAAGGAGTACTCGGTGGTCTCGAAGATGTCGCCGTCGGCCCAGAAGGTGACCGAGGTGCCGGTCTCGTCCGTCGCCTCGTTCTTCTGCAGCGGAGCGGTGGGGGCACCGAGCTTGTAGTCCTGGGTCCAGCGGAAGCCGTCGCGCTTGACCTCGACCGCAACGCGCGTCGACAGGGCGTTGACGACGGAGACGCCGACGCCGTGCAGACCGCCGGAGACGGCGTAGCCGCCGCCGCCGAACTTGCCGCCCGCGTGCAGCACGGTCAGCACGACCTCGACGGCCGGCTTCCCCTCGGAAGGCACGATGTCCACCGGGATGCCACGGCCGTTGTCGACGACGCGCACACCGCCGTCCGGCAGGATCGTCACGTCGATGGTGTCCGCATGCCCGGCCAGGGCCTCGTCGACGGAGTTGTCGACGACCTCGTACACGAGGTGATGCAGACCACGCTCACCGGTGGAGCCGATGTACATGCCGGGCCGCTTGCGGACCGCGTCCAGACCTTCCAGAACGGTGATCGCGCTGGCGTCGTACGACGGCTCACCGCCGGGCGCGCCGGATGCGGCGGCCACGGAAGGGGAGGAGGTGATGTTCTCGTTGGGGTTGCCGGAATCGGCCACGAAGCGCCCTTTCTGGCACAGCACAGGCCTTCCCCTGCCTGCGGCGGGGGGACCCCGCCCGGGGCAAGGCAGGAGCGGCTGCGTCGTTCTGCGTTGGTCGACGAGTCCCGCAAGCGGCGGGATTGTTACCAGTCTACCGGTAGCGCCGACATGAATGGGGGTTTGGCGGTGCCTGAGTCCTCATGTGCCGCCCTGAACCGGCATCAGCCGACTCCCTATACGGCGACCGGGGCTCCAGGACGCTCACAGCGGCACTCAGCGCTTCCGGATGTCAACCACCCGCTACGGTGCGCGCAGTCGCGTACCGCACCATGCGCATCACGGGTCAACCCGCCGCGCCGGATCACCCGTAGGTGTCGCCGGGGCCGCGGCTGCCGGGGGCCCGCAGCGAGCCGTACCGGCGTGCGGGGCCGCCCGGGCCCAGCACCTTGATCATTTTCACGGTGCCCTGGCCGAGATCCGCGTTCAGCCGGGCCACCAGCTGCGGGGCCAGCAGCCGCAGCTGCGTCGCCCACGCCGTCGAGTCGCACTGCACCGTCAGCACGCGCTCGTCCTCGTCGTACTTATGCGGCTCGCAGTGCAGGGCCACCTCCGGGCCCACGATCTGCGGCCAGCGGCCCATCACCCCGCCCACCGCGGCGGGCGTCTCCCAGCCGCGCTCGGTGATCAGGCGGTTGATCGCGGCGCCCAGCGGCAGCGGATCGCGGCCGTCGGCGCGGGCCCCGGAGCGCAGGCCGCCGCGGCGCGCCTGCTTCTTCTGCTGCGCCGCGTTGCCGCGCGCCCGCGCCTGCTCCTTCGCGGCGCGCAGGGCGACCCGCGCCAGGTCCACACCGGACGGCTCCGGCGGCTTGGGGGCCGGCTGCTCGCTCATACGCGCTCGACCCTGCCTTCCGCGACCGCGTACCGCGCACCCACCAGCAGGTCCGGCACGTCGTCGTCCACGGCGGCCGTCACCAGCACCTGCTCCCCCGGTGCGACCAGCTCCGCCAGCCGCTCCCGGCGCCGGGCGTCCAGCTCCGCGAAGACGTCGTCCAGCACCAGCACCGGCTCGTTGCCCTCGGAGCGCAGCAGCTCGTACGAGGCCAGGCGCAGCGCCAGCGCGTACGACCAGGACTCGCCGTGGCTCGCATAGCCCTTGGCGGGCAGCCGGCCGAGCCGGAGCAGCAGGTCGTCGCGATGCGGGCCGACCAGCGTCACACCGCGCTCGATCTCCTGCTTGCGGGTCTCCGCGAGCGCGGCCAGCAGCGCCTCGTACAGTTCCTCGCGCGTCTGCGCGTCCTCGATGCCGGACGGGCCGCGGTAGTCGAAGGAGACCGGGCCGCCGCCCGGGGCCAGCTGCTCGTACGCCTTGTCGGCCAGCGGGCGCAGCGTGGTGATCAGGTCGAGCCGCTGCGCCAGCAGTTCGGCGCCCGCGCGGGCCAGGTGCTGGTCCCAGATGTCGAGGGTCGACATGTCCATCTGCCGGCCGCCGTGCCGACGGGCCATCGCGGCCGACTTCAGCAGGGTGTTGCGCTGCTTGAGCACGCGCTCGTAGTCCGAGCGCACGCCCGCCATGCGCGGGGTCCGGGCCGTGATCAGCTCGTCCAGGAAGCGGCGGCGCTCGCCCGGGTCGCCCTTGACCAGCGCCAGGTCCTCGGGTGCGAACAGGACCGTCCGCAGGATGCCGAGCACGTCGCGCGGTTTGACCTGCGAGGAACGGTTGATGCGGGCCCGGTTGGCCCTGCCGGGGTTGAGCTCCAGCTCGATCAGCTGCTGCCGCTCGCCCTGGACGACCGAGGCGCGGACGACCGCCCGGTCCGCCCCCATCCGCACCAGGGGCGCGTCGGAGGAGACCCGGTGGCTGCCGAGGGTCGCCAGGTAGCCGACGGCCTCGACGAGATTGGTCTTGCCCTGGCCGTTGGGGCCGACGAATGCCGTGACGCCCGGGTCCAGCGGGACCTCGGCCCGGGCGTACGAGCGGAAGTCGGCCAGCGACAGATGCGAAACATGCATGGGTGGCGAGCCGACCTCCCCCGGCTTGTACTGCTTACTTCTTGGTCTCGACCGCGTGGCCGCCGAACTGGTTGCGCAGCGCGGCGATCATCTTCATCTGCGGCGAGTCCTCCTGGCGCGAGGAGAACCGCGCGAAGAGGGAGGCCGTGATCGCGGGGAGCGGCACGGCGTTGTCGATGGCGGCCTCGACCGTCCAGCGGCCCTCGCCGGAGTCGGCGGCGAAGCCGCGCAGGCCGTCCAGGTGCTCGTCCTCGTCGAGGGCGTTGACGGCCAGGTCGAGCAGCCACGAGCGGATGACAGTGCCCTCCTGCCAGGAGCGGAAGACCTCGCGCACGTCGGTGACGGAGTCGACCTTCTCCAGCAGCTCCCAGCCCTCGGCGTAGGCCTGCATCATCGCGTACTCGATGCCGTTGTGGACCATCTTGGCGAAGTGGCCGGCGCCGACCTTGCCCGCGTGGACCGAACCGAAGTCGCCCTCGGGCTTGAGCGCGTCGAAGACCGGCTGGACCTTCGCCACGTTCTCGGCGTCGCCGCCGTACATCAGGGCGTAACCGTTCTCCAGGCCCCAGACGCCGCCCGAGACGCCGCAGTCGACGAAGCCGATGCCCTTGGCCGCGAGCTCCTCGGCGTGCTTCTCGTCGTCCGTCCAGCGGGAGTTCCCGCCGTCCACGACCACGTCGCCGGGGGAGAGCAGCTCGCCGAGCTCGTCGATGGTGGACTGGGTGGCGGCGCCGGCCGGGACCATGACCCACACGACGCGCGGACCCTGCAGGGAATCCACAAGCTCCTTGAGGCTGTGGACGTCCGCCAGGTCCGGATTGCGGTCGTATCCGATGACGGTGTGGCCTGCGCGGCGGATGCGCTCGCGCATGTTGCCGCCCATCTTGCCGAGACCGACGAGACCGAGCTCCATGGGTGATCCTCTTGCCTTGATTGCGATGCGTACCTGCTCTACGAGCCTACGCCCGGGGGCGGGTGCACACCTGTGGGGTACGGGCGCTCAAACGGCGGGCCCCGCGGGGAGCCCGCACCCCTCGGTCGTCATCCTCAGCCGGACAGGCGCACCGGCATGATCAGGTACTTGTACGCCTCGTCCGCCTCGGCGTCGAGCGCCGGCTTGCCGCTGAGCAGCGCGGGCTTGGTGGAGGTGGTGAAGGACAGCTGGGCCACCGGGGAGTCGATGGCCGAGAGGCCTTCGAGCAGGAAGGCGGGGTTGAAGGCGATCGAGATGTCGTCGCCGTCGAGCTGGGCGTCGACCCTCTCCACAGCCTGTGCATCGTCGCTGGAGCCGGCCTCCAGGATCAGCACGCCCTGCTCGAAGCTCAGGCGCACCGGGGTGTTCCGCTCGGCGACGAGCGCCACACGCTTGACGGCCTCGACGAACGGGGCGGTCTCGATCACGGCGACGGAGTTGAACTCGGTCGGGAACAGCGTGCGGTACTTGGGCAGGTCGCCCTCGAGCAGGCGCGTGGTCGTACGGCGCCCGGCGCCCTCGAAGCCGATGAGGCCCTCGCCCGCTCCGGAGCCGGCCAGCGCCAGCGCCACCGTGTCGCCGCCGCTGAGCGACTTGGCGGTGTCCAGCAGGGTCTTGGCGGGGACCAGGGCGACCGCGGAGATGTCCGGGGTCTCGGGCTTCCACATGAACTCGCGGACCGCGAAGCGGTAGCGGTCGGTGGAGGCCAGGGTGACGGTGTCGCCCTCGATCTCGATCCGGACGCCGGTGAGCACCGGGAGCGTGTCGTCACGGCCGGCGGCGATGGCGACCTGGGCGACGGCGGAGGCGAAGACCTCGGCCGGGACGGTGCCCGTGGCCGTCGGCATCTGCGGCAGCGCCGGGTATTCCTCCACAGGCAGGGTGTGGAGTGTGAATCGCGAGGAGCCGCAGACCACGGTGACGCGCACGCCGTCGGTGGAGATCTCCACAGGCCTGTTGGGAAGTGCCCGGCAGATGTCGGCGAGGAGCCGGCCGGAGACGAGGACGGTGCCGTCCTCCTCCACATCCGCCTCGACCGAGACACGGGCCGAGACCTCGTAGTCGAAGCCGGAGAGGCTCAGGGAGCCCTCCTCCGCCTTCAGCAGCAGGCCCGCGAGGACCGGCACCGGCGGACGGGCCGGGAGGCTGCGGGCCGCCCAGGCCACTGCCTCCGCGAGTACATCGCGCTCCACCCGGATCTTCACCGGTACCGCCTCCTGTGTTGCTGGCTTGCCCTGCTGGCTTCGTCGTCGGCTGAGTGCCGGGGACCAGTCTGACGCACGTTGCTGACAGTCGGTGCGGTCGGCGGTCAAGTCGAGGTCGGAGGCGTGGCGCGGCCGGAGGGCGAGTTGTGCACAGGACCCACTTCGAAGCGAGTTTCCCGGCTGAACTCTGTGGTCGTAGTAGTAGGCCCTGTGGAAACCGTGGAAAACTTCCTTTGCCCAGGTCAGGGCAGATTTTTTGTCCACCGGGCCTGTGGGCGCGCACAGTGGATAAACCGGGTCCGCTGTGGACTGCGGAAAGTTCTGCACACCCGGTGCACAGGCGGGGGCCACTTCTCCCCAGCCGTGTCCCCAGGTTTACCCACGTTCCCCACAGCCCAACCCGGCATCTTGGTGTGACGCCTTTCACTCGGTGCGGTGAGCTCGGGCGTTTCGTTGCCGAACAGTGGACAGCGGTGTGGAAAGGCTGTGTATAAGACCGGTTCTCCTGTGGGCGGCCGGTGGACAACGCGGAGCGGGGTTGTGGGCCGCCCCGCCGTCCACAGGCTGTGGAACCCCGTCGGCCACAAATCCACACCCCCGTGACCTCGCCTGATGGCATATCAACAGCCCGGTCTGTGGACAGGTTCGGGATAACTTCCGGGTCCCCAGGGTGTGGACGGCCGTTCGGGCCCGAAACTGTGGAGAACCGCTGGTCCGGGGCCTGTATTCGAACACCGCTCGTGGTGCGGGACCGCCGCCGGAACGCCGAAGGGCGCCCCGGGACGTGTCCCGGGGCGCCCTGAAGAGCGTTCTCGTGCGGTGTGTCAGCCGTTCTTGATGCGGTTCGTCAGCTCCGTCACCTGGTTGTAGATGGAGCGCCGCTCGGCCATCAGCGCACGGATCTTGCGGTCCGCGTGCATCACGGTCGTGTGGTCGCGGCCGCCGAACTGTGCACCGATCTTCGGCAGCGAAAGGTCCGTCAGCTCACGGCACAGGTACATCGCGATCTGCCGGGCCGTCACCAGCACCCGGCTGCGCGAGGCTCCGCACAGGTCCTCGACGGTGTGCCCGAAGTAGTCGGCCGTCGCCGCCATGATGGCCGGCGCGGTGATCTCGGGCGAGGCGTCCTCGCCGCCGGGGATCAGGTCCTTGAGGACGATCTCGGTCAGCCCGAGGTCCACCGGCTGCCGGTTGAGGCTGGCGAAGGCGGTGACCCGGATCAGCGCGCCCTCCAGCTCGCGGATGTTGCGCGAGATGCGGGAGGCGATGAACTCCAGGACCTCCGGCGGGGCGTTGAGCTGCTCCTGCACGGCCTTCTTCCGCAGGATCGCGATCCGCGTCTCCAGCTCGGGCGGCTGCACGTCCGTGATCAGGCCCCACTCGAAGCGGTTGCGCAGCCGGTCCTCCAGGGTCACCAGCTGCTTGGGCGGCCGGTCCGAGGACAGCACGATCTGCTTGTTCGCGTTGTGCAGGGTGTTGAAGGTGTGGAAGAACTCCTCCTGCGTCGACTCCTTGCTCGCCAGGAACTGGATGTCGTCGACCAGCAGGATGTCCATGTCGCGGTAGCGCTTGCGGAACGCGTCCGCCTTGCCGTCGCGGATGGAGTTGATGAACTCGTTGGTGAACTCCTCGGAGCTCACGTAGCGCACCCGCGTGCCCGGGTAGAGGTTGCGCGCGTAGTGCCCGATGGCGTGCAGCAGATGGGTCTTGCCGAGGCCCGACTCCCCGTAGATGAACAGGGGGTTGTAGGCCTTGGCCGGCGCCTCGGCCACGGCGACCGCCGCCGCGTGGGCGAAGCGGTTGGACGCGCCGATGACAAAGGTGTCGAAGAGATACTTGGGGTTCAGCCGGGCCGTCGGCTCACCGGAGCCCGCCGCGGGCTGTGTCCCGCCGGAGGACCCCCGCTCGCCCCGGTCCCCGCCGCCCGGTGCGGACCGGGGAAGGCTGTCGGGCAGCTCGCGGCGCTGCGGCTCGTACGCCGGGCGCTCGGGCGCGGCGGAGCGGTAGTCCTGCTGCGGTTCGTACTGCTGCGGATACGGGGCGTCGCCGTGCTGCGAGGCGTACGGGTCGCGCTCGCCCTCGGCGAAACCGCCCAGGCGCGGCTGCTGCCAGCCGTAGTCGCCGCCCCGCTCGGGCACGGCCGGGCCGGAGGGGCCGCCGTGCCGCGGCCAGGCACCGGGCTCGGGCCGGGGCTGCTGATAGTCGGGGTAGGCGGGCCGGACGGACGGCAGGTCGTCCGGCGGCGCCTGGCGGACGCCGTAGCCGCCGCCCTGGCCGTCGTAGGGCTCGTACGCCTCGCGGCCGTCGTACGGCGGCCGGCTCTCCTGGGGGCGGTGCTCCTGCGGACGGGGCTCGGGGGGTGCGCCCGCGGAGTCGTCGACCGTGATCGCGATCCGGATCGGGCGGCCGCACTCGCGGCTGAGGGTCTCGCCGACGATCGGGGCCAGCCGGCCCTCCAGGACGCCCTTGGCGAACTCGTTGGGCACGGCGAGCAGCGCGGTGTCGGCGACCAGGGCCAGGGGCTGGCAGCGCCGGATCCAGTGCTCGTCCTTGCTCTCGACGCCTTGGCCACGGCCCTCGCCCAGGAGCTGTTCGAGTACGCGCGGCCACACTGCGGCAAGATCGGCGGGCAGGTCAGCCACAGGGCACGCTCTCTCAGTCAGCGGGGGCGCCCTGGAGTCCCACGAATGTGTGGTTCTCGGGACGGGCGGGAAGGATTCGGAGTTCAGCCACGGTAGTCAGGCCACGGTGCACGGTTCAAGTCGTTGTCCACAGGGTGTGCACAAATGTGCCATGCCCTGTACCGCACCACCCCCTGCGCGCCCGGCACGGACCTGGCCTGCGGGAGGCTACGGTGTACCCCTGGTGCGCTGCCGGTTTGACCGGATGGCGTAACCGCGCGTACCGTGACCAGGTCGAGTTGTCGATGGCTGCTGCCGCCTGCCTCCGATGGGCAACGACCACGCCCAAGGGTGAGGTCATGAAGCGGTGCACTTGGGCGTATTGCGAGTTCCTCGTGGGCGCACGGTGACAGCCAGGCGATGTCCCGCCATCACACATTTCTGGAGTCCCCGAGTGAGCAAGCGCACCTTCCAGCCGAACAACCGCCGTCGCGCGAAGACCCACGGCTTCCGCCTGCGCATGCGTACCCGTGCCGGCCGCGCGATCCTCGCGTCCCGCCGTGGCAAGGGTCGCGCCCGCCTGTCGGCCTGAGCAGCCTGACGTCAAGGTCCAATGACGTGCTGCCTTCCGAGTCTCGGCTGAGGCGGCGCGAGGACTTCGCGACCGCGGTGCGCCGAGGACGCAGGGCCGGCCGCCCGCTCCTCGTCGTCCACCTTCGCAGCGGTACCACGGACCCGCACACACCTGGGAGCACAGCCTCCCCGGTGCGTGCGGGTTTCGTCGTGAGCAAGGCCGTGGGCGGAGCCGTCGTCCGCAACCTGGTCAAGCGCCGGCTGCGCCACCTCGTGCGCGACCGGCTGGATCAGCTGCCCGCCGGTAGCCTGGTGGTGGTGCGAGCCCTGCCCGGCGCGGGCGAGGCGGACCACGCCCAGCTGGCCCGCGATCTCGATACCGCGCTGCAGCGGCTGCTGGGAGGGGCGCCGCGAAGCAATCCCCCGGAGGGAGACCCCCGGAACCCCGGTATCCACCCGGGAGGGAGCGCACAGTGAAGTATCCGCTGCTGTGGTTGATCAAGATTTACCAGTGGACCATCAGCCCCCTGCTGGGGCCGGTCTGCAAGTACTACCCGTCGTGCTCGCACTACGGCTACACGGCCATTGACCGGCATGGTGCGGTCAAAGGCACGGTGCTGACGGCCTGGCGCATCCTGCGCTGCAACCCGTGGTCGCTCGGTGGCGTCGACCACGTCCCTCCCCGGAAGCGTCCGGTCTGGCACCAGCGGCTGAGGAGCCGACTGGGCGGGCACCCCACCATGGGGTCCGTCGCACAGCCCGAGACTCAGCCCAACGCCCAAGGAGCCTGATTCGTGGACACGATCCTCGGTCCCCTTTATTACGCTGTTTCCTGGATCATCGTCCAGTTCCACTCGTTCTACAGCCTGGTCTTCGACAGGAACAGTGGCGCGGCGTGGGGACTGTCCATCGTCTCGCTGGTGGTGCTGATCCGCATCTGCCTGATCCCGCTCTTCGTGAAGCAGATCAAGGCCACGCGGAACATGCAGGCGCTCCAGCCGAAGATGAAGGCGATCCAGGAGCGTTACAAGAGCGACAAGCAGCGCCAGTCCGAAGAGATGATGAAGCTCTACAAGGAGACGGGCACCAACCCTCTCTCGAGCTGTCTCCCGATCCTGGCCCAGTCGCCCTTCTTCATCTCGCTCTACCAGGTCCTGAACCACATCGCCCAGGGCAAGGTCGTCGGCGTCATCGACAAGCCGCTCCTGGAGAGTGCACGGCAGGCGCACATCTTCGGTGCCCCGCTGTCCGTGAAGTTCATGGACTCCGCGTCCAAGGTCGAGTCGCTGGGCGCCACCCTGACGGACGTCCGGGTCGTCACGGTCATCATGATCGTCCTGATGTCGCTGTCGCAGTTCTACACGCAGCGCCAGCTGATGACGAAGAACGTCGATCTCACGGTGAAGACGCCGTTCATGCAGCAGCAGAAGATGCTGATGTACGTCTTCCCCATCATGTTCGCCGTCTTCGGCATCAACTTCCCCGTCGGTGTCCTGGTCTACTGGCTCACCACCAACGTGTGGACCATGGGGCAGCAGATGTTCGTCATCCGCCGCAACCCCACCCCGGGCAGCCTCGCCTTCGAGCAGCGCCAGGAGCGCCTGCGGGCCAAGGGCAAGCTCAAGGAGGACCCGGCGCAGGTCGAGGCCAAGAAGGCCGCCGAGGCCGCCCGTGCGTCCCGTCAGCAGCCGAAGCGGCAGACGAAGTCCCAGCGGCAGACGGGCGGCCAGCCCTCCGCCGGTGAGCAGGCCGCCGAGCAGCAGAAGCAGGACGAGAGCAGCAAGCCCAAGCCGGCGGGCGGCTCTTCCCGCAGTGCCAAGTCCGGGCAGCGCAAGGGCGGCCCGCAGCGGCCCAAGCACCCGTCCAAGAAGTGAAGAAGGAGTCCACCGTGACGGACACACAGCGTCAGACCAGTGCGGCCGCCGCTGAGGGCACCGACACCCTGTCCCGCCTGGAGCAGGAGGGCGAGATCGCGGCCGACTACCTCGAGGGGCTGCTGGACATCGCCGACCTCGACGGCGACATCGACATGGATGTCGAGGCCGACCGCGCCGCGGTGTCGATCATCAGCGACTCCACCAGCCGTGACCTGCAGAAGCTGGTGGGCCGTGACGGTGAGGTGCTGGAGGCGCTCCAGGAGCTGACCCGGCTCGCGGTGAACCGGGAAACCGGTGACCGCAGCCGTCTGATGCTCGACATCGCCGGTTTCCGTGCGCGCAAGCGCCAGGAGCTGACCAAGATCGGCGCGCAGGCGGCGGACGAGGCGAAGAGCACCGGGCAGGCCGTCCGGCTCGACCCGATGACGCCGTTCGAGCGCAAGGTCGTCCACGACGCGGTGGCCGCCGCGGGGCTGCGCAGCGAGTCCGAGGGCGAGGAGCCCCAGCGCCGCGTGGTCGTCCTCCCGGCCTGACGTCACGTACCGGTTCCAGGTAGCCACGGCCCCGTCTGCTCGCAGACGGGGCCGTGGTTTCCCCGATACTCAGAACTCCCCGGGCCTTCGACCGCCCGGGTTCCAGAACAAGGTTGTACGGAAGGACGGTTCTCGTGGAAGAGGCAGCGGAGCTCCCCCCGGCGCCCGCGGTGGCGCGGGCGGTATTCGGTGACCGCTTTCCGGAGGCCGTCCGCTATGCGGAGCTGCTCGCGGATGCGGGTGTGCAGCGCGGGCTGATCGGCCCCCGTGAGGTTCCCCGGCTGTGGGAGCGGCACCTGCTGAACTGTGCGGTGCTGTCGGAGGCCGTACCCGAGGGCGTCTCGGTGTGCGACGTGGGCTCGGGCGCCGGGCTGCCGGGCATCCCGCTGGCCCTGGTCCGTCCCGACCTGCAGATCACGCTGCTGGAGCCGCTGCTGCGGCGCACGACGTTCCTCCAGGAGGTCGTCGAGCTGCTGGGGCTGGACCACGTCACGGTGGTGCGCGGCCGGGCCGAGGAGATGATGGGCAAGGTCCCGCCGGTGCACGTCGTGACGGCCCGGGCCGTGGCACCGCTGGACCGGCTGGCCGGCTGGGGCGTGCCGCTGCTGCGGCCGTACGGCGAGATGCTGGCCCTCAAGGGCGACACCGCCGAGGAGGAGCTCACGGCCGCACGGGCGGCGCTGAGCAAGCTCGGCGTCGTACGCACCTCGGTGTTCCAGGTCGGCGAGGGCGTCGTGGACCCGATGTCCACCGTGGTGCGGGTGGAGTGCGGGGAGAGCCCCGGCGGCGTGCGCTTCGCGGCGAAGCGGGCAAAGGCTGCCCGGACCGGCAGGGTCCGCCGGCGCCGCTGAGACGGAGGCGGCACTGGGCCGTTCTGCTGGCGGCAATGCTCCATACAAGCTGCCAACACTACGCATTCCGGAGTGTCGCGACAGCTCCGTGGCAGCGCCTCGGCATCGTGTTTCACGTGAAACATCGCTCCTTGCTGCACGGAATCATCAATCGTGGTCGCGCGGCTGCCATGCCGCGCGACCGTCGCCCGGCCGAGGGCGTGAGTTCATCCACAGGCCGGGTGGATTCATCCACAGGAGAACGGGCCTCGCTGGTTCACAACCCTGAAAGCATGGCAGGCTCTGTTCATCGCGAGCCTGATGTCGAGGAGAGTGAATCCTTGCGGTCCGACGCCAATATCGCGGGGCCGATGACCGATCCGGTCCCCGGCCCCCGCCCCGCCGACTCCGAGCCCCTGGCTCCCCCTGGTAACCCGACTGCCGACGCAGCCGTTTCACGTGAAACGCGGCCTGCGATGCCCCGGCCCGAGCAGACCAGGGTGATGGTGGTCGCCAACCAGAAGGGCGGGGTGGGCAAGACCACGACCACGGTGAACCTCGCGGCCTCGCTGGCGCTGCACGGCAACCGGGTCCTGGTCATCGACCTCGACCCGCAGGGCAACGCCTCCACCGCGCTGGGCATCGACCACCATGCCGAGGTGCCGTCGATCTACGACGTGCTGGTGGACAACAAGCAGCTTTCCGACGTGGTCCAGCCCGTCATGGACGTGGAGGGGCTGTTCTGCGCCCCCGCCACCATCGATCTGGCCGGTGCGGAGATCGAGTTGGTCTCGCTGGTGGCCCGGGAGAGCCGGCTGGACCGTGCCATCAAGGCGTACGAGCAGCCGCTGGACTACATCCTGATCGACTGTCCGCCCTCCCTGGGTCTGCTGACGGTCAATGCGCTCGTCGCCGGCGCAGAGGTGCTGATCCCCATTCAGTGCGAGTACTACGCCCTGGAAGGCCTGGGTCAGCTGCTGCGCAACGTGGAGCTGGTACGGGGGCACCTCAACCCCAAGCTCCACGTGTCGACGATCCTGTTGACGATGTACGACGGCCGGACCCGACTGGCCTCCCAGGTTGCCGAGGAGGTGCGCAGCCACTTCGGGCACGAGGTGCTGCGGACCAGCATCCCGCGCTCGGTCCGCATCTCGGAAGCGCCCAGCTACGGGCAGACGGTGCTGACGTACGACCCGGGTTCCAGCGGCGCTCTCTCCTATCTGGAGGCGGCCCGGGAGATCGCGCTCCGGGGGGTGGGCGTGCACTACGACGGCAGCACGGCTCATACCGTGGGTCCTCAGGCCGTGGGCCACCAGCAGCAGCAAGAGCAGCACAGCATGTCGGAGGGGCTTCAGTGAGTGAGCGACGTAGAGGACTGGGCCGTGGGCTCGGTGCGCTGATCCCGGCAGCGCCGAAGGGATCGGAGAACGGTGCACCGGCCATGGGGTCCGGTGCGACGTCCCCGACGGCGGTGCCGGTACTGACGACGGAACGGGGGCCGGCTGCGGCCAGGGTGACCACGTTCCCGGTCGACGAGACGCCTGCGGTGCTCGATCCCGTTTCACGTGAAACACGGTCGGAGCAGCCTGCGGAGGCCGCAGAGACTGCGGAGGCCGTTGCGGGCGCCCACTTCGCCGAGCTGCCCCTGGACTCCATCACCCCCAACCCGCGTCAGCCGCGTGAGGTGTTCGACGAGGACGCCCTCGCCGAACTCGTCACCTCGATCCGCGAGGTCGGGCTTCTCCAGCCCGTCGTGGTACGGCAGTTGGCTCCGGAGCGCTACGAGCTCATCATGGGCGAGCGCCGCTGGCGGGCCTGCCGTGAGGCCGGGCTGGAGAAGATTCCTGCCATCATCCGGGCCACGGACGACGAGAAGCTGCTGCTGGACGCCCTGCTGGAGAACCTCCACCGGGCCCAGCTGAACCCGCTGGAAGAGGCCGCCGCCTACGACCAGTTGCTCAAGGACTTCAAGTGCACGCATGACGAGCTGGCGGACCGCATCGGGCGTTCGCGTCCTCAGGTCTCCAACACACTGCGGCTGCTGAAGCTCTCCCCCGCAGTGCAGCGGCGGGTTGCCGCCGGTGTGCTGTCCGCCGGTCATGCCCGGGCGCTGCTCTCGGTCGACGACTCGGAGGAGCAGGACCGCCTCGCCCACCGCATCGTGGCGGAGGGGCTCTCGGTGCGTGCCGTGGAGGAGATCGTGACCCTGATGGGTTCACGCCCCGCCTCGGCCAAGCCCAAGGGTCCCCGGGCGGGTGCGCGGGTCTCCCCGGCGCTGACCGACCTGGCCTCGCGGCTCTCGGACCGCTTCGAGACCCGCGTGAAGGTCGACCTCGGGCAGAAGAAGGGAAAGATCGTCGTCGAGTTCGCCTCGATGGACGACCTGGACCGGATCCTCAGCACCCTGGCCCCGGGCGAGGGGCGGGTGCTGGCACAGAAGCTCGCGCACGACGACGATGAGGGCGCGGCGTAGTCCTGCTGCGTTACCGCCAGGGGCGGGTTGTGTTTCACGTGGAACCTCCGTGTGAACACAACCCGCCCTTTGCCCTCTCCGGCTATCCGGTCAATCGACGTGCGGATACGATGCGTTGGGGTATCGCACATCCACGTTGGACACAGTTCACGGAGGGGCGAGGCCATGCGAACGGTGAGCCGGAGCGGACTGGTGGCAACGGGCTTGGGCCTGGGAGCAGTCGGCGGATTCGTCGGCAGCCTCCTCAGGGAACGCAGTGTGCTGAACGCCGCCCGGGGCAGGGCACGCGATGGAAGTGAGGGACTGACTGCATGGGGCGCCGGCTCGTACCGCTCACGTTGGACAATCTCCCGGACCTCCCCCAGCGCTGCCGCGCCTGTGTCTTCTGGGAGCTGGATCCCGTCAGTGGTGAAGCCGCACTGAGGGCCGGACGTCCGGAGCTGGAGAAGGAGGCCTGGCTGTCGGCGGTCCTGCTGGAGTGGGGCTCCTGCGGCCGGGTGGTGTACGTCGACGAGGCTCCGGTGGGGTTCGTGCTCTATGCGCCCCCGGCCTATGTCCCCCGCTCGACGGCCTTCCCCACCAGTCCTGTTGCCGCGGACGCCGTGCAGTTGATGACTGCCTGGCTGGCGCCCGGCCACCAGGGGCAGGGGCTGGGCCGGGTGATGGTGCAGACCGTGGCGAAGGACGTGCTGCGGCGGGGCTTCAAGGCGATCGAGGCCTTCGGCGACGCCCGGTGGAAGGAACCCGCCTGCGTCCTGCCGGCCGAGCACCTGCTGGCGGTGGGATTCAAGACGGTGCGGCCCCATCCGCGGTATCCCCGGCTGCGGCTGGAGCTCCGCACGGCGATGTCCTGGAAAGAGGATGTCGAGTTGGCGCTGGACCGGTTGCTGGGAGCCGTACAGAAAGAGCCTGCGCTCCGGCCGCTGTAGCGCCCCGGGATTGCGAAAAGGGCCCGCCCCCTCGTCGGGGGCGGGCCCTGTTTCACGTGAAACAGCGAATGTCGCTCTGTGCTACATACCGAGGAAGTCGGCCAGGTCGCGCTCGATGGCGGCCTTCGGCTTGGCGCCGACGATGGTCTTGGCGACCTCGCCGCCCTGGTAGACGTTGAGGGTCGGGATCGACATCACGCCGTACTTGGCCGCGGTGGCCGGGTTCTCGTCGATGTTCAGCTTGACGATCTCGATCTTGTCGCCGTGCTCGGCCGCGATGGCCTCCAGGGACGGAGCGATCTGGCGGCAGGGGCCGCACCAGGCCGCCCAGAAGTCCACCAGGACGGGCTTGCTGCTCTTGAGGACGTCCTGCTCGAAGGAGGCGTCGGTCACGTTCTTGAGAGTGCCGGCCACGGCTGTCTCCTTAAATCCTTGTGCGTGGGGTGGAGGTGCGGGGGTGGGTCAGGGGGTCTGCTCGGGCTCGCGGACGTTCTCGCCATCGGCGAGCGCGGCCAGGTGGCGCTCGGCGTCCAGGGCGGCGGAGCAGCCGGTGCCGGCGGCGGTGATCGCCTGGCGGTAGGTGTGGTCGACGACGTCACCCGCGGCGAAGACACCGGTCAGGTTGGTGCGGGTGGAGGGAGAGGCGACCTTGAGGTAGCCCTCGTCGTCCAGTTCCAGCTGGCCCTTGAAGAGCTCGGTGCGCGGGTCGTGGCCGATGGCGATGAAGAGGCCGGTGACCGGGAGCTCGGAGGTCTCACCCGTCTTGAGGTTGCGCAGGGTCAGCCCGGAGAGCTTGTTCTCGCCGTGGATCTCGGCGACCTCGCTGTCCCAGACGAAGGAGATCTTCGGGTCGGCGAAGGCGCGCTCCTGCATGGCCTTGCTGGCCCGCAGGGCGTCACGGCGGTGGATCACGGTGACGGACTTGGCGAAGCGGGAGAGGAAGGTCGCCTCCTCCATGGCCGTGTCGCCACCGCCGACGACGGCGATGTCCTGGTCCTTGAAGAAGAACCCGTCGCAGGTGGCGCACCAGGAGACGCCGCGGCCGGACAGCTCGTCCTCCCGGGGCAGGCCGAGCTTGCGGTGCTGGGAGCCGGTGGTCACGATGACGGCCTTGGCACGGTGGACGGTGCCCGCGGAGTCGGTGACCGTCTTGATCTCGTCGCCGAGGTCGACCGCGATGACGTCGTCCGGGATCAGCTCGGCGCCGAAGCGCTCGGCCTGGGCCCGCATGTTGTCCATCAGGTCCGGGCCCATGATGCCCTCACGGAAGCCGGGGAAGTTCTCCACGTCGGTGGTGTTCATCAGCGCACCGCCCGCGGTGACGGCACCCTCGAAGACCAGCGGCTTCAGAGAGGCCCGGGCCGTGTAGAGCGCGGCCGTATAGCCCGCGGGCCCGGAGCCAATGATGATCACGTTGCGGACGTCGCTCACGGGTGTCTTCCTCGTCTCTGCCGACTGCGGTCTGGGATCCTTGCTGGGTCTCACCCCACCCAACGGATCCTACGGGGCCCGCATTCCCTTCGGAGACGACAGCCCGGGCGGTGGCGCGTCAGCGGCGCGGCACGGTCCGGTCGAGCAGTACCTGCCCGGGGGACTGGGAGGCGGAGGACTCACAGGCGGCGGACACGACGTAGGCGTCAACGAGCGAGGCGTCGCCGGGATGCGGCAGGACGACGAGATAGGCGTCCTGCTCCCGGTACTTCTCCGGGTGGGTGGCCAAGGCGGATTCGGGGCGGCCGATGCCTTCCCGTACACACGACGGGGCCGTCGTGCCGTTGTCCCGCAGTGTCGTCTCGGGCGAGTTCTGGGCGCTCATGCCGCGGGGCTCCACGGAGGCTGCGGAGGAGCGCAGCAGGTCCTGCACGCGCACGGTGAGTTCCTGCTCGGAGAAGCCCGACGGGGGGTGGCTCTCTCCGGACGGGCCGGCGCTCGCCCGGGGGGTGCCGTCCGAGCCGCTGTTGAGGAACAGGCTGCCCAGTCCGATGACGGCGGCGGCACATGCGGTGCCGAGCAGCACGGCGGGTCCGCGCCGGATCCTGCGGGAACGGGAGCCGGGTGTCTGCCGGCCCGGGCCGGTTGCGGCGCGGGGGCGTCCTGCGGGGCGGTCGCCTGTTTCACGTGAAACGGAAACGGGGCGGGGCTCCGGCCGGTGCGGCTCGCTCGGTGCGGTTTCACCGGCTTCACCGGTTTCACGTGAAACCTCGGTGCCCGGCCTGGGGGCGGTGGCGTCGAGCAGCGCTTCGGCGGCCAGCGCGGCATCGATCCGGCCGGCGATGTCCGCGGGCATCCGGGGCGGGCCGGGGAGCGTTCCCAGCAGCTCCCGGATCTCGCTCAGCGAGTTCCGTACGTCCTCGCAGAGTTCACAGTCCGCCAGATGTTCCCGGACATCCGCCGAACGCGAGGGGGAGAGGACCCCCTCGGCAAGTGCGGAGATCTCCGCGACCTCCGGGTGCCCGTCCGTGCCGGTCGTCGAGGTCACGCTCGTCCACCTCCGCCCTTCACTGGATCTGTGTCGCTCTGCTGTGCCGGTGGTGGGACGGACGTCCCCTGCGACCGGTTCCTTTCCCTGCCGACGTGCGGGCTACCCCTGCCATCCGGGCGCAGATGGGTGAGCAGTGGCAGCAGGCGTGCCCGGCCCCGGGCACATCTGCTCTTCACCGTGCCGGCGGGGACGTCCAGCACCTTGGCCGCTTCGGCGACGGGATAGCCCTGCATGTCCACCAGGACGAGGGCGGCTCGCTGGTCCGGGGGCAGCGTGGCCAGTGCCCGGATCAGCTCCCGGTGCAGGTCGCTGCGCTCGGCAGGTGCGGCGGCCGACTCGTGCGGCTCCAGCAACTGCTCCAGCCGCTCCGTCTCGGCGAGCGGCGCGGTGCGCCGGGAGGCGCTCTTGCGGGCCCGGTCCAGGCAGGCGTTCACGGTGATCCGGTGCAGCCAGGTGGTGACGGCGGACTGCCCCCGGAAGGTGTGGGCGGCCCGGTAGGCCGAGACGAGGGCGTCCTGGACGGCGTCCGCGGCCTCTTCCCGGTCCCCGAGGGTCCGCAGGGCCACTGCCCAGAGCCGGTCGCGGTGCCGGCGGACTATCTCGCCGAAGGCGTCGGGATCACCGTCGATGTGCCGGGAGAGCAGCTCGGCATCGCCGGCGTCGGCACGTGTGGCGTCGTCCAAGCGTGAGCCCTCCCCCTGAGCGACCGTACGGTCAGCTGGTCACCTTGATCTCGGAGACCCTGCCGCGGTACTCGCCCTGCTCGGTCTGCGAGAGCTTTGTCAGCCAGACCAAAACGTACCGTGCCTCCACCGGCTTGTCCGGGGTGAGCGGGACGTCCGTTCCCGCTCCCTCGGCGACCTTGTGGAAGGCGGTGAGGGACATCGGCATGGAGTCGCCGGACGAGTCGGCGGCCCTCAGCTCCACGGACGTGTCGTTGAGGAAGCCGACCTGAACCTTTCCGACCTGCTGCTTCTTGCCCAGGTCCAGGATCAGTCCGACGCCCGACTTCAGGCCACCGAAGTTCGCGTTCGTGTAGAAGTCCGTCGACCAGTAGGTGGCCGGGTTGCCGTCGTAGGCCTTGGGAACGTCGCGCGGCTTCTCCTGGCCGTCGCCCAGCGGGTCGAAGTCCTTCGCACCCTGGATGGCGATCGGCTGTCCGGACTCGGGCTTCTTCGGCGAACCGTCCCCCGTCGACTGCGAGTGCGACGGGTCGTCCGACTCACCGTGCTTCAGCAACGTGTCCGCCAGCTGCCAGCTGCCCAGCCCCAGGGCGGCGATGAGCAGGGCCGAGACGCTCCACTTGATGACCTTGCCCGTGCGGCTCTCCAGCGGGGGCGGCGGGGGCACGGGAGCCGGCTGGACCGGGCCGCCGGTGTGGGGCGGGACCGGGCCGCGGTATGCGCTGCGCTGGTAGGCCGCAGCAGCGGCGAAGGCCGACTCCGGCGGCCGGATGCGCGGCATCGCGGCGACCGCCTTGGCCAGCTCCTCCGGCGTGGTGCAGGGGTCCTCCTGCTTCGAAGCAGTGGTGAGCGCGCGCATGGCGAGCTCGGAGAGACCCCGGTGGACTCCGGCGCGGACCTGGTCGGGGGCGATCAGGCCCATGCCCTTGGGCAGGCCGGGCAGGCCGTGGGCGTTGTTCTCGTGCGGCCAGCGCTGGGTGAGCGCGGCATAGAGGAGCGCACCGATGGCCTCGGTGTCGGTCCGCTGGGGGTGTTCGGAGGTGATGCCCCGGAGCGCGGCCATGACGGCCAGACCGCGGATGCGGTACTGGCCGGTGCCCGTGCGGAGGACGGAGCCGGGGG
The DNA here is from genome assembly GCF_013030945.1 of Streptomyces morookaense. Lineage (GTDB taxonomy): Bacteria > Actinomycetota > Actinomycetes > Streptomycetales > Streptomycetaceae > Streptomyces > Streptomyces morookaensis. The sequence continues at coordinate 120,312 of NZ_JABBXF010000006.1, read as the reverse complement.
TGAGGCGCAGGTGCGCCAGGCCCTCGCGGTGTGCGGCCGCCATGGCCTGGGACACCTGGCTCACGAGCTGGTAGGCGTCGTGCGGTTCGAGCGGGCCGGCGGCCAGGAGAGGGGTGAGCTCGGTGGCGTCGGGCAGCCACTCGTGGACCACGTAGACGAGTTCGTTCTCCTCGACCGCGTCGAGGACCTGGACGAAGCGGGGATCGCCGAGAAGCGCGGCGGAGCGGGCGGCGGCGAGCACCGGGCGGGCGCGGGGGTGGTCGGCGGGGAGGATATGGACGCCGACGGCACGGCGCAGTTTCTCGTCGACCGCACGCCAGCTGCTGAATCCCTCCAGACGGGTGACGCACTCCTCCAGCCGGTACCTTCTGGCGAGCTTGTGGCCGCTGTGCAGTTCGAGCGGTTGCGCATCGCGCGCGGAGCCCTTGCTCTCCGCGCCCGCGGTGTCCTGGTGCGTACCGACCTTCTTGTCGGCCTCCGCCCCGTCGGTCGTGGCCTTGCCCGCCTCGGCGGTCAGTGGCTGCTCGCCGCTGTTGTCGGCCACGTCGACGGCAGCCGTGCTCCGTTCCGCCACCGTCGTCCCTGCCTCCCCATCCGTTGCACCCTGTCCACAGCCAAGACAATTGTGCCCACAGTCCGGCGCTATGCACGACACACGGCAGCGGGCGATGGTTGTGCTCCGGTCAGCGCCCCAGCCGTCCGCGGACCATACCGACCATGGCGTTCAGCTCGTCGATGCGCATCCGCTTGGCGGCGAGGTAGAAGACGGCGATCAGGACCAGCCCGCCGCCGACCAGAGCACCGAGCGAACCCGCGAAGCCGTAGCCCGCAGCCTGGCCGATTCCGTAGGAGACCGCACCGCCGAACAGGGCGGCGGGCAGGCAGGCGCCGGCCAGCCGGGCGTAGGTCCGCACGACGCGGGCCCCGTCCAGGTCGCCGCCCAGCCGGTTGCGGAGGCGGCGCCAGGCGACGCCCACGCCGATCGCGTAGCCCAGGCCGTAGGACGCGGCCATGCCGGCCACGGCCCAGCGCGCGGGCAGCACGAGGAAGCTCAGCCCCGAGGCGGCGGCGTTGACGGCGGCCACGATGACCGTGTTGTAGAACGGCGTGCGCGTGTCCTCGTAGGCGTAGAAGCCGCGGAGGATGACGTACTGCGCCGAGTACGGGATCAGGCCGAGGCCGAAGGCCATCAGGATGAAGCCGATGTTGGTGGCTCCGCCGACCCCGGAACCCGAGGCGAACATCAGGGTGGCTGTGGGGACGCCGAGCGCCAGGAAGGCGAAGGCACAGGGCACGATGGCCACGGCCGAGGTGCGCAGGCCGTGGGAGAGGTCGTCCCGGACGGCCGAGGCGTCCCCGTCGTGGGCGGCGCGGGAGATCCGGGGCAGGACGGCGGTCATCACCGAGACGGTGATGATGGCCTGCGGCATCTGCCAGAGCTGGAGCGCGAAGTTGTAGGCCGTGATGCCGGTGCCGGGGTGGCCGGCCTTCTCGGCCGTGGCACCGGCCGCCGTGGCCAGCTGGGTGACCACGACCAGGCCGAGCTGGTTGGCGAGGACGAAGAAGAACGTCCACTTCGCCAGGCCGAGGGCCTTGCCCAGGCCCTGGCCGCGCCAGTCGAAGCGGGGACGGATCCGGAAGCCGGCGTCACGCAGGTAGGGGAGCATCGCCAGGGACTGGACGACCAGGCCCAGCAGGGTGCCGATGCCCAGCAGCCGGACGCCCTCGGGCGTGATGGTGGCCGCGCTGACGCCGCTGTCGGTGAAGCTGCCGAAGGCCCAGATGAAGGAGCCGAAGGTGGCGATGATGATGATGTTGTTGAGGACCGGGGTCCACATCATCGCGCCGAACCGCTCGCGGGCGTTGAGGATCTGGCCCAGGACGACGTGGACGCCCATGAAGAACATGGTCGGAAGGCAGTAGCGGGCGAAGGCCACGGCCACGTCCATCCGGGCCGGATCGTCCGCGATGGTCGGCGACATCAGCTTGATGAAGAGCGGTGCACCGAGCACACACACGGTCGTGACACCCGCCAGCATGACGACGACCAGGGTGAGCAGCCGGTTGGCGTAGGCCTCGCCGCCGTCGTCGTCGTTCTTCATGGCGCGCACCAGCTGCGGGATGAACACCGCGTTGAGCGCGCCGCCGCCGACGAGGATGTAGATCATCGTCGGCAGGGTGTTGGCGACCTGGTAGTCGTCGTTCAGCGTGCCGACGCCAATCGCCGCCGCCATCACGAGGTTCCGGGCGAAGCCCAGGACGCGGGACACCATGGTGCCTGCGGCCATGACCGCGCTCGACTTCAGCAGGTTGGCCGCCTTGCCGCTCTTCGCCGGGGCCGCGGCCTCCGGCTCGGCGGCAGGCTCCGCGGCCGGCGGCTGAGCAGGCTGGGCGGGCGGGGGCACGAACTGGCCCTGTGCCGGGGGGACCGGCGGCAGGTCCGACGGGCGCTGCGGCTCGTACGGCTGCTGCTGGTCGCGGTAGAGGTGCGCGAAGGCGTCCCGCTGCGGGGGCTCGCCCGGGGCCGCGAAACCGCCGACGGCAGGGATCTGCGCCGTCGGCTCCTCGACCGGGGGCCGCCGGTCCGCACCGGTCTGCGGCGCGGGGGCCGGGGCCGGGGGCCACGGGCGGGCGCCGGCGGAGTGCTGCGGCACGGTCGGCATCGGGCGGGTGGCCTGGTCGTAGAGCGCGTCGGCCGCCGGGGCGGCCGGGTCCTGCGGGGCGTACGGGTCGGCCGTGTACGCGTCCCGGAGGTAGGGGTCCTGGGGGTACGGGGTCCCCTGGTGCGCCTGGGGCTGGGCAGGCGGCACCGGCGGGTACGGACCCCGCTGCTCACCGCCCGTCCCCGGACCGTGGTCACCGTCGTACGGCGCGTTCATCGCTACCCCACCTCATCGTCGGCGGCCGGCCGGCCCCACAACACGTCAATGTTCCACTTTCTCACCCGGGCCGGATGGGCCACCGCTTTGCGTTCCGGTGTCCACGGCCGGGTCACCCGGCTGCCCGGGCATGTCGTCGCCGGGGCCGCCGGTGCCCTCCGGCCCGTCCCCGCCCGTCGTCCCGGGCCCGCCACCAGCGGCTTTGTGCGCTGCGGCGCGCTTGCGCTGGAGGTAGATGCGGAGCCCCGCGAGGACCAGGAGGAGCACGCCTCCGGCGATGACCAGCAGCACCATAGGCGTGATGGAGGTGACATGCACAGTGAAGGTCATCGAGTCGCCGTACTGCTGGCCGTCGCTCGTGAAGAGGCGGGCGGTCACCTGGACGGGGCCGTTGGCGTTGGCCCGGGTCTCGAACTTCACGGACTGGCTGTGTCCGCCCTCCACCTTGACCGGCTGGGCGTTGTCGATCTTGAGGCGGTTCGGCTGGCTGGACTCCAGGACGAGCTTCAGCCCGTGGATCTCCTGCAGCAGGCCGTTCTCGACGGTCACCGGGATCGTCGCGCTGCGGCCCGACAGGGTCGCGTCGGACTTCTTGATCAGCTGCACCTGGCGGGTGAGCTTGTAGAGGTACGCCTGGACGCCGTTGCGGAACTGGCCCGCGCCCTGCGGGTTGCCCCGCCACGACGTGGACATCTCCCGCATGATCGCGCTGCCGAAGGGGGTGACCACCCGGTCCTGGGCGCTGAGGATCACCTTGAAGCTGTCCAGGGTGCTCTGGGTCTTCTGGATCTCCTGGAACGCCCCGGTGGTCAGCTCCTGCGAGCGCAGCGAGTCGGGGTACGAGCCGCTGCCGGGCACCTGCTGGGCGGCGCTGGGGTCGGGGGTGGCCTTGGCCGCGTCCCCCAGGTCGAGGGGCTGGGCCCAGCGGCTGTCCGACAGGCCCTTGACCGCCGCGGCCATCGCCTGGGCCTGGCTGGTCGTGGGCATGCGCTGCGGGGCGACGACGATGCTGCGCTCGTTCTCCGGCGCCTGCTTGTCCACCACGAGGCTCTGGGCCAGGAACTGCTGCACGGCCAGGGAGGAGTCCCCCGCCCGGATCATGTCGCCCTGGAAGGCCGTGGAGAGCCGGGCGTCCGCGACGATCGCCGTGTTGCCGCCGCCGATCTGGCGGGCGGCGGTGGGGGCGTAGGTGTTGCCGGACTCGCGGAAGCTGTCGCTGCGCGCGATGACGTTGTGGGCGCCCGCCGAGGTGGCGACGTCGACGATGGACGTGTCGACCGCCCCGTCAACGGGCCACGCGAAGTCCGTGCGCGGCTTGACGCCGAGGATGGTGTCCACGGTCGTCGAGGCGAGGTCCGTGGCGGACTGCAGGTGGCTGAGGGCGCCGGAGACGTCCTTCCCGCGGTGCGCGAGCGAGGCCAGGTCCGGGTCGCCGAACGGCAGGGCCACCACCTGGTGGTTGGTGACGGCGTCCTGGAGCTGTCCCAGCCACTGCTTGGCGACCGCCTGCCCCCGGCCCGGGGTGCTGCTCTTCCCGTCCGGCGTGCCGACCCGGTAGGGCTTGGTCATGGCCTCGACCGTGGCCAGCAGGTCGGGGTCGATCACCCAGGTGACCGGCAGGTTCTTGCCGAGCGACACGAGCTGCTGGAGCCGTCCGCCCGGCGCCAGGTCGGCGGCGAGGTCGTCGTTGATGAAGACCGGCGTCTGCTGCTGGTCGGACTCGGTGCGCGCGCTCAGGTGCGTGGTCGAGATCAGCGGCCACAGGACGGTGAGCTTGGTCTTCTTGCCCTCGACCGCCGACGGCTGCCAGGGGAGCAGGGTCCGCTGGATGCCCAGCACCCGCTCGTAGGGCTGGTCGGCGGACTGCCCGGAGAAGGTGGCGGCGAGCTGGTAGACGCCGTCCTTGCCGAGGTTCAGGTCCTTCACCGGCAGCGTCAGGGTGAAGTTCTGGCTGACGCCCGGAGCGAGCCTGTCGATCTTCTGGACGTGGTTGCCGCCCACTTCGGCGCCGTCGGAGCTCGGCGAGAAACCGCCCTTGTCCCCTATGTCGTCGATGTCGCTGCGCGTGCCGAGCTGCGATCCCACCCGCAGGCCCACATGGGCGCCGGTGATCGCCGTCCTGCCGTTGTTGGTGACCGTGCCCGAGACGGTGAGCGTGTCGTTCTGCGTCGGGGCGACGGGGGTCAGTGCATCGATGGAGACACCGACCGAACGGGTGCCCCCGACGTCCGCGGCGTCCGCACGGGCGGCGGGTGCCGTCGGCAGGTGCACGAGGCCGGCGAAGAGCAGGACCCCGAGCAGCATCGCGGTGCGCCGGGCCCACCGGCAGGCAGGAGCGGAAGTCGTCCCCTGGAACTCTGCCGCTTCGGCCACGCCTCGCCCGTCCCTCGTCGTCGTCAGTGGTCGTCGGATGGTGCGTCCCCGAATGGTAACGAGGCCTGCTGCGACGAAGTGCCGCGGACCGCCTTACAAGATCGACATCCGGCCCCGCGGCCCGGCCGGCGACTGCTGTGCGCAGGCCGTCACGGAGCGTCGCGTAACCGGGAGGCCGGCCCGCGCGCGGCCACGTACCCTCTTCTGTTGTGCCGAACGCCAACAATGACAGCCACACCCTGCCGTCGACCAACGAGCTCAGCCAGGCGCAGCGCCGTGCCGTGAGCGAGCTCCTGCGGGTGTCCCCCGTAGCCGACGACCTCGCCCGCCGATTCCGGGAGGCCGGGTTCACGCTGGCCCTGGTCGGCGGATCGGTACGGGACGCGCTGCTGGGCCGGCTCGGCAACGACCTCGACTTCACGACGGACGCCCGTCCCGAGGACGTGCTGAAGATCGTGCGCCCGTGGGCCGACGCCGTCTGGGAGGTCGGGATCGCCTTCGGCACCGTGGGGTGCCGCAAAGCGGACTTCGATATTGAGGTCACGACATATCGGTCGGAAGCGTACGACCGGACCTCGCGCAAGCCGGAGGTCTCCTACGGCAACTCCATCGAGGAGGACCTCGTCCGTCGCGACTTCACCGTCAACGCGATGGCCGTCGTGCTGCCGGAGAAGGCGTTCGTCGACCCGCACAACGGGCTGGAGGACCTGGCCCGGCGCGTCCTGCGTACGCCCGGCACCCCGGAGGAGTCCTTCTCCGACGACCCGCTGCGCATGATGCGGGCGGCCCGCTTCGCCGCCCAGCTGGACTTCGAAGTCGCTCCCGAGGTCGTCACGGCGATGAACGAGATGGCCGACCGCCTGGAGATCGTCTCGGCCGAGCGGATCCGGGACGAGCTGAACAAGCTGATCCTCTCCGGCCACCCCCGCAAGGGCCTCCGGCTCCTGGTCGACACCCGGCTCGCCCGGCACGTCCTGCCGGAGCTGCCCGCGCTGCGTCTGGAGCGGGACGAGCACCACCGCCACAAGGACGTCTACGAGCACACGCTCACCGTCCTGGACCAGGCGATCGACCTGGAGGAGGACGGTCCCGACCTGGTCCTGCGCCTGGCCGCGCTGCTGCACGACATCGGCAAGCCGAAGACGCGCCGCTTCGAGCTGGACGGCCGCGTCTCCTTCCACCACCACGAGGTGGTGGGCGCCAAGATGACCAAGGCGCGGATGACCAAGCTCAAGTACTCGAACGAGCTGGTGAAGGACGTCTCCCGGCTTGTCGAGCTCCACCTGCGCTTCCACGGCTACGGCACCGGCGAGTGGACCGACTCGGCCGTCCGCCGCTACGTGCGGGACGCGGGGCCGCTGCTGGACCGGCTGCACAAGCTGACCCGCTCGGACTGCACCACGCGCAACAAGCGCAAGGCGCAGGCACTGTCCCGCGCCTACGACGGGCTGGAGGAGCGCATCGCCAGGCTCCAGGAGCAGGAGGAGCTGGACGCCATCAGGCCCGACCTGGACGGCAACGAGATCATGCAGATCCTGGACATCGGCCCGGGGCCGCAGGTCGGCAAGGCGTACAAGCACATGCTGGAGATGCGCCTGGAGCACGGCCCGCTGGAGCGGGAGGCGGCGATCGCCCTGCTCAAGGACTGGTGGGCGGCTCAGGACTGAGGCGGAGGATTCCGCAGGTCCCGTTCTGATGTTTCACGTGAAACATCAGAACGGGCAGCGATGAGGGGCGGTGTTTCACGTGAAACACCGCCCCTCCCTCTTACGCCTTGTTGTTGCTCAGGCAGAGCGTGAAGCGGTTCGAGCGCTCCTTCCAGGTGAGCGCAGAGGTCGCGCCCTCGACCTTGGAGCAGGCCAGCGAGGTGATGGTGAAGCCGTCGATCTTCTTGAGCACCTTGTAGGTCGCCTTGCTGTCCGTGCAGGGGAGCTTCTTGATCGCCGGCCGGGTGTCCGTGCCGGTGTTCTGCAGGCAGTCGCCGACGGCCAGCTTGGTGGTGTCGTCGCTCTTGCCGAACAGCCAGCCGCCCACCGCGACGACGAGTGCCACGATCGGCAGCACGATGTTCCTGATGACCCTCTTCGGTGAGCGGCGCGGCGCCTGCGGCGGCACCGGCGCCCCAGGGAAGCCGCCGGGCTGGCCATAGGGGCCGGGCGGCTGCTGACCGTACGGGCCGGGGGGCTGCTGCCCGTAGGGCCCGGGAGGCTGTTGCCCGTACGGCCCCTGCGGAGGCTGCTGCGCATACGGGCCCTGCGGAGGCGGGCCGTACGGTGCCTGCGGCTGCTGGGCATAGGGGTTGCCGCCGCCCTGCTGGGCGTACGGGTTCTGGTGAGGCGGCGGAGTGGTCACAGGTGTCCCCCGAGCTGAAGTGAGCCGTGTGGCATGTGCAGCCCGTAAGGTAACCGCCGACTTTGGCATGTACGCAGCCCGCAACTGTCCTGTGGCCCTGATGTGACACTCACCAACGGCGAAATACCGCCAAAGCGGCAGCAATTGCTCCGTAGACGACCGCCACGGCGACGACCAGCGCAGCGGACCTGCCGTCGGGCGGCAGCATCAGCGAGGCCACCGCCGCCGCCCCCACGAAGGCGACGTTGAACAGGACGTCGTAGAGCGAGAAGACCCGGCCGCGGAACGCGTCGTCGACGGCGGCCTGGACGATCGTGTCCGTCGTGATCTTGGCCCCCTGGGTGACGAGCCCGAGGACGAAGGCGGCGGCCAGCATGGGGGCGGGCTCGAAGGGGAGCCCCAGGGCGGGTTCCAGGACCGCGGCCGCCGTGGCGCACGTCAGCATCCAGCCGAGCCTCCCCAGCCGGCCGACCGCCCACGGCGTGACCACGGCCGCGGCGAAGAAGCCCGCCCCCGAGACGGCGACCGCATAGCCGAGCATCGCCAGGCCGTCGGATCCGGCGCCTGACCAGGCGTACCGGCAGAGCATCAACACCGTCACCGTCAGGGCCCCGTAGCAGAACCGCATCAGCGTCATCGCCGCCAGCGCACCGGCGGCGATACGGCGCTGCGCCAGGTGCCGCACCCCGGCGGCCAGACCGAGCACGGTGACCGCCAGTGCGGTGCGCACCCGGACATGGGTGGCCGTGATGTCCGGGCCCAGCAGTCCGGCGGGCATGAACAGGGAGCAGAGCCCGGCGCACAGGTACAGCAGGGCCCCGACGAGCACGACGAGGGCGTCGGACACCGTTCCGTGCGGCGCTGCCAGCCGGACGGCGAAGGCCAGACCGCCGCCCGCGGTGGCCGCCAGCGTGCCGGCCGTGGGGGACAGGGAGTTGGCCATGACCAGGCGGTCCTGGCTGTCGACCACGCGGGGCAGGGACGCCGAAAGCCCGGCGAGGACGAAGCGGTTGACCGCGGTGACCGACAGCGCGGAGGCGTAGAACAGCCAGTCCGGCACGTGGGCCGCGATGAGCAGGGCGGTGCCGGCGGCCAGGACCGAGCGCAGCAGATTGCCGTACAGCAGCACCTGACGGCGCCGCCAGCGGTCGAGCAGCACGCCGGCGAAGGGCCCCAGCAGCGAATAGGGGAGCAGCAGGACGGCCATGGCGGAGGCGATGGCCGCGGGCGACGCCTGTTTCTCCGGGGAGAAGACGACGTAGGCGGCGAGGGCGACCTGATACACGCCGTCGGCCGCCTGGGAGAGCAGCCGGACTGCCAGCAGGCGGCGGAAATCGCGCAGTTGGAGCAGGACGCGTAGATCACGCACTACGGGCATGCCGCCCAGCCTCACACAACGCACGGGCCCCCGGGGGCATTACCCGGGGGCCACGTCCGAAGGGGGTGCTTAGCGCTCGACCTCGCCCTTGATGAACTTCTCGACGTTCTCGCGGGCCTCGTCGTCGAAGTACTGGACCGGCGGGGACTTCATGAAGTACGAGGAGGCGGAGAGGATCGGGCCGCCGATGCCGCGGTCCTTGGCGATCTTCGCGGCGCGCACGGCGTCGATGATGACACCGGCGGAGTTCGGGGAGTCCCAGACCTCGAGCTTGTACTCCAGGTTCAGCGGGACGTCGCCGAACGCGCGGCCCTCGAGGCGCACGTAGGCCCACTTGCGGTCGTCCAGCCAGGCCACGTAGTCCGAGGGACCGATGTGGACGTTCTTGGCGCCCAGCTCGCGGTCGGGGATCTGCGAGGTGACGGCCTGCGTCTTGGAGATCTTCTTGGACTCCAGGCGCTCGCGCTCGAGCATGTTCTTGAAGTCCATGTTGCCGCCGACGTTCAGCTGCATCGTGCGGTCCAGGACGACGCCCCGGTCCTCGAAGAGCTTGGCCATCACACGGTGCGTGATGGTGGCGCCGACCTGCGACTTGATGTCGTCGCCGACGATCGGGACGCCCGCCTCGGTGAACTTGTCCGCCCACTCCTTGGTGCCGGCGATGAAGACCGGGAGGGCGTTGACGAAGGCGACCTTGGCGTCGATGGCGCACTGCGCGTAGTACTTGGCGGCGTCCTCGGAGCCGACCGGCAGGTAGCAGACCAGGACGTCGACCTGCTTGTCCTTGAGGACCTGGACGACGTCGACCGGGGCCTCGGCGGACTCCTCGATGGTCTGGCGGTAGTACATGCCCAGGCCGTCGAGGGTGTGGCCGCGCTGGACCGTGACGCCGGTGGCCGGGACGTCGCAGATCTTGATGGTGTTGTTCTCGCTGGCGCCGATGGCGTCGGCGAGGTCGAGGCCGACCTTCTTCGCGTCGACGTCGAAGGCGGCGACGAACTCGACGTCGCGCACGTGGTAGTCGCCGAACTGCACGTGCATCAGACCCGGCACGCGACCGTTCGGGTCGGCGTCCTTGTAGTACTCGACGCCCTGCACCAGCGAGGCGGCGCAGTTGCCCACGCCGACGATGGCTACGCGAACCGAACCCATTCCGGTTGCTCCCTGTTAGTACTCGACGAAGCCCTGCGGGGTGCAGGGCTCACTGGTCCGGACCGGTGCGTTTGTCACGCCCGGCCCGCTCGCTCTCGATCAGCTCGTTCAGCCAGCGGACCTCGCGCTCCACGGACTCCATGCCGTGCCGCTGAAGCTCGAGGGTGTAGTCGTCCAGCCGTTCTCGGGTACGGGCCAGGGAGGCGCGCATCTTCTCCAGACGCTCCTCCAGCCGGCTGCGGCGGCCTTCCAGCACCCGCATCCGGACATCCCGGGAGGTCTGCCCGAAGAACGCGAAGCGGGCGGCGAAGTGCTCGTCCTCCCACGTGTCCGGGCCGGTGTGGGAGAGGAGCTCCTCGAAGTGCTCCTTGCCCTCCGCGGTCAGGCGGTAGACGATCTTCGCCCGCCGCCCGGCCATGGACGCCGCCCGGGCATCCTCCGGAGCGCTCCCCGTCTCCTCGACCAGCCAGCCGTTCGCCACAAGGGACTTCAGGCAGGGGTAGAGGGTGCCGTAGCTGAACGCACGGAACACCCCGAGCGAGGTGTTCAAGCGTTTCCGCAGCTCGTAGCCGTGCATCGGGGACTCGCGGAGCAGGCCGAGGACGGCGAACTCGAGGATGCCGGAGCGTCTGCTCATGTTTCGCCTCCTTGTCCCCCACAGCCTAATCCCCTAGTCCTTATTGGTCCCTTATGCCGAGCTGATGTATCGACTCGATACATCCAGACGATAGAACGGGGGTGTTGAGCGAACAAGAGGGGGCACGGTGAACGAGGTCACATCACCGATTCGTGGGACAGAACCGGCCTGATTTTTGAGTGAACATCCCCAGTGGGCGGGATTTGGCCGTGCGTAGTCTGTGGGCCATGCAGACCACTGGGAACCGGGTGACGCCCGCAGACGTCCTCGACCCGGATGCAGTGTGCCCGGCGGCCTGGGGGAAGGGCGGCGGCGCACATCGGGGGGACCGCAAGCCATCTCGCCGCTGTCAGGCGATAGCGCCTGCCCGAGGAGTAGTCGTTCGATGAGCGAACACCGCCGCAAGCCTCCGCAGCCCCAGGGAGGCGGCCGCGCCGCGGCCCGCCGTGCGGCCCAGCAGCCGACGCCGGGCCGGCGAGCCGCGCCGCCGGGCAACTCCCCTTCGCCGGGCCTCGGCCGGGCCGACGCCCGCCGTGCGGGCCGGCGCGGCGGGGGAGGAGGCGGAGGAGGAGGGCGCAGACGCGCCGCGGAACCGGCACCCTCCGGGGACGGCCGGGGCCGCAGGGGCAATGGGCGCCCGGCGGCCAAGCGGTTCATCGACTATCCCCGCGCGGGCAAGTCCGGTGTGCGTCGCTGGATCCCGTCCTGGAAGCTGATGACGGGACTGTGCCTGACGTTCGTGGGCCTCGTCTTCGGGGCCGTGGGCGTCGCACTGGCCATGGTGCAGGTGCCGAGTGCGCAGAAGGCCTCGGTCGTGCAGAAGAACGTCTACTACTGGGCCGACGGCAAGCAGATGGTCGTCGCCGGCGGCGGCAGTCTCAACCGGCAGATCGTGCCGATCGCACAGATCCCCAAGTCGATGCAGAATGCGGTGATTTCTGCGGAAAACGCCAATTTCTACCAGGACTGGGGCGTCGACCCCATGGGCATCGCCCGGGCCATCGTGAAGATGGCGCAGGGCGGTGAGACCCAGAGCGGCTCGACCATCACGCAGCAGTTCGTGAAGAACACCTACCTGAGCCAGGAACAGACGATCAAGCGCAAGGCCACGGAGCTGCTCATCTCCATAAAGGTCGGCGCGACGCAGCCGAAGCCCGACATCCTCGCCGGGTACCTCAACACCGCCTACTACGGGCGTGGCGCGTACGGCATCCAGGCCGCGGCGCGGGCGTACTTCGACAAGGACTGCAACGACCTGACGCCGAGCGAGGGCGCGTACCTCGCGGCCACGCTGAACGGCCCCAACCTGTACGACCCGTACGGCGGCCAGGGGCCTGCCGCGACGCCGGAGAAGAACCTCAAGCGCGCGACCGACCGGTGGAAGTGGACGCTGGACCGCGAGGTGCAGACGCACCACCTGTCCCAGGCCGAGCACGACCAGTGGGTCGCGAAGGGCTTCCCGCAGCCGCAGAAGCCCAAGCCCGCTACCAACCGGGCCGGTCAGATCGGCTACCTCACCGACCTCGCCGACAACTACATCGTCGCCCACTCCAAGATCAGCAAGGCCGAGCTGGACAAGGGCGGCTACCAGATCTACACGACCTTCGACCGCGACAAGGTCGCCGCCCTGACCAAGTCGGTCGAGGAGGTCCGCAAGGCCAGCATCAAGCCGGACGTGCGGGACGTCGACAAGTACGTGCAGTTCGGCGGCGCCTCGGTGGAGCCCAAGACCGGCAAGATCGTCGCCATCTACGGCGGCGAGAACGCGCTGGAGCACTTCACCAACAACGCCGACTACACCGGCGTCCAGGTCGGTTCGACCTTCAAGCCGTTCGTCCTGGCGGCGGCGATGACGCACGGCAAGCGCAACCCCGGCCTCGGCCCGCAGCAGAGCGACAGCCAGCGCACGCTCGTCTCGCCCGAGAGCATCTACAACGGCAACAACAAGCTGACCCTGCGGAACTACGACGGAACCGTCTGGCACGACAAGGACGGCAGCGAGTGGCAGCAGAAGAACGACGGTGACGAGGACAAGGGGCCCATCAGCCTCCGCACCGCCATGCAGTTCTCGGTGAACACCCCCTACATCCAGCTCGGCATGGACGTCGGGACAGACCTGGTCCAGGACGCGGCGCTCAAGGCGGGCCTGGACAAGGACCAGCTGGCCTCCCTCACGCCCACCTTCTCGCTGGGCACCTCGGCGCCCAGCGCGATCCGTCTGGCCGGCGCCTACGGGACCTTCGCGAACAGCGGCAAGCAGGTCGACCCGTACTCCGTCGAGAAGGTCGAGAAGGACGGCAAGGCGGCCTTCGAGCACGAGGAGAAGAGCGCGCAGGCCTTCGACGCGAACGTGGCCAACAACGTCACCGACGTGCTGAGGACCGTGGTCCAGGCGGGCACCGGCACGGCGGCGCAGCTCGGTGACCGTCCGGTGGCCGGCAAGACCGGTACCACCGACGGCAACCGCTCCGCCTGGTTCGCGGGCTACACCCCGCAGCTGTCCACCGCGATCGGCATGTACCGCGTGGACCCCAACGCCAAGCAGCAGGAGTTCCTGTCCATGCGCGGTGTGGGCGGCCAGCCCACCATCCACGGTGCGTCGTTCCCCGCACAGATCTGGGCCGACTACATGGGAGAGGCGCTCAAGGGCAAGCCCGTCGAGCAGTTCGACGCCCCTCAGCCGCTCGGCGTGAAGGTGTACGGGGACGGCGCCAGCCCCTCCCCCAGCGCCGTCGCGCCCCCGTCGCCCTCGGCGTCGGCGCCGTCCAGCGCGTCGCCGTCCCCGTCGAAGTCCCCGTCCAGCTCCCCGTCGCCGAGCAGGTCCTGCTCCCCGTTCGACCGCAAGTGCAAGGGCGGGACCGGCGGAACCGACGCGGGCGCCTCGGGCGGTCCGGGAGGCATCGGCGGACCGGGCGGCGACACCGGAGGCGAGTCGCCGAGCCCGACGCGGCGCCAGCAGGGCGGTGGCGGCCTCTTCGGCGGCCCGAACGGCTGACCGGCGCCCGACCGGCGCATCCGCCCGGCGGAGCCCGCTTCGCCGACCGCTCTCCCGAGGGCCGTCCCGCCACCGTGCGGGGCGGCCCTCGGAGTTATCCACAGGGCCGAGCAGGGTCGTTGCGGTTACGGCAGGATGGGTTCATGAGCAGCGAGCGCGACGAGCGGCCGGTACGGCCCACGGTGGAGGACGGGACGGCCGCCGCCGCCAGTGAGCTCATCGGCGGGCCGATGGGCCGCCGGGCGCTGCCCGGGGGCTGGTGGACGCCGGTCAGGGTGATCGCGCTCGTGGCGATCGGGATGTTCGCGCTCGGCATGGTGCAGAAACTGCCCTGCTACGACCACGGCTGGTTCTTCGGCGCCACCACGCAGTACACGCACGCGTGTTACTCCGACATCCCGCATCTCTACACCGGCCGCGGCTTCGACGCGGGGCTCCTGCCGTACTTCGACCGGATCCCGCAGTCCCTCTCCGGCGGCATGGACTACCTCGAATACCCGGTCCTGACGGGCCTGTTCATGGAGGTCGCCGCGCTGCTCACGCCGGGCGGCGGCACGGTCCAGTACCGCGAGCAGATGTACTGGATCGTCAACGCCGGGATGCTGCTGGCGTGCACCGCGGTCATCGCGGTGTGTGTGGCCCGCACGCACCGGCGCCGCCCCTGGGACGCCCTGCTGGTCGCCCTCGCGCCCGCCTTCGCGCTCACGGCCACCATCAACTGGGACCTCTTCGCGGTCGCGCTGACCGCCGCCGCGATGCTCATGTGGTCCCGCGGCCGGGGGGTCGCGGCGGGCATCCTGATCGGGCTCGCCGCCGCGGCGAAGCTGTATCCGCTGCTGCTGCTCGGGCCGTTGTTCGTGCTGTGCCTGCGGGCGGGGCGGCTGCGGTCCTTCGCGGGCGCGGCCGCCGGCGCGGCCGGCGCCTGGCTGGTGGTGAACCTGCCGGTCATGATCACCCACGACGCCGGCGGCTTCCACGTCCGCGAGGGGTGGGCGAAGTTCTACACCTTCAGCCAGGAGCGGCCGGTCGACTTCGGATCCGTGTGGCTGTTCATCTCGCAGCGCACGGGCAATCCGCTGGACGACGCCAACACCTATGTGTCGCTGCTGATGGTCCTCGGCTGCCTGGGCCTGGGCGCCCTCGCCCTGTGCGCCCCCAGGCGCCCGCGCTTCGCGCAGCTGGCCTTCCTGGTCGTGGCGCTCTTCATCCTTGTCAACAAGGTCTATTCGCCGCAGTACGTGCTCTGGCTGGTCCCGCTCGCGGCGCTGGCCCGGCCCAAGTGGCGTGATTTCCTGGTCTGGCAGGCGTGCGAGGTCCTGTACTTCCTGGGCATCTGGTTCTACCTGGCCTACACGGGAAGCGGCGACAAGCACCAGGGGCTGCCGCCCGAGGGCTATCAACTGGCCATCGCCGTGCACCTGCTGGGCACGCTCTTCTTCTGCGCCCTGGTCGTCCGGGACATCCTGCTGCCCGAGCGCGACGTCGTACGGCGCGACGGTTCGGACGACCCCTCCGGGGGCGTTCTGGACGGGGCACCGGACATAGTCGTGGCCGGAGCCGCCCGCCGCGCCCGGCAGGCGGCGAACCCGCAGGACCGGGCGGACGGCACGCGCGTCCAGTGGGGCACCGGGAGCCGCAACCCCTAGGCGGCGGCCCCGGTTCCCCGCACCGGGGGGGGGGGGAGCGGATCAGTGATCGACGATGCGGTCGAACTGCGTGGTGGTGTGCCGCAGATGGGCCACCAGCTCGTCCCCGACCTGCGGTGCGGGCGCGTCGGCCGGCACGAAGAGGATGGAGACCTGCATGTGCGGCGGCTCCGCGAACCAGCGCTGCTTGCCCGCCCAGACGTACGGGGCGAGGTTGCGGTTCATGGTGGCCAGGCCCGCGCGGGCCACGCCCTTGGCGCGCGGCATCATGCCGTGCAGCGCCTTCGGGGCCTCCAGGCCGACACCGTGCGAGGTGCCGCCGGCCACGACGACGAGGTAGCCGTCGCCGGCCGCCTTCTGCTGCCGGTAGCCGAAGCGGTCACCCTTGGACACCCGGGTGACGTCCAGGACGGCGCCGCGGTACTGGGTGGCGTCGTGGTCGCCGAGCCACAGCCGGGTGCCGATGCGGGCGCGGAAGCGGGTCTGCGGGTACTGCTGCTGCAGCCGGGCCAGTTCGTCGGCCTTGAGGTGGCTGACGAACATGGTGTGCAGCGGCAGGTGGGCGGCGCGCAGCCGTTCCATCCAGGCGGCCACCTCGTCGACACCGGAGGTGCCGTCGGCGTGATCCAGCGGGAGGTGTATCGCGAAGCCCTCCAGGCGCACGTCCTCGATGGCCGCGTGCAGCTTGGGCAGGTCCTCCTCGCTGATGCCGTGCCGCTTCATGCTGCTCATGACCTCGACGATCACGCGGGCGCCGACCAGGCCGCGCACGCCCTCGACCGAGGAGACGGAGCGGATGACGCGGTCCGGCAGCGGCACCGGCTCCTCGCCGAGCCGGAAGGGCGTGAGCACCAGCAGGTCGCCGCTGAAGAGGTCCTTGATCGTGGCCGCTTCGTAGGTGGTGCCGACGGCGAGGAGGTCGGCGCCCATCCGGGTCGCCTCCTCGCACAGGCGCTCATGCCCGAATCCGTAGCCGTTGCCCTTGCAGACCGGGACGATCCCCGGAAACTGCTGGATCACGGACTGCTGGTGTGCCCGCCAGCGCGCGGTGTCGACATAGAGCGTGAGCGCCATCGCCGGTCCCGGAACCTTTCCCTCGGTGTGGATGAAGCAGTCGGTGCAGCCGGCTCAGCGGCGCGACATGTAGATGTCGAGGGCCTTGTGCAGCAGCTTGTTGAGCGGGAAGTCCCACTCGCCGAGGTACTCGGCAGCCTGGCCGCCCGTGCCGACCTTGAACTGGATGAGACCGAAGAGGTGGTCGCTCTCGTCCAGCGAGTCGCCGATGCCGCGGAGGTCGTAGACCGTGGCGCCCAGCGCGTAGGCGTCCCGCAGCATCCGCCACTGCATGGCGTTGGACGGGCGCACCTCGCGCTTGTGGTTGGCGGAGGCGCCGTACGAGTACCAGACGTGCCCGCCGACGATCAGCATCGTCGCGGCGGCGACGGCCTCGCCCTCGTGCACGGCGAAGTACAGCCGCATGCGGTTGGGGTCCTCGGAGTTGAGGGCCGTCCACATGCGCTGGAAGTAACTCAGCGGGCGCGGGCGGAACTTGTCGCGCTCGGCGGTGATCTCGTACAGGTGCTGCCAGGTGGCCAGGTCCTCGTAGCCGCCCTGGACGACCTCGACGCCGGCCTTCTCGGCCTTCTTGATGTTGCGGCGCCACAGCTGGTTGAAGTTCTTGTGGACGTCCTCCAGCGAGCGGTTCGCCAGCGGCACCTGGAAGACGTAGCGCGGCTGGACGTCGCCGAAGCCGGCGCCGCCGTCCTCGCCCTGCTGCCAGCCCATCCGGCGCAGCTTGTCGGCGACCTCGAAGGCGCGCGGCTCGATGAAGGTCGGCTCGACGTCGCGCAGCCGCTTCACGTCCGGGTCGGCGATACCGCCCTTGATCGCGTTGGCGTCCCAGCGCCGGATGACCACGGGCGGGCCCATCTTCACCGAGAAGGCGCCCTGCTGCTTGAGGTGGGCCAGCATGGGCTGCAGCCAGTCCTCGAGGTTCGGGGCGTACCAGTTGATGACCGGGCCCTCGGGGAGGTAGGCCAGGTAGCGCTTGATCTTGGGCAGCTGGCGGTAGAGCACCAGACCGGCGCCGACGATCTGGCCGGTCTTGTCGAACCAGCCCAGGCTCTCCGAGCGCCACTCGGCCTTCACATCGGCCCACGCCGGCACCTGCATGTGACTCGCCGCGGGCAGGCTCTGGATGTACGCCAGATGCTGCTCTCGGCTGATGGTCCTCAGGGTCAGGCTCATTGCGGGGCGCTCCTCGGCAGGTGTGTCCCCATGGTCGGGGCTCCGGCTCTCGCGCCGAAGCCTACTGCGACGGTGGAGCGACCCGTTTGGCCGTACGGCCCTGCGGCCCCGCCCGCCCCGGCCGGCACCCGGCCGCGGGGCCGGGTGCGGGGGCCGGGGAGAGCCGGACGGGGCGGGCTGCCGCTAGCCGATCAGTCCCCCGAAGGGCCCGCCGTGCGCGATGCCCAGGAAGAGGCCGATGGCCGAGGCGCCCAGCCCGATGATCAGCAGGAAGCGCTCGCCCGTGGTGGCCGAGATGAACTGGCCCCAGGCGCCGCTGAGCACGCCGGCCAGGCCCGTCCATGAACTGAGCAGGTGGAGATTGCTGAACGCGGAGGAGATGAAGGCGACGGCGCCGAGCACGACCGTCACCGCGACGAAGGTGTTCTCGACGGGATGGGACTTCCCGTCGCTGTTGAGAACGGCATTCACCAGCGCGCGGGGACCGCGGGGCTGCCGTACCGCCTGTGTCATGGGCTACCTCCTGAAGGCAGGCGGCGCTGTGTAGCGCCGGTCACACCCGACGGGTCCAGACTGCGGTGCCCGGCGGCCGGATTTCAACCGGACGCCCGAGTGCGGGTACTGTGTACGGTCTGCACCGGTGTCTGCCCGGACCCAGCTTCGGTTCCAGGAGCACTCCTCAGGGGCGACCCAGGAACTTCCGCTGAATGTCAGTGTCGGCCGATACCGTTGCTCACGCATCACGACCCTCCTGCCACGGATCGACCGTGGCCGCTGAGTCCAAAGGAGGTGGGTTCCACATGCGTCACTACGAGGTGATGGTCATCCTCGACCCCGATCTCGAGGAGCGCGCTGTCTCCCCGCTGATCGAGAACTTCCTCTCCGTCGTCCGTGAGGGCAACGGAAAGGTCGAGAAGGTCGACACCTGGGGCCGTCGTCGTCTCGCTTACGAGATCAAGAAGAAGCCCGAGGGCATCTACTCGGTCATCGACCTGCAGGCCACGCCTGAGGTCGTCAAGGAGCTCGACCGCCAGATGAACCTGAACGAGTCGGTCCTCCGGACCAAGGTCCTCCGTCCCGAGACCCACTGAACCCCAGCGGTTCAGAGGTAATCGGGCTGCATCGCAACGAGTAGCAACAAGCAGCCAGCAGCACACCCGCCGAGAGGTTCACCCATGGCAGGCGAGACCGTCATCACGGTCGTCGGCAATCTCGTCGACGACCCCGAGCTGCGCTTCACCCCGTCCGGTGCGGCGGTCGCGAAGTTCCGCGTCGCGTCCACTCCCCGCACCTTCGACCGCCAGACCAACGAGTGGAAGGACGGCGAAAGCCTCTTCCTCACGTGCTCGGTGTGGCGTCAGGCGGCGGAGAACGTCGCCGAGTCGCTTCAGCGCGGCATGCGCGTCATCGTGCAGGGCCGTCTCAAGCAGCGGTCCTACGAGGACCGCGAGGGCGTCAAGCGCACGGTCTACGAGCTCGACGTCGAAGAGGTCGGGCCCAGCCTGAAGAACGCCACGGCGAAGGTCACCAAGACCACCGGTCGCGGTGGCCAGGGTGGTGGCTACGGCGGCGGCAACGGCGGTGGCCAGGGCGGCGGCTGGGGCTCCGGCCCCGGCGGCCAGCAGGGCGGCGGCGGGGCTCCCGCCGACGACCCCTGGGCCACCGGCGCTCCGTCCGGCAACCAGCAGGGCGGCGGCGGAGGCGGCTGGGGCGGCGGCTCCGGCAACTCCGGCGGCGGCTACTCGGACGAGCCGCCCTTCTAGGCCCCTACGGGCCCGGGCCGGCCGCAGGGCCGCCCGAGGGCGTCAGCACAAAACTTCTTGATTCCACAGGAGAGAGACAATGGCGAAGCCGCCTCCGCGCAAGCCGAAGAAGAAGGTCTGCGCGTTCTGCAAGGACAAGACCGCTTACGTGGACTACAAGGACACGAACATGCTGCGGAAGTTCATTTCCGACCGCGGCAAGATCCGTGCCCGCCGCGTGACCGGCAACTGCACTCAGCACCAGCGTGACGTCGCCACGGCCGTGAAGAACAGCCGTGAGATGGCGCTGCTGCCCTACACCTCGTCCGCGCGATAAGGGAAGGGTGACCGAACAATGAAGATCATCCTCACCCACGAGGTCTCCGGCCTCGGTGTCGCCGGCGACGTCGTCGACGTCAAGGACGGCTACGCCCGCAACTACCTGGTCCCGCGCGGTTTCGCGATCCGCTGGACCAAGGGTGGCGAGCAGGACGTCGCTCAGATCCGCCGCGCTCGCAAGATCCGCGAGATCGCCACGATCGAGCAGGCCAACGAGATCAAGGGTCAGCTCGAGGCTGCCAAGGTCAAGCTGGCCGTCCGCGCCGGCGACGCCGGCCGCCTGTTCGGCTCGGTGACCCAGGCCGACATCGCCTCGGCGATCAAGGCCGCCGGTGGCCCGGACGTGGACAAGCGCCGCGTCGAGGTCGCTGCGCCGATCAAGACCCTGGGCGCCCACCAGGTGTCCGTGCGTCTGCACGCCGACGTCGTCGCCAAGCTCGGCGTCGAGGTCATCGCGGCCTGACCGCTGCATAGGCCGTGAAGGGCCGCACTCCGCAAGGGGTGCGGCCCTTCCGCTGTTCCGCGCCCGGTACGGGCACGTCACGCGCCGGACGTGCGCACCGCTCCCGTGACGATCCAGCGCCCGGAGCGGGCCCGCAGCCACAGGGTCACCAGGCGGACCGCCATCATCAGCGTCATCGCCCACCACAGCGCGGTGAGGCCGCCGCCCAGCCCCGGCACCAGGAGGGCGACGGGGGCGAAGACGCCGAGCGTGGCCAGCATCGCCCAGGCCAGGTACGGCCCGTCGCCCGCGCCCATCAGCACCCCGTCCAGGACGAACACCACTCCCGCCACCGGCTGGCTCACGGCGACCACGAGCAGGGCGGGCAGCAGCGCGTCCCGCACGGCCGGGTCCGAGGTGAACAGCGGGACGAACAGCGGCCGTCCGGCCACCACGAGCAGCCCGAGCACCAGGCCCGAGGCGATGCCCCACTGCACCATGCGGCGGCACGCGGCCCGGGCGCCCGCGGGATCGTCCGCGCCGAGGTACCGGCCGATGATCGCCTGCCCGGCTATGGCGATCGCGTCCAGCGCGTAGGCCAGCAGGCTCCACAGGGTCAGCACGACCTGGTGGGCGGCGATGTCCTCGTCGCCGAGCCGGGCGGCGACCGCGGTGGCGATCAGCAGCACGGCCCGCAGCGAGAGCGTACGGACCAGCAGCGGCGCGCCCGCCCGGGCGCAGGCCCGGATGCCCGCGGCGTCGGGTCGCAGCGAGGCACCGTGCCGCCGCGCGCCCCGGACGACGACGGCGAGGTAGACGGCGGCCATGGCGCACTGCGCGATCACGGTGCCCCAGGCGGAGCCGGCGATGCCGAGGCCGGCGCCGTAGACGAGGGCGACGTTGAGGGCGGCGTTGGCCGCGAAGCCGCCGACGGCGACGAGGAGCGGCGTCCGGGTGTCCTGGAGGCCGCGCAGCACCCCCGTGGCGGCGAGGACGGCCAGCATGGCGGGAATGCCCAGGGCGCTGATGCGCAGGTAGGTGACGGCGTAGGGGGCCGCGGTCGGGGACGAGCCGAAGAGCCCGGCCAGCGCGGGCGCCGCGAGCAGCACGGCGGCCGTGACCGCGGCCCCGAGTATCAGGGCCAGCCAGATGCCGTCCATGCCCTGCCGGATGGCGGCGGGCAGGTCCCCCGCGCCGACCCGGCGCGCGACGGCGGCGGTGGTGGCGTAGGCGAGGAAGACGAAGACGCTGACGGCGCTGGTGAGCAGGGCCGCGGCGACGCCGAGCCCGGCGAGCTGGGGGGTGCCGAGGTGGCCGACGATCGCGCTGTCGGCCATCACGAAGAGCGGCTCCGCGACGAGCGCGCCGAAGGCGGGCACGGCGAGGGCGAGGATCTCGCGGTCGTGCCGGCGGAGGCCGCGCCGCCCGAGCTCGGGGGCGGGGGCTGTGGGGCCGTCCAAGCTGTGCCGTCCAATCTTCCACAGGTAAGCAGTCCCTCTACTGTAAGCCCCTTACTTCCGGAGCTCGGGTGTGATCTTCTCTGCGCCGTTTGTCGTGATCTCCGGGTGGCCGCGAAAGTTTTTCTCCCCCACAGCCGGTGGATGGCATCTGTGCAGGTCAGAAGGGTGAGCCGCGGGCGATTGTGTGTTTGTCCACAGCGGTTTCCCCCGCGCCGTGCACAGGATCCGGGGGGTTCTCCACAGGATGGGGCCCGTCATCCACACCGCCTGTGGATAACCAGATTGGCTGACGGTGCCGACGGGCCTACCGTGGACCGGCGCCCCACGCCTGTCCCGGCCGCGCACCGGACCCCGTGACAACCGGAGTCGGGCGTGTCGATTGTCGGAGCCGTGCCGTAGGAATGAGGGGCACGGTGAGGTCCGCCCCGCGGACGGGAGGAGGTGGCAGGGTGAGCATTCACGAGCCCATGGACGACCCCTGGGCCGACAGCGGCCCCGGCGACCGGCTCCCGGTCTCCCGCCCCCGCCGTGGTGAGGGCAAGGGCGGCGGCCGCGGCGATCAGCACGAGCGCGGCGGCGAGGAGGGCGGCTGGTCGCAGGGCTTCGAGCGCGTCCCCCCGCAGGATCTCGACGCCGAGCAGTCCGTCCTCGGCGGCATGCTGCTGTCCAAGGACGCCATCGCCGACGTGGTCGAGGTCCTCAAGGGCCACGACTTCTACCGTCCGGCCCACGAGACGGTCTACCAGGCCATCCTCGACCTCTACGCCAAGGGCGAGCCCGCCGACCCGATCACCGTCGCCGCGGAGCTCACCAAGCGCGGCGAGATCAACCGCGTCGGCGGCGCGGCCTATCTGCACACCCTGGTGCAGTCCGTCCCCACCGCGGCCAACGCCGAGTACTACGCCGAGATCGTCCACGAGCGGGCCGTGCTGCGCCGCCTGGTCGAGGCCGGCACCCGCATCACCCAGATGGGATACGCGGCCGACGGCGACGTCGACGACATCGTCAACAACGCCCAGGCCGAGATCTACGCCGTCACCGAGCAGCGCACCAGCGAGGACTACCTCCCCCTCGGCGACATCATGGAAGGCGCGCTCGACGAGATCGAGGCCATCGGCTCGCGCAGCGGCCAGATGTCCGGCGTCCCCACCGGCTTCAGCGATCTGGACGCGCTCACCAACGGCCTCCACCCCGGCCAGATGATCGTCATCGCCGCCCGGCCGGCCATGGGCAAGTCCACCCTCGCGCTGGACTTCGCACGGGCCTGCTCGATCAAGCACGGCCTGCCCAGCGTGATCTTCTCCCTCGAAATGGGGCGCAACGAGATCGCGATGCGTCTGCTGTCCGCCGAGGCCCGGGTCGCCCTGCACCATATGCGCTCGGGCTCGATGACGGACGACGACTGGACGCGCCTGGCCCGCCGGATGCCGGACGTCTCGGCCGCCCCGCTCTTCATCGACGACTCCCCGAACCTGTCGATGATGGAGATCCGCGCCAAGTGCCGCCGCCTCAAGCAGCGCAGCGACCTCAAGCTCGTCATCATCGACTACCTCCAGCTGATGCAGTCCGGAGGCGCCCGCCGCCCCGAGAGCCGCCAGCAGGAGGTCTCGGACATGTCCCGTAACCTCAAGCTCCTCGCCAAGGAGCTCGAAGTCCCGGTGATCGCGCTGTCGCAGCTGAACCGTGGTCCCGAGCAGCGCACGGACAAGAAGCCGATGGTCTCCGACCTTCGTGAGTCGGGTTCGATCGAGCAGGACGCCGACATGGTCATCCTGCTCCACCGCGAGGACGCATACGAGAAGGAGTCGCCCCGCGCGGGCGAGGCGGACATCATCGTCGGCAAGCACCGTAACGGCCCCACGGCCACCATCACGGTGGCCTTCCAGGGCCACTACTCGCGCTTCGTGGACATGGCGCAGACCTGATCCGGCCCGAGCGAAACGGGCGTGCGGCGCAAATCGGGCCTCATTAGGGTGCGTTCATGAACGTCTCGCCTGCACACGCCGTGCCCGAAGAGTCCGCCGGCCTGCTCCCCGCCACCCGTCGTGCCCTGCTGCACCGGGTCGCCGTCGCCCAGACGAAGGGCCGTACCCCCTCCCTCGTGGGGGCGGTGGTGCGGGACGGGCGCACGGTGTGGTCGGCCGGGCGGGGCAGCGTGGCCGGGGCGGTGCCCGGTGCGGACACCCAGTACCGGATCGGCTCGATCACCAAGACCTTCGTGGCCGTTCTCGTGCTGCGGCTGCGCGACGAGGGTCTGCTGGGGCTCGACGACCGCCTCGGCAGCCACCTGGACACCCCCGAGGGCGGCGACGCGACCATCGCCCAGCTCCTGGCGCACACCTCCGGGCTCGCGGCGGAGACGCGGGGCCCATGGTGGGAGCGCACGGACGGTGCCCTGCGCCCCGAGCTCGCCGATGTCTTCGGCGCACGCCCCCGGGTCCACGCGCCGGGCCGCACCCATCACTACTCCAACCCCGGATACGCCCTTCTGGGCGCCCTGATCGAGCAGTTGCGCGGCGAGAGCTGGTACACGGTGCTGCGCCGCGAGGTGCTGGAGCCGCTCGGCATGTTCCGTACGACACCCGCCCCCGAGGCACCGCACGCCGAGGGCTGGGCCGTCCACCCCTGGGCCGATGTCCTGCTCCCCGAACCGCTCACCGACACCGGCCGGATGGCGCCCGCCGGCCAGCTCTGGTCGACGGCGGAGGACCTCGGCCGGTTCGCCGCGTTCCTGCTGGACGGCGACGAGCGGGTGCTGCGGAAGAGCTCCCTGGAGGAGATGCGGGTGCCGGAGACCGCGCCCCAGGGGCCGGACTGGGCAGGAGGCTACGGGCTCGGGATGCAACTGGCGCGCCGGGACGGCCGGTTCCTCTTCGGGCACACCGGGTCGATGCCGGGCTTCATCGCGACGCTGTGGGTGAGCGCGGAGGACGGCGTCGGCGCGGTCCTGCTCGCCAACCTCACCTCCGGCTTCGAAGTGGCCGCCGCCTGCGCGGAGATGGTGGCCACGGTCGCCGAGCACGAACCGCGGATCCCGGAGCCCTGGCGGCCCCTCGACGCGGCCGATCCGGCGCTGCTGGAGCTGACCGGGCCCTGGTACTGGGGCGCCACCGGCTTCGCCCTGCGGCTGGGCGCGGAACGCGGCCTGGACCTGTCGCCGCTGGGGAACGGGGGCCGCGCCGCGCGGTTCCGCGCCGAGGAGGACGGCACCTGGACAGGTCTCGACGGGTACTACGCGGGCGAGACGCTGCGGGTCGTGCGGGGCGCCGACGGGGCGGTGAGCCATCTCGACATCGGCACGTTCGTCCTCACCCGCGAGCCCTACGGGCCGGGTGACGTCGTGCCGGGCGGTGTGGACGCCGGCGGCTGGCGGTAGGGGTTGTCCGGCCGTCGGCGCGGGCCGGGGTTGCGGACGTAGGGTCGGGGAGAGATTGTCGTGCGCCGGACACGGCGCGAGACCCTGGAAGGCACTGGCAACCGTGACTGCGAACACCGCACCGGCCCTGCTCGACCTCGCGCCGCTGGGCGCCGGGCACTTCGCGCGCATCGAGGACAAGGTCGCGGCGCTGATGCGCACCCGCGAAACCGTCGTCACGATGCAGGGCGAGGCGCTGCTGCCGCTGGAGGCGTGCATCCGCTCGGCCGTACGACCCGGCAGCACCGCGCTCAACGTCGTCACCGGGCCGTACGGGGAGACCTTCGGCGGCTGGCTGCGGTCCTGCGGCGCCGAGGTGATCACCGTGTCGGCGCCGTTCAGCGGAGCGGTCTCCGCCGGGCAGATCGCGGAGGCGCTGCGCGCGCACCCCGGGATCGACTTCGTCTGCCTCGTCCACGCGGAGGCGGCCACGGGCAACACCAACCCCGTGGCGGAGATCGGCGCCGTCGTGCGGGAGCACGGTGCGCTGCTGATGCTGGACGCGGTCGCCTCCGTGGGCGCCGAGCCGCTGCTCACGGACGAGTGGGGCGTGGACCTCTGTGTCATCGGCGGGCAGAAGGCGATGGCGGGACCGGCGGGTGTGTCGGTGGCGTCGGTCAGCGCCCGCGCGTGGGAGCGGATCGCGGCCAATGAGCACGCGCCCCGGCGCTCGTACCTCTCCCTGCTGGACTGGAAGGAGCGCTGGATCGACGGCGGGCGCACGGCGCTGCCGCACGCCCCCGCCCAGCTGGAGATGCTCGCCCTGGAACAGGCCGTGGACCGGATCGGGACGGAGGGCCTGGACGCGGTCATGGCCCGGCACCGGGCGGCAGCGGCGGCCGTGCGCGCGGGCGTACGGGCCCTGGGCGGCGGCCTGGAGCCCTACGTGGTCCGGGACGAGGACGCGGCGCCCGTCGCCACCACGCTGCGGGCCACCGGCGGCACCGACGCCCGCGAGATCGTGGCCGCGGCCCTGGCGGCGGACGCCTCGGTCCCGGTGCAGGGGGCCGCGGGTGCGCTCGCCCCGGAGATGATCCGCGTCAACCACTACGGGACGGCCGCGGACCGGGACGTCGTCCTGGCCTCGCTCGCGGCACTCGGTACGGGCCTGCGGGCCGTGGGAGCGACGGTCGCCGGGGCGGACGAGGTCACGGCGGCGGCGGGCAAGGCCTGGGATGCCGCCGCGGCGCAGTGATCGCGGGCTGAACACGCCACAAAAAGCCAGTTTTCGGGCCGTCATCAGCGCTTTGTTCGCTGATGACGGCTTTTTTCGTTTCCTCTAATTTTTGGAGTTAAGTACCGGTATGGCGCTTCGGGTCCTCGCTCACACGCCTGGATACAATCGGAACCTCCACCCCGTTTCGTCGTCCGGCTCCCGGAGGTCCGTGCGCATGGCACAGCGCAGGAAGACGTCACCGCCTCCGGCGGCCGCTCCGCTGCTCCGGGCCGATGCCCGGCGCAATCGCGCGCTCGTCCTCCAGGCGGCCCGATCCGCCTTCGAGGAAGGCGGGTTGGCGGTGCCGCTGGGGGAGATCGCACGGCGGGCCGGGGTCGGTGCGGGGACCGTGTACCGCCATTTCCCGTCCAAGGACGCCCTGTTCAGGGCCACGGTGGCGGATCGGATACGGCTTTTCACGGACGCCGCAAGGGAGTTGGCCTCCGCGGACGACCCCGGAGTCGTCTTCTTCCGCTACCTGGCGGCCGTGGTGCGCCTGTCCGTGCGCAACAAGGGGCTGTGCGAGGCGCTGGAGGGCAGTTTCGAGCCCTCGCCTGGCGTCGAGGAGGACTTCCGGGCCGCCCTGGCCGTCCTGCTCGAACGGGCCCAACAGGCGGACGCCGTAAGGAAGGACGTCGACGTCGACGACGTGACGGCCCTGCTCATGGGGTGTCTGTCGATGGAGCAGCGCCGCGGCCCCGGCGTGGCACCGGGCAGGATGACGGCCCTGGCGTGCGACAGCCTCCGTCCGGGACGGCGTGTGACGAAACTGCCCGCAAAGCCTGCCGTGAGGCGTGACGAAACGGCGTGCGCGGTGTGCGGCCGCCCCGTCACGGCTGCGCGTACGGGGCGGCCCGCCCGGTACTGCGGCGGCGCCTGCCGTCAGAAGGCGCACCGGGAACGGGCCCGGGCCGCGGCGGAGGCGGCGTCAGAGGTGGTACTTGAACCCGAGGTGTGAGGCCTCGAAGCCCAGGCGCTCGTAGAAGCGGTGGGCGTCGACGCGGGTGGCGTCCGACGTCAGCTGCACCAGCGCGCACCCCTCCCGGCGGGACGTCCCGACCGCCCACTCGATCAGCCGGGTGCCCAGCCCGCTGCCGCGCTCGTCCGCGTGGACGCGGACGGCCTCGACGACGGAACGCGTCGCGCCGCGCCGGGAGAGCCCCGGTATGACGGTGAGCTGGAGGGTGCCGACCGTGCGGCCGTCGCGCTCGGCGACGACCAGGTGCTGGTGCGGGTCGCCGGCCAGGCGCTCGAAGGCCGCGCGGTAGGGGGCCAGGTCGCCGGGGGATTCGCGCTGCGCGCCGAGCGGGTCGTCGGCGAGGAGGGCCACGATGGCGGGGATGTCGTCGGCGGTCGCGTGCCGGATCACGATGTCGCTCATGATCCGGACCCTATGCGCGGGCGGCCGCCGGGACCATGCTCACTTCCGGGCCGGGGCGAGGGACTCCACGGCGGCGACCAGCGGTGCCAACTCCGCACGGGAGGAGGCCTCCTGGAGCGCCTCGCGCAGTGCGGTGTCGTTCGTGGGCCGGGCCTCCGCGAGGAGGGCGCGACCCGAGTCCGTGACGTCCGTGTAGATGCCGCGGCGGTCGGTGAGGCACAGGTAGCGGGTCAGCAGGCCGCGGTCCTCCAGGCGGTTGACCAGGCGCGTCGTGGCGCTCTGGCTGAGGACGACCGCGTCGGCCACCTCGTTCATGCGCAGGTGGCCGCCCTCGCCGTCGTGCTGGCGGCTGAGCACGTCCAGGACGGAGAACTCGCGCACGCTCAGCTCGTGGTGGGCCTGGAGGGCGCGCTCTATGTGCGCCTCGATCCGGCTGTGCAGGGCGGAGAGGGCGCACCAGCCCTGTGCCAGCCCGCCGAGAGCGGGGTCCGGGGTGCGGGACATGGGGCCCTCCTTCGGTCGTGCGCGCGGTGCCGTGCCCGTCAGGGACCAGGGTAAGCCCTCCGGGGCGATAGTCGGCGCTTGCGTTTAGCCCGCGTCTGCAATTATTGTGGACGCTGGAAAGAGGCGCTGGCAATGATGTGGTGCCTCCTGGTGCGCAGGCTGCGTTCCTCCGCTCCGTTCGCCCTGCTCGATCCGAAGGACCCACCTCATGCCTCTCGCCCTGCTGGCGCTCGCCATAGGCGCCTTCGGGATCGGCACGACCGAGTTCGTGACGTCCGGGCTGCTGCCCGAGGTCGCGGCGGACTTCGGCGTCTCGATCCCCACCGCCGGCTACCTCGTCACCGGCTACGCCCTCGGGGTGGTCGTCGGGGCGCCCGTCCTCGCCATCGTCGGCAGCCGGGTGCCGCGCAAGCGGATGCTGATGGCCCTGATGGCGTTGTTCATCGCGGGCAACGCGATCTCCGCAGCCGCGCCGGTCTTCGGGGTGATGCTCGCGGGCCGCATCGTCGCCTCGCTCGCGCACGGCGCGTTCTTCGGCATCGGCGCGATCGTCGCCGCCGGGCTCGTCCCGCCGCAGAAGAAGGCGGGCGCGATAGCGATGATGTTCACCGGTCTGACCGTCGCCAATGTGGTGGGCGTGCCGCTGGGCACGCTGGTCGGCCAGAACGCGGGCTGGCGGGTCACCTTCTTCGCCATCGCCGGGCTCGGCGTGCTCGCCGTCCTCGGCATAGCGGCCCTGGTGCCGGAGCAGGGGCGCCCCGAACGGACCAGGATCGGTGGGGAGTTGGCCGCGTTCCGCAACCCCCAGGTCCTGCTCGCCATGGCGATGACCGTGCTCGGCTTCGGCGGTGTCTTCACCATGAGCACCTACATCACGCCGATGATGACCGAGGTCACCGGCTACGCCCCTGCATCCGTCACCTGGCTGCTCGTGCTCTTCGGCCTGGGCCTGGTCGGGGGCAATCTCGTCGGCGGCCGGTATGCCGACCGCGCGCTGATGCCCATGCTCTGCACCGCTCTCGCGGGCCTCGCGATCGTGCTCGCCCTGCTGCCCCTGGCCGCGCACGACAAGATCGCGGCGGCGGTCGCGGTGCCGCTCGTCGGTGCCTTCGGCTTCGCGACCGTGCCCCCGCTGCAGAAGCGGGTGCTGGACCAGACCGCCGACGCACCCACCCTCGCCTCCGCGGTCAACATCGGTGCCTTCAACCTGGGCAATGCCATGGCGGCCTGGCTCGGCGGCCTGGTCATATCCGCCGGGTTCGGCTACACCGCGCCCAATGGGGTCGGTGCGCTGATGGCCGCTGCCGCGCTGGTCCTGGCGCTGGTGTCCGCGGCGCTGGAGCGGCGCGGCGGGCCGGCGGCGGGACTGCCGGGCGTGCCGGGCGGGCCGGAGGCCGCCGGGTCGCGGGTCGTGGCCGCGGGGGCGCCCGCCTCCGCCGCCGACACCGGCGCCTACGCTCGACGACCATGAGCAGACTGCACTTGTTCGATCTCGACGGCACGCTGATCCACGGCTCCGCGGCCGCGGTCGAGATCTCCCGGCAGCTCGGAGTGGAGCCCGGTATCGGCGAACTGGAGCGGGCGTTCGCGGCAGGCGGGCTGACACCGCCGGAGTTCGCCGCGCGGGCCGTCGAGCTGTGGAAGGAGCTCACCGAGGCACAGGTGGCCGCGGCGTTCGACGCGGCGCCGTGGATGGACGGCATCCGGGAGGTCTGGGCGGACATACGGGCGCGGGGCGAGCGGTGCGCGGTGATCTCGCTGTCGCCGTCGTTCTTCGTGGAGAAGCTGCTGGACTGGGGCGCGGACGCGGCCCGCGGTTCGCTCTGGCCGGCGGTGCCGTTCCGGGAGCCCGTGGATCCGTCGGGGATCCTCGACGCCGCCGCGAAGGTGCGGATCGCGGACGAGCTCTGCGTGCAGTACGGGCTGGGCCGCGCCGACTGTGTGGCATACGGGGACTCGATGTCGGATGCGAGCCTGTTCGCCGTCGTTCCGGTGTCGGTGGCGGTCAATGCGGATCACCATGTGCGGGACATCGCCACGCATGCGTACAGGGGGAGGGACTTGCGCGAGGCCTACGCGCTGGCAGGTGCCGCGCGCTGAGCGGGCGTGCCGCAGGGGCAGCCGTGCCGGAGGCAACGGTGGGTCTGCCCGACCGGTCAGCCTAGCCGCAACGTTCCTTCACGCGCCGGGAGTTGCGGCATATTCACCGCGACCGTGCCCCGGGGTGACATGCTGCGCGGACTGGTACCGCCCGAGGGATGTTCGAGGCGAGGCATAGATGGACGCTCCGGCCACTCAGTCGGCCCACGACTGCACCACGCGCACGGCGGGTGAATGGACTTGGTACGCGCCGGGGGACGGCGCGGAGGGCCGCCCTCGGGAACGTGACGACGGGGACGGCCCGGCCGCTCCGCCCGACGGCCGGGAGGCCGGGCAAGCGCCCGGCCGGGAGCATGAGCACCCGGCCGAGGCCTGCCCGGCCCCGTCGGACGCCGCCCGCCCGGAGCCGTTACGGCCCTCACCGTTACCCATGGCGGCCGCCGCCCCGCCGGCCGCCGGCTCCTCATCGTCCCCCTCCCCGGACGCGATCCTCGTACGGCGCACCCTGGCCGAGATCGAGCCCGTCGCCGACAAGGCCACGTCGTACTTCTACGCACTGCTCTTCGTCCGGTACCCCGGACTGCGCGAGCTCTTCCCGGCGGCGATGGACGTCCAGCGCGACCGCCTCTTCAAGGCGCTGCTGACCGCCGCCGAGCACGCGGACGACCCCAAGACCCTCACCGCGTACCTCTCCCGGCTCGGCCGCGGACATCGCAAGTACGGTACGCAGGCCGTTCATTACCCCGCCGTCGGCGAGTGTCTCATCGGTGCGCTCACCCGCTACGCGCCCGGCACCTGGAGCGAGGCGGCCGAGGCCGCATGGGTGCGGGTCTACACGGCGGTCTCCCAGATCATGATCGATGCGGCCGCCGAGGACGAGCAGCGGGCCCCGGCCTGGTGGCAGGCCGAGATCGTCTCCCACGAGCGCCGCACCCGCAGCGTCGCCGTGCTGACCCTCCGCCCGGACCAGCCCTACCCCTTTCTCGCGGGGCAGTACACGAGTGTGGAGACTCCCTGGTGGCCCCGGGTGTGGCGGCACTACTCCTTCTCCTCGGCGCCCCGCGAGGACGGCCTGCTGTCCTTCCACGTCAAGGCCGTTCCGGCCGGTTGGGTGTCCGGTGCCCTGGTCCACCGGGCCCGCCCCGGCGACGTCGTCCGCCTCGGCCCGCCGGCCGGTTCCATGACCGTGGACCACAGCACCGACGACGGCATGCTCTGCCTCGGCGGCGGCACCGGCATCGCCCCCATCGAGGCCCTGGTGGAGGACGTCGTCCGGCACGGCCGCCGCCGCCCGGTCGACGTCTTCTACGGCGCCCGGTACGACGACGATCTGTACGACATCGACACGCTGCTGCGTCTGCAGAAGGCGCACCGCTGGCTCTGCGTCCGCCCGGTGGTCTCGGACGGACCGACCCGTGGCCTGAGCGGTCAACTCCCCGCCGTCGTCAGGAAATACGGGCCGTGGCACGCCTGTGACGCGTTTCTGTCCGGGCCGCCGGAAATGATTCGCAGCAGTGTGGACACCCTGGTGGGCATCGGCATACCGTCCCACCGCATACGGCATGACGCACTGGACGAGCCGGCGATCCGCGGACGGTGAGGCGAAGTGGGCATCGGCGAGCAGCAGTTGCAGCAACGGCTGGGCACGGCCGTCCGCGCGGAGCGCTTCAACGGCGAACAGGTGCTGGACCGGCTCAACGCGCGGATGCGGGAGTTCGTGGCCCGGCAGGAGATGTTCTTCCTCGCCACCGCGGATGCCGGGGGTGCGTGCGACAACACCTTCCGTGCCGGACCGCCGGGTTTTCTGCATGTCCTGGACGAGCGCACGCTGGCCTACCCGGAGTACCGGGGCAACGGCGTCCTCGCGAGCCTGGGCAACATCGAGGAGAACCCCCGGGTCGCCATCCTGCTGATCGACTTCTTCCGCGACCGGATCGGCCTGCACGTCAACGGCCGGGCCCGGATCGTCGACGACGCCGTCCTGCGCGCCGCCCACCCGCGGCTCCCCGCCGACGGCGTGCCGGGCCGCAGGCCCGTGGTGTGGGTCGAGGTCACGGTCGAGGAGGCGTACGTGCACTGCGCCAAGCACATTCCGCAGCTCTGCAAGGCCTCCCGCGACTCGGGCGGGGACGGCCGCGCCTGGGGCACGGACGACGCGCGGCGCAAGGGCGGCGACTTCTTCGGCGCGGCGGTCGGCGGTCCCTGACCCATCGGACACGCCCTAGCCGAGGTCGGGCGCGAGCAGGGCCCGTACCCCCTCGATGTTCGCGTCGAGGTAGGCGCGCAGGGCGGGCGGCACCAGGCCCACGGAGGCGATGCCGGCGCGGGTGAAGGGGATGCGCACCACCTCGTACGTCCCGACCGGCTCGTCCACTTCGGGGCCGTGCCGCAGGGAGAGGTCCATCGAGGCCAGCCGGCAGACGAAGAAGTGCTGGACCTTCACGCCGTGTGCCGCATGGTGCAGGGAGTGGGAAACCGTGTCGACGAATGCCGGGACCACGTCCGTGACCTTGGCGCCGAGTTCCTCGGACACTTCGCGGTGGAGGGCGGCGACCACGGTGGCGTCCTCGGGCTCCACCCCGCCGCCGGGGGTGATCCAGTACGGGGCCTCCCCGGGCTTGGTCCGCTTGATCAGGAGCATTTCGAGGCTCCCGGAGGAGGGGTCCCCGTCGAGCAGGATGGCGCGGGCGGTGCGTTTGACCACGGGACGTTCGGTCATAGGGGACATCTGCCGCGCCGGACCCCCGGTGAAACCCCTTCCCGCGGGGAAACGGCAGCCTCACCAGGAGACGGCGGCGCGCAACAACCACTCGTGCGCCCTCGCCAGATGCGGGTGAGCCGGTGCACCGGTCCGGACGACCAGGAAGTATGTGCGCAGCGGCGGCACCGGCGGGTCGAGCAGGGCCACGAGTTCGCCGGTGTCGAGGGCGTCGCCGCACAGATAGCGCGGCAGTACGCCGATGCCGGCTCCGGCGGCGATGCAGGACAGCGCGGCGCGCAGGTCGGGGACGACGACCGTGGCGGTGGCGGCCGGCTTGCCGTCGAAGACGGCGGCCCAGTAGCGCGAGACGAACGGCAGGCTCTCGTGGACCTCGACGACAGGCAGGTCCTCCAGTGCGCGGGCGCCCTGGTCGCGGACGACGGCCGCGCCGCCGAGCCGGGCCGCCCAGCGCGGGGCCCCGACCAGGACGTGCTCCTCGTCGCACAGCGGGGTGGCGGTCAGCAGCCGGCCGCGCGGGCGCGCGGTGGTGACGGCGAGGTCGTGGTGGCCCGCGGCGAGCCCGTCGAAGAGCTCCTCGGCCGTGCCGTGCGCCGTGCGCAGGGTCAGCCCCTGCGCGACGAGCGGGGCGAGGGCGGGCAGCACCCGCAGGCCGGTGAACTCGGGGGGACCGGCCAGGTGGAGACTGCGGCCGGTCCAGTGCCCGTCGGGGCCCGGCTCGGTGATCGCCAGCAGCGCGTCCACGTGCGGGCCGATGCGGTGGGCGAGTTCGTCGCCGGTGGTGGTGGGGCGGACACCGCGGGCCTGCCGGAGGAAGAGGGGACGGCCGAGTTGCCGTTCCAGCGCCCGTATCTGGCTGGTGACCGCGGGCTGCGAGAGACCGAGCAGTGCTGCGGCCCGGGTGAACGAGCCGGCCCTGTGCACGGTGACGAAGGTGCGGAGAAGGGCCAGATCCATGGGTGCTCCCCGGCTCGCCGCTACAGATCGTGGGGGAACTATAAATAAGTCGATAGGTCTGTGTCGCCGGAGTGATTGGACACTGACGCAGAGTCAACTAGCCTGGATCGCACGGTTCTTCGTGCACAGGAACCGGGCGGCTCGAGCCAAGAGGGGGGAGGCTCGAGCCGCCGTCCGGTGTGCACCGCGGCGCTCAGTCCTCTTCGTCGGGCAGGATCATGTGCATCGCCCACGCCACGACCGAGACGATGACGCCGCCGACGAGGGCCGTCCAGAAGCCGCTCACGTGGAAGGCCAGATGCAGCTTTCCCGCCGCCCATGAGGTCAGCAGCAGCATCAACGCGTTGATCACCAGCGTGATCAGGCCCAGGGTGAGGATGAAGAGCGGGAAGGACAGCAGCTTCACGACCGGCTTGACGATGAAGTTCACCAGGCCGAAGACGAGCGCGACGAGGACCAGGGTGACCGCCTTGCGGGCGGTGTTCTCGCCGGACAGCGTGATCCCCTTGAGCAGCCAGATGGCCACTGCCAGGGCTGCCGCGTTGGCGATCGTCTTGACTACGAAGTTCTTCATGATGAGATCGTGGCAGACCGGCGGGCGGATGCGGAGGCCTGCGCCGGCACAGTGACCGGCACAGTGAGGGGTGGCGAGGATGAAGGCGTTCCGGCTCGACGAACTGGATGCGGAGCGGGCCGCGAACCAGGGGGCGTATCTGCAGTTCCTGCGCGAGAGGAACATGTCCGTCGGGCTGTACGCCCTGAATGCCGGTGACGCCGACCCGCAGGGGCCGCACGCCGAGGACGAGGTCTACGTGGTGGTGAGCGGCCGGGCCGCGATCACCGTGGGCACGGAGACGACCGAGGTGGCGCGCGGCAGCGTGGTGTACGTGCCGGCGGGCGTGCAGCACCGGTTCCACCACATCAGCGAGGACCTGCGGGTGCTGGTCGTCTTCTCGCCGCCGGAGAGCTGAGGCCGGGGCCCTTCCCTGAGACGGACGGCCCCGGAACCCCGGTGTCCCGTAGGGGTCCGCTCAGGGACGGACGGGGGCTGCGAGGCCTCCACCTGCCCGTGTGCCCGGCCTAGCATCGAAGTACCGAAGCAGGCCGGGTCCTCCCGGCCGGCGACACGACAGCGACGCGTGAAGACGCGTGGAGCGGGAAGCAGAGGACGACATGGCCGAGAAGGGGATATTCGCAGGACTGCCCTGGTGGGTGACGTGGATCGCCGTGCCGGTCCTGGTGCTCGTGGTGTTCGGCAGCCTGATCATGAGCGTGCTCGGCTTTGTCATCAGCCTGCTCTTCAAGGCGCTGCTGCTCGTCGCCCTCGTCGGCGGCCTCGTCTTCGTCGTCAAGAAGTTCACGTCGTCCTCGTCGTCCAAGGGCGATTGGTAGAGGGCGGTAACCCGGGCGAGGGACATCGCCCGGGAATACCGGCCTGTCTGAAATACCCCATTCTGATTAGCGTTCGGTGCCTTGTGACCGTCTCCATGGTTCCAACCCGTGTGCGGACGACAGCAGTACGCCCCTGCCCCCGCCCCCGGCCACCTGCCCCGACGTTCTCGCCCTCCAACCCGTGACCGGCCTGTTCACCGCCCCTGTGAACGCCGGTCACTTTGGCCGGTTCTCGGTTGTTCCGTGCCGCCGGATCCTGCGGAACGACTCCGCCCCGTAGTCGAGTCGCTACGCTCCAGAGTCGGAGAGCTCGTAAGCTCCCTCTCGGTCTCTATCGGTAACTGAAAAATCACTCCTTGTGATCCACGGGACGTTGTTGTCAGACTATGGCGTCATTAGAGGGCCATGAGGATCCAATCCCGGCCAAACCGACGAAGACGGGGCATTGGGCGATGCGCGACACAGTTCAGGCAGAAGTGATCATGACGTTCCTCGTCTCCGAGGAGCTGTCCTTCCGGATCCCGGTGGAGCTGGACTACGACAGCAGTGATCCGTACGCGGTGAAGTTCACCTTCCACCTCCCCGGCGACGCCCCAGTGACCTGGGCCTTCGCCCGGGAATTGCTGCTCGACGGGCTGAGCCAGCCCTCCGGCGAGGGCGATGTGCACATCGCCCCCGCCTCCGCCCAGCATCTGTCGGACGTCTTCATCCGGCTGCAAGTGGGCGGGGAGGGAGCCCTGTTCCGGGCGGGGGCGGCGCCGCTGGTGGCGTTCCTCGACCGAACCGACCGCATCGCACCGCTCGGCGAGGAGCGCTCCGTCGCGGACTTCGACCACGAGCTCGCCGCGGCGCTCGACAGCATCCTCGCCGGCAACCCTGAAGGGCAGAACGCCGGTTAGCGGCCTCCGGGCCGCCGCCGCCCCGCAGCGGGGCCCGGCGCCCGCGACGGCCCCTCCGGCCGCCGTGGCGGCCCCTCCCCGACGAGGCTCCCGGCCGTCCCCGACCGACTCCGGCCGCTTACCCGGCCGTCCCCGCCACAGCCCCCTCCGCCGTCTCCGCGGAGGTCTCCTCGGCACCCTCCCCGACAGCCCCGGCGGATCCGGCGACACCGCCGGGCCCCTCCGGCGCACCGGATCCCTCCGGACCGTCCCCGACGGGCCCGTCGATCGGCACCGGCTCGCTGCGCAGACCCGCGCTCCGGCCGTCGCCGCCGTCGCCCGCACCGGGGGTGTGCACACCATCCGCACCCGGCTCCCGGCCCGGGGCATTGCCCACGGAAGCCAGCAGCTGGCGGGCCAGCCCCAGGCCCGTACCGCCCATCGTCAGTGCCTTGGCGAACAGTTCGGACATCCCGTCCGCCCCGTTGAGCAGCACCATGTGGTCCACGTTCCCGAAGGCCTGGGCGCCGGCCTGGACGATCTCCGGCCAGTTCTCGGCCAGTTGCTGGGCGACGACCGCCTCCTGGTTCTGCGCCAGCGCCTCGGCCCGGGCCTTGATCGCCTCGGCCTCGGCCAGGCCGTGCGCCTTGGCCGCCTCGGCCGTCGCCAGACCCTTGGCCTGCGTCGCGGCGGCCTCGGCCTCGCCCGTCGCACGGGTCGCCGCGGCGGCGGCCTCACCACGCGTCCTGGTGGCCTCCGCCTCGGCCGCGGCGGCTGCCTTCACCCGGGTCGCCTCGGCCGCGGCCGCCAGCTCCGTCTCCCGGGCCCGGGCCTCGGCGGCGGAGATGCGGGCGTCGCGCTCCGCCTCCGCGAGCGTGCGCTTCTCGTACGCGGCGGCGTCCGCGGGCTTGCGCACGTCCGCCTGCAGCTGCTGCTCGCGCTGCTTGGCCGCGAGCTCGGCGACCCGGGTCTCCTGGACCACGACCTCCTGCCGCGCCGCGGCCTCGGCCAGCGGGCCCGCCTGCCGGGACTTGGCGGCCGCGCTGTCCCGCTCGGCCTGGTACCCCGCCTGCAGGATCTCGCTGTCGCGCGTGGCCTCCGACATCCGCGCCGCGGCCTGCTGTTCGGCCTCGGTGGCCAGCCGGTCCGCCTCCGCCTGGGCGATGCGCGCATCACGCTGGACGGCGGCCGCGTGCGGTGCGGCCAGGTTCTTGATGTAGCCCGTGGGGTCCTGGATCTCGTGGATCTGCAGGGAGTCGATGATCAGGCCCAGCTTCTCCATCTCCGTGCCCGAGGCGGAACGGGTCTCGCCCGTCAGCCGCTCGCGGTCGCGGATCATGTCCTCGACGGTCAACCCGCCCACGATGGACCGCAGATGGCCCGCGAACACGTTGTGCACCCGCTCGCTCATGTGCTTCTGCTGGTCGAGGAAGCGGCGGGCGGCGTTGGCTATGGACACGAGGTCGTCGCCGACCTTGAAGATCACCACGCCGTGCACCTTGAGCGGGATGCCCTGCCGCGTCACGCAATCCACGTTCAGATCGGCCTCGTTGAGGTCGAGGGACAGCTTGCGCACCGCCTGGACCCCGGGCAGCACGAGCGTCCCCCGCCCGGTGACGATCCGGAAGCCCATGCCTTCCTCCAGGCCCTCCACACGGTGCCTGGACCCGGAGATGATGAGCGCCTCGTTGGGCTCGGCAACGCGCCACATGAGCTTGAACAGCCCCACGAGGACGGCTATGGCGACGAGGACGATCCCCGCCACGACGCCGATGAGCATGCGTCATTCCCCCTTTAGCGGCCCCGGCGGGGCCCTGTGATCATGCAGTCTGCTCCCGGATGTGCCCCTTGGTGAAGACGCCGACACCTCATGGATCCGTTCCGGCCAGGAGGGTGCGCGGCAAACGCTGCCGTCCGTCAGGCATACGCCCGTGCAACGAACACCGTGCGCGGCGGCTGGTACTCCACTATCAGCACCACCGTCCCCCGCTCGATGCGCTCGCCCGGCTCGGCCGGGTACGCCAGGAAGGCCTCGGCTCCGCCCCGTACCCGCACCATCACCTCGCCGACCAGGCCCGGGCCGACCGCCCCCGTCACCCTGCCCAACTCCCCGACCACCGACGCCCCCCCGCCTTCCGGCCCGCCCGCGCGGGACCGTCACTTCGCGCGGCGCCGCCTGCCGCCGCTCTTCGCGGTCCTGGAGACCCCCTTGGCGCCTCCCCTGGACCCCCTCTTGGAACCCTTGCTCGTATTGTGCCGGTCGGCACTGACAACGAGCGCTGCCAGGAAGGTCGTCACCGGCACCGAGGCCACCAGCCCGATGCTGCCCACGAGCGTGCGGACGATCTCCTCCGCGACGATCTCGCTCGTCGCGACCCTCCCCACCCCGCTGTCCGCGATCGAGAACAGCAGCAGCAGCGGCAGCGACGCCCCCGCGTACGCCATCACCAGCGTGTTGACCACCGACGCAATGTGGTCCCGGCCGATGCGCATGGCCGATGCGTACAGTTTGCGCCAACTCGCCTTCGGATCCGCCTCCTTCAGCTCCCACACGGCCGACGTCTGGGTCACCGTGACGTCGTCGAGCACGCCCAGCGAGCCGATGATGATCCCGGCGAGCAGCAGGCCCTGGATCTCGATGTGCGGATACAGGCCGTGCACCAGGCCCGTCGTGTCGTCCGTGTTGCCCGTCAGATGCGCCCATCCGATGAAGCCGGCGCCCAGCAGGCCGATGAGCAGCAGGGAGGTGAGCGTGCCCAGAACGGCCACGGACGTACGGGCGTTGAGGCCATGGCACATGTAGAGCGCGATCAGCATGATCGCGCTGCCGCCTATCACGGCGACCAGCAGCGGATCCGAACCCTGCAGGATCGCGGGGAGGATGAACATGGTCAGCACACCGAAGCTGATCACCAGCGCCACCAGGGCGAAGACCCCGCGCAGTCGGCCGATCACCACGACCGCCAGGGCGAACATCCCGGCCAGCAGCGCCATCGGGACGTTCCGGTCCACGTCCGTGACCGAATACCGCAGGTTCTCGGGGGCCTTGGGCGCGTAGGCCAGCACCACGCCCTCGCCGACGGTGTAGCGGCGCGAGGCGCTGGGCTGCACGATCTCGGTGAACGTCACGCCCTTGTCCGGTCCCGAGCCGACCTCGATCGTGGCCTGTTCGCACGGGCCGGTGACGGGCGGGCCGCCCTGCGGGGACTGCTGTTGCTGCTGCGGCTGCGCGCCGACCTTGGCGCAGTCCACCTCCTCGATCTTCACCACCCGTCCCGACTCGGTCTGCTGGTCGAGTCCCAGCCCACTGTGCTGGTGCGGTGGTGCGCTGCCCGGCCAGAGGATCACCATGCCGGCCAGCACGGCGGCGGCGAACGGGACGAGAACCGCCGCGATCACTTTGCGCAGGTGTGAGGAGACGGGCTTGGCCGGACCATGGCTGTGGGCATGGCTGTGGGCATGGGGGGCGTGGTGGTGCGTACGCTCGGTGGGGGTCACCGCCAGATCATTGCAAGCCCCCCTGGCCCTCCGGACCGGGGAGGCGCTAGCGTGGTGGCACCTTTGCAATCGCGGGAGCTCGGAGCACCGGGCTGAGAGGGCGCTGACCGCCGTACGGGATCTTGTCCGTACGAACATCGCTGCGCCGACCGCCGAACCTGTTACCGGGTAATGCCGGCGTAGGGAGTTCTGGTCACATGACCTCGCAGGATGCACGCACGTCCGAAAACGGCCGGGAGTTCGGCTGGCACAAGGACTACGTGACCGGCTCGCGACCGGACCTCAAGGTCCCGGTGCGGCGGGTGCATCTCACCAACGGGCAGGACGTCACGCTGTACGACACCTCCGGCCCGTACACCGATCCGGACATCGCGACGGACGTCCGGCGCGGCCTGGCGCCGCTCCGCGAGAACTGGA
The DNA here is from genome assembly GCF_013030945.1 of Streptomyces morookaense. GTDB lineage: Bacteria > Actinomycetota > Actinomycetes > Streptomycetales > Streptomycetaceae > Streptomyces > Streptomyces morookaensis. The sequence goes on along the minus strand of NZ_JABBXF010000006.1, from coordinate 80,193 downwards.
TCATCGGCCGCGGAGACACCGAGGAGTACGCCGGACGCCCGGTGCGGCCGGAGGACGACGGCATCAAGCACACCTCGCCCCGCGGCGGGCTGCGGAACCTCGACGCGGTCTTCCCCGGCCGCCCGCGCCAGCCCCGCCGGGGCCGGGGCGGCCAGGCGGTGACGCAGCTCGCGTACGCCCGCCGCGGCGAGATCACCGAGGAGATGGAGTACGTCGCCCTCCGGGAAGGCGTCTCCGCGGAGACCGTCCGCGAGGAGATCGCGGCCGGCCGGGCCGTCCTCCCGGCAAACGTCAACCACCCCGAGATCGAGCCGATGATCATCGGCAAGAAGTTCCTGGTGAAGGTCAACGCCAACATCGGCAACTCGGCCGTCACCTCCTCCATCGAGGAGGAGGTGGAGAAGATGACGTGGGCCACCCGCTGGGGCGCCGACACCGTCATGGACCTCTCCACCGGCCGCAACATCCACACCACCCGCGAGTGGGTGCTGCGCAACTCCCCCGTGCCGATCGGCACCGTGCCGCTGTACCAGGCCCTGGAGAAGGTCGACGGCAAGGCCGAGGAACTCACCTGGGAGATCTACAAGGACACCGTCATCGAGCAGGCCGAGCAGGGCGTCGACTACATGACCGTCCACGCCGGCGTACTGCTGCGGTACGTCCCGCTGACCGCCCGCCGCAAGACCGGCATCGTCTCGCGCGGCGGCTCGATCATGGCCGCGTGGTGCCTCGCGCACCACAAGGAGTCGTTCCTCTACGAGAACTTCGAGGAGCTCTGCGAGATCCTCGCGTCCTACGACGTGACCTACTCGCTGGGCGACGGCCTGCGTCCGGGCTCGATCGCCGACGCCAACGACGAGGCGCAGTTCGCCGAGCTCAGGACCCTCGGCGAGCTCAACACGATCGCCAAGCGGCACAACGTCCAGACGATGATCGAGGGCCCGGGCCACGTCCCGATGCACAAGATCAAGGAGAACATCGACCTCCAGCAGGAGATCTGCGAGGAGGCCCCGTTCTACACGCTCGGCCCCCTGACGACCGATGTCGCGCCCGGCTACGACCACATCACCTCGGGCATCGGCGCCGCGATGATCGCCTGGTGGGGCACAGCGATGCTCTGCTACGTCACGCCCAAGGAGCACCTGGGCCTGCCGGACCGGGACGACGTCAAGACCGGCGTCATCACCTACAAGATCGCCGCCCACGCGGCCGACCTCGCCAAGGGCCACCCGGGCGCTCAGGCGTGGGACGACGCGCTGTCGGACGCGCGCTTCGAATTCCGCTGGGAGGACCAGTTCAACCTGGCCCTCGACCCCGACACGGCACGCGCCTTCCACGACGAGACGCTGCCGGCGGAGCCCGCCAAGACGGCGCACTTCTGCTCGATGTGCGGGCCGAAGTTCTGCTCGATGAAGATTTCGCAGGACATCCGGCGGGCACACGGCGACGAGCTCGCCGTCGACCCCGAGGCCGGAATGGCCCAGAAATCGCGGGAGTTCGCGGAGGCGGGCAACCGGGTGTACCTGCCGGTCGCGGACTAGCCACGCTTCCCTCGACAAGCCCCGGTTCGTTCGTTCCGGGGCTTGGCCGTTCCCTGGCAGAGGCGCCATTGTGACCCGGGGCGATCCTGCGGATAGTGGACGGGCATGGGGAGAAGCGCGGGTCGTCGGGAGCAAGAGGCGTGCAGGCTCGGGCTGGAAGAGGTGCGGGCTGCGGCCAAGCGGATCGGCTCTGCTGCGTACCGCACTCCGGTCGTCACCTCTCACGTGGTGAACGACCTCTCCGGAGCTCAAGTCTTCTTCAAGTGCGAGAACTTGCAGCGGGTCGGCGCCTTCAAGTTCCGCGGTGCCTACAACACCGTTTCCCGCTTGGGCCCGGAGCAGCTGAGACGCGGCGTGGCCACCTACTCTTCGGGCAATCACGCGCAGGCCGTGGCGCTCGCCGCCCGGCTCCTCGGAAGCCGTGCGACCATCGTGATGCCCCGGGACGCTCCACCGGAAAAGCTGGACGCCACACGGCGGTACGGTGCCGTGGTTGTTCCCTACGACCGCTACCGGCAGGATCGCCGGGCTCTGGTGGAACAGGTGGCGGGCGATCACGGGTTCACCGTGATCCCGCCGTTCGATCATCTTGATGTGATAGCCGGGCAGGGAACCGTCGCGCTCGAGTTCCTGGAGGATGCCGGTGCCCTGGAAGCTCTGGTGATACCGGTGGGAGGCGGTGGCCTGATCTCCGGTTGCGCCATCGCCGCCAAGGCGCTCGACCCGCGCATCACTGTTGTGGGCGTCGAGCCCGGGGAGGGCGACGACACCCGGCGCTCGCTGCAAGCAGGCGCGCGCGTGCGCATTGCCGTGCCGCACACGATCGCTGACGGCCTGGCGACGGAAATGCCGGGTGAACTGACGTTCCCCATCATGCGCCGGTTGGTGGATCAGGTCCTGGTGGTCAGCGATGACGAGATCCGATCCGCCATGGCGCTGGCCTTCGAGCACCTCAAGATCGTCGTGGAGCCCAGCGGGGCCGCCGCGCTGGCAGTTCTGCTCGCCGGACGGCTCCGCCCACTCCCCAGGCGGATCGGTGTGGTGCTCACCGGAGGAAATGTGAGCTTCGACAGGTTCAAGGCCTTAATATCCTGCCCTGCGAGGCGGGATCATCCGGTCTGACCCCGAAGTCACTGGAAAGCAAGCCGTGTTGCCATCGCGAGGACCACGACGAGCAAGACGCGCCGAACAAACCCCGCACCGAGCCTGAGCGCCATCGACGCTCCGATCTGGGCGCCGAGCACATTGCACAGGGCCATTCCCAGGCCCAGGATCCAGAGCACATGCCCCTGGTAGGCAAAGACCACCAGCGCGCCGGCGTTGGAGCCGATGTTCGCGACTTTCACCATGGGCGCGCAACCGACATAGTCGGTGCGCAGTGCCCACACCATGGCAACGGCGAGGAACGTCCCGGTGCCCGAGCCGATCAGTCCGTCGTAGAGCCCGATGGCCGCGGCGATTGCGGTGATCAGTACCACCTTGGATGCGGAATCTCCCGCCCTCGACGTCCCCTCGCGGGTGCCGAAGCCGGGGCGCAGGGCCACGAAAGCGGCAACACCGATCAGCACGGCGATGATGACCGGCCGGAAGACATGAGTGGGTATCAGCGAAGCGAACCCGGCACCCACCCCTCCGAAGAGGAAAGCGGCAAGCGCCACAGGCAGCGCCAACGCCATTCTTACGGGACTGTTCCTGAGGTATTTGACCGCAGCAGACGCGGTGCCGAGGAGGGAAGGCACCTTGCCGGTACCGATTGCCACAACGGGAGGAATTCCGGGGAACGCCAGAAGAAAGGCCGGCAGTTGGACGAGTCCTCCGCCGCCCACGATGGAGTCGACCCATCCCGCCAGACACGCAAATACGAGCAATATGACTATGTGTGTGATATTCACATTCGCCTCTGTGGGCCAGGCGTGTGACGGCCGGTGATGAACCGGAATCGTCACACGCCGGGTCGGGAGGTGTTCGGGGCTACGAGAACGTCGTCGAAATCTCGTCGAGCCTGGGCAGCACCCGTTCGTTCGACGAGATTTTCCGCAGGGCTCGCGGAATCGACTGAATGGAATAGAACCTCCGCAGCCAGCGGTCCTCGCCGTCGTAGCGCGGCGTGAAGTTCGACCTGCCGTGGACGGCGACATGGTTGTCGACGACGACCATCTGGCCGGGCTCGAGCAACAGGTCGACACAGACCTCTTCCAGGGCGGCAGTCAGTTCGTGCAGCGCCTTCCGCCCCTCCGGCTCGTTTGAACCGGTGTGGTGCGAGTTGAACCGGATGAGCGGCTTGTCCGACGCGCCGAAAACAACGGAGTGCGGGTGGGTCTTCGGATGCTCACCCGACGAGCCGCGAATGAAGGAGTTGGCGAACAGGCTCTGGAAAATGGGCTTGCGCAGTGTCCGCACCGTGGATGTGTCCAGCAGGCGCACGGCGCGACGCACGGACGACACCCGTGTGACGCCCACGCGGTCATGGTCGGTGCGCATCCCCAGAAGGGCAAGATAGTCCGGACGGAAGGGGTGGTGAGAATTCTCCGTGTGGAAGTCGAACGCCACAGAGCCGCTGTTCTCCAGACGAGTCTCCTCCCCCTTGACCGGATGGACCTCCTGCAGGGTTGCTCCTTGCTTCTCCTCGGAGTATCCGAAGAGTTGGCCGAGCCGCTCGGCCACGAGCGCCATGACACCCGATGAGACATGGCCATCAGGGAGCGGCGATGCGCCGTAGGCGAAAGGTGTCGGCGGAAGCTCTCCGACGGGAAGGCCGTTGATCAGGATGAATCCGAAGTCGTTCGGTTCGGAGACGAAGTCGTCCACGTACTCATTTACGTAGCCGGGAAGCTGGGAGGATAAGGCCTTGATGTCGTCCACGTCATGCCCCAGCAAGAATGAAGCATAGACGCCGAGGGACTCCACCGCAGCCATGTCCTCGGGCTTCACGGTTACGGCCGGAATAACTTCACTACGGGAAATCACTGCTTCTCTCCCCCGAGAGGCTGAAAAATTGCAAATTTCCGGTATTGCGAGCATTCATGGTACACCGATTTGGCTTTGCCGAGCCTTCCAGTGGTGGATGGCGGCGTCAAGATCGATTACGGTCCGCTACCGCCCGATTCGCCCTTCGGCGGCACCTATGTGCTCGATGTTTCGCGCCCGCCGAGCAGGGCCGTGCGACGTAGATCACCTGGGGGAGAAGTGTGTGTATGCGCAGCGTGATCCGAGAACACCGGCTTCTTTACGGCTTCTTGTCGGCAATTGTGTCGTGAATATGTTGCGCCGCACTTGAACAAAGGCTGCGCCGGATCTTCAACACCCGCCCGCCGGCGACCGGACAGGTGTGCGGGGCAGGGGCCTTGACGATCAGGCCCCTTTCCCCGGGACGCCTGCGCCGCGTTGTTCCGCGGCGATACGATTTTCGCGGAGCGCTTCCGCTCGTCACTCCCGCCGGCGGTCCGGCCTCCCGAAATCGGGGCCGGTGAAGTCCGGACTGGTGAAGCGGGGGCGCGTGGGGGTCGTGTGGTCCTCGTCGGGGCTGGTGAAGCCCGGGCGGGTGTAGCCGAGATGGGGGGTCCGGCTGTGGCCGTTGCGGGCCGGGGGGACGGACGGCGAACGGGGCGCCGGAGCCGTGGCGTTGGCCTGGGCCTCTTTCAGGAACGGCCTGATGCCCCGCTCCAGCAGTGCCCCGCGCCATGCCTCCCGGGCCCGGTCGGCCTGTTCGGCCAGCTCGCGGCGGCGGTCGTCGTCCTCCGTGGGCGCCCCGTTGCGCAGGGCCGTGAGCAGGATGCCCGTCGTCGCGGCGAGCACGCCGACGGCGGTGAGGCCGCCGAACCACCAGCCGATCGTGATCATCGAGCCCGCGACCGGAGCGTCCGAGCCGGCCGTGCGCAGCACGTAGCCGATCGCCAGGAAGAGGATCGCGGCGATCCCCGCCAGTACCGGGGCCAGCACGACCAGCACCGCTGCGGCTCCCGCGCCCGGGGACTCCTCGGGAGGAGGGCCGGCGGGCGGCGCGGCGTCCTCCCCGGCGGGCACGGGCCCGCCGACGGGCTGCGGCCGGCCGGACGGGGCGCGGTCGCGCAGTGCCCGGCGCGCTTCTATGAGGTCCTGGTATTCCGCCATGGCGCAGGCGGAGATGGCGGCCATGGCGCCGATGGCCATCGTGCGCAGTTGTTCGGCGGTGAGCCGCCGCCCTGTCGCGGCGGCCAGGGCATTGAGTTCCGGGTCATGGGCCGCGGTACGCAGCGCCTGGTCGAGGATCCGCTCGAAATCCGGGCGGTCCTCGGCAAGCAGGTGCGGAACGCTGTTCATGTGCATCCCCCGATGCTCCGTAGGGCCTGATAGCCGGCCTGGTGCCGGCAGTGGGCGGAAACGGAGGAGAGCCTGCTACGGATAAGCCGATGGTAGAGCCGCACCGGCGCGCGGTGACAGCGGGTTTCCCGAATTACCCCGCGGCGGTGGAACCCGACATGTGCCCGTGGACGCCGCCGCCGAACCCTCAGCAGGCCAGCGGAAGTTGCACCACCAGCAGCTTTCCGGCCATCGTGACCCCGCCGTCCATGGCGAGCGCCAGCCCGTCCGCGTACAGATGAGGTCCCTCGACGAGCGGCGCGCCGTCCTGGTCGTCCGGGTCCTCCCCGCCGACCTCGCCCAGCAGATACGGGATCGGGCTGTGTCCGTGCACGATACGGCGGCCGCCGTACGTCTGCAGCAGCTCCCGTACGGCCGACGGGCCCGCCTCGTCGTCGCGGAAGGCGAACCGCTTGGTGAACTTGCGGAACAGGTCCCAGCACTCGTCCGGGTCGTTGCGCTGCAGCGCCTCGGTGACGGCGTCGTTGACGGCCTCGATGGAGTCGCCGAAGTCGAGGTATGCGGTGGTGTCGGAGTGGACGAGCAGGTGCCCGTCCTCCTCGGCGATGGCGTCGAGGCGGGACATCCACTGCAGGTGGTGGTCCTGCAGGCGCTCCATGTCGGTGCGCTGGCCGCCGTTGAGCAGCCAGGCCGCCTGGAAGGAGGCCGTTCCCGCACCGGAGTTGACGGGCGTGTCGGCGAACCGCTTGGCGCCGATGAGCAGCAACTCGTGGTTGCCCATGAGGGCCTTGCAGTAGCCGCCGGCCGCCGCCGCCTCCGCGGAGAGCCGCATGACCAGGTCGATCACGCCGACGCCGTCCGGCCCGCGGTCGGTGAAGTCGCCCAGGAACCACAGCCGGGTGTTGCCCGCCGACCAGTGGCCCTGCTCGTCGATGAGCCCCTGCGCGTGCAGCGCGGCGTACAGCTCGTCCAGGTAGCCGTGGACGTCGCCGACGACGTACAGCGGGCCCGGGCCCGTGGGCACGGGCTGCTGGGGCAGCTGCTGCGGGGCGGTGAGGGGCGTCAGTTCGACGGTCGGCACGTCCTGCGGCGGCACGGTGCCGGGGGCCGCGCCGCGGACGATGACCGGGAGGTCGCGGGCGGTCGGGGTGTAGCCCTCGGGGTACTCCGTGTGCGCCGCGTAGTCCGGGGCCGCGTAGTCCGGGTAGGGGCCCTCGGCAGGGGGGGCCGCGTGGTCGTATCCGGGCATGGGCGGGGGAGCGGCGTACCCGGGGAAGGGCGGCATCGCCGCCGTGGTCCGTGCCGCAGGTCCCTGACCGGCCCCCTGAGTCATCGACCCCTCCACCATCGCGCCGCCTGCACCCTTGTGGACCTTGCCTGGTCGACGGCGGTCCGCGGTGTCGTGCGCCCATCATAGGAATGACCGTCGCGGCTTGTGACGCACCAGGGGCTGTGAATCGGGGAGCTCCACCGGGATCGCCGGGATTTTCTCCCCAAATGCTCCGTTAAATGAGCCGTTCGTGCCGGTCCGCAGGGGGCGGGGACGGCTGCGTCGTACCGGATGACGCGATGCCCCGTGGGCCGGACGCGGGATGCCTGCGGTTGACGCGGGCCGGGCGGGTCGGTGCAGGTCACACGGGTGACGCCGGGGTGTCGGCGGGGTCGGGCGGTGTTCCGGGGCCGGTCAGGTCGTGGCCGGGCCGCGCGGGGCGCTGACGGTGGTGCGCGGCGGGCGCCGCTCGGAGGACGTACGCACGATCAGCTCGGTGGGTATGACCTGTTCCACCGGCCGTCCCGTGTCGAGCCCCTCGATGGCGTCGATCAGCAGCTGGACGACGGCGGTACCGATCCGCCGCGGTTTGAGCGACAGCGTCGTGATGGGCGGTTCCGTGGTGGCGTAGACGGTGGACTCGCTGCAGCAGACGAGCAGCAGGTCCTCCGGTACGCGCAGGCCGTAGCGGCGGGCGGCGGCCAGCAGGTCGGTGCCGTTGGGGTCGAAGAGTCCGTACACCGCGTCGGGCCGGTCCGGCCGGGCGAGCAGCCGGTCGGCGGCGACGGCTCCGGCGCAGGGGTCGTGGGCGGGGTACTCCTCGTAGACCGGGTCCTGGCCGATCCGTTCGCACCAGCGCAGGTACGCGGTGGTGGACAGCCGGGTGTAGGTGTCCGTGGTGGTGCCGGTGAGCAGGCCGATCCGGCGTGCCCCGGCGGCGGCGAGGTGGTCGAGGATGCCCAGGACGGCGGCCTCGTGGTCGTTGTCGACCCAGGCGGTGACCGGCAGGGTGCCGGCGGGGCGGCCGTCGGAGACCACCGGGATGCCTTGGCGGACCAGGTCGGAGACGACCGGGTCGTGGTCGGAGGGGTCCACGACGACGGTGCCGTCGAGGGCGACGTTGGACCACACGTCGTGCCGGGAGGTCGCCGGGAGGATGACGAGGGCGTAGCCGCGGGCCAGCGCGGCCGAGGTGGCCGCCCGGGCCATCTCCGCGAAGTAGGCGAACTCGGTGAAGGTGAAAGGTTCATCCCCGTACGTGGTGACGGTCAGGCCGATGAGGCCCGACTTGCCCGTGCGGAGGGTGCGGGCCGCCGCCGACGGGCGATAGCCCAGTCGGTCGGCGACCTCGCGGACATGGCGGCGGGTCGCGTCCGGTAGCCGGCCCTTGCCGTTGAGCGCGTCCGAGACGGTTGTGATCGAAACCCCGGCGGCGGCGGCGACGTCGCGGATGCCCGCCCGCCCTTGCCGGCTGCCCCTGCGGGAGGTTTCCGCCCGGCTCACCTGATGCTTCCCTGCTGCTGTCATGGCGAGCCGATAGTAGGGCTCGCCTGGTCCTTCGGCAGGGCGCCGCATTTCACTGTTGACAGGCACGTTTCTGCAGCCGTCACAGGGTCCAATGATCATGGAATTGCAGGTGGTTGAGCGGGTCGCCGGGTGCCGGTCGGCGTCTGGCATATCCCGGTCTCGGGGGTGGTCCAGGTCTCGGAGAGGTCTCAACTCACCTTCACGGGTGATGCGCGCCAGGGCGCCCGCCACGGCGCACTGCGGCAGCGGGAGCGCGCCGGAAACTCTGGACGCCGCCCGGGGGAATCCTCATAAGGTGTGCAGTATTCATGTCCCTTCATGTCCCTTGCCCCGGAGGACCGCGGTGACCGAGAAGACCCCGAAGCTGCGCGCCGCGCTGGACGGCGTTCCCACCTACCAGCCGGGCAAGCCGGCGGCCACGGGCGGACCGGCCGGGTACAAGCTGTCCTCCAACGAGAACCCGTACCCGCCGCTGCCGGGCGTGCTGGAGCGCGCGGTCGAGGCGGCCGGTTCGCTCAACCGCTACCCGGACATGGCCTGTACGGGCCTGATGGCCGAACTGGCGGAGCGCTTCGAGGTGCCGCTGTCGCACCTGGCGACCGGCACCGGCTCGGTCGGCGTCGCCCAGCAGCTGGTGCAGGCCACGTCGGGGCCGGGCGACGAAGTGATCTTCGCCTGGCGCTCGTTCGAGGCGTACCCGATCATCACCCAGGTCTCGGGCGCCACTCCGGTGCCGGTCCCGCTGACCGAGGGCGATGTGCACGACCTGGAGGCGATGCTCGCCGCGATCACCGGGCGAACCCGGCTGATCTTCGTCTGCAACCCCAACAACCCCACGGGCACGGTGGTTCACCGGGCCGAGCTGGAGTCCTTCCTGGACCGGGTGCCGTCCGACGTGCTGGTGGTCCTGGATGAGGCGTACATCGAGTTCATCCGCGACGAGAACGTCCCCAACGGCATCGACCTCTACCGGGACCGGCCGAACGTCTGTGTGCTGCGCACCTTCTCCAAGGCGTACGGGCTCGCCGGGCTCCGCGTCGGCTTCGCGATCGCCCACGAGCCGGTCGCCGCGGCGCTGCGCAAGACGGCCGTCCCGTTCGGCGTGAGCCACGTCGCGCAGGAGGCGGCGATCGCGTCGCTGCGCAGCGAGAAGGCGCTGAAGGAGCGGGTGGACGCGCTGGTGGAGGAGCGTGCGCGGGTGGCCGCGGCGCTGGCCGCGCAGGGCTGGACGGTGCCGGAGTCGCAGGCCAACTTCGTCTGGTTGCGGCTGGGGGACCGGGCGGCGGACTTCGCCGCCGCGTGCGACGCCGCCGGGGTGGCCGTGCGGCCGTTCCAGGGCGACGGTGTGCGGGTGACGATCGGCGAGACCGAGGCCAACGACATCGTGCTGCGGGTCGCCGAGGAGTTCCGCAAGCAGCTCTGAGCCTGCTGACGCCTGCCGGGGCGCCGTGCCTCTCCCTTTGCGGGAGGGGGCGCGGCGCCCCTGTCTTTGCCCCTTCAGGTGCCCGCCCGTGCGCCCGCCCCCGCGCAAGGGCCGGAGGGGGTACCCCCCTGACTTGGCCGAAAACTCGGTGCGCCATAATGCTTGTGAATGTGAACGCGTTCACAAGCGCACCTTTATGTCCCGCTTCCTATGGGGCCTTATGGGACACAAAGGTGCATACCGTCGGCGGCTCGGCCCGTCGGTGAAGCAAGAGGCAAGGAGAGACCGAGTGAATCTGGCTTTGGCTCCGGAAACGCTGGCGCGCTGGCAGTTCGGCATCACCACCGTCTACCACTTTCTCTTCGTCCCGCTCACGATCAGTCTTGCCGCGATCACGGCCGGTCTGGAGACCGCCTGGGTCCGCACGGGCAAGGAGAAGTACTTCCACGCCACGAAGTTCTGGGGAAAGCTCTTCCTCATCAACATCGCCATGGGCGTGGTCACCGGCATCGTCCAGGAGTTCCAGTTCGGGATGAACTGGTCCGACTACTCACGCTTCGTCGGTGACGTCTTCGGCGCGCCGCTCGCGATGGAGGCGCTGCTGGCCTTCTTCTTCGAGTCGACCTTCATCGGCCTCTGGATCTTCGGCTGGGACAAGCTGCCCAAGAAGATCCACTGCGCCTGCATATGGATCGTCGCCGTCGGCACCCTGCTGTCCTCGTACTTCATCCTGGCCGCCAACTCCTGGATGCAGCACCCCACCGGCTACTCCATCGACAAGAACACGGGCAGGGCGCACCTCACCGACATCTGGGCGGTCCTGACCCAGAACACCACTCTCGTCGTCGTCTTCCACACCCTCACCGCCGCCTTCCTCACCGGCGCCGCCTTCATCGTCGGCATCGCGTCCTTCCACCTGTGGCGGGCCAAGCGCAAGCAGATCAACGGCGAGGAGCTCGGCGAGAAGCAGCGCCACCAGATCGGCGCGATGCGGACCTCGCTGCGTGTCGGACTCGTGGTCGCGGTCATCGCCGGTCTCGGCACCGCCATCAGCGGCGACAGCCTCGGCAAGGTGATGTTCGAGCAGCAGCCCATGAAGATGGCCGCCGCCGAGGCCCTGTGGGACACCCAGGCGCCCGCCCCCTTCTCGGTGTTCGCCGTCGGCGACGTCACCAAGGGCCACAACAGCGTCGAGATCGAGGTCCCCGGAGTCCTCTCCTTCCTCGCCCACAGCAACTTCTCCGAGGCCGTCCCCGGCATCAACGACGTCGCCGCACAGGAGGCCGCCCGCTACGGCGGCAAGCCGGACGACTACATCCCCAGCATCTTCATGACCTTCTGGGGCTTCCGCCTGATGATCGGCTTCGGCATGACGTCCTTCGTCGCCGGCCTGATCGGACTGTGGACGACGCGCAAGAAGCTGTGGCTGGCACCCGCGTTCCGCACCGGCGAGAACGAGGTCCCGCGGCTGATGCTCACGAAGACCCGGGAGATGAGCCCCTTCCTGACCAAGTGGTCCTGGCGCGTGGGCGTTCTCACCATGGGCTTCCCGCTGATCGCCAACTCCTTCGGCTGGATCTTCACCGAGATGGGCCGCCAGCCCTGGGCCGTCTACGGGCTGATGAAGACCGCCAAGGCGGTCTCCCCCGGCGTGAGCCAGGGCGAAGTCCTCACCTCCATGGCCGTGTTCACCCTGCTCTACGGCGTGCTCGCGGTCGTCGAGGTCAAGCTGCTCGTGAAGTACGCCAAGGCCGGGCCGGACACCGACGAGAAGCCTCCGGCCGAGGACCCCCGGCTGCGGCTGCCGTCCGGCGGCGCACCGGGCTCCGGCACGGAGCGCGAGGACGCCGACAAGCCGATGACCTTCGCGTACTGACCGCCGCACGCGGACCGCGGAACGGAGACACCCCATGCACCTCCACGACTTCTGGTTCCTGCTGATCGCCGTCCTGTGGACCGGCTACTTCTTCCTCGAGGGCTTCGACTTCGGCATCGGCGTGCTGACGAAGACGCTCGCCCGGGACCGCACCGAGCGCCGGGTGCTGATCAACACGATCGGCCCCGTCTGGGACGGCAACGAGGTCTGGCTGATCACCGCCGCCGGTGCCACCTTCGCCGCCTTCCCCGACTGGTACGCGACCCTCTTCAGCGGCTTCTACCTGCCCTTCCTGCTGATCCTGGTCTGCCTGATCGTGCGCGGCGTGGCCTTCGAGTACCGCCACAAGCGGCCCGAGGAGCGCTGGCAGCGCAACTGGGAACACGCCATCTTCTGGTGTTCGTTGCTGCCCGCCTTCCTGTGGGGCGCCGCCTTCGCGAACATCGTGCGCGGGGTGCCGATCGGGCCGGACAAGAACTTCACCGGCTCCCTGGCCGACCTGCTGAGCCCGTACGCGCTGCTCGGCGGCCTGTTCACGCTGGTGCTCTTCACCTTCCACGGCGCGGTGTTCGCCGCGCTCAAGACGGCCGGTGACATCCGCCACCGGGCCAGGGCCCACGCCGGCCGGTACGGCCTGGGCGCCGCCGCCCTCGCCGTGGCCTTCCTCGGCTGGACGCAGGCCGACTCCGGCAACGGACGCAGCCTGGCCGCCCTGATCGTCGCCCTGGCCGGGCTGGCCGGCGCGTTGGTGATGAACAGGCTGGGCAGGGAGGGCTGGGCGTTCACCCTGTCGGGGCTGACCGTCGTCGCCGCCTTCGCGCTGGTTTTCCTGGCGCTCTTCCCGGACGTCATGCCCTCCTCGACGAACCCGGAGTGGAGCCTGACCGTCACCGACGCCGCCTCCAGCCCGTACACGCTGGGGATCATGACGTGGGTCGCGGGCTTCGCGACCCCCCTGATCCTCGCCTACCAGGCCTGGACCTACTGGGTGTTCCGCAAGCGGATCGGCACCCAGCACATCCCCGCCGCCCACTAGGGCCTGTCCGATGGGTCAGTACGCCGGACCAGGACGTCAGGAGACACCACGATGAAGCCCGTCGACCCCCGGCTGCTGCGGTACGCCTCCGCGACACGCGGCTTCCTGGCCGCCTCCGTCCTGCTCGGCCTCGCGGGCGCGGGCCTGGTCGTCGCGCAGGCGATGCTCATCGCCGACGTGGTGACCGGGGCTTTCCAGCACGGGCGCACGGCCGGGCAACTGGTCGTGCCGCTGGGCCTGCTGGCCGCCGCGGGGGCGGGGCGGGCCGTGGTGTCCTGGCTCACCGAACTGACCGCGCACCGCGCGAGCGCGGCCGTGAAGTCCGAACTGCGCAGGCGGCTGCTGGACCGGGCCACCCGGCTCGGTCCGGACGCGCCGGACACGGGCGAGCTGACCAGCCTGGCCACGCGCGGCGTGGACGCGCTCGACGCCTACTTCGCCCGCTATCTGCCCCAGTTGGGGCTCGCGGTCGTGGTGCCGGTCGCCGTGCTGGCACGTATCGTCTCCGCCGACTGGATCTCGGCGCTCGTCATCGTCCTCACGCTGCCGCTCATCCCCCTCTTCATGGCGCTCATCGGCTGGGTCACCCAGTCGCGCATGGACCGGCAGTGGCGCCTGCTCTCCCGGCTCTCCGGGCACTTCCTCGACGTCGTCGCCGGGCTGCCGACGCTCAAGGTCTTCGGTCGCGCCAAGGCGCAGGCCGAGTCGATCCGGGCGATCACCGCCGACTACCGGCGGGCCACGCTGCGGACGCTGCGCATCGCCTTCCTCTCCTCCTTCGCCCTGGAACTGCTCTCCACCCTGTCGGTCGCGCTCGTCGCCGTCGGCATCGGCATGCGGCTCGTCGGCGGCGAACTCGACCTGCGCACCGGCCTGATGGTCCTCGTGCTGGCGCCCGAGGCCTATCTGCCGCTGCGCCAGGTCGGTGCGCAGTACCACGCGGCCGCCGAGGGCCTGGCGGCCGCCGACCAGGTCTTCGCGGTGCTGGAGACCGAGTCGGCCGTGGAGGGCACGCTGCCGGCCCCGGACGCGCGCACGGCGGCGCTGACCGTCGAGCGGCTCGTGGTCCGCTACCCGGGCAGGGCCGAACCGGCCCTGGCCGGAGCCTCGTTCGAGGTGCGGCCCGGGGAGACGGTGGCGCTCGTCGGGCCGAGCGGCGCCGGCAAGTCGACGCTGCTGAACGTGCTGCTGGGCCTCGCCCGGCCCACGAGCGGGCGGGTTCTCGTCGGTGGTACGGATCTGTCATCGCTCTCCCCCGGAAGCTGGCGGGACCAGGTGGCCTGGGTCCCGCAACGGCCGCATCTCTTCGCCGGGACGGTCGCCGAGAACGTACGGCTGGCCAGGCCCGACGCCACGGACGCGCAGGTGCAGCACGCACTGCGCGAAGCCGGTGCGCTCGACTTCGTCTCCATGCTGCCCGACGGCACTGACACCCGGCTCGGCGAGAACGGAGCCGGGCTCTCCGCAGGGCAGCGCCAACGCCTCGCGCTGGCACGGGCGTTCCTGGCCGACCGGCCGGTTCTGCTGCTCGACGAGCCGACCGCGGCCCTCGACGGGGAGCACGAGGCGGCGGTGGTGGACGCGGTGCGCCGACTGGCGGCGGGCCGCACCGTGATCCTGGTCGTGCACCGCCCGGCGCTGCTCGCGGTCGCGGACCGGGTGATCCGTATCGCGCCGGGGGCCGTGCCGGAGACCGTGCCGGAGGCTGTTGCCGGTCCCTCCGGTGTGGTTGCCGCCCCCTCCGGTCCCGTCGAGGGGCAGGCGGTTGTGCAGGCAGGCGCGTATGCGGCAGACGTACACGCGGGCGTGCGAGCGGGTGCGCAAGCGGACGCGCGAGCGGATGTGCGCAATCCCGTACGGAGCGTGAGCCCCCTGGCCCGGGTCCGCGCCGCCGGCAAGCCCTACCGCAACCGCCTGGCCCTCGCCCTCCTCCTCGGCACGCTCGCCCTGGGCAGTGCCATCGGCCTGATGGCGGTCAGCGGCTGGCTGATCTCCCGGGCCTCCCAACAGCCCCCGGTGCTCTACCTGATGGTGGCCGTCACCGCGACCCGCACGTTCGGCATCGGCCGCTCCGTCTTCCGCTACGCCGAGCGCCTGGTCTCGCACGACGCGGTGCTGCGCATCCTGTCGGGCCTGCGCGTGGCGGTCTACGCGCGACTGGAGCGGCTGGCTCCTGCGGGGCTGCGCGATACGCGGCGCGGTGACCTGCTGTCCCGTCTGGTGGCCGATGTGGACGCCCTGCAGGACCACTTCCTGCGCTGGCTGCTGCCGCTCGGCTCGGCCGTCGTCGTCGGTGCGGCCTCGGTGGGGTTCACCGCCTGGCTGCTTCCGGAGGCGGGCGCGGTGCTCGCTGCGGGGCTGCTGGTCGCGGGAGTTGTCGTGCCCGTGCTGTCGGGTGCGGTCGCCCGGCGTGCCGAGCGGCAGCTGGCGCCTGCGCGGGGCGAGTTGTCCACCCAGGTGGTGGACGTGCTGTCCGGCACGGCCGAGTTGACGGTCGCGGGTGCACTGCCCGCGCGGCTGGAGCGGCTGGACGGTGTCGACAGCACGCTCACCCGTATCGCCCGCCGTGCCGCTGCGGCCACGGCGCTGGGCTCCGGTCTGTCGGCGCTGGCCTGTGGCGTGACGGTGGCCGCTGCCGCCTGGGCGGGTGTCCAGGCGGTGCACGACGGCCGACTCGGCGGAGTGTGGCTGGCGGTGGTGGTGCTCACCCCGCTGGCCGCGTTCGAGGCCGTGACCGGCCTGCCGCTCGCCGTGCAGTACCGGCAGCGGGTGCGGCGCTCCGCGGAGCGGGTGCAGGAGGTGCTGGACGCTCCCGAGCCGGTGCAGGACGGCACGGAGCCTGCGCCGCAGTCGCCGTTCCCGGTGCGGCTGACGGACCTGACGGTGCGGCACTCCGGTCAGTCCGCGCCCGCGCTCGACGGCTTCGCGCTGGAGCTGACGGTTGGGCGCCGGGTGGCCGTGGTGGGCCGGTCGGGGGCGGGCAAGTCCACGCTGGCGCAGGTGCTGTTGCGCTTCCTGGACGCGGAGGGCGGTACGTACACGCTGGCCGGCCGCGAGGCGGCCCGCATGGACGGCGACGCGGTGCGGCGGCTCGTGGGCCTGTGTGCGCAGGACGCCCACATCTTCGACAGCTCTCTCCGGGAGAACCTGCGGCTCGCGCGCAGGGAGGCAGGGGACGACGAACTGCGCGAAGCACTGCGGGCGGCACGCCTGCTGGAGTGGGTGGACGGTCTTCCGCAGGGGCTGGACACGCTCGTCGGCGAACAGGGCGCACGGCTGTCCGGCGGTCAGCGGCAGCGGCTCGCGCTGGCCCGGGCACTGCTCGCGGACTTCCCCGTCCTGGTCCTGGACGAGCCCGCGGAGCACCTCGACCTGGCCACTGCCGACGCGCTGACGGCGGATCTGCTGGCGGCCACGGAGGGCCGGACGACCGTGCTGATCACGCACCGGCTGGCGGGTCTGGAGGCGGTGGACGAGGTGGTCGTCCTGGACGGCGGGCGGACGGTGCAACGGGGCCCGTACGGCGAGCTGGCCGCCGCCGAGGGGCCGTTCCGCCGGATGCTGGAGCGGGAACGGGCCGCGGACGCGCTGGGGGCGGCGGTGACGTCCGCCGTGCCCTATGCGCCGTGCACCGTCGACACTGCCCATCGGCCGCTTTCCATGGCAAAAGGTACTTATTAGGCTCGTGTCATGGCAGCCACGGCGCACTCCTCCGACCCGCAGGACTCCCCGCCCTCTCAGGGCACGATGGACCCGCTGGCCATCGCCACGGAGGCCACCCGCAGCCTGCAGGGCATGTCGACGGAGCTCACCGCGCGCGTCCCGCATCTGCTGGAGGCCATGCAGTCCGTCGGCACCGGGCTGGAACTGCACAGCACGCTCGACCGCATCGCCGAGACGGCCGCCGAACTGGCCGATGCGCGCTACGCCGCCATCGGCGTCATCGACTCCACCGGCGAAGGCCTCGCGGACTTCATCACCTACGGGGTCACCCAGGAGCAGCGAGAGCGCATCGGCGCCCTGCCCGACGGCCATCGCGGGCTGCTGGGTGCGCTGATCCACCAGCCCGCCCCGGTCATGCTCGCCGACCTGTCCTCCGACCCGCGGTCCGCCGGGTTCCCGCCCCATCACCCGCCGATGCGCAGCTTCCTGGGCGTACCGATCCGGGTCGAGGGCGAGATCTTCGGCAACCTGTATCTCACCGAGAAACGCGGCGGCGGGGAGTTCAGCATCGCCGATCTGAACATGGTGAAGATCCTCGCCACGGAGGCGGGTATCGCGATCGGCAACGCGCGCGTGCACGACGAGGGCCGTCAGCGGATGCGCTGGATCGACGGTTCCGTCGCGGTGACCACGGCCCTGCTGTCGGGCAGCGATGCGGAGGACGCCCTGGCCGTCGTGGCCGAACAGGCGCGCAGGCTCGCCGATTCGGCCGCGGGCATCGTGCTGCTGCCGGACGACGAGGGCGGCCTGGAGATGGTGGCGGTCTCCGCGGAGGACCCGGCCGGGCTGCTGGGGACGGTGATACCGCCGCACAGCCCGGTCGTGGGGCAACTGCTCGCCGGGGAGCCGGTGTTCATCGACGACTCCGCCACCGACCCGCGCATGATCACCGCAGTCGCCCCGCGCTTCGGCCCGAGCATGCTGCTGCCGCTCAAGAGCGGCGACCGTGTGCTCGGCACGCTCGCCACACCGCGGCGCCGCGGCGCCCGCAAGTACACCGCTGCCGAGCGCAGACTGGCCGCCCAGTTCGCCGCACAGGCCGCTCTCGCACTCGTCCTCGCGGAGGCACAGCGCGACCGCGAACGGCTGGCCGTCTACGAGGACCGCGACCGCATCGCACGGGATCTGCACGACCTCGTCATCCAGCGGCTGTTCGCCACCGGACTGCTGCTGGAGAGCGCACAGCGCAAGGCGGCCGAACCGGACGTGCACGAGAAGGTCGGCCAGGCCGTGGACGAACTCGATGTGACGATCCAGGAGATCCGCACGGCCATCTTCGCGCTGCAGCAGGAGCCGACCGAGGCACCCGCCGGGCTGCGCACGCGCGTGCTGCGGGAGACGGGCACGGCAGCCGTGCCGCTCGGCTTCCACCCGTCCGTGAACTTCATCGGCCCGGTCGACGCCAAGGTCGGCGAACGCACCGGCAAGAATCTCATCGCCGCGCTGCGCGAGGCCTTGTCCAACGCCTTCCGGCACGCGCAGGCCACCCGGATCGACATCGTCGTCGACGTCACCGTCAAGCTGCCGGACGGCCGGGAGGCGGTTCGGCTGACTGTCGCCGACGACGGGACCGGCATCCCGGAGGGCGGCCGCCGCAGCGGACTGCGCAACCTCGCCAAACGGGCCGAGTCGCTGGGCGGCTCCAGCTCGTACGGGCCCGGGATCGGGACGGACGGGGGAGGGACCCGGGTGGTGTGGGAGGCACCGCTGTAGGGCTGCTGCGGCGCGCCGGCCGGAGGTGCGCGGCGCGTCCCCGGTCGGCCGCACGCTTGTCCTCCGAACGGTCCTCTGCGGGGGCGCGCGGCCGGGGCGCGAGCCAAGATCGCGTCCATGCGACACCGTCATCGTGTGTATCGCGGGGGAGCCGCCCTGTGCTCCCTGTGCGTGGTGGCCGCCCCGCTGTTCGGCTCGGGGCCGTCCGCCGCCGACGGGCCTGCGGCGCGGGTGCCGCAGATCGGTTCCGAGCTGTTCCGGCTGACCGAGGAGGCCGGCCGGGCGCGGCTGCGGTACGAGCACGGGCTGCGTGCGGCGAGGGAACAGCGCCTCCAGGCCGAGAAGGCGGCCCAGTTGCTGCGCGGACAGCGGATCGTGGCGGGCGCCCTGCACGACGACGCCGGTGCCGTGGCCCGTGCCCAGTACCGGACGGGAGGCTTCACCGTCCCGTCCGGTGCGACCGCGGCCGAGGACCCCCTCGAACTGCTGGACATCCAATCGGCCGAGACCGGCCGGCGCACCCTGCTGGCCCGGATGCTGACCGAGGCGGACGACCGGAGCCGCTCCCTGGCGGCCCAGGAGGAGTCGTCATCCGCCTCCTGGCGCGCGCTGGAGGCCGACGCCGGGCGGCTGGGCGAGGAGAAGCGCGTGGCGGAGGACCGGCTGGCGAACGCGCGCAGTGAACTGGACGGCATGGCGGAGAGCGCCGTGCGCACCGGCAGCTGTGTGCCGATGGAACGTCCCTCCGTCCAGGGCAGCGACGGGGATCCGGACGCCGGACGGCCGGGCGCGGAGATCTCGTCGAGCGGCTGGACCCGGCCGGTGGTCTCCTACGAGCTGTCGGCCGGGTTCGGCGGCACCGGCGCCAACTGGCAGAGCGGTCACACCGGTCAGGACTTCGCCGTCCCCATCGGCACACCGGTGCGCGCGGTCGGCGCGGGCACGGTGGCGGCGGCCGGGTGCGGCGGGGCGTTCGGCATGAGCCTGGTGATCCGGCACGACAACGGCTGGTACTCCCAGTACGCCCATCTGTCCGCGGTGTTCGTCTCACCGGGACACCGGGTGCGCGCGGGCGAGTGGATCGGGCTCTCCGGGACCACCGGCAACTCCACCGGCCCGCATCTGCACTTCGAGATCCGCACGACACCCGAATTCGGTTCCGCGGTCGAGCCGTTGGAGTGGCTGCGCTCGCGCGGGGTGCACGTGTGACGCCGCTCGGCCGGAGCGCGGCGTACGCGCGCGTGCTACGTCAGACCGTGCAGCAACTGCTCGATGACGAGGGCGACTCCGTCCTCGGTGTTGGCAGCCGTGCGGTGCGTGCAGGCGGCCAGCACCTCGGGATGCGCGTTCGCCATGGCGTAGGACGTGCCTGCCCAGGTGAGCATTTCGAGGTCGTTCGGCATGTCCCCGAACGCCACGACCTCCTCCGGGGAGATGCCGCGCTCGGCACAGCACCGGGCCAGTGTGCTGGCCTTGCTCACGCCCGCACCGCTGATCTCCAGCAGGGCGGTCGGGCTGGAGCGGGTGACGCAGCCGTGGTCGCCTGCCGCCGTGCGGGCCAGGGCGAGGAACTCGTCGGGGCCGAGCTCCGGGTGGAAGGCGAGCAGTTTGATGATGGCGCCCGGCCGGCCGTCCGTACCGGTCAGCAGTGCCTCGGCGGAGGGGACGACCGTGGCGGAGTCGAGCTGGAAGGGCGGGTAGTGCGGCTCGTAGTGCAGGCCGGTGGAGCACTCGACCGCGAACGAGGCACCGGGGGCCGCGGCCCGCACGGCCCGGACCACCGTGAGTGCGGCCACCGTCTCCAGCGGGCGGACCTCCAGGAGACGGCCGCCGTCACGGAGGTCGGCGACCACGGCCCCGTTGGCGCATATCGCCAGGCCGTGCCCGTGCACGTGCTCGCTGACGACGTCCATCCAGCGGGCCGGGCGGCCGGTGACGAAGAAGACCTCGATGCCCGCCTCCTCGGCGGCGGCCAGGGCCGCGACGGTGCGGTCGGACACCGTCTTGTCGTCGTGCAGCAGGGTGCCGTCGAGGTCGGTGGCGATCAGCCTGGGAGTGACGGCGGCTGCTCTCCGGCGCGCGGCCGGCGTCTCGGGCTGCTCGATAGCTGAAGTCACGGTCCCATTCTCGGTCACGGGGCGGGCGCGGGCGCACGCGCGTTCGTACGACGGGTACGAGCGCGGGCACGCGATGGCGCCGGGTGCCTTCCCCGGGGCGCCGCCCGCCACACGCGTCCGCCATAGGCACCCGTCATATCCGGCTGGCATCGGACGCACTCCGGGGGCCGGGTGTCGGACCCTGCCCTTACGCTCGGTGTCATGCGACTGAGCACCGTGATCCTTCCCCACCGCCGCTGGTCCGAGGGCGGCCGCGCGTCCTGGCAGCGGGCCGAGGAGCTGGGCTTCCACACCGCTTACACCTACGACCACCTGTCCTGGCGCAGCTTCCGGGACGGCCCGTGGTTCGGCGCGATACCGACGCTGACGGCCGCGGCGGCCGCCACCTCCCGGCTGCGCCTCGGCACTCTGGTGACCTCCCCCAACTTCCGCCACCCGGTCACGCTCGCCAAGGAGCTCATCTCCCTGGACGACATCTCCGGCGGCCGGATCACGCTGGGCATCGGCGCCGGGGGCTCCGGCTTCGACGCCACGGCGCTGCTCGGGGAGGGGGAGCAGCCGTGGACGCCGCGCGAGCGCGCCGACCGCTTCGGCGAGTTCGTCCCGCTGCTGGACCGCCTGCTCACCGAGGACGTCGTCTCGCACGAGGGCGAGCACTACTCCGCGACGGAGGTCCGCAACATCCCCGGCTGCGTACAGCGCCCCCGGCTGCCCTTCGCCGTCGCGGCCACGGGCCCGCGCGGCATGCGCCTCGCCGCGCGGTACGGACAGGCCTGGGTGACCACGGGCGACCCGAAGATCGCCGAGACGGGCACCCCGGAGCAGTCCCGGGCCGCGGTCGCCGGACAGATCGAGCGGCTCGGCGAGGCCTGCGACCGGGCGGGCCGGGACGTCTCCGGCATGCACAAGGTGCTGCTGACGGGCTTCGCCCCGGAGCGTCCGCTGGAGTCCTTCGACGCGTTCACCGATTTCGCGGGCCGCTATGCGGAGCTGGGCATCGACGAGATCGTGCTGCACTGGCCGATAGCCGATTCGATCTTCGAGGCGGACGTGACGCTCTTCGAGAAGATCGCGACGGAGGGCCTCGCAGGGCTCTGACGGAAACGGCCGCCGCGAGGGAGAATCGGGGCAGAGGCACCTACTGGGGGCACGGTTCGCAGAGCCTTGGAGGTTCCCCATGCAAGGCACTCGCTTCGCTCCCGACCGGGGGCTGGCCACCCGCATGGTGAGCACGATGTTCTTCATCGGGCTGCTCTATGTGGTCTTCGTCGGTGTGCTGATGGTGCTGCTGCGCGGGGCCTGGCCGATGGTCCTGGTCCTCGCGGGCGGCCTGTTCGTGGCGCAGTTCTGGTTCAGCGACCGCATCGCGGCCTTCAGCATGGGAGCCCGCGAGGTCACCCCGGAGCAGGCGCCCGAACTGCACGGCGCCGTCGACCGGTTGTGTGCGCTTGCCGACATGCCCAAGCCGCGGGTGGCGATCGCCGACAGCGACGTGCCGAACGCCTTCGCCACCGGCCGCAGCCGGAAGAGCTCGGTGGTGTGCGCGACGACGGGACTGCTGCGCAGACTGGAACCGGAGGAGCTGGAGGGCGTGCTGGCGCACGAGCTCTCCCATGTGGCCCACCGCGACGTGGCGGTGATGACGATCGCCTCGTTCCTGGGCGTGCTGGCCGGGCTCATCACCCGGATCGGGCTGTGGGGAGGCTTCCGCCGGGTCGGCGGCCGCGACAGCAACACCGCGATCGTCATGATGCTGATCCCGCTCGTCAGCGCCGTGGTCTACGCGATCAGCTTCCTGCTCACCCGGATGCTCTCCCGCTATCGCGAGTTGTCCGCCGACCGCTCCGCCGCGCTGCTGACGGGCCGGCCCTCGGCACTGGCTTCCGCGCTCACCAAGGTCACCGGGCAGATGGCCCGGATCCCCACGCGCGACCTGCGGCAGGCCGAACCGTTCAACGCCTTCTACTTCGCGCCTGCATTCTCCAAGGACGGCCTGGGCAGGCTGCTGTCCTCCCATCCGACGCTGGAACAGCGGCTGGAGCAGCTCGGCCGGATCTCGGCGGAGCTCGGGCGCGGCTGACAAGGGGTTCCGGCTTCCGCCTCCGGACTCCGCTTCCGGTTTCCGGCTGAAATGGAGTGGTGATCCGTGGGTCTTCTGGACGTCATCCTCGGCCGCAGCAAGCCGGTCCGCCCGGACCTCGACCAGCTCTTCGGCCTGCCCTCGGCCGCCGTCACCCTCCAGGCGGGTGCCGGTTTCACGCCGACCGGGCTGGGCTCGGTCTGTTTCGCGAGTGTGGAGGGCGGGGCGTTCGCCCGGCTCCAGCAGGATGTACGGGCCCTGCTGGACGCCGACGCCGAACGGGGCGGGGCGCCGGTGGAGTTCAGCGGCGACGGCTACGGCTACACGTGGCTGCTCGCGCGCCGGCCGGCCGACGACCCCGCGGTGCTGGTCAACGACCTGCACGCGGTCAACACCCTCCTGCAGGAAGGCGGGTTCGGGCCACAGCTGCTCTGCTCGCTGATGGCGTTCCGGGACGCCGGGCAGCGGTCCCTCGCGCTGGTCTACCTCTACAAGCGCGGCACGTTCTACCCCTTCGCACCTGCGGCGGGCGGCGGCGACAAGCGGGACAACGCCCTGGAACTCCAGGTGCGGGCACTGCTGGAGAACGACCTCCGCATCGAGCAGGACCTGGCCCGGTGGTTCCCGGTGTGGGGTGCCCCCGGGCTGTGAACTCCCCCGGCTCCGCCCGGGTTCAGCGGGTGATGCTGCTGAGCCAGCGCGTCATGCCGGCGCCGTGCGCCATGGTGACGACTTCCTTGTAGGTGATGTCGCCGGGCAGGGGCACGATGAGCCGGGCGAAGGGCGGATACCAGGTGGTCTTCACCCGGGCGCGGCGCGCCAGGACGGCGTCCAGGAACGCCGGGGCGTGCGCGGTGGGGACGTCGTGGAAGGTGATCCCCTCCACGGTGATGTGGCTGTCGCCCTCGGAGAAGACCTGGATCTCGATCTCCGGGCTTCCGGGCAGCTCGATCAGGGCCTCGTGCGGCAGCGAGCCGTCCTCGTCGGTGACCGCGAACGCGCCCGCCGCGGTGCGGCGTGCGGACTGGTCGGCGCCCACGGCGTGTTCGACGAGGAATTCACGGCCATGCCGGTCGGCGGTCTCGCGGAGGGCCGTGACGGCGGCTTCGGTACTGGGGAACGGCGGCAGGCCGGCGCTGTGGTCCATGCCGGTCGATCCTGCCGCAGAAAGCCCGTGAAGGGCCAGTGACCTCAGCTTTTTCCGGCCTCGGCCGCTTGCGTCCCGCCGATCTGCTCGGCCGCCCACCGGGCCCACTCCTCCTGCATGGCGCTGAGGCGGAGTCCGTACTCCAGCGCCAGGCGGCCGTTGACGGACAGCGGGCCGTCGTCCCACTGGACCTGCTCCTTCACCTGCTCGAGATCGGCGCGCAGCGAGGCGGCGCGCTCGGCCTCGGTGGAGAGGTAGGCGACGGCCTCCAACGGCGTGAGCAGGTCGAGGAAGAAGACCCGCAGCAGCATCTCGCTGCGGCGCGACCGGTCCGGCCGGGTCTCGGCGAGCCAATGGCGCAGCTCGGCGCGGCCCTCCGGGGTGATCGCGTACTCCTTGCGGCCGCGGGGGCCCTCCGCCACGACCTCCAGCAGCCCCGCCTTCGCCAGCTTGCCGAGCTCGCCGTAGACCTGGCTCTGGGTGGCCGGCCAGACGTTGGTGAGCGAGGTCTCGAACCGCTTCATCAGGTCGTATCCGCTGGAGGGGCGCTCCGCGAGCAGTCCCAGCATCGCGTGTCTCAGGCTCATGGGCCCAGCCTACATTCCACTGTTGACACATCAAGGTCGGACCTTCTAGCTTTGACATGTCGACGTTGGAATGTCGAAGTGGATGTCGGACGGGATGCCGACGGCGTGGCCCGGATGCAGAGGTGCGGCGCCGCCCATCGGCTGGGGGGGGGGATCTCTCGTGAACTACGTGAACTATCTGCGCGGCTTCATTCCGTGGATCGCGTTCGCCGTCGTGTCCGCGGCGGGCTGGCAGTGGGCCGCCGCAACGGCGTTCGTCGTCGGTGCGGCACTGCTGGTCGCGCAGCGCCGCGAGGGGATGGCCGGGGACTCGTTGATCCTGGAGTACAGCACGCTCGCGTACTTCGTCGCGTTGACCGCCCTTGCCTTCTGCCTTCCGCACAGTGGCCTGCGGCACTACGGCGGAGCCATGTCGTTCGGCTGGCTCGCCGCCACCGCCTTGGCGACGCTCGCCGTCGGCAGGCCCTTCACCATCGGCATAGCCAAGCGGCAGACCCCGCCCGAGGTCTGGGACCACCCGGTGTTCCGCCGGATCAATGTGGTGATCACAGCCGTATGGGCCGTCGCCTTCACGCTGACGGCCGTGGCAATGGCCGCCGTCACCGCTGCAGGGCTCGGCAATGCCGTCTCCGTCCCGGTCCAGGTCGCCGGATTCGTCCTGCCCGCTCTGTTCACCGCTCGATACCCTGAGCGGGTCCGGGCGCGGGCCCGTGCCGTCAACGCGGTGCAGTAGCAGGCGAGTTCGACCGCACGATCACCGTCGTAACGACTTTCACCGCCCAAGCACGCGTCCGCAGGACTCCCAGGAGGTCCGCACCATGACGACCGCATCCGCACACCTCGCCGGGAACTTCGCCCCGGTGACCAGAGAGCTGACCGCCCACGATCTTCCGGTCACCGGAGCGATCCCGCCCGAGCTCACCGGCTGGTACGTGCGCAACGGCCCCAATCCGCACGAGGCGGCCTCCGCCCACTGGTTCTTCGGCGACGGCATGGTCCACGGGGTCCGCCTGGAGGGCGGCCGCGCCACCTCCTACCGCAACCGCTGGGTCCGCACGTCGGTCTTCACCCACGGCGCCCCCATGCGCGACGAGGAGGGACGCCGCGATCTCGCAGCAGGACGTGCCAACACCCATGTGGTGCGGCATGCGGGACGCACATTCGCCTTGGTCGAGTCGTCCTTCCCGTACGAACTGGACTTCAGGCCGGGGCAGGAGCTGGGGACCGTCGGCCCGCACGATTTCGGCGGGCGTCTGGACACCCCGATGACCGCCCATCCCAAGACCTGTCCGGACACCGGCGAGCTGCACTTCTTCGGGTACGGCGGGCTCGAACCGCCCTACCTGACCTATCACCGCGCCGATGCTGCGGGCGAGTTGACCGTCAGCCGGCCCGTCGATGTGCCCGCGCACACGATGATGCACGACTTCCATCTCACCGCCCGCCATGTCGTCTTCATGGATCTTCCCGTGGTCTTCGACCGGGACCGTGCCGGGAAGCCGGGCGGCGGACTGCCCTACGTGTGGGATCCCGGCTACAGGTCCCGGCTGGGCGTGCTGCGCCGCGACGACCCGCACGGGGAGATCCGCTGGCTGCCGATCGATCCCTGCTATGTCTTCCACGCGCTCAACGCCCATGATGAGACTGATGCCGACGGCGAGCGGATCGTGCTCCACGTCGTCCGCTACCCGCACTTCGGAGCCTCCGGGTCCGGGCCCGCCGCCCCGGCGCTGTGGCGGTGGACGGCCGACCTGACCCGGGGCACCGTGACCGAGGAGCAACTGGACGACCGGCCCGTGGAGTTCCCCCGCATCGACGACAGGCTGGCCGGACTCGCCGCACGATACGGCCATGCCACCGTCGCCGCGGGGCCCGGAATCGAGGCCGTGCCGGGCGAGCTGCTGCGCTACGACCTGCTCACGGGGTCGGTCGCACGGCACGCGTTCGGTCCCGGCCGCACGCCCTCGGAGGCGGCGTTCGCGCCTGCGGACGGCCGGCCCGGCGGGCCCGGGTGGCTGCTGATGTACGTGCACGATGCGGCCACCGACACGAGTGACCTCGTCATACTCGATGCCGACGATGTCGGGGCACCGCCCGTGGCCACCGTGCACCTGCCGCAGCGCGTGCCGCACGGCTTCCACGGCAACTGGCTGCCGGACTGCTGACGGGCAGCGCCATCGACTGCGGCGGTCTCAACTGCGGTGGACCTCAACTGCGGTCGGCCAGCGCGTCCATGGTGCGGGCCTGGACCTCGCGTTCAGCGGCGGCGGCTATGAATGCCTCGGTGCGCTCCGGTTCCGGTCCGACCAGGGCCCGCACGGCGTGGACGGTGCGGCGGGGGAGGCGCACCGCTTCCACGGCGGGGGCGGGGGCAGCGGCGGCCCGGGATCGCGGGGGGTGCTCGGCCGGGGCCTCCACAGCCGGAGCGGGGGCCGGGGCCGCCGGCTCCGTTGCTTCCGCCGCCGTCTCGTCCAGGTGGCTGCGGAGGTAGCGGGTGGCCAGGGTGCGCATGGCGCGGGCGAGTTCGGCGTCGACGGTCTGCTGGGCGAGGGGGCGCAGCCGCCGCACCAGGGCGGCGGCCTCGGCGGCCTCCTCGTCGGAGGGCGGGTGGCCGAGGTACTGCCCGAAGACGTGCTCGGTGGTGAAGTCGAGGAAGCGGCCGGCGATGTGCTCGACCTGGATGCGCAGTTCACGGAGGTGGCCGGAGATGGCGGGCAGCGGTACACCTGCCGCATGCAGTTCGACGGCGACAGCCAGTTCCTGGGGGCTGGGCACGAGGAAGGCGTCCGGGGTGTCCGGCAGCCGCTCCAGGACGCCGAGTTCCAGCGCTTCGGCCACGGCCTCGTCGTCGTGCGCACCGCCGAACCTCTCGTTCAGCTCCGCGCGCGTGATCCGGGCGGCCTTCTCGTCGGACCACGGCCCGTCGACCTCGGCCACCAGTCCGAGGATCCCGCCGAGCCCGCGGCCCGCATCCCAGGCCTCCAGCAGTTCCTTGATGCTGGCCAGGGTGTAGCCGCGCTCCAGAAGGCCGGCGATCTGGCGGAGCCGGTTCAGGTGGTCTTCGCCGTAGACGTTGGCCCGGCCGCGCCGCTCCGGCTTCGGCAGCAGTCCGCGGTCCTGGTAGGCGCGGATCGTGCGGACCGTGGCGCCGCTGTGGTGGGCCAGGTCCTCGATCCGGTACTCGGCGGCGGCCGGTCCGGGCCGCACGGCCTGCCGGTGCCGTGCGGTCGCGTCGGGTTGTTCGGTCAAGGGTGTTGCTCCTCACGAAAGGGCTGCCCGGCCCAGGGCGCCCGCGGCGGCCCGGGCCGCGGGGGAGGTCGCCAGATAGTCGACGGCCCTGCGCAGCGACCCCTCCTGCGAGGGATGGTACGACCGCCGGCAGTAGCGGGGCACGGCGCGGCCCAGCTCGCGCCAGGACGGCAGAAGTCCCTTGGCCACGGCCCTGTTGTGCTCGCGCAGCGAATAGCGCAGCCGGCCCGCCAGCAGCGGGTCGTGCCGGACGAGGTAGCGCGCGCCCCAGGCCCACAGGTACAGGAGCATG
This sequence comes from Streptomyces morookaense, assembly GCF_013030945.1. GTDB lineage: Bacteria > Actinomycetota > Actinomycetes > Streptomycetales > Streptomycetaceae > Streptomyces > Streptomyces morookaensis. Next base: position 52,313 of record NZ_JABBXF010000006.1, on the reverse strand, counting down.
GGTGCGGTGACGGCCATGCCCAGCAGCCTGCGGGCGTAGCGGGCGGCATCCTCGCCGCTGCAGTGCTCGTACATGTCGAAGGCCACCGACCGGTGTTCGACCTCCTCGGCGCCGTGCCAGCGCAGCAGGTCGAGCATCACCGGATCGGGGTCGGCCCGGTCGAGCTCCTCCGCCCGCAGGACCCAGTCGCCGAGCACGGCCGTGAACTGTTCGATGGCTGCTATCAGCGAGAGCCGGAAACGCAGCCACTCGCGCTCGGTCAGCGGCAGCCCGAGTGGGGGCTTCTCGCCGAGCAGGACGTCGAGGAGGAATTCGACGTGCCGGGTGTACGGGCCGGTGTCCAGGCCCTGTTCGGCGAGGTGGTTCAGGACGTAGGAGTGCTGCACGCTGTGGGTGGCCTCCTGGCCCATGAATCCCTTGACGTCCTTGAGGAGTTCCTCGTCGTGGACGAGCGGGAGGGCCTCCTTGAAGACCTTGACGAACCAGCGCTCCCCGGCGGGCAGCAGCAGATGCAGCACGTTGATCACGTGGGTGGCGGTGGGCTCGTCGGGTATCCAGTGCAGCGGCGTCTCCTGCCAGTCGAAGGAGACCCTTCTGGGGGCGATGCGGTAGCTCATCGTTCTGCCTCGTTCTGCCTCTACAGCTTCGGCTCGATGCGGGCGAGTGCACGGCGCACCCGCGGGGTGAAGCGGGACAGGAAGCGCAGTCCGTGCGCCTCGGGGGTCACGGGCACCACGGCCCGGTCGTGGAGCACGGCCTGCAGGACGGCGTCGGCCACTTTCTCCGGCGGGTAATTGCGCAGGCCGTACAGCTTGGCCGTGCGGGCGCGCCGGCGCTGCTGCTCCTCCTCGGAGACCCCGGTGAACCGGGCGGCGGTGGTGATGCCGGTGTTGACGATGCCCGGGCAGATCGCGGAGACCCCGATGCCCTGCCCGGCCAGTTCGGCGCGCAGGCACTCGCTGAGCATCAGCACCGCCGCCTTGGAGGTGCTGTAGGCGGCGAGGGCCCGGGACGGCTGGAAGGCCGCGGCGGAGGCGGTGTTGACGATGTGGCCGCCCTGGCCGCGCTCGGCCATCTGGCGGCCGAAGGTCCGGCAGCCGTGGATGACGCCCCACAGGTTGACGTCCAGGACCCGGCGCCAGTCCTCGGCCGAGGTGTCCATGAACGTCCCGGAGAGCCCTATGCCGGCGTTGTTGACGAGCACGTCCACCACGCCGTATTCCGCGGCGACCTTGGCGGCCAGTTTCTCCATCGCCTGCTCGTCCGCGACGTCGGCGCACTCGCCCCACGCTGCGGGCGCTCCGATCAGCCGGGCCAACTCGGCTGTGCGGGAGGCCCCTTCGGCGTCGCGGTCGACCGCGACGACCCGGGCGCCCGCTTCCGCGAAGGCGAAGGCCGTGGCCCGTCCGATCCCTCCGGCCGCGCCCGTCACCAGCACCAGACGTCCGCCGAAGCGCTCCGCGTACGGCCCCTTCGCGGCCGGCGTGCGCGCCGCCGGTGCGCCGGCCCCGTCCGCGCGGCTCTCCTGGGACGTGATGAACTCGGCGATCCATGCGGCCAGTTGGTCCGGCCTGGTGCGCGGCACCCAGTGCTGCCCCTCCAGGGTGTGCCGCACCAGTTGCGGGGCCCACTGCTCCAGGTCGTCGTAGAGGTGCTGCGAGAGATAGCGGTCGCCGGTGGGGACGATCAGCTGGACCGGGACGTGGGCGTACGCGTCGGGGCGTGGGCGGCGCAGCCTGGAGCGCACGTTGTCCCGGTACAGCCAGGCGCCGTGCGCGGCATCGGAGGGCAGGGAGGCCGTGGGATAGCCGTCGGCGGGGAGCCGCTCCAGGCGCTCCAGGATGCGCGGCCAGCGGGCGCCGAGCGGCCCGCGCCAGGCCGCCTCCGGCAGGCGGGGGGTGTGCAGCGCGTAGACGTACCAGGAGCGGGCGCCCTGGCCGAGCAGCTGGGCGGCCCGGCGCGGGGTGGGCCGGGAGATGCGCCGGTTCAGCCAGTGCCCGAAGTGGTCGAGGGAGGGGCCCGAGACGGAGGTGAAGGAGGCGATGCGGCCCTCGGTGCGGGCGACGGTGGCGAACTCCCAGCCCTGCACCGATCCCCAGTCGTGCCCGACCAGGTGCACCGGGGCGTCCGGGCTCACCGCGTCCGCCACGGCCAGGAAGTCGTCCGTCAGCTTCTCCAGGGTGAAGCCCCCGCGCAGGGGCTGCGGGGCCGTCGAGCGGCCACAGCCGCGCACGTCGTAGAGCACCACGTGGAAGCGGTCCTGGAGGCGCAGCGCGACCTCCTCCCACACCTCCTTGCTGTCCGGATATCCGTGCACCAGCACCACGGTCGGCTGTGCCGCATCGCCCAGCTCCGCGACGCACAGCTCGATCCCGCCCGTGCGCACCCGGCGCTCGCGCGCTCCTGCCAGGCCCCGGTTCATGCGGCTCTTCCCTCCTGCCCGCGCCGCACATGCGGCAGATCGTCGTCCAGCCAGAACGCGCTCTCCTGCGGATCCCGGGAGTCCGTGACCACCAGGAGCTCCTCGAACTTCGCGCCCGTGCCCCGGAAGCCGAGATGCGGTTCCACCGCCCACAGGCCCGGCTGCGGCGGATGGTCCGAGAAGCGGTACGGGCTCCACAGCGGCGACCAGCCCTCGCGGTGGCCGTGCAGCGCATCGGAGGCCAGGCCCTTGAGCGACTGCGTGCCGAACCCGAAGACATGCGGCGACCAGCGGCGCTCGCGCACCCGGTCCACCTTGTGCGCGATCACCCCGAAGGGATAGGCGCGGTGCCGGTTGGCGTGGCCCTGGCGGGCCATGAGGCGGTCCACGTCCGCGTAGATCTCGCGCAGCGTCCTGCGCTCGCGCACCTCGCGCAGGATCAGCTCGCGGTGCGCACCGAGGTCGGCCATGAGCCGGTCGTGCAGGGGATTCGGGCCGAGGCAGCCCGAGTAGCCGATGTCGGCCGTGAAGCCCCGGTGCACCGGCGCCATGTCGAGGATGAACGGCATCCCCGGCTCCAGCCGCCGCCCGGTCGGGAAGAACTGCAGCGGCACCCGGAAGCCGGCGAAGGCCGTGCGGTCGCCGAACCAGGCGAACGGCAGATGGAACCAGTCCCGCACGCCGCGCCGGCGCAGCCATTCGCGCTGCATCCGGGCCGCCTCGCGCTCGGTCACGCCCGGCCGGAGCTGCGCGGCGACCTCCTCCGCGCACGCATACGCCAGGCGCTGCACCTCCCGGAAGCCGCCGAGCTCCCCCGCGCCCGGCCCGGTCCGCGCCCGGGGGCTCCCGGGCGCTCCCACCACAGCCGCCATGCCCACTCTCCGTTCTCCCGGGCGAACCCCGAAGCCACGTCCGCAAGTTGACACTGATGAATGTGACAATGTCCGACGGCTGCGTCAAGACCCCCGGACGCCCCTGTGGAAAACCTCGGCGCACCGGCCCCTCGGGATGCGCCCCCTCCTTTCAGCCCCGTTCCCGGGGTCGTGTCAGACCCGAGGACTACACGCATCCCACCGTCAGGTCTGACGACGGCTGTGGCTCGCCCCACTACCGTCGAAGGGTGACTGTGATCGCCACCGAAAGCCTCAGCAAGCGGTTCCCCCGGGTGACCGCCCTTGACCGGCTCTCCGTCGACATCGGTCCGGGAGTGACCGGACTGGTGGGGGCGAACGGAGCCGGCAAGTCAACGCTGATCAAGATTCTGCTGGGCCTCTCCCCGGCCACCGAGGGCCGCGCCGAGGTGCTCGGCCTCGATGTCGCCACCCGGGGCGCGGAGATCCGCGAACAGGTCGGCTACATGCCCGAGCACGACTGCCTGCCGCCCGACGTCTCGGCCACCGAGTTCGTCGTCCACATGGCCCGCATGTCCGGTCTGCCGCCCACCGCGGCCCGCGAGCGCACGGCCGACACCCTGCGCCACGTGGGCCTGTACGAGGAGCGGTACCGCCCCATGGGCGGCTACTCGACGGGCATGAAGCAGCGGGTCAAGCTGGCCCAGGCGCTCGTCCACGACCCGAAGCTGGTCCTGCTGGACGAGCCAACCAACGGCCTCGACCCGGTCGGACGGGACGACATGCTGGGCCTCATCCGGCGCGTCCACACCGACTTCGGCATCTCGGTGCTGGTCACCTCCCACCTGCTCGGCGAACTGGAGCGCACCTGCGACCACGTCGTCGTCATCGACGGTGGCACGCTGCTGCGCTCCTCCTCCACCAGCGACTTCACCCGCGACTCCGGCTCGCTCGCCGTCGAGGTCACCGACTCCGACGCCGTCCCCGACGGCACGGGCGCGCTGGCCGCCGCCCTGGCCGCCGCGGGGCTGACGGTCCAGCCGGCCGGCGGCACCGGCGAGTACGCCGCCGCCGGCCCCGGCCACGTCCTGCTCGTCGACGTCGCGGGCGAGGAGACGTACGACACCGTGCGCGACGCCGTCGCCGGACTCGGCCTCGGCCTGGTCCGCATGGAACAGCGCCGGCACCGCATCGCCGAGGTCTTCCGGACCGACGAGCAGCCACAGCAGACGCACGCCTGGGGCGCCGCCCCGCAGGAGAGGGGCAGCACCGATGCCGCCTGAGACCACAGCCGCACCCGTGCACCCCGCACCGGACGTCATTCACAACATCGGCTACCGCAGCTACGGCGGCGCCCGCCTCGGCCGTGCCTACGCCCGCCGCTCGCTCTACTCCCAGAGCCTGCGCGGCGCCTACGGCCTCGGGCGCTCGGCGAAGTCCAAGATCCTGCCGATGCTGCTGTTCGCCGTGATGTGCGTGCCCGCCGCGATCGTCGTGGCCGTCGCCGTCTTCACGAAGATGAACCACCTGCCGCTGGAGTACACGCGCTACGCGATCTACCTCCAGGCGGTCATCGGCCTGTTCCTCGCCGCCCAGGCACCGCAGTCGGTCTCCCGGGACCTCCGGTTCAAGACCGTGCCGCTGTACTTCTCCCGGCCGATCGAGCGCGTCGACTACGTGGTGGCCAAGTTCGCCGCCATGACCACCGCCCTGTTCGTCCTCACCGCCGCGCCCCTCGTGACCCTCTACGCGGGCGCCCTGCTCGCCAAACTCGACTTCGTCGACCAGACGAAGGGCTTCGCGCAAGGACTGGTCTCCGTGGCCCTGCTCTCCCTCCTCTTCGCCGGCCTCGGCCTGGTGGTCGCCGCGCTCACCCCGCGCCGCGGCTTCGGCGTCGCCGCCGTCATCGCCGTGCTGACCATCTCCTACGGCGCGGTCGGCACCATCCAGGGCATCGCGCTCAACACCGACAACACCCAGATCATCAGCTGGCTCGGACTCTTCTCACCGATCACCCTGATCGACGGCGTGCAGACGGCGTTCCTCTCCGCCACCACCTCCTTCCCCGGCGGCCACGGCCCGGGCACCGGTGCCGGAGTGGTCTACCTCCTCGTCCTCCTCGCCGCCGTGGCGGGTTCCTACGGCCTGCTGACCGCCCGCTACCGGAAGGCGGGGCTGTGACAACCCTCCACATCGACAACGTCTCGCGCTGGTTCGGCAACGTGGTCGCCGTCAACGACGTCTCCATGACGATCGGCCCCGGCGTCACCGGACTGCTCGGCCCCAACGGCGCCGGAAAGTCGACCCTCATCAACATGATGGGCGGCTTCCTCGCCCCCTCCACCGGAACGGTCACCCTGGACGGTCAGACCGTCTGGCGCAACGAGCAGATCTACCGGCACATCGGCATCGTCCCCGAGCGCGAGGCGATGTACGACTTCCTGACCGGCCGGGAGTTCGTCCGGGCCAACGCCGAGCTGCACGGCCTGGGTGCGGCCGAGGCCCAACGGGCGCTCGCCACGGTCGAGATGGAGTACGCACAGGACCGCAAGATCTCCACGTACAGCAAGGGCATGCGGCAGCGCGTGAAGATGGCCTCCGCGCTGGTGCACCAGCCGTCCGTCCTGCTGCTCGACGAGCCGTTCAACGGTATGGACCCGCGGCAGCGCATGCAACTGATGGACCTGCTGCGCGCGATGGGGGCCGAGGGACGCACCGTGCTGTTCTCCTCCCACATCCTCGAAGAGGTCGAACAGCTCGCCGCCCACATCGAGGTGGTCGTCGCCGGACGGCACGCCGCCTCGGGCGACTTCCGCAAGATCCGCCGGCTGATGACCGACCGGCCGCACCGCTACGTCGTACGCTCCAGCGACGACCGCGCCCTCGCCGCGGCGCTCATCGCCGACCCGTCGACCGCGGGCATCGAAGTGGACGTCAAGGAAGGCGCGTTGCGTATCCAGGCCGTCGACTTCGGCCGCTTCACCGAGCTCCTGCCGCGCGTCGCCCGCGAGCACGGCATCCGGCTGCTGACGGTTTCACCGTCCGACGAGTCGCTCGAATCGGTCTTCTCCTACCTCGTCGCGGCCTGAAAGGAGCCACCCCGTGTTCAACAGCACTGTCGCCCGGCTCACTTACCGGGCCCTCCTCGGCCGCCGCCGCGCCCTGATCCTCTTCGCGCTGCCCGCGCTGCTGATCGTCCTGTCGGCCCTCGTGCGTGCTCTGACGGGTGCGGACGACCAGACCGCCGTCAACGTCCTGGGCGGCTTCGCGCTCGCCACCATGGTGCCGCTGATCGGCGTCATCGCCGGAACGGGCGCCATCGGCCCGGAGATCGACGACGGGTCGGTGGTCTATCTGCTGGCCAAGCCCCTGAAGCGGTCGACGATCACCATCACCAAGCTGATCGTGGCCATCGGGGTCACGGTGACCTTCTCGGCGATCCCCACGCTGATCGCGGGCTTCCTGCTCAACGGCAACAGCCAGCAGATCGCAGTCGCCTACGCGGTGGCCGCCGCGGTCGCATCCGTGGCATACAGCGCGATCTTCCTGCTGCTGGGCACGGTGACCCGGCACGCGGTCGTCGCGGGCCTCGTCTACGCGCTCGTCTGGGAGTCGCTCTTCGGCAACCTCGTGCCGGGTGCACGCACGCTGAGCGTGCAGCAGTGGGCACTGGCACTGGCCCAGAAGATCGGCGCGGACGGGACCATCACATCGGACGTGGGCCTGCCCACGGCGCTGGTGCTGCTCGCCGGAGTCACGGCGGCGGCCACGTGGTTCGCCGTGACCAAGCTGCGCTCGCTCACCCTCGCCGGGGAGGAGTGACGTGAACGAGGGGGGCCTGCTGCGTGCAGGCCCCCCTCGTTCACGTTCAACCGGCAGGTCAGATCTTCCGGTCGCGCCCGGCGCCCAGCCCGAGGAACACCAGCGCCGCACAGGCGACCAGCAACAGAGCGATCGGCAACGTCCAGTCACCGGTCACCTGGTGGACGGCACCGATGGCGAACGGGCCGACAGAGGCGAGGAGATAGCCACCGGTCTGTGCCATGCCGGACAGCCTGGCGGCCGTGTGCGCGTCACGCGTGCGCAGCACCATGAGCGTCAGGGCGAGCCCCAGCATGCCGCCCTGCGCAACACCCATCAGCGTCGCCCAGACCCACGCCCCCGCGACCGGGGCGATCAACAGGCCCGTCACACCGGCCGTCATGACGGCCACGACGGCGACCGCCAGCACCCGCTGGTCCCGCATCCGCCCGGCGAGCATCGGCACGACGAACGAACCGGCCATCTGCACCAGGGTGTAGAAGGCGTAGACCATGCCCGCCTCGCCCTTGCTCATGCCATGGTCGGTGAAGACCGTCGGCATCCAGGCGATGCAGACGTACGCGATCAGCGACTGCGTGCCCATCAGCAGGGTGACCTGCCAGGCGAGCGGTGAACGCGAGAGCTTCGGGCCGTCGCCCGCCGCGTGCTTGGCCACGGCCGCCGCGGCGCCGTGCGGGGTGCCCCGGCGGGCCGCGACCGCCTGCGGGACCCAGACGGCCGTCGCGATCAGCGCGAGCAGGGACCAGGAGGCCAGCGAGCCCTGCCAGCCGCCGAGGGCGTTCTCCAGCGGCACGGCGGAGGCGGCCGAGCCCGTGGCGCCCAGGATCAGCGTGGTCGAGTAGAGCGCGGTCATGCCGGCCGCCCGGTCCGGGAAGTCCCGCTTGACCAGCCCCGGCATCAGCACGTTGAGCAGGGCGATCGCGGTGCCGACGAGGGCGCAGCCCACGAACAGCGCGGCGACCGGCGGCGCGACGCGCAGCAGGATGCCCCCGGCCAGCAGCACGAGCGCGCCGCACAGCGCCGCCTCCGTGCCCCAGCGGCGGGCGAGCCGGGGCGCCACGATCGAGCCGAGGCCCATGAAGGCCAGCGGAATGGTGGTGACCAGGCTGCTCGTTGCGGCGCCCAGGTGGAAGTGGTCGCCGATCTCGCCCATCAGCGGCGAGACCCCGGCGAGCGCGGCCCGCATGTTGAGCGAGGCGAGGACGATGCCGAGCAGCAGGAAGGCGGGGTGGGCGATCAGGCTGCGCCGCGCCGCCGCGACCGCGGGGGTGGGTGCGAAGTCCTCCTCCGCGTCGATCAGCGGTATGCCGGTCTGGTCGGTCCTCGTCTCCGACATGAGGGTGCCTCCGTGGGGGGTGCTGGGGGTTGTGTGCGGACCGCGCTGCGTGCCGACCGGTCCTCGGTCAGTCCTCGGCGTCGAGCAGCGATTCGACGGCCTGCTTGGGGCGTTCGAGGAGGGTGCGCGCGGCACGGGCGGCCGTGTCGGGATCGCCGGAGGCGATGGCCTCCATCAGGGCCTGGTGGTCGCCGTGGATGATGCGCGGCATGTCCCGGTCGCCGAGCGCGGTGACCAGTGCTTCCCGGACGGAGCTGCTGAACCAGGCGTAGGTCGCGGTGAGCGCGGGGTTGTGCGCGGCCTCCACGACGGCCCGGTGGAACTCGACGTCGTGGTCGGCGTACAGCTCGAGGCTCCCGGAGTCGGGCTGGCCCTCGGGGTCCTCGAAGGCCCGCTGCGCGTCCAGCGCGGCCCGCATCCGCTCCAGGTCGGCCGGCTCGTGCCGCAGGGCCGCCAGCCGGGCCGCCTCGGCCTCCAGGGCGATCCGCAGCTCCAGGACGTCGCGCACCCCGGCGCGCTGCACTCCGCGCATGATCTCGGCGGGGTCGGCGGTGGAGACGACGAAGGTGCCCTCGCCCTGGCGCGACCGCAGCATCCCGGCGTGCACCAGGACGCGCACGGCCTCGCGGACGGTGTTCCGCCCGACCTGCAGCTGCTCGGCGAGCGCGTGCTCGGTGGGGATGCGCTCGCCGACCTTCCACTCGCCCGCGGCGACCTGCGCACGCAGCTGTTCCACGACGGTGTCCACGAGGGACTGCCGTCCCGCGGCTCGCAGGGCCATGTGTTCTCCGGATGCTGGCGGGCGGCCGCACAGGGGCCTGCCGGGTCAACCTATTGCCCAGTCATCCTACAACTCCTTTCCCGGGCGCCGCAGAGCCGTCCGGGCTACCGTCGAACGGTGGACGCGGCGAGGCTGTGGTCGACGCTCCGGACCGAGGTGGGCGCCTGGGTGCGCTCCTCGCCCGGTACCCACATCTGGCTGCTGATCATCGGCGTCACCAGCCTGGTGATCGCCTCGGCCAGCGAGGGGCTCTCGGCCTTCCTCCTGCACCGCAACAGCAGCAACATCCACGAGCTCAACAAGCATCCGCTGCAGTCACTGCTCATCAGCGGCTTCTGGATCGAGCAGCCGTCCTCGTTCCTGCTCTACGCCGTGCTGTTCGAGATCTTCCATGCCAACGTCGAACGCTGGATCGGCACCCTGCGCTGGCTCGTCACGGTCGCCGTGGCCCACGTGGCGGCCACTCTCATCAGCCAGGAGGTGCTGCTGCTGGCCATCCAGCACCATTCCGCCCCCCGCGCGATGAAGCACGTGGTCGACATAGGGGTCTCGTACGGACTGGCCGCCGCCGCGGGCATCCTCGCCTACCGCGTGCCACGGCCCTGGCGCTGGCCGTACCTCGCCGGAGTGCTGCTCTTCTTCGCGCTGCCGCTGGCGACCGGAGGCACCTTCACGGACATCGGGCACGCCATCTCCGTGGCGCTGGGTCTGGCCTGCTGGCCGCTCACACGCGACTGCCCGACCTGGGACTTCGGCCGGCTGACCGAAGTCCCTGTCATCGACAGGGCGCTCAGACCCTTCAGGCGAAAAGACGCTCCAGAACGACCGCGATCCCGTCCTCGTCGTTCGACACGGTGATCTCGTCGGCCACGGCCTTGAGTTCGGGGTGCGCGTTGGCCATGGCGACGCCGCAGGAGGCCCAGCCGAACATCGGGATGTCGTTCGGCATGTCGCCGAAGGCGATGGTGTCGGCGGCCTTCACGCCCAGCCGGCGCGCGGCCAGCGAGAGGCCCGTCGCCTTGCTCAGGCCCAGCGGCAGCAGCTCGACGATGCCGGCGCCCGCCATCGTCACATCCACCAGCCCGCCCGCCACCCGGCGCGCGACGTCCGCCAGGGCGTCGTCGCCGAGCTCCGGGTGCTGGAGGTAGAGCTTGTTGAGCGGGGCCGTCCACAGCTCGCCCGGCTCGGTGATCGGGACGGCCGCGACCGGGCCCTCCTGGATGCTGTAGCCGGGGCCGACCAGCAGGTCGCCGTCCAGGCCGTCACGGCTGGCGGCGAGGAACAGCGGACCGGCCTCCGCCTCGATCTTGGCGAGGGCGATGGCGGCGAGCTGCCGGTCCAGCGTCACGGACGTCAGCAGCCGGTGCTCGCCTGCGTGGTAGACCTGCGCGCCCTGACCACACACCGCGATCCCCTGGTAGTCCAGGGCGTCGAGGATGTGCCGGGTCCAGGCGACCGGCCGGCCGGTGACCACGATGTGCGCGGCACCGGCCTCACTGACCCGCCGGAGGGCGGCACGGGTGCGCTCCGACACCGTCTCGTCGGTGCGCAGCAGCGTGCCGTCCAGGTCGGTCGCCACCAAGCGGAAGGGCAGGCCTTCCGGTGCGGGTGCACTCACTTGGTAACGGGCTCCAGCACCTCACGGCCGCCCAGGTACGGGCGCAGCACCTCGGGCACGCGGACCGAGCCGTCGGCCTGCTGATGGTTCTCCAGCAGGGCCACGATGGTGCGCGGAACGGCGCACAGCGTGCCGTTCAGCGTGGCCAGCGGCTTGACGTTCTTGCCGTCGCGCATGCGCACCGACAGGCGGCGGGCCTGGAACTCGTTGCAGTTGGAGGTGGACGTCAGCTCGCGGTACTTGCCCTGGGTGGGGATCCACGCCTCGCAGTCGAACTTGCGGGAGGCGGAGGCGCCGAGGTCGCCGGTGGCCGTGTCGATCACCTGGAACGGCAGCTCCAGGCTGGTCAGCCACTGCTTCTCCCACTCCAGCAGGCGCGCGTGCTCCGCCTCGGCGTCCTCCGGTGCGACGTACGAGAACATCTCGACCTTGTCGAACTGGTGGACCCGGAAGATGCCCCGGGTGTCCTTGCCGTACGTGCCGGCCTCGCGGCGGAAGCAGGGCGAGAAGCCCGCGTAGCGCAGCGGCAGCCGGTCCGCCTCGACGATCTCGTCCATGTGGTACGCGGCGAGCGGGACCTCGGACGTGCCGACCAGGTAGAAGTCGTCCTTCTCCAGGTGGTAGACGTCCTGCGCGGCCTGCCCGAGGAAGCCGGTGCCTTCCATGGCGCGCGGCTTGACCAGGGCGGGGGTGAGCATCGGCGTGAAGCCGGCGGCGGTCGCCTGGCCGATGGCGGCGTTGACCAGGGCCAGCTCCAGCAGGGCGCCGACGCCCGTCAGGTAGTAGAAGCGCGAGCCGGACACCTTGGCCCCGCGCTCGACGTCGATCGCGCCGAGCGTCTGGCCGAGCTCCAGGTGGTCCTTGGGCTCGAAGCCCTCGGCGGCGAAGTCGCGCGGGGTGCCGACGGTCTCCAGGACGACGAAGTCGTCCTCGCCGCCGCGCGGCACGTCCGGGTGGACGAGGTTGCCGACCTGGAGCAGCAGGCGCTGCGTCTCGGCGGCGGCCTCGTCCTGCTCGGCGTCGGCCGCCTTGACGGCGGCGGCCAGCTCGCCGGCCTTCTTCAGCAGCTCGGCCTTCTCGTCGCCGGACGCCTTGGGGATGAGCTTGCCGAGCGCCTTCTGCTCGGAGCGGAGTTCGTCGAAGCGGACGCCGGACGACCTGCGCCGCTCGTCGGCGGAGAGCAGCGCGTCGACGATGCCGACGTCCTCTCCACGGGCACGCTGGGACGCGCGCACTCGGTCGGGGTCCTCACGAAGCAGGCGAAGGTCAATCACCCCTCCAGGCTACCGTTGCGGGCTGCGTGTCCTCGACGCGATATTCCCTTTCGTGGCGGTTTGCACCATTCTGGCGTGACAGGAAAAGGCAGAGTCGTCGCCGGGAATCGTTCTCGTGTCACTCTCACGGGCAGCTGACGGGGAGTTGCCGGAAAGCCGCCGGGAAATGCCGGAAAAGGGGCCGGTGGCCGTTCCGTACGCCGAGAGCGCTTGCGTACGGCGGGAGTTGAGCACTTCTGTTGTCCACAGGAGCGGCAGCTTCCGGTTCTTTGTCCACAGGCTGTGCGCTCAATCTGTGGATGTCGGAACTTCGGGTTCCGCTACTTCCGCCCTTCAGAGGGCATTTCCCGGATAAACCCCTTCCGGCTGCTCATTCGAGTGGTATTCACCCACTCCAACGGGTTGTTCGAGGCTTTTCGGATGACATGTGGTGCGGGGGTGGCCGACGGTCGGCTGTGGACGAGCCCGCGGATGGCTAGAGAGATTTGTCGACCTTGACCGTTTCGCGGCGGCGGTCCGCGCCCCGCTCTGTCGACTTATCCCCAGGTCGAGAACGGCCTGTGGATAAGTCTGTGGGTAACCCTGTGGGAAACCCGTCCCGGCAGGTCCGCCCGGCTCGTCCACCCCGCCGCGCTCAGGCCCGGCCGTCCTGGCAGCGCGCCAGCCACTCGGCCGCCGTCACGAAGTCGCCGTCCGACGTGCCGTACCGCGGCTCCGGCATACCGTCCGGGGCCGCACCCGCCCGCGGATACGACCCCAGGAACCGCACCTTCGGGCAGATCCGCTTCAGCCCCATCAGGGCCTCGCCCACCCGGCGGTCGCTGATGTGCCCCTCGCAGTCGACCGAGAAGCAGTAGCGGCCCATGCCCTCGCCCGTGGGGCGGGACTCGATGCGCATCAGGTTCACCCCGCGCACGGCGAACTCCTGCAGCAGCTCCATCAGGGCACCCGGGTGATCGTCCCGCAGCCAGACGACCACGGACGTGCGGTCGAGGCCCGTACGCGCCGCCGGCCGCGCCGGGCGGCCCGCCAGGACGAAGCGCGTCTGTGCGTTCTGCGCGTCGTGGATGTCGGTGACCAGCGGCTCGAGTGCGTACGTCGCCGCGGCGAACTCGCCCGCGAACGCGGCGTCGTAGCGGCCTTCGCGGACCAGCCGGGCGCCGTCCGCGTTGGATGCGGCCGACTCCCACACGGCGTCCGGCAGATGGGCGGACAGCCAGTTGCGCACCTGGGGCTGGGCGACCGGGTGGCCGGTCACCGTCTTGATGTCGCCGAGGGCGGTGCCGGGGCGGACGAGGAGGGCGAAGGCGATCGGGAGGAGCACCTCCCGGTAGATCATCAGCGGTGTGCCGGTGGCGAGTTCGTCGAGGGTCGCCGTGACGCCGCCCTCGACGGAGTTCTCGATCGGCACGAGGGCTGCCGCGGCCTCGCCGTTGCGGACGGCGTCCAGCGCCGCCGGGACGGAGAGCATGGGGACCAGCTCACGGGTGGCCGCCTCGGGGAGGGTACGGAGGGCCGCCTCGGTAAAGGTGCCTTCCGGGCCGAGGTAGGTGTAGCTGCTGGCGGACATCACGCGGGCTCTCCTCCGGAGGGGTCACCATGGGCCTCGTCACGATATCGGGGGTGGGCGCCCCGCGGCGTCGCCGATCCTCCGCGGGTGCAGTGCGTCAACTGCGGGCTCGTTGTGGTTGCTCGCGCCCACGCGGCGGAGCCGCACAGGAAAAACGCCCCGCGCCCCTTTGGGGCGCGATCACGCGGCCCTCAGCCCTCCAGCAGCCGCTGCCCCACGTACTCCCCCTCCGCACAGCCGCCCGGCACCGCGAACAGCGCACTCGACTCGTGCCGCAGGAAGCGCGACAGGCCGTCGCCGCGGTCCAGCTTCCGCTGCACCGGCACGAACCCCTTGAGCGGGTCCGCCTGCCACGCGACGAACAGCAGGCCCGCATCCGGTGCCCCGTCGTCGCGGAAGCCGTCGTGGTACGAGAAGGCGCGGCGCAGCATGGCCGCCCCCCGGTTCGAGGCCGGTGCGGCGACCCGGATGTGCGCGTCCCCCGCAATGGCCAGCGAACCGTCCGGACCCAGCTTGTCCAGGTCCACCGGGGTGGTCTCGGTGCCGCCGGACAGCGGTGCGCCGTCCGACTTGCGGCGGCCGATCACCTTCTCCTGCCGGTCCAGCGACAGCTGCTCCCAGCTGTCGAGGAGCATCCGGATGCGCCGGACGACCGCGTACGAGCCGCCCGCCATCCAGGCGTCCGCGCCCTTGCGGTCGTCCGGGACGAACACCTTGGCCGCGAAGTCCCCGTCCGACGTCTTGGGGTTGTTGGTGCCGTCCACCTGGCCCATCAGGTTGCGGGCGGTCATCGGCCGGCCGGTCGCGCCCGGTGTGCGGTTGAAGCCGTTCATCTGCCAGCGCAGCCGTGCCGTGCCGTCCGCCTGCTTCTGCAGCAGCCGCAGGGCATGGAAGGCGACGAGGCCGTCGTCCGCGCCTATCTGCACCCACAGGTCGCCGTCGCTGCGCTTGGGGTCGAGCGCGTCGGCCGTGAAGGCCGGCAGGGGCTCCAGCGCGGCGGGCCGCTTCCCGGTCAGGCCGGTGCGGTCGAAGAAGGTGCGTCCGAAGCCGAAGGTGACCGACAGGGACGACGGCCCGGCGTCCAGGGCGATGCCCGTGTCGTCGCCCTTGGGCGCCCGGCCCGCCATCAGTTCGGCTGCTGTATCCGACCAGCGGCGCAGCAGTGCGGCAGCAGCCTTGCGGTCGGCGCCGGGTGCCAGGTCGAAGGCCACCAGATGGCCGTGGGCCTGCGCCGGATCGGCGATGCCGGACTGGTGCGTGCCGTGGAAGGGCAGGGCGGCCGTGCCGACCCCGGACAGCGGCGCGACATCGTCCCGCAGGGCCTCCGCCCCGAACGCGCCGCCCGCGCCGCCGACCACGAGACCGGCGGCGCCCACGGCGCCCGCGGTGCCGAGCAGGCGTCGGCGCGAGAGAGCGGGCTGTGCAATGTTCGTCTGACCGGTCTTGCTCTTCTGCTCGACCTTGTCTGTCGTGTCTGCCATCAGTTGATCTTCACGTTCCCGGTCTCGGTGACCTGGTCGATGTCGGAGGTCCGTACGGTCAGGGTGAGTTGCCACGTACCGGCCATCGGCAGCTGGAAGCCGGCGGCCTGCCAGCGGCCTGCGGACTGCCGCTGCAGGGTGGTGCGCAGCGGGCCGATCGCCTTGTCCTTCTCGGTGAACGAGACGTCCAGCTCCGGGACGTCGGCCGGCTTGCCCGAGGCGTCGGTCAGCGTGACGTCGACGGTGTTGGCGCCGGCGCGTGCCGGGCCGACGGTGATCACGGCGGTGCCGCGGCCGTTCGGGCCGCCTGTGTCGTAGGGGATCGTCACCTCGGCCGGGCCCGCCGGGGCCGGTGCGGTGCTCCCGGCGGAGCCCGCCTGCCGCTGCTCGGTCTCCGCCCGGCCGGGCTGGGTGCCGGTCAGCACGGTGGTGACGGCGAGCAGGACGACCGCGACCGCGGCCTCGGCGAGCACGGCGCGCCGCAGCCCGGTGCGGCCGGTGTCCGCGTCGCGTTCCCGCCTTCCGGCCGCCCTGGCGAGTGCGGCCTGCTGCCGGGCGAGCTGTGCGGCGCGCTCGGGGGAGGCGCCGGACTGTGCAGCGGGCACCTTCGCCTTGGCGGCAGCCTTCCTCGGCTCCTTCTTCGGCTCCCTCCGCTCGTCCGTCAGCCGGCCCGTCCACCGCCGCGAGACGGACGCGACGGCCACCATGACGGCGACCAGGCCGACCTTGACCAGCAGCCGGCGCCCGTACTCCGTGCCCGTCAGCGCGTCCCACGAACCGACCTGCCGCCAGGACTGGTAGAGCCCGGTGGCCACCAGCACGCAGACCGACGTGAACGCCAGCCGGGAGAAGCGCTGCACGCCCGCACGCCGCACCGGCTCACCGGACCACAGAGAGGCCAGCAGTGCGGCAAGACCGCCCAGCCACACCGCGACGCCCAGCAGGTGCACGACGTCGACCGGCATCGCCAGCCACGACTGAAGCCCCTGTGACGCGTGCTCGGCCAGCGCCCACGTCGCTGCCAGCCCGCCCGCGACGAGCGTGCCGCCGACGGCCAGCCCGTAGGCCACACCGCGCCGCTCGGCGAGCGCCTGCGCCGAACAGCCGTTCCGCGCACCGCTGTCGGCGTAGGTGCCGAACAGCACGGCCAGGAACACCGCCGCCGCGCTCAGCAGCAGCAGCCGGGACAGCAGTGCCGCGCCCGGCTTGGTGGACAGGGCGTCGCCCAGCAGCGACAGGTCGAGGACGGATCCCATCCCCTTGCCGCCCGTGTACGCGCCGCGCAGCAGCAACAGCACCGTGGTGGACAGGAACAGCGCGATCCAGCCGCCCACCGCGACCCGCTGCACAGACCGCGAGGAACGGCACACACCGGCGAACACGCAGCCGCCGACCAGCAGCACGAAACCGCCGTACGCGGTGTACCGGCCGATGCCGTAGAACGTGCCGACCGCAGGGTCGGTGCCGGCGGTCGCCGACTGCGTGGTCACCGTCGTCTTCGACGGTGCTCCGACGGAGAAGGTGAACGCCCCGGCCACCGGATGGCTGTCCGCGGAAACCGCCTGCCAGGCCACCGTGTACGTGCCGTCGGCGATCCCGGCCCGTACCGCCACCGCCGCCGTGTCGGACTTGCCGTCCAGGTGTGCGGGCCTGCCCTCGTCGACGCGCTTGCCCTGAGGGTCCAGGACGCGCAGCGAGTCGGCGTTCAGCAGCACGCCTTCGGAGAAGGTGAGCTTGATCTGCTGCGGTGCGACGGGCACCACCGACCCGTCCTTCGGGTCGGTGGAGACGAGCGCGGCATGCGCCGACGCGGTGCCCGCACCCAGGCTCAGCGCGCACAGCAGCGCGGCGAACAGGGTGCCCAGCAGTGTCACGGTGCGCCGGGCGGCGGTGGCCTGGATCGTCATCGCAACGTCAGCTCTTGGGGCGGTAGGTGGCGGATTCGACGGGCACCTGGACCTTGATGGATGCCGACGTGGCGAAGTGCAGCGTGAATTCGATCTTCTCGCCTTCCTTCGGCTTGTGCGCCAGCTTGCCGAGCATCAGATGCGTACCGCCGCGCGACAGCGCGAGCTCGCCCTTCGCGGGCACCTCCAGCTGCTCGGCGTGCTTCATCTGCTCGCCCTCGGTGGTGTGCAGGGTGACGTCCTGCGAGAGCGGGCTGGTCACCTTGGTGAGGGTGTCGGCCTTGCCGCCGTCGTTCTTGACGGTGAAGTACGCGGCCGCCATGTCGTCCATGGCGGGCTGCGGCATATAGGCGCCGCTCACGGACAGTTCGGCCTTCTGCGACTTCTTCTCCGCATCGCAGCCGGTGACCGCGAGGAGCCCTCCGGCGAGCAGCAGCGGAAGGGCGGCGGCGGTGGCGACGGTGGTCCTGCGCATCACGGGTTCTCCCCCTTGACGATCTTCGGGAGATCCTGGGCGTACTGGTCGGCGGTGGTGGACGAGGTGTAGATCCAGTGGGCCGCGTCGTCCTTCGGCGAGAAGCCGACGACCTCGGCGCCGTGGGAGACGGTCACCGAGCCGTCCTTCTCCTTCTTCGGCTTCTCCACCAGGATGCCGAGCGGCTTGGCGGCGGCCTGGATGGTGTCGAAGTCACCGGTCAGGCCGACGATGTTCTGACCGCCCTGTGCGTCGAGCCACTCGCGCATGCGCTTGGGGGTGTCGCGCTCGGGGTCGGTGGTGACGAAGACGACCTGGAGCTTCTCCTGGTCCTCCTTGGACAGCTTCTTCGTCGCGGCCGCTATGTCGGAGACGACCGTCGAGCAGACGTCCGGGCAGTAGGTGTAGCCGAAGTAGAGCAGGACCGGACGGCCCTTGGTCTCCTTGGCGAGCTCGTACTTCTTGTCCGACGTGTCGGTCAGGACGAGGTCCGGCTTGTCCTTCGGGGTGTCGAGCGTGATCGCCGCCTTCTTGGGCTCGGCGGAGACGTCGGCGGCGGGCTTGTCGCCGCTGCCGGAGGAACCGCCGCAGGCGGTCAGGGTGAGCGCGGCGGCCATGGCCAGGGCCGCGCCCAGGAGCTTGGTGCGCATGTGTTCTTCCCGGGGTCGGCCGGGCGGGCCCGCGGCGGGCCCGCCCGGCGTGAGGCGGACGGCTGTGCGGGTCAGGAGGCGTCGGCGGTCCTGCGGCGACGGCCGGCGAACACGCCGTAGGCGACACCGGCCGCGCCGAGGGCTATGCCGGCGCCGCCGAGGGCACGGGCGGTGGTGTCCGAACCGGAGCCGGACTTCTCGGCGGGGGCAGCGGCCGCGGGCTTGTCGTCGGTCCTGGCGCCCGCCTTGTCGACGAGCTTGAGCACCGGGGCCGGGTGCTCCGGCTCCTGGCCGCCCGGCTTCGAGGCGTCGATCCAGCGCACGACGTCGTCGTCGGAGTAGGTCTGGAGCGCCTTGAAGGTCAGCTGGTCGGCGTCCTTGGGCAGCGGCCCGACCGACAGCGGGAACTGCTGGAACTGGCCCGGGTCGATCTTGCCGCCGGACCAAGTGATCTTGGTGACGGCCTCGTTGACGGTCTCGCCGTGCATCTGCACCGGCTTGTCGAGCTTCGACTTCTCGACCTTGATGTCCCAGCCCGGCACGGGCTGCGGCATCACCGAGGTCAGCGGGTGCTGCGGGTCGAGCGTGAGCTCCAGCTTGACCGTCGAGGCGTTGTCCTTCTCGTTCGGCACCTTGAGGGCGATGGTGCCGTAGCCGCCCTTCTCGGCCGTGCCCGGCTGCACGCTCACGTGCGCGAAGGCGGGGGAGGCGAGCAGCAGCACGCCGCCCGCGGCGACACCGGCGGCGAGGGGGAGACGGCGGCGGAACCGGGACACGGCAGAGGTTGGGTTCATGGGATGACACTCCACAGGCAGGAGGGACGAGAGAGGTGTTCGGCGCGCGTGCGGCAGCAGCGCGGACGCCCTCCCGTCGTAAGTGCCGGAGTGCGCCGCGTCGTCAGGCCGCGAGGGCGAAGCGCGGCGGTCCCCGCCTGATCACGAAGTGCTGGAGCTCCGGCTCGCGGGCCGGACGCTCGTCGTCCTCGCGCGCGTGCCGGACGGACGGCACCTCACGGGCCCCGGCGGCCGGGTGCACCAGCGACCGTACGAGCGCCAAGGCGGCGCGCAACGACCGTATGAGCGCCGCCTCCGCGACACCCTGCGCCCCCTGGGCCGACAGCTCCAGCGCCCGCCACAGCGCGGCCTCGCCGCGACGCAGCACCCAGCCCAGCACCACGGCCGCGACGACGTGGCCGAGCAGCATCGGGAGGGAGGCGGGAAGGACGTGCGCGAGGAGCTCGCAGGGGCCGGACGCGCCGGAGCCGCCCGGGGTCCCCATGGACATCCCGTCCATCGGCGCCGCCCCCGGCACATGGGCCGCGGGGTCGAACCCGGCGTCGGAGATGACCTGCCGCGCCTGGGCGGCGGTCATCCGGTGCGGCTGGTTGCACACCAGCTGCGCCGCGAAGTCGATCAGCCGTCCGTCGGAGCCGGCCTGCTGCCGGACCTCCTCGGCGCCCTGCTGCCCGAGCCCGAACAGCGTGTGCAGCGCGAGCTGGCCCACGGCCAGCAACGCTGCTATCCCCGGCAGCGAGCGCTCCCGGCCGGCCAGCAGCACGGCCACCGCGAAGACGGCCGCGCCGCCCGCGCCCAGCGTCCACAGCGGCACGCCCGCGCAGGAGGCCAGCACGTGCCCGCCCGCGGACAGCAGAACACAGACCGCGGTGAACACCGCGGCCCGTATCAGTCGCAGATCCGCGCCGGCGCGCGCGACGGGGTGAGGCATGGCTGCGCCATCATCCCACCGCGACCGCCCCCCACCCACGGCGGGTGTCCGGATTTCCACCGCGGCTGTCCGGATCCTCCTCACCGGAGCCATACACCGCAGGACCGCCTCCGCGCATCGGCCGAATGAGCGGACTCACACGCCCGGCAGGCTTACGAGAGGCCTGTCCCGGCTATACGTATCGGTATGTCGAGCCGCAGCCAGGAGGCTGAGCATGAGCATTTGGTGGTCACTCCACTTGCGGCGCGAGGCTGCGAGCGTTCCGCTCGCCAGGCGCCTGCTGATCGGTGCCATGGAGACGGCCGGAGTCGATCCCGATACGTCCTACGACCTCGCTGTGGCGCTCAGCGAGGCCTGTGCCAACGCCGTCGAACACGGCGGTGACTCCTCACCCGGCTATCGCGTCACCGCCCTGATCGACGGGGACACGTGCCGCATCGAGGTCACCGACTCGGGCCCCGGCTTCACCGGCGGAGGCCCCCGCTCCACGGCCCGCCCTCATCCGGCGTGCCACCCCCGCCCGCAGACCCCGGTGTCCGTCCAGGACGAACACGGCCGGGGTCTTTTTCTGATCGCCTCCCTCACCGATCACGTCCGTGTCCGCAACCGCCCCGGGCGCCAGGGGGCGGTCGTCAGCTTCGACAAGATCCTCAAATGGAGAGAGGGCGGTCCGCCGGCGGCCGCCCTGCTGCGCGCGTCCTGAGCACGGCGGACGTCCTGCGCCACACCCCCGCCACGACGGCCGCGAGCCCCACCAGCAGGGCGCTGACCCACAGGGGCGAGCGGTGGCCGAGGCCGCCGTCGAGAGCGAGGGCGCCGATGGACGGGCCGGCCGCGGCGCCCACGTTGAGGGCGGCCGTGGCGAACCCGCCGGCCAGGGTGGGCGCTTCACCGGCCGCGTAGAGCGCCTGCGTGACGAGCGTGGAGCCGACGCCGAACGACAATGCGCCCTGGACGAAGACGAGGACGGAAGCGGCCACCGGGTTCCCGGCCGTCAGCGCGAAGACGACCCAGCCGACGAGCAGGGCCGCACCTCCGGCCACCAGGACCTGCGCAGCCCGCGTGTCGGCCAGCCGGCCGCCGGCCGTGACACCGGCGAACGACCCCAGACCGAAGAGGGCGAGCAGGGCCGGCACCCACGTGTCCGCGACGCCGGTGACATGGGTGAACAGCGGCGCGAGGTAGGTGAAGCTGCAGAACGTCGCGCCGTTGACGAGAGCGCCCAGGAGCAGCGTCACCAGCAGCCGCGGGCGGCGCAGCGCCCGTAGTTCCCGGCGTGCGCCGGGCACCGCGCCGGCGGGGGCGTCGTCCGGCACCGAATGCAGCACGGCGAAGACGGCCGGCACCGACAGGACGACCACCGCCCAGAACGCCGAGCGCCACCCCCAGAACTGGCCGAGCAGCGCACCACCCGGCACGCCCACGACGCAGGCGAGGGTCACCCCGCCGAGCAGGACCGAAGTGGCCCGGCCCTTGGCGTCCGGCCCGGCCACGGCGGCCGCGGTCGCCACGGCGACGGCCAGGAAGCCGGCGTTGGCCAGGGCTCCCACGACCCGGGTGACCAGCAGGACCGCGAAGCTGCTGGTCAGCGCACCGGCGATGTGCACGACGAGGAAGGCGATCAGGAAGGCCGACAGGGCGCGGCGCCTGGGCCAGTGCATGCTCAGCATGGCCATCAGCGGCGCGCCGATGATCATCCCCACGGCGAATGCCGAGGTCAGCGTGCCGGCCGTACCGATGGAGACACCCAGGTCGGCTGCGATGTCCTCCACGAGGCCGGACAACATGAACTCGGACATCCCCTGGGCGAAGACCGCCAGTCCGAGCAGGTACACGAAAAAAGGCATCGCGAAAAAGCGCGTCACAGAAAAACGCGTCACGAAAAAACGCATGCGGAAGAGAACCGTCCAGTCGGGCGTGCGCCGGGCGCACGGAAGACGAGCCACGGAGGAAGAAGAACGGGAACCGGTGGCTAGCGTCTGTTCGACTCGGGACTGGACATGGGTGCACGGTAGGCACTCCCGCCACGTCAAGTCCACCGATTTTCGGCGCACTTCGGGCCCGGTGCCCCTGGACGCACAGGAGCCGCGGCCCGCTCGTGCGGACCGCGGCTCCCGGGAAACGGACGGGTCAGCCCTTGAGCCCCGCCATCCACGCCTCGACGTCCGCGGACGTGCGCGGCAGCGCGGCGGAGAGGTTCCGGTTGCCGTCCTCGGTGACGAGGATGTCGTCCTCGATGCGGACCCCGATGCCGCGGTACTCCTCCGGCACGGTCAGGTCGTCGGCCTGGAAGTACAGGCCGGGCTCGACGGTGAGGACCATACCGGGCTCCAGGACACCGTCGACATAGGTCTCGGTGCGGGCGACCGCGCAGTCGTGGACGTCCAGGCCGAGCATGTGGCCGGTGCCGTGGAGGGTCCAGCGGCGCTGCAGGCCGAGTTCCAGGACGCGGTCGACCGGGCCCTCGAGCAGGCCCCATTCGATCAGCTTCGCGGCGAGGACGCGCTGGGCGGCGTCGTGGAAGTCGCGGTACTTGGCGCCGGGGCGGACGGCCGCGATGCCGGCCTCCTGGGCCTCGTACACGGCGTCGTAGATCTTCCGCTGCAGCTCGGAGTAGGTGCCGTTGATCGGCAGAGTCCGGGTGACGTCCGCGGTGTAGAGGGTGCGGGTCTCCACACCGGCGTCCAGGAGCAGCAGCTCCCCGGAGCGGACCGGGCCGTCGTTGCGCACCCAGTGCAGGGTGGTGGCGTGCGGGCCGGCGGCGCAGATGGAGCCGTAGCCTATGTCGTTGCCCTCGACGCGGGCCCGGAGGAAGAACGTTCCTTCGATGTACCGCTCGCTGGTCGCCTCGGCCTTGTCGAGGACCTTCACGACGTCCTCGAAGCCGCGGACCGTGGAGTCCACCGCCTTCTGCAGCTCGGCTATCTCGAAGGCGTCCTTGACCAGGCGCTGCTCGCTGACGAAGACCCTCAGCTCCTCGTCGCGCTCGGCGGTGACCTTGTCGGTGAGGGCCGCCTCGATACCGGCGTCGTGGCCGCGGACGACGCGGACGGGGCCGGTGGCCTCGCGCAGCGCATCGGCGAGCTCGCGCACGTCGCGGGCGGGGATGCCGAGCAGCTGCTCGGCCTCGCCGAGGCTGTGCCGGCGGCCGACCCAGAGCTCGCCCTGGCCGTCCAGCCAGAACTCGCCGTTCTCGCGGTCGGAGCGGGGCAGCAGGTAGACCGTCGCCTCGTGGCCCTCGCCGGCCGTCGGCTCCAGGACCAGGACACCGTCCTCGGTCTGGTCGCCTGTGAGGTACACATACTCGGTCGAGGCGCGGAAGCTGTACTCGGTGTCGTTCGAGCGGGTCCTCAGGTTGCCCGCCGGGATCACCAGGCGCTCACCGGGGAACCGCGCGGAGAGCTCGGCGCGGCGCTTCGCGGTCTCCGCCGCCTGGGCTATGGGCTGCAGGTCGCGCAGTTCGGTGTCGGCCCAGCCGGACTTCATGTTGGCGGCAAGCTCGTCGGAGACGGCCGGGTAGAGGCCGTTCTTCCGCTGCTTGATCGGCTCGTCACCTTCGGGGTTCTCGGGCGCGGGCTGCTCGGTCACTGCATTTCCTCCTCGAACGGGGCCGCGTTCCATCGTATGTGTGGCGGAAAGCGGGCGAGGAGGACTGTGCTCCATCGGACAGTGTGGATTTTCCGTTCGGAGATCACTCGAAGTGGGCGACGAGCAGGACGATGTCCTCGGCGTGCTCGGGGTCCCGCTCCCCGGTACCCGCCGTGCCGCCCTCCGGCAGGACGGCGCGCAGGACGTGGTCCGCGATGGCCTCCGGGTCGTGACGGGCGGCCCGGGGGACGCTCGCGGCCGCCCGCTGCAGCCGGGTGAAGGCGCGGTCCATGGCGTCGCCCGTGCGGTGCAGCAGACCGTCGCTGTAGAAGAGGAGCGTTTCTCCGGGTGCCGGTTCGATTTCCACGCTGGGCGCCTCCCAGCAGGCGAGCATGCCCAGCGGCGCCGAGAGCGAGGTCTCCACGTACTCGGCCCGGCCGTCGCCGATGATCAGCGGCGAGCAGTGCCCGGCGCCGGCCACGACGACCTTGCGCGCGGCGGGCTCGCAGTAGGCGAAGAGCGCGGTGGCGGCCCAGGAGGGCTCGGTCAGCCGCAGCAGCAGTTCGAGGTCGGAGAGGACCGCGACCGGATCCTCGCCCTCCATGACGGCGTACGCCCGCAGGGAGGCGCGCAGCCGGCCCATCGCGGCGACGGCGCCCGGACCGGAACCGGAGATACCGCCGACGGCGATGCCCAGTGCCCCCTCGGGCAGCGGCAGGGCGTCGTACCAGTCGCCGCCGCCCCCGGGGCCGGTGCGGTGGCGGACGGCGAGGCGGATGCCGGGGACCCGGGGGAGGCGGCTGGGCAGCAGTTCCTCGTGCAGGGTGGCGACGGCCTCGCGGGCGTGGGTCAGCTCGACGAGCCGGGCGAGGTGCTCGGCGGCGCAGCCGCAGTAGAGGCCGGCCAGGTGGCGCCGGCGCTCGGAGGGTTCGGCGGGCTCGTCGTAGAGCCAGACGGCCGCGCCGAGCCGGGGGCCGGGCGCCCGGCCCGGAACCGTGGGCTCCAGCGGCACCGCGTAACTGGCGGCGTAGCCCAGCCGGGCCGCGACCTCGCGGTGGCGGGGGTCGAGGCCGTCCTCGCCGGCGATGTCGGGGTGGGCCGTGCCGGAACGATTCCCTGCAGCCGGCAGGTCGTCGAGGAGCCGTACGTACCCGCCGTCGTGCGGAATCGTCTCGATGTGCCCGAGGTCCGCGCGGCCCAGCCCCAGGCCGACGGTGACGGACCGGCCGGTGCCCGCGGGCGGCTGCAGGGTGACCAGGCCGCGGCCGGCGCCGAGCAGCAGGGCCCCGGCGCGCAGCAGTTCGTGCAGGGCGGCGTCGAGGGTGGCGGTGCGCAGCAGCCGCTCGATCAGCTCCTGGAGCGTGGTGAGGTCGGAGATCCAGCCGGCGAGGCGGTCCTGGACGACGGCGTTCGGCGCGGGCGGTGCGGGAGAGGGCTCCGGGGGGTCCGGGGGCGCGGGGGCGGCGGGACCGGCGGGGGCGGAAGTGTGCGGGGGAGCAGGGGCAGGTGGATTGATTCCGGCCACTTTCGGCAGGTGGGGCGCGCTCATGGCCGGCTGCCCGGGGAGGGCCGCACGGAGGAGCGCTCGCCGCGGCCCTGACGCGCCGTCCGCCGCGCTTCGGCGGACCATGGTGACCAGGCTGTTGGTCTGCGCGTTCTGGTGAATAGCACCGCACACCCCCTGTCGTGTTGCGCGCTATCAGTGCTCCACATGTACACGCCCGGGCAAGGGGATGTCCAGCATTGGACCAGTGGGATTGGTGGTGTCTGGGAGGTTCGGTACGCCGTGAACTTTGGCCGGAAAATACTGTCGTGGCCGTGGAATTGCGATCGACTGGCTTCGCTCGAACAGCGCGTCATACCCACCCCGGTGGGTACGTACTCGGAGAAGGGCAGGGGCAGTTGGGGCCGCCCCGGAACCCGGCGGCGGGCCCGAGCGTCTCTACCGTCAACGGCCACGCCCGTCCCCGAGCGGCGTGGGGGAACCCATGCCGTGGGCGAGGGGCGCACCGGAGCAGCACGAAGCGCCATACGCGCGCCACCCCCCGCCACGTTTCACGCTCGGCCCGCGGCATGATGCGCTGCGTTGTACGCGCAGAGACCAGTGATCCATGTGGTGAGCGGCCTCGAAGGGGCCACGGCGCGTTGAGTACCGCGCCATGCAGTGCCCGTAGTGCCATGTGTTCCAAGCAGTCCCGTGCAGTCCATGCGACGGCCATGGAAGTGCCATGTAGTGCGAGACGGTTCCCGCCGCCGGGCGGGACCGGTCCTTCGGCGTTCACGGAAAGGAACGAGCGCTCATGCGCGAGATCCTCGGAAGGCGACGCAAGCTCTCCCTCCGGCGTGCCGGCCGGTCCGCGGTGCTCACCGCGGCCCTGACCTGCGCGACGGAGTGGCAGTGGCCCGTACTCCCCGGAGTGGGCCTGCAGCCGGGCATCGGCCGGGTGCGGGAGTGCGGCTGCCCGGACCCCGACTGCGCGGTCCCCGGCGCCCACCCCTTCGATCCCGGCCTGCTGGCCGCGACCACCGACGCCCGGATGGTGCGCTGGTGGTGGACGAACCGGCCCGAGGCCCCCGTCGTGCTCGCCACGGGCGGGCGGGCGCCGTGCGCGGTGAGCCTGCCGGCGGTGGCGGGGGCCCGGGCGCTGGCTGCCCTCGACCGCGCGGGCGTGCGGCTGGGCCCGGTGGTGGCGACGCCCACGCGCTGGTCCCTGCTGGTGGCCCCGTACTCGCTGGAGGTGCTCGGCGAACTGCTGCACCGCCAGGACTGGGTGCCCGGCTCGCTGCGCTTCCACGGCGACGGCGGGTACGTGGTGCTGCCGCCGTCGCCCACGGGGGCCGGCCGGGTGCGCTGGGAGCGGGCGCCGCGGCCGGACGGCAGCACGGCGGGGCCGGGTGCCGGTAACGGGCGTATGCCGCGGGCGGGTTCGGTGCGGATGCTGCGGACCGGACGGCTCGACTCCTCCGCGCGGCCCTGGCTGCCGGACGTGGCCACCCTCGTGGACGTCCTGGTGGAGAAGAGCGCGGACAGCGGCACGTCCGGCGGCGGCAGCCGGCTCGCTCACTGAGGCATCGCCGCCGCCCGTCGTCGATCGTGCGGAGGGGCAAGGGCGTTGACGCGGCCCGGGCCCGGAGCGGCCGGTTCGGAGGGCAGGTGAGAGCGCGTACGGACGGGAGACGCCCGCGCTCTCACTCGTTCGGGTGTAACCAACCCCGAGATGTCCCGGGAACGGCCGTGTGGGGTCATCAAGACCCGTTCCCGCCCGCTATGTTCGGGTGACCGGGCCTGTGTCGGGTGCCGCGCACAGCGCAGCAGGCGCCGTCGGTCCGGTCATCCGCAGGGGCGTGCCGCCGAGCCGTCCTGCGTTCAGGCTTCCGCGGCGAATTGCAGGTGATCCCTCATGGAGCGAGCGTCCAGTGCGGCCGGTATGGCCGAAATGTCCAGGCCGCGCGGAGCGAATCTCCGGATGCTCGCCCTGGCCGGTGCGGTGGCGCTCGTCGTCGTGCTGCCGCTGGCCGCGGCGAGCGCCGGCCCCGCGGGCCCGGCGGGCCGGGAGCGGACGGGGCCGGGCAAGGTCCCGGCGGACCGCGCCCGGGGCGGTGCCCTGCGGGACGGCGCGTCCGCCGCGGCGTCCGACCCCCGGCCCGCCGGCCGGGCCCTCCCGCTGCCGGGCGCGCAGGACGCCAACATCGCCCAGTGCGGGCCCGAACTCTCCTCCCCCGCAGGCCTGGAGGCCCAGACCTGCGTCCTGGAGCAGAGCCACGAGACGTGGGGGCGCACGTACTACCGGAACGCCACGGGCGGCCCGCTCTCGGGCGTGCTGACCCTCATGGCGCCCGACGGCAGCACGGTCCAGGCGCCGTGCGACATGCCCGCCTCCGACGACCCGGGCGCGTGTGAGACGCCACATGCGGCGTCCGTGCGCGGACATGGCTCGTATGCAGCGGTCGCGGAGATCGCCTCGGCCAAGGGGAACCTGTTGCTCCGGTCCGGCAGCAACTCTCCTGCGGCGGAGGCAGACAGTCCGGATCTCCTTCCGTAGCCCGTCCGCCAGAGCGCTCCGGCCGGGCGCGGAGGCGCCGGGCCGGGGCAGGGGCGCACGGATGCCCGGGCCGAGGTGCTTCGGGAGCTGCGGGGGAAGGGCTGCGGCCTGCTGTGGGCCGGCTGTGGGAGCGCCGGGGGCGCGGAGGATGCCGCGCGCTCTCCGGATGCGTCCGGACATGGAAGCGCCCGGTCGCTGGCGACGGGGGATGCACCAGCGACCGGGCTCCTCAAACGGTAACAAGAGATCGGCGGTTCGCAAATTCGATCGCGGATTTCCGGACGCGGATTTCCGGGCCGACAGCGGGAGTTGTGACAGGAGTCACGCCCCCGGGCTCCCGGAAAGCCCCGGAACGGGGCCCTCCGCGCTCTCGCCCCCGCCGTCACCGGATCGGGGCCGGCCGATCCCCCGCACGGGTCAGTTCAGGGTGACCTGACGGCTGGTGAGGCCGCTGCGGGCCCGCCGCTCGTCGGCCGAGAGCGGCGCGGTGTCCGCCAGCGCCCCGGCGAGCCGCTCCGCGAACTCCTTGGCCGGCTTCTCCACGTCCTCCGCCCGCATCCCGCTCGGCAGGTCCCACACCGGCACGGTCAGCCCGTGCGCACGGAACGAACCGACCAGGCGGGTGCCCTCGCCGAGCGAGGTCGCGCCCGCGGCGTGCAGCCGGGCCAGGGCGTCCAGGAGCTGCTCCTCCGGGTGCGTCATCACCCAGCGCAGGTGGTTCTTCTCCGGGGTCTCGCACCAGTACGCGGCATCCGGGCCGGCGAGCCGGACGGTGGGGATCGCGGCGGCGTTGGCCCGCTCCAGGGAGGCGGCGACCTCGCCGGTGGCGTTCTCCGCGTTCTCGATCCAGAACTCGAAGCCGGTGTGCACCGCCGGCTCGAACGCGCCCTGCGGGTCCAGCAGATCCTGCAGCCGCGGCCCGTCGGCGGCGGCGCGGCCGGCGGCCACCGGCGTGCCGGGCTCGGCGGTCAGGGCGCGCCGCAGGGTGTCGGCGAGGTCGCGGCTGAGGTCGCCGGAGGCCGTGTCGTTCTGCAGGCCGAGCAGCACGGCGCCGTTGTCGCGGCGCAGCGCGGGCCAGGCCATCGGCAGCACGGTGGCGAGCGTCACCGAGGGGACGCCCTCGGGCAGGCCGTCCTTGAGGGTGAGTTCGACCGTGGCGGCGGGGACCAGCTCGCGCAGGGCGACCCAGTCGGCCTCGCCCGGCAGCCCCTCGAACGGGCGCTGCACCAGCTCGGCCACGGCGTGCGCGGCCTCGCGGCCGTGGCAGGCCTTGTACCGCCGGCCCGAACCGCAGGGGCAGGGCTCGCGGGCGCCCACCACGGGAATCGGGGCGTCGCTGCCCGCCCGGGGTGCGGCGGCCTTGGTCTGGGGGCGGCGCTTCTTGGCCATGGTGTGCGGGTCTCCCGATCGGTGCGGTGCGCCTGGCGGCGGGCCGGGCGGCGGACTGCCTTGACGGGCGCGAGCCTAAGCGCTCCGCCGGGAGTTCGTGTTGATCTGCGGGTGCGTTGTGGCTGATCGCGCAGTTCCTCGCGCCCCTTCGGGGCGTGCCACGCGCGTCGTCAGAGCAGTCCGTCGAGTTCCGGGAAGGCGAGTTCGGGGACGGGCTCAACGCGCGTAGCGAAACCGGCGCGCGCGGAGAGTGCGGCCCAGACCGTGACCTCGCCGGAGGCGTCGCGCACGCCCCAGTCCTGGGAGAGGGCACTGATGATGTTCAGCCCGCGGCCGCCGCGGGCGGTGACCGATGGAGTGGCCGGAACAGGCCGGGTGGGTCCGCCGCCGTCGGTGACCTCGACCGTGAGCCTGCCGCGCTCGTCCACCCGCCAGGCCGCGCGGATGCCGCCGCCGTCCTCCGGGCCGCTGCCGCCTGCCGCGCCGTTCTCCCGGGGCAGCGGGCGTCCGTGCCGGTACGCGTTGCTGAGCAGCTCCGAAAGGATCAGTACGGCGTCGTCGATGACCGGATCCGGTACCCCGCTGCTGCGCAGATCCTTGCGCATCCGGTGTCTTGCCTCTCCCACACCGGCAGGACCATGGGGTACGGCCATGATCGACGACGTGGGCACCTCCTGTGCCACCACCAACGCCACCCCCGAGACCTCCTTTGCCCCACGTCAGGGGATGAATGCCCCAATGGCCTGTACCGGAAACCGGCCATCGCGCACGGGCAGGGGCACTCGCGCGGGCCGACTGCGGAGCGAACGCGCCGGTGCACTCCTTGTAATGGCCGTGCGGTGGCATCGGGATGCGCCCCGGCGCCGTCGGACCGGGCTCCGCGTCTAGCGGCGGCCCAGCTGGGTAAGCACTGCCTTGGGCCGGTTGGTGATGACCGCGTCCACGCCGAGGCGGGCGCACAGCTCGACGTCCTCCGCCTCGTTCACGGTCCAGACGTGCACCTGGTTGCCGGCGCGCTGCAGCCGGGCCACGAACTCCGGGTGGTTGCGGACGATCCGGATGCTCGGCCCGGCGATGTGCACGCCCGCGGGCAGCCGCCCGTCGCGGTAGCGCGGGGAGATGAACTGCATGAGATAGACGGTCGGGATGGCGGGCGCGGCGGCCTGTACCCGCTGCAGGGAGCGGGCGGAGAAGCTCATCACGCGCACCCGCGGGCCCTTGCCGGCCGGCGGTGCGGCCAGGCCGAAGCGGTCGAGCAGGCCGAGCAGCCTCTCCTCCACCTGGCCGGCCCAGCGGGTCGGGTGCTTGGTCTCGATGGCCAGCTCGACCTGCCGCCCCGAGTCGGCGACGAGCTCGAGGAGGCGCTCCAGGGTGAGGACGGAGGTGCGCTCGTGATCGGGGGCGGCGGGGTCGATGTCCGGCGCCTCGGCATCGGCGGCCTTGCCCTTCCACGAGCCGAAGTCGAGCGCCGCGAGGTCGGCCAGCTCCAGGGCGGAGACGGCACCGCGGCCGTTGGACGTGCGGTTCACCCGGCGGTCGTGCACGCAGACCAGGTGCCCGTCGGCGGTCAGCCGGACGTCGCACTCCAGCCCGTCGGCGCCGTCCTCGAGCGCTTTGCGGTACGCGGCCAGCGTGTGTTCCGGGGCGTCCTCGGAGGCTCCCCGATGGGCTACGACGGCAAGCGGATGGCGCTCGGGACGGACGTTCCGGGCCGGGTGCGCATAGGTCACCGCGTTATGGTGCCACCGCCTGGCACAATCGCGCATGCGGGCCCTTTGTTCGGTAATCGCCCTGATCCGGGTGGCTTCGGCGGGGGCCGTGAGGCCGGTAAGGACACAGCCTCCGTTTACAGCGGTCTGACGTGCGATGGGAAAAGCTTGCCGCAGACATGTTGCGAGCGTGGCCTGGGTCGCGAAAAGGCCGATGTGTACCGAATTGCATCGGACTGCACTGCACCATGCACCTGATGAGGAGACAACTGTGAGCACCGAGAACGAGGGCGCCGCCGTTCCGTCCGCGGCCGGGCCGGGGGCGGGGTCTCCGACCCCGGATTCGGGTGCGGGCCCTGTTCCGCCGGTCCCGGCGGAGCCGCCTGCCGTCGGGGCGGCCGCCCCGACGGACGCCCCGCACCCGGCGGAGCCCCCCACGGCGCAGGCTTCCGGGGGTGCCCACGGTGACGGGGCGCAGGGTGCCGCGGTTGCCTACGACGCCGCGGCGCAGGCGCAGGCGCGACAGGCCGCTGCGGCCGACGCGCACGGCGGCACCGCGCAGATGCCCTCGATCCCCGCGGATGCAGCGGCAGTTGCCCCGGGTGCACCCGGTGTGCAGATGTCCAAGGCCGAAGCCCCCGGCGGCGCGCCGCAGGCGGATCCGTACGGTGCTCCCGCACCCGGTGCCCCCATGGGCGCCGCGCCGCACCAGTCCGCCACCGGCGCCTGGTACGGCGGGCCCGACGGGCCGCAGGGCCCGTACGGGGGTACGGATCCGTGGGGCGCGCCCGTGCCGCAGCGCAAGCGGGGCGGCGGGCTCGTGGCGGCGGTGCTGGCCGCGGCCCTGATCGCGGGCGGTGTCGGCGGCGGCGTCGGCTACTGGGCCGCGAACCGCACCGACAACGCCGGTTCGACGACGGTCTCCGCCGCGGGCGACCCCAAGGTGGAGAGCCGCTCGCCCGGTTCGGTCGCGGACATCGCGAGCAAGGCGCTGCCGAGCGTCGTCACCATCGAGGCGCAGAGCAACAACGGCGACGGCGGCACGGGCACCGGCTTCGTCTACGACAAGCAGGGCCACATCCTCACCAACAACCACGTGGTGGCCGCGGCCGCGGACGGCGGCAAGCTGCAGGCGACGTTCTCGGACGGCAAGAGCTACGACGCCGAGGTGGTCGGCCGGGCCCAGGGCTACGACGTCGCCGTCATCAAGCTGAAGAACCCTTCCGGCGCCAGGCTCAACCCGCTCCCGCTCGGCGACTCCGACAAGGCGGCGGTGGGCGACGCGACGGTCGCCATCGGCGCGCCCTTCGGACTGTCCGGCACGGTCACCACGGGCATCGTGAGCGCCAAGAAGCGCCCGGTCGCCTCCAGCGACGGCGGCGGCAGCGGCCAGGCCTCGTACATGAGCGCGCTGCAGACGGACGCGTCGATCAACCCGGGCAACTCCGGCGGCCCGCTGCTCAACGCCCAGGGCGCCGTCATCGGCATCAACTCCGCGATCCAGTCCGCGGGCAACGGCGGCGGATTCGGCGGCGGCCAGGGCCAGTCGGGCAGTATCGGCCTCGGCTTCGCGATCCCGATCAACCAGGCGAGGAACGTCGCCGAGCAGCTGATCAAGAACCATGTCCCGACCTACCCGGTCATCTCGGCCACGGTGAACATGAAGGACTCCGGCAACGGAGCCAAGATCGCCGCCAATGGTGCCAACGGCAGCCCGGCCGTCACCCCCGGCGGCCCGGCGGACAAGGCCGGCCTCAAGCCGGGCGACGTGATCACCAAGCTCGACGAGACGAAGATCGACAGCGGCCCGACCCTGATCAGCGAGATCTGGACGCACCAGCCCGGCGACAAGGTCACCGTGACCTACATCCGCGACGGCAAGCAGGCCACCACGGAGATCACGCTGGGCGAACGCAAGGGCGACAGCTGACCGTCCGCCTTCCGTCACCCGGTAGGCTGTCCCCGCGCTGCCGTGAGGCGGTGCGGGGAGGCTTGCCCGAGCGGCCGAAGGGAACGGTCTTGAAAACCGTCGTGGCAGCGATGTCACCGTGGGTTCAAATCCCACAGCCTCCGCAGAAGCCGGTGCAGTAGCCCGGTCGAAGAGGGCGCCTCTGTGTCAGGGGCGCCCTCTTGTCGTTCCGTTCGGCAATTCCCCGGTGCCGAACGGCCCTTGACCCGGCCCGGTGATCGTTTCACCCTGCACCCAACTCAAAGACTTGCTTTGAGCATCTCTCGGTCCTGACGGGGATTGACGAAATCCGGGCGCTGTTGGATCGTTCCGTTGCCACGCCGTACGACTGCCCGATCAACTGCGGTCGTCCACGGTGGGGGCGCATGTCGAGCGAGTCGGGGGGCGTCGTGAGTCTTGTCGTCGGCGGGGTCAGAGGCGCTGCAGCGCGCATGGTGAGGCAGTCGTAGCCGGGCCCGCCGCCCGCCCCGCCGTCACCACCTCTTCCGCATACCGGCACCACGCCGTTTCCGAGGCGCCGCTCTCCGCGGCGCCCCTCCGTTCTGCCTTTCACGAATCATCCGCGAGTCATCCGCGAACCATCCGGGGGAAGCATGCCTGTCCAGAACGCGCCCATCGCCTACGACTTCCACGGTGACCAGCCGTTCTCCGTCCCGTTCGCGGACATCAAGCCGGAGGACATCCACATCTATCTCGACCTCGACACCAAGGTCGGGAAGAACACCTGCGGCCAGAAGTGCACGCACTGCTGGTTCGTCAACTACGAGAAGGTGTACGACCGGTCGTTCGCGATGGAGGAAGGCCCGCTCATCAAGGCGGGCCTGGAGTCGCAGGGCTTCCACGTCTACCCGCGGTACGTCGACAGTTTCGCGTACGACGGCGAGTTCATGCGCATCTACGGGCCGGCCAACAACCGTGAGTTCCGGCAGGACGCGGATCACACGCCGACCGAGACCATGGCCAAGGGCGACGCCTGGACGAGCGGGCGGCCGCTGCTCGCCGACAACTGGATGGAGCTGCTCGACCTGGCCCGGGAGAGCGGCTACGGCACCATCTCGATCACCTACCACGGTGTGATCGACGAGAACCTCGCCGTCGTCGACGACGGCAGCTACCCCATCAAGGGTGTGTTCAGCGGTGCCCTCACCGAGGAAGTGCTGCGCCGCATCGGCAAGTACAACGAGCACTGGCGGGCCGTCTCGGGCGAGAGCGACGACGCCTTCCGTGTGAACATCGGCGTCACCGTCGGCCGGCACAACCACGGCCGTCAGTCGCTGGAGCGCTACGTCCACTACTTCAACAAGCTGGGCGTCGACACCGTCCGCTTCAACAACTACGCCGCGCACGGCGGCAAGCACGCCGAGCTCCAGCTGAGCCACGAGGAGATCGCGCAGGCCTACCGCGACCTCAAGGAGCTCCACGAGACCGTGGAGATGTCCTTCCAGCTCGGTGTCAGCGAGGACTTCGGCACCTTCGGCATCAAGGTCATGGGCTTCCCCGGCCACGTCGGCTGGTGCCGGGCCGGCCGTCAGCTGTTCGCCGCCATTCCGACGCCGGAGGAGACGCTCTCCGAGGCGGGCGGCGAGCGCCGCGAGAAGATCGGCGACATCGTCGGCTGCGTCAACACCTTCGAGCCGCACCTCGGGATCCTGGTCCGCACCACCGCCGAGGGCGAAGAGGCCGGATACCGGGTCGAGTTCGACCACGACGCGATCGAGGCCTTCACCGCCAAGCGGCTCTCCGGCCACTACAAGGACGGGTGCTTCGCCCGTGAACTGGCCGAGGAGCAGCAGCTGGTGTCCCGGGTGCCCGAGCGCCGCCGACTGCCGATCGTCGAGACCGCCAGCTGAGAAAGGGCCGCCCGTGCGCCGCATCCTGGTTTTTGCCAAGACCCCTTACCAGAAGACGCCGTACGACCGCTGGCTGGAGGGCACCGGCATCGAGCCGGTCGTGCTCACCACCGACGGGTACGCCGAGGAGTACCGCCGCCACCTGCGACACGTACACGCCTTCGCGGACTACGACACCAACCAGCTGGTCGAGAAGGCGGCGCTGCGGCTCGCCCGCGAATTCGGCGTGGAGGCCGTGTTCGCCCGGGCCGAGGCGGATGTGCTGCGGGCGGCCCGGCTCCGTGAGCTGCTCGGCCTGCCGGGCCAGTGGACGGCGAGTGCCCTCGCCTTCCGGGACAAGGTCGTGATGAAGGACCACCTGGCCGGCGGCCCGGTCGGGCTCCCGGAGTACCGGCAGGTCGAATCGGCCTACACCGTCCTGGAGTTCGTCGAGCAGCACGGCTACCCGGTGGTGGTCAAGCCCGTCTCCGAGTCGGGCTCGCTGGGTGCCGCTGTCATCCGTGACGAGACCGACCTGGACGCGTACCTGGCCGCCCCCTGGCCCGGCACCAGCATGGTCGAGAGCTTCGTCGAGGGGCAGATGTACCACATCGACGGCCTGGTGGCCGGCGGTGAAGTGGTCTTCGTCCAGCCCTTCCGGTACGTCAACGACTGCCTGTCGTTCCGCAGCAACGACTGGGTGGCCAGCCTCACGCTGGAGCCCGGCAACCCGGTGTACGACCGGCTGGTCGAGGCGACGCTGGCGGTGGTCGACCGGCTGCCGACGCCGGAGAACACCGCGTTCCACTGCGAGTTGTGGATCACCCCGGACGACCGGCTGGTGTTCTGCGAGATCGCCAGCCGCACCGGCGGCGGCATGATCGCCACCACGCTGAACCACGCCCGGGGCATCGACATCGACCGCGAGTGGCTGTACGCCGAGTGCGGCCTGGCCGTGACGCCCGCGGCCGCCGGGCTGCGGCCCTTCGCCGGCATGTGCATCCCGCCGCTCAACGGCGTGCTGGAGTACCTGCCGGAGGACGGCGAACCGGACTGCGTCCACGAGCGGGTGCTCCACGGGGCCAGTGGCCAGACCTTCCACGGCGGCGTCAAGTCCGGTTTGTTCCTGGCCGGTTACGCGGTAGCCGGGAGCTCGGAGGAGGATGTCGTGACCAACATGGCACGCGTCCACACCTGGTTCGCCGAGACGGCCAAGTGGCGGCCGCTCGGAAGCGAGGAAGGCGCGCGATGAGTTCCCCGACCCCGACCCCTGTCCCTCCCCTGTCCCTGCCCGGTCCGCTGGTCACCGTCGAGTGGCTGGCGGAGCACCTGGGCCACCCCGACCTGGTGGTGCTCGACGCGAGCGTCGGCGCCGCCCGGGGCGCCGGGACCGCGATCGCCGGCGCCCGGGTGTTCGACATCGACGGGGCGATGTCCGACCACGACGACCCGCGCCCGCACACCATGCCCGGCATCGAGCAGTTCGTCCGCGGGATACGGGCCCTCGGCGTCAACGACCGCTCCACCGTGGTGGTGTACGACGCGGCCGGCATCTACTCCAGTGCCCGGGCCTGGTGGATGCTGCGCGCGATGGGCTTCGACCGGGCCGCCGTCCTCGACGGCGGACTGCCCGCCTGGACGGCCGCCGGGCACCCGTGCGGCCCGTTCGGCCAGGAGCCGCCCGCCGAGGGCGACTTCATCGCGCGGCCCCGCACCGGGCTGCTCGTCGGCATCGACACCGTGCGGGAGGCCCTCGCCGACGAGGGTTCGGCCGTCCTCGACGCCCGCTCCCGCGGCCGCTACGCCGGCACCGAGGCCGAGCCCCGGCCCGGCCTGCGCGGCGGCCACATGCCCGGCGCCGTGAACCTGCCGTTCACCGAACTGCAGGACGGCGGCCGGATGCTGCCCGCCGACGATCTCCGCTCCGCCTTCGCCGCGGCGGCGGGCGGCCGCGAGCGGCTGGTGTTCAGCTGCGGCTCCGGCGTCACCGCCTGCGTGCTCGCCCTCGGCGCCGAACTGGCCGGCTACCGCGATCTCACGGTGTACGACGGCTCGTGGAGCGAGTGGGGCCTGCCCTCCGGACCGCCGGTCGTGACGGGCGCCGAGCCGGGGAAGGAGTAGCCCCGGTGACGGGCTCCGCAGCCGCCCGGTGGCGGACGTACGCCGGGCTGCCGGCCGGGCTCAAGGCCCTGGTCGTCCTCTCCACCGTGGTCGGCCTCGGCAGCTACATGATCACCCCGTTCATCGGGGTGCTCCTGGTCAAGGGCGTCGGCCTGGACACCGGTACGGCCGGTCTGCTGGTCGCGGTCGCCACGTTCGTCCAGTTCGGCGGCAGCATCGTCGGTGGCCCGGTCGCCGACCGGCTGGGCCTCAGGCCGACGATGATCGTCGCCCTGCTGCTGCGGACGCTCGGCCTCGTCCTGCTCGCGCTCGCGGTCCGGGTGCACTTCCTCGTCCTGCCCGCGGTCGTCCTGGTGGCGGCCGGGCCTGCGCTGTACCTGCCGGCCAACAAGGCGTACATCGTGCGTTCGGTGTCCGATGAACTGCGGCCGCTCTTCCTGGCGATCAGCGCTGCCGCCCTCAACGTCGGCATGGGCCTCGGCCCGTTCCTCGCGGTGCTGCTGATCGGGCGGGACCCGGTCGTGCTGCTGCTCGTGCTGGCCGGGTTCTTCGCCCTGATCACCGTCGCCCATCAGGTCGCCATGCAGCCGGTCGCCGCACGGCCCGAGGCGCCGGGCGGCGGGACGGAGGCCGGTGGGACGGAGGCCGGTGGGGGCAGCACGTTGCGCGGTGCCCTGAGCGACGCGCTGCGGCCCGTGCTCTTCAACGTGGCCGCCTTCTACCTCTACTTCTCCTTCCAGAGCTTCATCGGCCTGTACGCGGCCGCCGAGTCGCACCTCGGCCTGGTCGGCTGGGTGATGCTGCTCAACTGCGCCATGATGGCCGTCCTCCAGCCCCTGCTGGCCGGGCGGATCGCCCGGGCCGGCTACCGGATGCTGCTCGCCGGGTCGTTCCTGCTGATGGCGGCCGGCACGGCGGTGATGTGTCTCGGCGGCACCTTCGCCCTGCTGCTCGGCACCGCGGTGTTCACGGTCGGCGAGGCGTTCGTCTTCCTCCGCGGCGACCTGGAGGTGGTCGGCCGGATCCCCGACCGGCCCGCCTTCGCCTTCGGCGTCCAGCGGCTCACGACGGGCGTCGGAGGACTGTTCGCCGGTGCGGCCGGCGGCTTCCTGTTCGGTCACTTCCAGCACGACGGTCACCCCGGCCGCTACTGGCTGGCCGTCGCCGCCCAGTGCGCGGTCGTCGCCGTCCTCGGCCTCGTCCTCGGCGGCTCCTCCGCCGGCCGCACGGAGCGGGCCGGCACCGAGGACACCGCCGGCCGCGAGAAGGAGCCTGCGGCATGACCCTGCGCGACACCGGCAGCGAGGCGAGGACCGACGCCGGCAGCGACATCAGCAGCGGCACGCGCCACGACATCAGCAACGACGCCGGCAGCGGCACGCGCCGCGACATCAGCAGCGGTACCCACCGCGACACCCGCTACGTCCAAGCCGGTTCGGAGCCGCACGTCCAGGCCGGTTCCGAGCCGCGCCGCCGCCACGGCTACGTCAACCCGCCCGTCCACCGCGTCTCCACCGTCCTCTACCGGGACACCGCCGAGATGGCGGCCTCGCAGGCCGACCCGCTCAAGCGGACGCCGCCGGTGTACGGGCGCTTCGGCACCCCGACCGGCCGGGCCTTCGAGAGCGCCCTGGCCGAACTGGAAGGCGGGCACGCCGCCGTGGCCACCTGTTCCGGGCTGGCCGCGGCCACCACCGCCGTCCTCTCCTTCGTCCGCGCCGGCGACCACCTGCTCGTCAGCGACTCGGTCTACATGCCGACGCGGCGGTTCTGCGACTCGCTCACCGCCTTCGGCGTCCGCGTCGAGTACTACGACCCCGTCATCGGCGCCGGCATCGAGGAACTGCTCCGCCCGGAGACCCGGTTGGTGTACCTGGAGTCCCCCGGCTCCACCACGTTCGAGGTCCAGGACGTCCCGGCGATCACCGCCGCCTGCCGGCCGCGCGGGATCACCACCGTCATCGACAACACCTGGGCCACTCCGGCCTTCCTGCGCCCCCTCGAACTCGGCGCCGATGTCGTCGTCCACTCCGCCACCAAGTACCTGACCGGGCACGCGGACAGCATCCTGGGTGCCGTCGTCTGCTCCGAGGAGACCTTCCCGGCCGTGCGCGGGGCCGCCATGCGGCTCGGCCAGTGCGCCGGTGCCGACGATCTCTACCTGGGGCTGCGCGGCCTGCGCACCCTCGGCGTACGGCTCCGGCAGCACCAGCAGCAGGCGCTGGACCTCGCCCACTGGCTCCGGGAGCGCGACGAGGTCGCCGAGGTGATCCACCCCGCCCTGCCCGAGCACCCGGGACACCGGGTCTGGCAGCGCGATTTCGACGGTGCGTCGGGCCTGTTCGGCCTCGTCCTCCGGCCCGACTTCGGCAGGACGGCCGTCGACGCGATGATCGACAGCCTGCGGCTGTTCGGGCTGGGCCACAGCTGGGGCGGGTACGAGAGCCTGCTCGTCCCCGCCGACCCGCTCACGCACCGGCTGCCCGGCACGTGGCGGGACCGCGGGCCTCTCCTGCGCGTTCATGCAGGCTTCGAGGATCTGGACGACCTCGAGGCCGACTTGGCGGCGGGGTTTGCCGTACTGAGGGGATGACCGCTGGAGCGATGAGGGCGCCCCGGTTGGGGGGCGCCCTCATGAACCCGGCTCAGGTCACGTCAACCCGACTCAGGTCACTTCCAGTTGACGCCCTTGCCCAGGGTGAACGGGTCCCCCCAGTACTCGGCCGACGCGACCTTCACCGAGGCCGACGGCGCGAGCGCCACCGCGCAGCCCTGGGTGGTCTTGCCCGCGGTGA
Organism: Streptomyces morookaense; assembly: GCF_013030945.1. Lineage (GTDB taxonomy): Bacteria > Actinomycetota > Actinomycetes > Streptomycetales > Streptomycetaceae > Streptomyces > Streptomyces morookaensis. The sequence continues at coordinate 12,958 of NZ_JABBXF010000006.1, read as the reverse complement.
AGCCGCTCGGCAGGTCGCCGCCCTTGCACTTGTCGAAGTCGCCGATGACCATGAGGTCCTGGGCCTCGGTGCCGTCCTGGAGGTGGCCCTTCATGTGGTTCACGGCGGCGAAGGACAGGTCCGTGGTGCCGTCGTTGGTGACCGAGTAGCGGATGTAGTAGGGGACCTTGCCCTTGACCTGGTCGCCGAGGTTCAGCGAGGAGAGGTCGTTCGGGTCGCCCTGCTCGATCGCCGTGACGGTCAGCGCGATCTTGCCGCTCGTGTGGCCGTAGGAGAAGGGGATGTGAGCCGCTTCGCCGACCTTGAAGGTCTGGCCGGGCTTCACCTCTCCCGTGCTCCCGCCGCCGGTTGCCGCACTCGGGGTGGCGGCGGGCGCGGCCGAGGAAGAAGAGGACGCAGGGGCCGAGGAGGCCGAAGAGGGCTGCGAGGACGACTGGGCCGGCTTGTCCTCGGGACCGCAGCCGGTCAGGGCGAGCGCCCCGAGTGCCACGAGACCGCTCAGTTTTCGGACAGACTTGATGTCGATACCGTTCACCGTGTGATTCCCCCGTTGCTTGTGGATGGTGAAGTGCGAGGGGGGACGGTACGGCAGTTGACGCCGGAACGGATGGCGCAAAAACGACCTCTTAGCGGTCTTCGGCTGTCGTGTGGCGGAGATCACCAACTGCCGGGCGGGCGGCCGTACATCGGCTTCCGGCAGCTCCTCCGTCCCGGGGAGGCGTTCCAGGGGAACGGTGTTTCCCCAGGTCGGAGTGCATGCGACCGTCCCAGCGTCCCGAACGCGCCGAGGGCCGTTGCGGCCGGGGCGGCGGGCGGCGGAGGCTTCCCGTGCTCCTGCTCATGCCTTCGGGGGGAATGTCCATGCCCAGCACCGCCCGGTTCGCCGCTTCCGCTGCACTCGCCGTGACCGCCGCTCTCGCCACGACCGCCTGCCAGGGGCAGGGGAGCGGGGCGAGGCTCGGTCCCGCGCCGGCCACCGAGGCCCAGGCGGCCCGCATGCAGGGGGTGCCGGTCTGCTCGGCGGCCGCCGGGAGGTTGACGGTCGGTGCGGTCCGCCGCACCGCGCACCACTTGCTCCTCACCTTCACCAACACCGGCTCCGCCCGCTGCGCCGTGCACGGCCGTCCTCGCCTGCGCTTCGACGAGGGCGAGCCGGTCAACCGGGACCTGCCCGGCAGCCGGCCGCGGGCCGAAGTCGCCCTGGCCCCCGGGCAGTCCGCCTATGCCGCCGTCCGTGCGGCGGCGGGCGCCCGTCCCGCCCACTTCCTGACGGTGTCGGTGCAGTGGGCGAACGCGGCCCCGTCCCGGCTCGCCCTGCCCGAGGGCACCTCCGTCGACGGCTCGGCGGCCGTCTCCTCCTGGCAGGCGACCCCCGGCGACGCCCTCATGTCGTGACCGGCGGGGAGGGGCGGGCGACCTCGATGGGGTGGTGCCGCCCGAGGACGTACGCGTTGCCGTCCTCGAACTCGACGCGTTTACGGGCCGGCTGGACGCCCCGCACGTCCCGGACGACGTGCGGGATGCCGCCGACGGTGATGACGTCCCCTACGCGCACGCCGTCCCCGGTCACGGTGACGGTGCTGATCCTGGCGGTGCTGCCGGTCCTGCCGGTCCTGCGGCGGTCGGGCATCGGTGAACTCCTTGTACGACGACAGAGGGTGATGTCTCCGTGGCGCTGCGGTGACGGTACTGCTGTTCACGAAAGGCGGCAAGGTCAGGGGTGAGCTCTGGTCGCACTGGGCCAACCTGCCTACTGTGTAAGCCGATGAGGCCCGTAGCGGAGGATCGGACGGCTGTGCCCAAGGCGGAGGACAACGCGTGCGACAGGCGCTCGCTCCACGAGCGCATCGCGGCGGACCTGCGGGACGAGATCATGTCCGGCGACATCCCGCCGGGCGAGAGCGTGCCGTCGACCCAGCAGCTCAAGACCCGCTTCGTGGCCTCCAACGCGACCGTGCAGAAGGCGCTCCAGGTCCTGAAGGCCGAAGGCCTCGTCGTGGGACGCCCCGGCGCGTCCGTCACCGTCCGCCCGCACCGGCAGCGCACCCTGCGCCCCGCCTGGCGCCCGCGCCGCGACCGGAGCCGGCTGCTGGACGTCGCCGAGGTCCGCCCGCCCGCGGACGTCGCCGCGGCGATGAACCTGATGAAGAACGGGACGGCCCTGCTGCGCTCCCGGATCGTGCTGTTCGACGACGAGCCCGTCGAACTGGTCAAGTCCTACTACCCGCTCGACATCGCGCGGGGCACCCCCATGATGGAACACCGCGCCATAGGAGAAGGCGCCCCCGCCCTCCTGGCGGAACTGGGCCACCCGCCGCGCCGCTGCGTGGACCGGGTCTCCGCACGCGTGCCCACCCAGGAGCAGTACCGGGCCCTGGAGATGCCGGGTGACCTGCCGGTGCTGCGGACGTTCCGCGTGCTGTACGACGAAGGGGACCGGCCGATCGAGGTCAGCGTCATGGCCAAGGCGGGGCATCTTCAGGAGCTGGAGTACGGGTTCCGTTCGTGAGGGTCCGGCCCCCGCGCCTCTTGCGGGGCGCGGGGGCCCGCCGTCACGACGCCAGCGTCAAATGCGTTCCCGGCCGCCAGTGTTCGCCCCGGCGCTTGGCCGCGTACATCGCCTCGTCCGCGCCCCGCAGCAGGTCCGGCAGGCCCGCGCCGGGGCGGAACGCCTTGCGGCAGATGCCGATCGAGGCGTGGGGGGTCAGGGTGGTGCGGCCCGTGTCGAGGGGGGCCGACAGACGGGCCGAGAGGCCGTGGGTGAGTTCGGTGTCCAGGTCCGCTTCGGGGGCGAGGCGGACGAGGGCGGCGAACTCGTCGCCGCCCAGGCGGGCGGCGAAGCCGGCGTGTTCCGTGCACCAGGTGTCGAGGCGTTGGCCCACGGCGGCGATGACCTGGTCGCCCACGGCGTGGCCGTGGGTGTCGTTGATCTGCTTGAAGCCGTTGAGGTCGAGCAGCAGGACGGCCGCGTGCGGGTGCCGGAGGGCGCGCAGGGCGCGGGCGGTGAATTCGGCGCGGCTCATCAGGCCCGTCAGCGGATCCCGGCGCGCGGAACGGAGCCTGCGGGCCAGGAAACAGGCGTGGGTGACCCAGCCGATGGTCGGAGCGGCTACGGGCAGGGCCTGGAGTATGAGGTTCATCGGGCACCTTCCGGTTCCTCGGACGACGGGTGTGCGGCGGGGACCGCGGTCCGGGGTTCCTGCAGGTGAACGTGCCTGATCACGGCGGTACTTGGGGTGTGCTCACCGGGGCCGCGGACCGGGCCGTCATGCCGCACATCCCCCGTTTCGGGCGGTGGGAGCACGCGGGGCCACGCCGGGTGGCCCGGAACATCCGAAATGCGGTCGGTGGCGGCCGATATGCGGTCCCGGGCGGTGCCGGGCATCGGATGATCCGGATATCGCGGCGTCGGCCGCGGGGGCGGGGAGTGGACACCGCGGCATGCGCCCTTCCGCGGTCCGAGGCTCGGCCGTCCGGGGTCTTTCGAAGCACGCGCGGGGGCCCTGCCGAAACGATTTCTTCCGTGGGACGTACGGATTCCGGGGGCATCCGGTGGGGCCCGGCGCAGGCCGTGCGGCGGTGGTGGAGGTTTATCCGCAGCCGGTCATGCTTGCGAGGGAATGGGGAGCGGAGGTGGGTTCGGTGGAGATTCGGTGGGCAATTCTGGATTCGCGACGTCGAAACAGCGCCGGGGCGGTCGGCCAACCACCTGGCAACGACCGGTAGTTCGTAGTTCCGTACTGGAGGAATGAGATGGCAAGCACCCGCACTGCCGCCCGCGTTCTCGCCGCTGTCGCGGCCCTGCCCATGGCTGTCCTGCTCTTCTCCGGAATGGCCCAGGCCGACGACGGCGGTCAGCTGGCCAACCGGGGATCGAACGCTGCCGCGGCCGGCCTCGTCGGGAGCGGCGTGGGCCACAACAACCACGGCAACTCGGACACCACGCAACAGCAGTCCACCGGCACAGGGGCCAGTAACCAGGCCAATACGGCCAGCGTCAACAGGTCCGGCCATACGGCGATCCGCCAGGACAATGTCACCGTCCGCTTCACCAACCTCTGGTGAGCCCGGAGTGACCCCCGCCCGGGAGTCATGCACCGGGTGATGTGGTGAGAGTGGACAGGGTCTGTACGAACCGCGCGGCGGCACTCCGGTGCCGCCGCCGCGGCGTTGGTGCGCGGGCCTTGACAGTTCCCGGAGATCTGACGGACAGTCAGAAACCGTGAGCGACCTCCACCAGCTCCTCAAGCTGTACGAAGGGCGCCCCGCCGCCGTCGCGGGCCGCGGGCCCGACCCCGTCAACCGCCCCATGATCAGGCACTGGTGCGAGGCGCTGGGCGACACCGGCCCCGCCTATCGCGGCGCGGACGCCGTTGCCCCGGCCACCATGCTCCAGGTCTGGACCATGCCGGGGCTCGGCGGCCCTGCCGCCCGATCCGTCGCCCTCGCCGAGGTGTTCGCCCTCCTCGACGGCGCGGGCTTCACCGCCGTCGTCGCCACCGACTGCGAACAGGAGTACCTGCGGCCCCTGCGCCCCGGCGACGAGATCACGTTCGACTCCGTGATCGAGTCGGTCTCGCCGCGCAAGACGACCCGGCTCGGCAGCGGCCACTTCCTCACCCGGCGCACCGAGATCCGCGCCAACGGCGAACTCGCGGGCATCCAGCGCTTCCGCATCCTCAAGTACGCGCCTGCGCCGCCCGCTTCGCGCCCCGCCGAACGCCCGCAGCCCGTCGTCAACCGCGACAACGCCGGGTTCTGGGAGGGCGTCGCCGCCCACCGCCTGCTGATCCAGCAGTGCGACGACTGCGCGGAACGCCGCTTCCCCTGGCTGCCCGGCTGCGGGGCCTGCGGTTCGCCCCGCTGGACGGCCGTGGACGCCTCCGGAGCCGGCACGGTGCACGCGTACGTCGTCGTGCACCACCCGCCCGCCCCGGGATTCGACGCGCCCTACGCCGTCGTGCTGGTCGAACTCGCCGAAGGAGTACGGATGATCAGCAACCTCACCGGGGTCGGACCGGGCGCGGTGCGCATCGGCATGCCGGTCGAGCTGGAGTTCCAGCGGGTGGGCGAGGGCAGGGAGTTACCGGTGTTCCGGCCCCGGGGGGCGGACGCATGACGCCGAAGGAGCCGAAGAAGGGAGACACGCTCCCCCCGCTCACCATCCCCGTCACCCGCACCCTCGTCATCGCGGGCGCCCTCGCCTCCCGCGACTACCAGGACGTGCACCACGACCCCGAGGCCGCCCGGGCCAAGGGCGCCCCCGACATCTTCATGAACATCCTCACCACCAACGGCCTCGTGGGCCGCTACCTCACCGACCACTTCGGCCCGGACGCCGTCCTGCGCAAGGTCGCCATCCGGCTCGGCGTGCCCAGCCACCCGGGCGACGAGCTCGTCCTGAACGGCACGGTCGGCTCCGTCGACGGGGAGACCGTCGTCGTCGACGTCGTCGGCACCAACCGCCTCGGCCGCCACGTCACCGGCACCGTGACCCTGGATCTGCCCGGCGGGGGTGCCTGATGGGCGCGTTCGGTGGCAGAGCCGCCATCGCCGGCATCGGCGCCACCGAGTTCTCCAAGAACTCCGGCCGCAGCGAACTCGCCCTGGCCGCCGAGGCGGTACGGGCCGCGCTGGACGACGCCGGGCTCGCACCCGGCGACGTCGACGGCATGGTCACCTTCACCATGGACACCAGCCCCGAGATCGGCGTGGCCCGGGCCGCCGGCATCGGGGAGCTGTCCTTCTTCTCCCGCGTCCACTACGGCGGCGGCGCCGCCTGTGCCACCGTCCTGCAGGCCGCCCTCGCCGTCGCGGCCGGCGTGGCCCGGGCCGTCGTCTGCTACCGCGCCTTCAACGAACGTTCCGGCCGCCGCTTCGGCGCGGGCGTACGGCACCGGGAACCCTCCGCCGAGGGGGTGGCCCTCGGCTGGTCGCTGCCGTTCGGGCTGCTCACCCCGGCCTCCTGGGTGGCCGTGCAGGCGAGCCGCTATCTCCATCTCCACGGCCTGGAACCGGAGGTCTTCGGCCACGTCGCCGTCACCGCCCGCCGGTACGCCGCCACCAACCCGGCCGCGTACTTCCACGGCCGTCCCGTCACCCTCGCCGAACACGCCGCCTCCCGCTGGATCGCCGAGCCGCTGCGGCTGCTCGACTGCTGCCAGGAGACCGACGGCGGGCAGGCCTTCGTCGTCACGAGCACCGAACGGGCCCGTACGCTCCGGCATCCGCCCGCGGTGATCACCGCGGCGGCCCAGGGCGCCGCCGCGGGCCAGGAGCAGATGACGAGCTTCTACCGGGGCGAGCCCGGCCGCCTCCCCGAGGCCGGCGTCGTCGCGCGCAGGCTGTGGCGCGACAGCGGGCTGCGGCCCTCCGACATCGACGTCGGTATCCTCTACGACCACTTCACCCCGCATGTCCTCATGCAGTTGGAGGAGTTCGGCTTCTGCGCACCGGGCGGCGCAGGCGAGTTCGTCGCCGCGGACCGGCTGCCGCTCAACACCCACGGAGGCCAACTGGGCGAGGCGTACCTGCACGGCATGAACGGCATCGCCGAAGCCGTGCGGCAGTTGCGGGGCAGTGCGGCCAACCAAGTTGCGGACGTCGCGCATGTGCTCGTCACCGCCGGGACGGGAGTTCCCACGTCCGGGCTGCTTCTCGGCGCAGACGGATGAACCGAGGGCGTGTCACGCCGGGACGGCCCCGTCCGGCCCCCTTGACTCGCCCTTATGGACCGACGAAGGAAGATCATCGGATACATCGTCGCCCTGTTGGCGGCGCTGGCCCAGGTGGTCACCCAGGCAGCAGCGCCCGTCACCGCCGCCCCGGCACTCCTGGGCCTGGGCGGCAGTGCCTCGATTTTCCGGGGGCAGGCGTTCGACACCTGCCAGGCCCCGCCGCTGACCACCCTCAGCGCATGGGCCGCGTCCGAGTACCGCGCCGTGGGCGTCTACTACAGCGGCCGCGCCCGGGCCTGCCCGCGCCAGACCTATCTCAGCGCCCGCTGGCTCTCCGGAGCCCGTGACCTCGGCTGGAAGGTCCTGCCGATCTTCGTCGGCTCGCAGTCGCCCTGCGTCCGTGCCGCCAGCAAGAAGGGCTACCCCATCGGGGACGACCCCTACGACCAGGGCTGGGACGAGGGCATGGACGCCGTCCACGACGCGAGCGCGCTCGGCATCCTGCAGCACAGCGCGCTCTACCTCGACATGGAGGCGTACAACGACAAGAACGACGACTGCGCCGACACCACCCTCACCTTCATCCGCTCCTGGAGCGCCGCCGTCAGGGACAAGGGCTACCTGCCCGGCTTCTACAGCAGCGCCGAGTCGGGCGTCCGCCACCTGGAGCGCGCCCGCCGGGCCGGGATGGACGACCTTCCCGAGGCCGTCTGGTTCGCCCGCTGGAAGACCTCGCCGAACACGGCCAAGGAGCCGTCGCTGTCCTCCACGGCCTGGGCGCCGCACCGCCGGATCCACCAGTACGCGGGCAATGTGACCGAGACCTACGGCGGCCGCAAGCTGACCATCGACCGCAACCTCGTCGACGCGCCGGTCGCCGTGATCGACTGACCGGGCCCCGCCGGGCTCCCCCTCCAGGAGGTGTGGCCACGGTGTTTCGTACGACCTGAGGGGGAGCGCGCTTCGGCACCTCCGGCCGATCCGCCGGGGTCGGGTGCGCTCCTAGCGTTGAAGCATGACAGTGACCTCGACGTCCGTGTGTGCCGGCGCCTCCACCGCGGCCGCCGTGTACCCGTCGTTCTCCTCGTACGTACGGGCACGCGGTCCGGTGCTGCAGCGGACCGCCCGTTCGCTGACCTCGAACCCCTGCGATGCCGAGGATCTGCTGCAGACGGCCCTCACCAAGACGTATCTGGCGTGGGACCGCATCGAGGACCACCGGGCGCTGGACGGCTATGTGCGCCGGGCGCTGGTCAACACGCGCACGTCGCAGTGGCGCAAGCGCAGGGTCGACGAGTTCCCCTGCGAGGAGCTGCCGGAGGCGCCGCAGGGTACCGGCGATCACGCAGAGCCGGTGGCTCTGCGTGATGCGATGTGGCGGGCCGTGCACCGGTTGCCGGACCGGCAGCGGGCGATGGTCGTCCTCAGGTATTACGAGGATCTGACCGAGGTGCAGACGGCGGAGCTGATGGGGGTTTCCGTGGGCACGGTGAAGAGTGCGGTTTCGCGTGCGCTCGGGAAGTTGCGGGAGGATCCTGAGCTTGCGTGTGCGGCTTGAGGCCGGACCTGGTTGCTCGCGCAGTTCCCCGCGCCCCCGACGGGGGCGCAGCTCACGTCAGTCCACGACCGTGACCTTCAGTTCCCCCTCCGCGTACTGCCTGCGGAGGACCTTCTTGTCGAACTTGCCCACCGACGTCTTCGGCACGGCCGGGACCGGTGCCCAGCGTTCCGGGAGCTGCCAGCGGGCCACCCGCTCGCCGAGGAAGCTGCGCAGCTCCGGCCAGCCGGCCGTCGCGCCGTCGCGCAGGACCACCGTGGCCAGCGGGCGCTCGCCCCACTTCTCGTCCGGGACGGCGATGACGGCCGCCTCCGTGACGTCCGGGTGGGCCATCAGGTGGTTCTCCAGCTCGCACGAGGAGATCCACTCGCCGCCGGACTTGATGACGTCCTTCGCCCGGTCGGTGAGGGTCAGGTAGCCGTCGGGGGACATCGTGCCGATGTCGCCCGTGCGCAGCCAGCCGTCCTCGCTGAACTTGTCCGCGGGGCGGAAGGGCTCGCCGTCCTTGCCGCCGTAGTACGCGCCCGCGATCCACGGTCCGCGCACCTCCAGCTCACCGGCCGACGTGCCGTCCCACGGCAGGAACCGTCCGTCCGGCCCGGCCAGCCGGAACTCGACCGAGGCGGGCAGCAGGCCCTGGGTGATCCGGTAGGGCCAGGCCTCCTCCGGGCTCAGGCCGGGCGGCGGGTAGGCCACCGAGCCCAGCGGGGATGTCTCGGTCATGCCCCAGGCCTGGACGATGCGCAGCCCGTGCCGCTCCTCGAAGTCCTTCATCAGCGAGGGCGGGCAGGCCGAGCCGCCGCTGACGACCGTGTGCAGCGAGGAGACGTCGCGCGGGCGGGCGTCCAGCTCGGCCAGCAGGCCCTGCCAGATGGTCGGCACACCGGCGGTGACGGTCGGCCGCTCGGCCTCGATCATGTCCGCGAGCGGCGCGGGCTGCAGGAATCGGTCCGGCATCAGCAGCGCGGCGCCCGCCATGAAGGCCGCGTGCGGCAGGCCCCAGGCGTTGACGTGGAACATCGGCACGACCGGCAGACAGATCTGCGCCGGGGTCAGCCCGAAGGAGGCCGCGGCGTTGACCTCCATCGCGTGCAGGTACACCGAACGGTGGCTGTAGGCCACGCCCTTGGGCTCGCCGGTGGTGCCGGAGGTGTAGCAGAGGGCGGCGGCCTGGCGCTCGTCGAGCTCGGGCCAGGGGTAGGGGTCCGCGGGCTGTGCCGCGAGCAGCTCCTCGTAGTCGTGCACCTGCGGGCGCACGTCCGCCAGCGCGGACCGGTCGCCCGGGCCGGAGACGATCACGTGCTCCACGTCGTCCAGGTGCGGCAGGAGCGGCGCGAGGAGCGGCAGCAGCGAGCCGTTGACGACCACGACGCGGTCGCCCGCGTGCCGCATGATCCAGGCGAGCTGCTCGGGAGGCAGCCGCAGGTTGAGGGTGTGCAGGACCGCGCCCATGGAGGGGACGGCCAGGTACGCCTCCAGGTGCTCGGCGTTGTTCCACATCAGGGTCGCCACGGGCTCCCCCTCGCGGACGCCGAGCCCGTGCAGGGCATGGGCGAGCCGCGCGGACCGCACCCCGACGTCCTCGAAGCTCCGGCGGTGCGGCTCGCCGGTGCCGGTCCAGGTGGTGACCTGCGTCCGGCCGTGCACTCTGGAGCCGTGGGCCAGGATGCGTGCGACGGTCAGCGGTACATCCTGCATCGTGCTCAGCACCGGAGCCTCCCCTTTGCCCTTGTCTGCGTGTCTGCGTGACTGCGTCAGGGGCGATTCTGATGCCGTATCCGGCGGTAAGTCACTAGTTCCGGACCGACCCCTTCCCCCGGCCTCCGAGCCAGCCCACGACGACGGACGCGACCGCGATCGCACACACCCCGTTCCAGCCCCACGCGGAGAAGGCCGGGCCCGCCAGGGCCGAGGCGCTCGCGCCGCCGATGAAGGCCGACACCACGTACGCGGTGTTCGCCGTCGACGGCATCGGCGTGGCGCCCAACGCCCGCGTCTGGTTGGCCACTTGGCCCGCCATCAGACCGGCGTGGATCAGCACCGCCGCCGCGCACAGGGCCCAGATCCGGTGCCCGCCCAGCCAGAACAGCGGGAGGGAGAGCGCCGCCAGCACATAGGCGGCCGTCACCACCCGGCGCGGGCCGAAGCGGTCGATCAGCGTGCCGGAGACGGGGGCGACGGCGGTCGAGGTCAGGCCGAACAGGCCGAAGAGGCCCGCCGTGCCCGTCGAGAAGTGGAACGGCTGCGGTGCCGTCAGCAGCAGCGACAGCGTCGTCCACAGGGAGCTCCACGCGCCGAACAGGCCGGCCTGGCGCAGGCACGCCGCCCGGAGGTCGGCCGAGGAGCGCAGCAGGCGGGGGAGGCCGGCGATGTTCTTCAGCGGGTTGGACGCGCGCCGCGGGCGCGTCTCGCGGGGCAGCATCAGCGCCGTCAGCAGGCCGACGGTCACCGTGAGCGCCGCGGCGCCGAAGAACACCGGGCGCCAGCCGAAGGCCTGGCCGGCCAGGCCGCCGAGCACCCGGGCCGCGACGATGCCGGTGAACAGGCCCGCCACCACGGCCGCCACGTGCAGACCGCGCCGGTCCGCGGGCGCGCGCTCGGCCACGAGCGGGACGAGCAGCTGCGGGACGACCGTGCCGGCGCAGGCCACCAGCACCGCGGCCGCCAGCGCGGGCAGGCCCGGCGCGAGCCCGGCGGCGACGAGGGCCGCGCCCGCGAGGCCGGACAGCGCGGCGACGAGGCGGCGGCGGTCGGCCGTGTCCCCGAGCGGGGCGAAGGCCAGCAGGCCGATGGCGTAGCCGAGTTGGGCGACGGAGGCGATCCAGCCGGCGGAGGAGGGCGAGGCGCCGAAGCTGCGGGCGATGAGCCCGAGGAGCGGGGCGGCCAGGTAGATGTTGGCGGCGGTGACGGCGGTGCACAGCGCGATGACGGCGAGCAGGAGGGCGGGCCGCGGGCCCTTTGCGATGTCGGCGGTTATGTGCGTTGCGGGTGCTGTGGGTCTCGTGGTGACGGTCATGAGTGGCGGAGGCTCCCCCGGGGTGCTTGCAACCAACTGGTTGGTTGTGAATCTCGCAGAGCCGTCCGCGCGCTGTCAACCGAATAGTTGGTTACGCTGTGTGCCATGGGAGCAACCAGGGACCCCGAGGCGACCAAGGCCCGTATCTTCGCCGCGGCCAGCGACGAATTCGCCGCGCACGGCATCGCCGGGGCGCGCGTGGACCGGATCGCGCGCGAGGCCAAGGCCAACAAGCAGCTGATCTACGCCTATTTCGGCAACAAGGCCGAGCTCTTCTCCCAGGTCCTGGAGAAGCGGCTGATGGAACTCGCCGTCGCCATCCCTGTCGACGCGGAGGACCCCGACGGCTGGATCGACCGCCTCGTGGACTACCACGCCGCCCATCCCGACCTGATCCGGCTCGTCTTCTGGGAGGGCCTGGAGTACGGCTCCGGCGGCATCCCGCACGAGCAGGAGCGCAAGGACCACTACGCGCGCAAGATCGCGGCCTTCACGGAGGCCCAGGAGAAGGGCGTCATCAGCGATGCCATTCCGGCGCAGGACCTGCTGTTCATGATGATCGCGCTGGCCTCGTGGTCCACGGTGCAGCCGCAGATGCGGCGGATCGTCGTCGGGGACACGGACGAGGACCAGGACCGGCTGAGGGCGTCCCTGCGGGCGGCCGCGCGCCGGCTCACCCGGGCCTGAACGCCGGTCCCGCCGACGCTAGTTGGTGCCGATCTTCGCCAGCAGGTCCACGATGCGGCCCTGCACCTCGGCGCTCGTCGAGCGTTCCGCCAGGAACAGCACCGTCTCGCCCGATGCCAGGCGCGGCAGTTGCGAGGGGTCCATGTCCGCGGACGTGTAGACGACGAGCGGCGTGCGGTGCAACTGGCCGTTGCCGCGCAGCCAGTCGACGATGCCGGCCCGGCGGCGGCGCACCTGCATCAGGTCCATCACCACCAGGTTCGGGTGCGTCTGCTGCGCGAGCTGCACGGCCTCGGCGTCCGTCGCCGCGCACACCACGTGCATGCCGCGGCGTTCCAGGGTGGCCCGGAGCGCGTTGGCGACGGGCTCCTGCTCCTCGATCAGCAGCACCCGCGGCGGGTGCATCTCGCTGTCGCGCGGGGCCAGCGCCTTGAGCAGGACGGCCGGGTCGGCGCCGTACGCCGCCTCCCGCGTGGCCTGCCCGAGGCCGGCCGTCACCAGCACCGGGACCTCGGCCACGACCGCCGCCTCGCGCAGCGACTGCAGCGCGGTGCGGGTGATCGGGCCGGTCAGCGGGTCGATGAACAGCGCCGCCGGGTACGCCGCCTTCTGGGCGTCGACCTCCTCGCGCGAGTGCACGAGCACCGGGCGGTAGCCGCGCTCGGTCAGCGCGGACTCCGTGGACGCGTCCGGGGCCGGCCAGACCAGCAGCCGCCGCGGGTTGTCCAGCGGCTCCGGGGGCAGCTCGTCGTCCATCGGCGGCCGCACCTGCTCGACCTCGACGGCGCCGTTGGGCCCGTCCAGCGGCTCGGGGCCCTCGGAACCCTCGTCCGGGGCGCCGACCGTGAACGCGCGGCCCTCCGGGCGGGCTTCGGGGGCGCCGAGCGGGTGCGGGCGGGCGGGTGCGGCTTGCGCCGGGGCGGCCGGCGCCTTGGCCTCGCGGGGGGTGTCGGCGGGGTTCGCGAGCTTGCGGCGCCGCCCCGAACCGACGGCGGTCCCGCCGGGCGGGGTGTCCCCGGC